>CALVTR010000001.1 GCA_944362965.1 uncultured Clostridia bacterium
TCGGGTTCGGTCATGCCGATTAGTCCAGCGTCTAAGGCTGGTTGCAAGTAATTTTTTCTAAAACCAACGCGAGATTTTAGGTTTAGTTTTTGCATAAGTTCGGTTGCAGATTGCGGATAACTTTCAATAACTTTCATAAGTTCTGTAATTTGGTTGTTTATATGGTTATAGTGATTTCTTGTGTCTGTTATTATATCTTTAATCGCCTTATTTATCACATCCAACATAAACACAATAAAAATATTTGATTTCGCCTGACTTGTTGACAATGTTATTGCATTGTAATAATCTTTTTGGTTATCTTTAATAATACTTTCAATAGGTATCCAAGCAAAGATTGGCTTCCAACTTGCAAGAAACGCAGTTTGCCAAAGTCTTCCCATTCTTCCATTCCCATCACGAAATGGATGGATGAACTCAAATTCATAATGAAAAACACTAGACTTAATAAGCATATTTGCCGGGCTAGTCTTTATCCAGTCAAAAAGTTGCCTTAGCTGCTCTGGAACAAACTCCGCTGGTGGAGCAAGATGAACAACTTTTCCATGCTCGTTATAAACTCCAACTTGTCCTGTCCTTATTTTCCCCGCTTCGTTTACAAGTCCATTCATCATTATTCCGTGAATTCTCAATAAATCTTCAATGCTATAAGGATTTATATTTTCAAATTCCTTATAAGCCAAGTTTGCATTTTGAACTGCAACTATATCTTCCTTTGGTCCAAGCACTCGTTTCCCATCAATAACATCTGTCACCTGGTCAATTGAAAGAGTGTTATTTTCAATCGCAAGAGAAGAATGAATAGATTTAATTCTATTCACCCTGCGAAGCCTTGGCAATTTCTCAAGTTCATTAACCCCAGAAAGTTTTCCCAAATTCTCCATAATCTCAGAAACTAACTCCAACATCTCATCAGTTATTTCATAAGGTGGAATATATTTTTCGTCCATAAAGAATATCTCCATTTTTTTGATAATATGATTATAACCTATCTTCATATTAAAAGTCAATCATCTTGTATATTTTCTTATATACTTTCTTGTATATTGTTTTTAATCACTCCCAACTCAAACATACAAACTTGAATTTATAGTCTATTGAGTTTTAGATAGTCATAGAAAGTCTAAAATAGGCAATGTTTTTCATAAATATTGGGTATAGGCGTCGGTAGGTGTCAATAAATTTTAGAATTGACAGAAAAAGAAAAAACACTAGCGATTTTGCTAGTATTTATATAGGTTTTTTGCAATGTAGAGCAAAAGATAGGTTTGAGCAAAGGTATGTTGGTAAGGCTGAGGTCATGGGTTCGAGTCCCATCATAAGCTCCAAATTAGAAAATCGCTAAATCCCTTTAGTTTACGCAAGCTCTGCTTATAAATAAAGGAATTTAGCGATTTTTTATTTTTAATTTTAGAGAGCACTATCCTTTTCCAAAAATACAATAGGTGTATTTTTTAGGTGTCGTAGGTGTCAACTTTTTGCATAAAAAAAGACCGAAAATTGAAAATTTCAACTTTCGGTCTAAATCTCTTAAAAACTGCCTAAAACCGCTCCCGTAGGTGTCAGTAGGTGTCAATTCATTTATTCACAAAACATAAAACCAGCAAATGATACTTCATTCCATATTTCTTTTAATAGTTTGCCGTTTATGTTTGCATTATTCTCAAATTCTTCTCTTGTTTTATATTCTTGCTGAAAATCTTTAGAACAAAATACAATATCACAATCTTCATTACTTTTAGAATTTTTATTGGCTCTTAAAAACACTTCATACACTTCATTATTATATTCAAAAAGCATTTCACTATAAAAATATAAACCATTAACAAATTCATCAAATGTTGCTTTAAATGGCAATCCTTTTTTATATTGTTTTCTTGCAGTTGTTGGAGTAACAAGCATAGGATAACTTATCCCTACTTTCTTTTCTAATTCTTCCTCATTTTTACTAAATTTCCAACCGCAATTTTTACATTCGCCATTACCATATTGATCTTGCATTGCAACATGACCACATATTGAACATTTAACCAATTGGTCTTTTACATAAGGATCATCATACTTGAAATACTTAAAGTTATTTTCATTTAATCCCGAAACATTTCTGTTTAATTTTTCCCATTTAAATTGAACCAAATCTTTCCAATTTAAATCTTTTGTCCATTCATAAGTTGTTGGCAAAAATTCTTTTATATTCCCTTTCATTGATTTAAAAGGCTCATCATAGCATAAAACCATACTTGGTTTGATTCGTTTTAGCATTTCATTATAACCTAGAATAAACTCTTCTTCGCAATTTTCTCTATAATAAGTGCATACAGCAACAATTGAACCTTCTTCAATTCCATCAAAACAAAAATCAAAACTTCTTTCATCTCCCCAAGATACTGTTGGAATAACTTTTAGTCCTTTTGACTGCCAGTAAGCACCACACCATCTATTTTTAAAAACACTTTCAATTTGAAGAGCAAGTGGCATATTTGTAAATATGCTAAAGTCTGGGCTAAGCAAACAAAAATATTGACTCAATTTTTCTAATTCTTCTTCCGCATTTTCGTAAACTTTCTCAAATTTCCAATCATAAGTAAAGAAATGAATTGTTTTATTTCTATTGTCATCATCATTTTTTTTAGCATTTACATAACTTAAAAATTCAATTTTGTCAATATTAATATTTTGCTTTTTAATTATAGGAAATTCATATTTCCTAGCTGATTTATTTTGGTATAAAAATTCATTTCTAACAAGTTCTTGCTTTTTCTTTTGTTTTTCTATTTCATAATCACTTAACTGTTTTGTCATTTCTTCTCCTTTTAAAAATAAAGATTATAATTTGGATCTAAATTCTCAGGATTTCTCTCTGGATATCCTTTCTCCCAACTCCAATTATGATCATGTGGAAACTCATGATTATTGTGTGCATTTTGATGGTTATAATCTCTATTTCTTGTAACTCTTCCATTTGAATCAAACCATCTGCTTTGCACTTTTTCTCCGTTCACATACAAATCATATCTTGAATTTGGTTTCGCTCCACTTGTTGGCAAGTCACCACGTCTGCCATCTACTCGTTCTATTGTTCTATTGGGAACTCCCCCTGAACCCATTATAACACCTCCCTATTTATTTTGCTTTCTTTTTTGCTAAGTTTTTTCTTGTAAAACTGCAAAAGGTTGAAGAAAAATTTGTTTCTCCAACCTTCTAATTAGATTTTATCATAAGATTTTTTAAAATCAATACTTATATGCCACTTTTTACTTCTCCATATCTATGTGTTTTTAATAACACAATGTTTTATGTTGGGGTTTAAATTATATTGCGTTTAACATTTTGCCCATTTTGTTCATCATCTCTGTTTTATATGAAAGCATCGAATGTGTGTATCTTTGAAGTGTGATAACAGGATTTTTATGTCCAAGAATTTCTGACAGAGTTTTAACATCCATGCCCATTTCAATCGCTCTAGTTGCAAAAGTGTGACGAAGCGAGTGAAAGTTTTTATAAGGAATATCAAGTTTCTTTAAAATTCTCTCATAGGTCTTTTGATAAGCCCGAGTTCCAACAATTCCACCCGTTCTTGTGGATAAAACAAAATCCGATTTTGAAATTCTCTTTGCCCTTTTCAAAATCACTAGGAGCTGTTTAGGAAGTGGAATAAGCCTGCTTGAATTTTTAGTCTTAGGTTTGCCAATAACAACTTGCGGTTTCCCATTCTGTTTGATTCTATATGCCGTTTTTGATATTGTCATAATCCCACT
The DNA here is from genome assembly GCA_944362965.1 of uncultured Clostridia bacterium. Classification (GTDB taxonomy): domain Bacteria; phylum Bacillota; class Clostridia; order Christensenellales; family UBA1242; genus Caccovivens. The sequence goes on from CALVTR010000001.1 coordinate 3,759, forward strand.
CTTGAAATCTATGTCATTCCAAGTTAGTGCTAAAAGTTCGCCAAGCCTTATGCCAGTATAAATACAAACAACTATTCCTAAATAGTTTGTTTTATTTGATGACAAACAATACTTTTCAATGTTCTCTTGTTCTCGCTTTTCAAATGCAGTCACAGGTTTTTCGGTCGCCATCGGCAATTTAATTTTGTCCGAGTTGTCCACCCTACATATTTCAAGTGATTTTGCCATTTTCAAAGCACTTTTCAAACATTTATAATTCCAATCACCGAATTGTTTGCAAGCCCTTTTGAAGAAATAAGATTTCCGCTTTCAAGTTCTGACAAAACATAATCTTGAAGCGTCACTGCTGACAAGTCATCTAAGTCAAACTCTCCAAGTTTAGGATTAATGTGCTTTTCAATGATATATCTATACCTATCATAAGTGCGGAGTTTCTCCGCAAACTTTGTATATTTGTTAAGCCAAATATCAAGCCATTCTTTTAATTTCATAATTTACTCCTTTTGAGCAAGCAGAAAATGATTGCAATTTTTTATTTGCGAGAAAGGATGAATTATATCGCCAGATATAATTGCCCGTCTCCTAAAATATTTTAACTTTTTTTGCATATTCCTTCTATAATCGAGGACATCTCAAGTTAAAAAATTAAGGCAGTAAATCAAAAAAATAAATACTTTTTCTTTAATTTTTATGGAAATATTTAATAAAAAATCACCACTTGTTAAAAAATATAAGTGGTGAGGTTTATTGATATAGAGCTTGGATGCAAAGTTTGCCATTTAGTTTGATGGTGGCTATTTTTAAAAGATAAGTAAAATTTTTGAAAAAAATGTATTTTTTATTCTAATTTTTAAGATTTCTTTGCTGATTTTTTAATTTTACTATGATAGAAGTAGTTTACAATAACAGGTTTTGCTTCAAAAGGCTTTAAAAAACTATCATCATTTGTTTTATATTCAAGCCCCTTCTCACTTGCAAATTTTTGAAGATCTGCGTCTAATTCTTGCCAATATAGGTTACTGCCTTTGTTGTAAATCTCATCATAAAGTGGATAGAGTTCAGGGCGGGTTTGTTTTATGTAGCTTATTATCACAGGCTTAAAGGTTCCACGCAAATTCAAGTTTTCAAGCCATATGAGATTGCATTTATCTTCCGCCATTTCAATGATTGCCTTAACATCAGTTATGCCTGGAAAGATTGGTGAGATAAAGCAAGTCGTTCTAACGCCTGCGTCGTGAAAAATTTTCATTGCGTTAAATCGTCTTTCGATTGAGACGCCCTTATCCATATCATTCTTAAAATCTTCGTCTAAGGTGTTTATTGACCACGACACACGAGCATTTGGAAATGATTTTATAAGCTCTAAATCCCTCAAAATTAAGTCACTTTTTGTGGAGATAGAAAGTTTTGCTCCACTGCCTTTCAATTCTTCAAGCAGTATTTTTGTTCTTTGATACTCTTCTTCACAAGGCTGATAAGGGTCTGTGACAGAGCAAAGAAACAGCTCCTTGCCATTATATTTTTGTGGATTTTTGATTTTATCCCAATATTTCACATCAACAAACGTGCCCCAATCATCGTTATGCCCTGTAAAACGCTTCATAAAGCAGGCATAGCAATATTTGCAGGCATGCTGACAGCCAACATATGGATTGACAGAATAATCACAGACAGGCAAGTTTGATTTTGTGATTATTTCTTTAACTTTAATCTTATTTATAATCATTTCCACCTGCCAAAGCGAATTTGTTTGTTTATATCAGGCGAATATTGTTCTAGCACTTTTTCTTCTGGATTTGCATAGCCGATACCAATAAAGACTGGTATCATATAGGTTGGTGGCACTTTTAGTTTTTCTTTTACTATATCGTGCTCCTTATTAAGTGGTATTCGCATAGAACAAGACAAGCCTTCAGCAGTTGCTGCCAAGAAAATATTTTCTATTACGCACCAAATAGTTGCAAATGGATTTAATTTTGAAACATACTCACCATTTAATTCTTTTGATTTAAAGAGTGGAATAACCACATAAGGCGCTTCTTTTAACATTGTGTATTGTCATGGCATAGCATAGCCATACATTTTTTGCCCAAGCGTGATAGGATAAGGTCTTGGGAAATTTAAGTATTTTTCTGCATCAAACTTGTCTGCAATAGACCTTGCATATTCAAAGGCATATTCCTTTTCTTCGTCTGTCCTTAAAATTATGAATTGCCAATTACGATTATGGTCCCAAGTTGGCGCTTTGTTGTAGGCTTCTAAGATTCTTTTGATTTTTTCAAAGTCAACAGGCTTGTCTAAAAACTCTCTTGTTGTTCTTCTTTTGTTTATAATATCATAAAATTCCATTTTATTTCTCCTTTTTATTTGAAATTTTATCAAATTCTATTTCCATATTTTCAGCAAAGCATGTGGTCAGTTTCACAAGCTGTTTGATGTTTTCTATTCCTAAATTTGCCATAGCTAAATTTTCAGCATTGGCAGCTGGCGGAATGATTTGTTTTGCATATTTCAATCCGCTTTCAGTAAACTTGATAAGTTTGTTTCGTCTATCTTCTTTGACTTCAAAATATTCAACATACCCTTTATTATAAAACTTGTTCACAATCGACGCAATCGTCTGTTTATTTGCAGAAAGTCGCTCACAAATTTCTTTTTGTGTTGTTCCATTTTTTGCAAACCAAAGAATATCTAGCACAAACAATTCATTTGTTGATAAATTATTTTGTCTTGCACATTTGTGATATACCGCATACTGCCTATCCCTTAACTTGCAATAACTATTCACAAGTTCATTTATTTCTTTGCCTGCTATCATAATCCGCTCCATATTAGTCCATTTTCATACTAATTATATAGAATAAATTCACTTTTGTCAACTAAATAGACACTAAAAAAATCCCAAGCTATTTGGGTGCACTTCAATTAAACTTGGGATTTTTATAACCTTTTTTATTTTTTATGAGTAATTTTTATAAAGATTCTATTTCTTAGCTTTCTTCATTACATAGACTTCAACGTAAACAAAAAGTTGTTAGATTCTCTTAGTCTGCCAATTTTATTGATGATAGAAACACACAAAAATTTATAAACTGCTCCATCGCTTCATTGACTGCTAAAGCTTCTTTTAATTTGTTTTCATTTAAATATTTCTTTTGAGTTTTAAGAAGATCCATGCTTAATTGATTTTTCATCTCTTCAACTGACAATTCTTTCATTATTCTCCCCTTTCAACGACTTCAACATTTTCCTTTGCCCAATCTAATTGGTCTTTATACATTTCAAGTCCCCATTCTGTCATATCAATATAGACATCAACTAGGTCCTTTATCACGCTTGGTGAATAGTTTTTATTGGCTTGCATAATTGTGGCTGATATGCCATCTATAGTTTGTTGCATTGCTTTAGCTGATTTCTCTACATCTTTAATAAATTCATTTATTTTGCCCTTTTGCTTGATTTTTCCCATTTTTCATCTTCTTTTATACGCTGAGAAGCAAACATTTTTTTCATAACCACAAAGGTTGTTTTCCCGATTGCATCAATGGTTTCATTTCCTTGAATTGTTCCCATTCCATCACTTATCTTTTTTTCACAATAATCCCTTATTTCATATAAGGTGTCAAGCAAAACTTGCTCGCTTTCAATAAAAAGACTAAGCTTATTGATAATTTCTTCATATGCTTCTTGCTCTGGCATATCTTTACCCAAAAATTTAATCATATGTTTTTCCTCCTGTCCATAGATTAGCACTATTTACAATGATAAACTTGACTATTTTTGTTTAAAATAAGTCAGCTTTAGAATTTTTTTGTGTTGAAATTAAATAAATTTTTTGATATAATTTTTGTATGAATATATACTCATCTTTAAACAAAATCTCAAACTATATTGAAGAAAATTTGTTTGAAAATATAACAAGCAAAAAGTTGTCCACCTTAACAGGAATCAACTATTATTCACTGAACAATGCTTTTAGTTTGCTCTCAGGCTACACAATAAAGGAGTATATTCGCTTGCGTAGACTAAGCAATAGTTTTATTTTGCTGAAAAGTAGACCAGTGACCGAGATTGCCTTTATGTGTGGATATAATTGCATAGAAGCTTTTTCTCGCGCTTTTAAAAAATTGCATGGATTTAATCCAAAACAGGCTAAAATAAGCGAAAATTTTAAATTTTTTCCAAAAATCACCTTTAAAGAGATTGACAACAACATTCACAATTTAAAATTAGAATACAAAACTCTTCCTACTCTAACTCTCTATGCAAATGGTTTAGAAATTGAAAAAGGAAATTCGGCATGCATTCATAATTTCTGGGTAGAGCAAAATTCAACCTACCCTATTTTGCAAAATGCGGAGATAAAATATGGGTTAGTGGACTGCAAAAATGGGAAACTTACCTATTATGTCGCCTTGCCAAAAAGATTTTCAAAAAACAATATAAAAATCACACTCTCGACAGGGAAATATATCAGTCTATCCTATAAATCATATAATGGACTGGACTTTTCAAAGCTGAGCAGTGACATATCGAGCGAATATTCTCTGCATGGAAGGGATTTCGACATTGAAATTTATAAGCATGGTGAAGTTGAACTTCTATATAAAACAAAAGACCAAGAAGCACAAGACAACTCAAAAGAAACAAAATAAACCGATAGTCAGAAAGTTAACAATCGGTTTTGTTTATAAATAAACTTTAATTGTTTATTATTATAGCTATTTTATCTTTTGCAACATTCATGAAATTTTACATTTAGCTTCTATTTAAAAAAAGTAAAAAAATTACATAATAAATAGTAAAATTGTGCAAATAATATTATTATGAAAAAGAAATTTTTGTTTTTTACAATTATTTTAGCTATGCTGTTAAGTGGGGCTATAATGTGCTTAAGCTTTAACCCTTTGAGTTTTGTGCAAGATAGCGAAAAGGAATATGTTAGTATCCCTATTTTAATGTATCATTCGGTTTTAAAATCTAAAAAAGGAAACTATGCTGTTTTTCCTGACATGCTTGAAGATGATATAAAATATTTAAAAAAACATTGTTATGAAGCAATTTTTATACAGGACATTATAGATTATTGTGAAAATAAAAAAGAACTTCCTAAAAAACCTGTTGTCTTAACATTTGATGACGGGCACTATAATAACTATTTCTATGCCTATCCTATAATTAAAAAGTATAACTTTAAAGCAAATCTTAATGTAATTGGTTGTTTCTCAGAGTATAGCACCTCTAGTGGTGACATTGACAACCCTAATTATTCTTATCTAACATGGAGCGAGATAAAAACTTTGCATGACTCAGGTCTATTTGAAATAGGCAATCATACCTACAAAATGCATCAGTTTAAGCCTAGGTTTGGCATAGCAAGGACCAGCGGCGAAAGTGATGAAGATTATAAGAAGGCGTTGTCAGATGACGTATTAAGACTTGAAAATAAGCTTCAACAAGAATGCGGATTTACTTCTCAGGTATTTGCCTATCCTTTTGGCAAATATAGCAAAGAAAGTGAAAACATATTAAGAGATATAGGCTTTAAAGCTTTTTTGACATGTAATGAAGGCATAAATAAGGTTTATAAAGGCGACCCTACAGTTTTATCACATCTCAAAAGGATAAATAGAACAGGGCTTATATCTACAGAAGAATTTTTTAGCAAATATAAAATAAATTAAATAATTTTACAAAAATTTAATTATTTTTAATAAAAATTTATAATTTAAGTTCTAATTCATTGTTGAAATACTTTTTATTTATAATATCAAAAAGATGAATGAAGTTGATTGCATGAGTAGAAAGCAAATTGTTATAGCCATGATTATATGATTTCAGCATAAGAATTGTAGGTATTCCCACATCATTAAAAATCTTCGCATTTCTGTCTTCTATAACTAAATCAATGTCATTTTCTACACAAAATTTCTGTTTATCTTGAGAAATTACCACTCTATCATATTTAAACCCAAACTTTTTCAACCACTTTTTTGTAAATGACAGAGTTTTATGCTGAAAATATTTATCTACTCTCGCAGTCAAAAATATAATCTCACAATGTTGATATAGAGAATTTATCACACTGCTGGCAAAGGCAGATGGAAACATATTATTTCTTTTCATCAATATCCTTTTCTCTTTTATATGAAAATCATCCACTCTATCTTCTGGAATATTAAAGGTTTGCGTGACATCAAAGTAACTATTATCATAATCTTTTCCTTCTGCCAGCAATCCATTTTCACGAGCATAATAGTATCCATAACTAAAATCAGCATCAACTGTGTTGCAAATACAATCATCTATATCAACTGCTATTTTTATTTTTCCTTTTTTCATCTTTCATCCTTTTGTTAATGATATTATCATATTAAGCTATGATAAATCAATTATAACAAAAGAATAAATATTTCCATGCAAAATTATTAAATTTTAAAAATGTTTTTGCTTGGCAGTTGAATATTCTTCAAGTAGTTCTTCTTTTACCTTTTGAAGAGATGGGCTTAGGTTTATGATGAAGGTTTGTGGGTTTAGTAGTCTCTTATTTTCTTCCCACAATGTGTCAAGCTCTGCTTGAACATTTGCTCTCACCTTATCAAGTGTCTTTAGATTATAAATAATTTTCCCATTTTCCATCATCTTTTCTCTGATATGTTTTGCTGTGAAGTCTTTGACAACCTTGAACTTCCAACTAACATCTGGGTCTTTCAATTTTATAGGAGCTTTAGGTGCTTTTTCGCCAAAAAGCGACAAAATATCTGTTATTATCTTGCCATTTTTGTCGTAAAGTCTGATTATATCTTTAAAAGCTGGGTTTGTTACCTTTTCAATATTGTCTGAAATTTTTATTCTTGGAACGAGCGTTCCATCTTCTTCTATTGCAACAAGCTTATAAACACCACCAAATACAGGGTTAGATTTTGCTGTGATAAGATTTTCACCTACCCCAAAAGTATCTATTGGTGCACCTTGATTTAATAGTGCGCTGATAACACTTTCATCAAGTGAATTTGAAACACAAATCTTAGCTTTAGTAAGTCCAGCTTCGTCTAGCATTACTCTTGCCTGCTTTGTAAGATAGGCAAGGTCGCCACTGTCAATCCTTATTCCCGCAAGAGTCTTACCCATTGGCTCAAGCACCTCTTTTGCCACCTTGATTGCATTAGGAACGCCACTTCTTAAGGTGTCGTAGGTGTCTACAAGCAAGGTTGCATTATCTGGGAAGGACAAAGCATATGCCTTGAAAGCTTCATATTCACTGTCAAAACTTTGCACAAAACTATGTGCCATTGTGCCTAAGACTGGAACGCCATAGAGTTTTCCGGAAAGAGTGCATGCAGTTCCTATAGCGCCAGCAACATAAGCGTCAGCCGCACCATCAACAGCAGCCGTGCTACCCTGAGCACGACGCGTGCCAAATTCCATAACACCGCGACCTTTAGCTGCCCTAACAATACGAGATGCCTTTGTTGTTATCAGTGACGAGTGATTGAATAGAATCAGAAGCGCAGTTTCAACAAGCTGAGCTTGCAAAAGTGGTGCTTTTATAGTTATGACAGGTTCGTTAGGAAAAACTATAGTTCCGTCTGGCACTGCGTAGACTTCTCCTGTAAATTTAAGTTTGCTTAAATAATCAAGATAGTCATCTTGAAAAGTTCCTAGACTTTTGAGATAGTCAATGTCATCCTTGCTGAAATGGAAATTTTCAAGAAAATTCAAACATTTTTGCACACCATTTGCGATGACAAAACTTGCACTATCTGGGCATTTTCTGAAAAATAAGTCAAAACAAGCTGTTTTTTCATGTATTTTATTGTTAAAATACCCTTGTCCCATTGTTAATTCATAAAAATCAATAACTAAATTATCCATAATTACTCTCCTTTTTTATCTATTGTTTTTTTGAAATAATCTTCTACTTCTTTTTTGCCTTCCGGTATCATAAACTTGATATTTTCTCTATTTTCTCTTATATCTGTGCCATGAATTGCAATTTTATCTCTGTCGATAGGCACAAATTTACATTCTGGGAAATAGGTTTCATTAAGATTTCTATAGCTTTCGTCGGCATACTTTGCATCTATATTTTTTATCTGTCTTTTAAATTTTTCTGACCAAGTTTTTAAATCACTCGACTCTATTCCTGTCTCATCAAAAAAGATAAATTTCATGTTTTTATTGTTTTTATAGTGTTTTTTCATCCATTCTAGCCTTTTTTGTGGTGAAAAATATGGAAAACCTGCTTTTTCACATAATTTTTGTGAACGGTTAGGGCTTTCTGCCAATACCACAACAACATTTTCGCATTCTCGTAGCGCCTTATCTATAACACTTAGATGACCTATATGTGGTGGCAAAAATTTCCCTACAAAACATCCTGTCTTATATTTCATTCTCTCTCCTTTAAATCACTTATCTCTTTTTCTAGTGCTTTTATCTTCTCTTGTTGCAGGAATACTTTGAGTTGCAATTTGCTTTGAGCACCCATCTTTCTGCTGTTCAAAAGGATTTCAAGTTTGGATAGTTCAACCGGAACTATTGATATATCTTCGTTGCCGTCTAGACGCTGATTTCCCACAAGTTCAACTTCGGCTTGATAGAAGTCTATATTTTCATCTGACATACCGCAAGAGGTATAGGCCGGTGTCATAGTGCGTTCAATCTTAATAACCCTTGCCCCTATCTCTTCCTGCAATTCTCGTGCTGCACTAACTTTTCCGTCTTCTCCTTCTTCAATGAGACCTGAAGGCAAGCCATATACAAAATCATTTAAAGGATAGCGAAACTCTCTTATCAAATATACATAGGTCTTTCCGTCTTTATATTGATATGGCAAGATATTTACGGCGTCCGTTTGAGCGTGCGGCATCACCACTTCAGGAAGATTTCTTCTTGTGACAACTTCATAATTTAAAAGCCCTTTTTTAGTTTGATAGGTTGCAATATATAGGTTTAAAAACCTATTTTTTGTGGTCTTAAGTGAGCAAACAAGATGCTCTCTTGGTTCATCCTTAGATAGAACGGAAACTCCAATTTGTTTGAAATCGTCAAGGCATTTTTTGTTCACTTCGTCCGCGTTATGATTTTGCCCATTAAATGTGTCAATCAGCCTTTCATCTACCTTGATAGCTGTGTCTATCTTATGCTCGCTTAAATATTTTGCAAGACTATAGGTTAAATCGCTCACACAGATATCAGAACAGCAACCGCATATTTCAATATCAGTGAAATAGCTCGATTTGATAAGCTCTTGAAACTCTGGTGTTATAAATCCATTTGTGGTGTTTTTATCAATGAGAATCATACTTTTCTCAAATGGCTTAAGCTCGTCTATAAGCTCACTTTCACTGCTTCCCTTTAGGCAATGTGGTGGATATGATTTAAATTCTTCATCATTCTCGCTATGGCAATCTCTAAAAGCAACAATCATTTCCCCTTCTTTTTGAGCCAATTTTATTCTCTCTAAAAGTGCTGGCACTATTCTATGGATGCTCTTGTCAGCAAGTGCTCCATGCTCCACAAAGCCATTTACCATATCAACAACAATCAACATTTTCATAATTTTTCTCCTTTTTTGATAATAATTAAGGTTAATTAATGATTTTAAAGCAAAACTTTAGCAGTTAAATCATAATGCCCTTTGTTATTATTAGTATGATAATATCACAATATTTGTAACATGTCAACTATTTTTACAAAAAAAAGTTGACAAAATATTTCTAATATGTTATTATCATAATGAAAATATCTAAAAGGAGAAGTTTTATGGACAAAAATATTGCTCGAAATATAGAAAGCTGGATTTATGAGTATGTTAATTCCGCTCATGCAAAAGGCGTAATACTAGGCATGAGTGGCGGGAAAGATAGTTTTGTCACCGCCGCCCTTTGCGTCAACGCACTAGGCAAAGACAAGGTGCTTGGAATTATAATGCCAAACGGAAGCATGAAAGACTGCCATATTGCTGAAGAATCTTGCAAGGAGCTTGGTATCAATTATTATATAATAAATATACAAGATATATATAACCTATTTATTGGAAGCGTAAGAAAAGTCACAAGTGATTTAAACACTGTTACAACCTTTAATCTTCCGCCTAGAATTAGAATGACACTTTTGTATGCAATAGCAGGAAGTCTCGGTTATCTTGTTGCAAACACATCCAATCTCTCTGAAAAAGAAGTTGGTTATACTACAAAATGGGGCGACAATGTGGGAGATTTTGCTCCCCTTGCAAACTTTACAAAGAGTGAAGTTGTTGAGCTTGGGCTGGAACTTGGTTTAAACAAAAACTATGTTTGCAAAGTGCCAGATGATGGGCTCTCTGGGCAAAGCGACGAAGAGAAACTTGGATTTAGCTATGATAGTTTAGATAAATTTATCCGTTATGGCATTAAAGATGACAGCTTTGACAAAATTGAACTTATGCATAAACGCAATCTGCATAAAAGAGAAATAACAAGCTTTAAGAACAATTTTGAAAATTATTTTGATAAAAAGGAGCAAAAATGAGAATATCAGAAGAAGATAAAAAATTTCTAGAACTTTATAGCGACAGTGAATACGAGAAGCCATCTGTCACAGTTGATGCCGTTATATTAAGACTTGTTGACAAGGACTCGAACAATTATAGAAAACTGCCTGAAAAAAAATTGCAGGTTTATCTTATGAAAAGAAAGTATCCACCTTTTAAAGATTGTTATTCTGTTGTTGGCACGTTCATCGACTTAAATCATGAGCTAAGTGACACCATGAAGCTTTGCGTTAAAAACAAGGTTGGGCTGAACAAATTCTATTATGAACAGCTCTACACATTTGGGCAAAAACAACGCGACCCGAGAACGAGAGTGCTATCTGTGAGTTATATGCTGCTGACAAATCAAGAAAAGCTTACAAGCGGAGATTGGTTTGATATTGACCTAAAAATAGAAAAAAATGACACAAAATTTAAGGAAAATGGCTATATTTCTAAAAAAGATATAAAATTAACTTTAAAATCCAACGATATTGTGCTTGAAAACACCCTTTTATCAACTCAGACTAAAGACGGAATTGAAGAAAGCAGCAATATTGAAATTAAAGAAACAAGCCTTGCCTTTGACCATATAAAAATCATATACTACGCGCTGACAAGACTTAGAAACAAGCTTGAATATACTGACATAATATTCAACCTTATGAAAGAAAAATTCACTTTAACTGAGCTTAAAAACAGCTATGAAGTGATACTAGGAGAAAAACTGCTAGATGCAAACTTTAGACGCAAAACTGCCGAGCTTGTGCTTCCACTCAATGAATACACTCAAGATAAAGGTCACCGCCCGTCACAGCTTTTTAGACATAATCCTAATTGGAATAAAGAAAATATAATTTGATAAAAACTTAAAAATCAATAAAAATATAAATTTAAGGAGAATGATATGATAAAATATTACACATTAAAGATTCTTGGTCTTACGAGAAATTTGCCAATATTAAAAACGCCATCTGGGCAATTTATTGCAGGGTTTAACTGTGTTGGAGATATGGAGTTATTAAAAAAAGCAGCAAAAAACCTGAAAAAACAGTTAAAAAATGTCGATTTTGACATAATTTTAACAACAGAGCTTAAAGGACTTCCTATTGCACAGGAAGTTGCAAGAGCCACAGGAAAGGACTATGTTTGTCTAAGAAAAGAAGCAAAATGTTATATGCTAAACCCTGTTTCAACTAGCGGTGAAAGTATAACTTCTGGCAAAAGCACCTATTATGTTTCTGAGCCAGAACTTGAGTCTTTAAAAAATAAAAGAGTGTTATTTGTTGACGATGTTTTCTCAACAGGTGCAACCTTTGACTCTATGCTTGCCTTTGCCGACAAACAAAATCTAAACCTTGTTGCTGGGGCAACAATCTTACGCGAATGCAAAGCAAGTGAGCAAAAGGATGAGAAAAAATTAAGATTTAAAAATTTAGATATATACTATTGCGGACTTCTCCCACTGCCAGAATAGATTTATACAACCAAAATACTAAAATATCAAACAAAAACTTTTATCCTTTTATTCAAAAATTCAATGATTTGCAAAAAGTTGGCATTGACAAGGAGCATTTGTGGTGATATTATTGTATAGAAGGAGTTTTTTATGACAGAAATTGACAAAATTGTTTCTATTGCTGTTAAATGGTGGGCTGACCAAATCGATGGAACAACCGACAAAATCGCATATCAAGACGCACGTGAAAACATTGAAAAATATAGAGATATTGACCCTAATGAAATAAAAGACTTAAGCGTTATTGCAGAAATTTTCAAGTATGCTGAAGAGATATATACATATAGAAAGAAAAAAGACATATTTGTTATGCAAGAGCAGCGCCGTCGTTTTGAATTTCAACTTGAAAAGTATATTAGAAAATATCTTACTGAAAGAAAAATAGCTTATCTCTACACCGAAGAAGATGCAAGTGCTGATGGCATTTTAGGAGTGGCAACTTATTATGCAGGCATACGCAATGAAGGCGATAAGGATGGCGAGCCTAGCCCATTCCCAAAAAGCATTGAAATGTATGTGACTGAAAATTCAATAGAAATTAGATATGACGAAAATGGTCCACTGCTGTCAATCTATGAAACAGAGCCAGAAAATTTTTAAATCTTAAAAAATTGAATAAAATATAAATTTAAAAATTAAATTAAAATTAAAAGATAAATAAAAAATTATATATAAAAAACTATATAAAAATAATATAAAATAATAAAAAATTAAAAATAATATTAAAAATAATAAAAAATTAAAAATAATATTAAAAATAATAAAAAATTAAAAATAATATTAAAAATAATAAAAAATTTAATAATTTTGACGATTTTATTTAAATTTTAAAAATTCTTTATAAAACAAAAATCTCCAATTTATTTTGTGGAGATTTTTTAATATAATTTAATTTATTGCCTTTTTACTTTATTTTTTAACCAATTTAATTAAAATTAAATTTTTTCGGCAACTTCCCATGCACGCCATACAACTGTTCGCAAGTTTCCAACGCTAAGTGCGTCGCCAACGATATGAACATGCTTTGATGGCTTTGCAATCGGTGAAGGGTTATAGCCAATGGCAGAGATGACGCTGTCTGCCTTAAGCTCAATATTTTTGCCGTCTTTATCTTGAATTAAAACCTTATCACCTGCAATTTCAAGCACTTTGCTTTCAAGATAAACAGGAACTTTCTTGTATACAAAATAGTCACGAAGATATGATGAGTTTGCAAGGCAAAGAGAATTTGAAACCATAAGGTCATTCTTTGCTTCAACTATAACAGGCTTTTTGCCTTTCAAGAAAAGGTCGTAGGCAATCTCACAGCCGCTAAGTCCGCCGCCGATGATTACAACATTTTCGCCCACTTCCCTGCCATAGAGATACTCGCAAGCTTCAATGCAGTTTTCGCCACCCTTCAAAGGCAGAGTTTTAGGTTTTGCACCCGTTGCAATCACTATCTCGTCAGCTTTAAGAGAAGATAAATCCTTAATTTCAGTGTTATATTTAACGTCGATATTAAGTTTTTCTATCTGTCTGCGATACCAATCAATAAGCTGTCTATCTTTTTCTTTAAATGATGGTGCTGATGCTGCGATAAACACCCCGCCCAAGCGGTCAGTTTTTTCGTATATTGTGACCTTATGCCCACGAAGAGTTGCAATACGTGCTGTTTCCATACCGCCAACGCCGCCACCGATGACAGCAACTGTCTTTTGTTTCTTTGCAGGAACAATATCATATTTATGATTTTGCATTGTAAGTGGATTTATTGCACAACGCGACATGTGTTTTGTGTCGCTGAGTGCGCCCGCATTTGCCACGCCCTTATAGTGAGATATTGGGAAACAGCCGTTATGGCAGCAAATACATGGCATGATATCTTCAAGACGCTCTTCTTTTAATTTTGTCACCCATGCGTGATCTGCAAGGAATTGTCTTGCAACACCCATTGCATCTATTTCGCCATTTTCTATAGCCTTTGCAGCCACATCAGGCTCCATTCTTCCAGCACAGACAACAGGAATATCAAGCACTTTTTTAACTTCGCTGACATCCTTTAGATTGCAGTTTTGTGGCATATATTCTGGTGGATGAGCCCAATACCAAGCATCATACGTTCCATTATCTGAATCAAACATGTCATAGCCTGCATCTTGGAGATATTTTGCGGCTTTCAAGCTTTCTTCCATATCTCTTCCGACTTCAGTGTATTCTTCGCCCGGAATTGCCCCCTGACAGAAGCCCTTTGTTTTGCTTACCGCAGAATATCTTAATGACACAGGATAATCTTGCCCGCACGCAGCTTTGATAGCCTTGACAACTTCCACTGCAAATCTATAGCGGTTTTCAAAGCTTCCGCCATACTCATCTGTTCTAAAGTTTGTATACTTTGTTGTAAATTGGTCAAGTAGATAGCCTTCATGCACAGCGTGAACTTCCACGCCGTCTACACCTGCTTCTTTACATAGTTTTGCAGTCTTTGCAAAGGCGTCTATCATCTTCTCAATTTCCTTCTTTGTTACAGCCCTTGTAAGCACGCCTTCTGCCCAACGTGATGGGAGCTTGCTTGGTGATGCACAGAGATATCGCACGTCGAATATTGGTTTTACAAGTGCGTTTAAAACCTTATGCTTAAGCATAGGCACCATTGCGTTTGGTATTGAGAAAGAGCGTCCAAAACCTGCTGTGAGCTGAATGAAGAGTTTAGCACCTGTTTTGTGGATTTCTTCCATATATGGCTTAAGTTTTTTGAATGACTTTTTGCTTTTATATAGCCACTGCCCGCCTATCAGATTTTTAAGCGGTGCTATGCCCGGAATAATAAGCCCAACATTGTTTTTTGCAACGTCCATAAAAAAGTCGGCTGCGTCTTGGTCAAAATGGTGAGGTTCCATCCATCCAAAGAGTGACGTTCCGCCCATTGGGCATAGAACAATCCTGTTTTTAATTTCTACATTGCCTATCTTCCAACTTGTGAAGAGTGCTTGATATTTTTTATCCATATTATCCCCTTTTATTAAAAAAACATTTAATGTTTTTATAGATTTATTATAAAAGATTTGCAATATTTTACAAAATGATTATAAAAAAATTTAAAAATATATTTTTAGACTTTTATTCTAATATCATTTACATTTTTTGAAAATTATGATAGAATACTATTGAATATGATTTTAATTTAATATTTATTAAATTAAATAGAAATAATATAATTATAATAATTACAAAAGCCAAAGGGAGATATTATGGTTAAACAAAATACATATAGATTTTTCATAGTTTTATTGTGCCTAGCTTGTCTTATACTTGCCGTGTTTTCACTTAATGGCAGCTTTAACAGTTCTCACCAATACTCGGTGGAAGACTTCTATGAATTTGAAAAAGCGGCGGTGGCTTTAAATGATACAATAGATGATGAAAATTTAAACAGCAAGAGCTTCAATGGTGCAAATAATAGCGAATATTCAACCTTTTATCTTAAACGTCTTATCACTGTTGGCAAACTTGATAGCACGTATGGTGCAAACAAGGTTGTTGACGGATACAAAGATATATCGTTCTTATGCTTTGCAAGCGAAGAGCAAACAGAATATGCTTACTCAAAATTATCTCAAAATGATGACATTTTAGTGATTGTTGACCAAATTATCTCTGCAAATGACTATTCCGACAATGAATATGATTATTCAAATCATCTAAATTGGGGCTACGGTGCAATCAATGCTGGCGGAATAAACGACTATTTAAGCAGCTTTGGCACAGATGAAGAAGTTGTGGTTGCCGTGCTTGATACAGGTATAAATACATCGCATGAAATGTTGCAAGACAGGATTTTATCAAATAGAGGACGACTTGTTGGATATAGTTATTATCAAACTACAAATACATATAGCGGATATAGTTTTGAAGACGATCAAGGGCATGGCTCGCATGTCTCTGGGATTATAACTTCTTCCACCCCTGACAATGTTAAAATTCTTCCTATAAAAGTTTTAAATTCTAGTGGCAGTGGAACTTTTAGTCAAGTTTTGCTTGCTTTTGAAAGAATACAAGCGGTTTATAGCTCTTACAATATCTGCTGTATTAACTTAAGTTTAGGTGGCGTGAGTGATACCTCCACCCTGTCGCAACTTGACAGTTGGTTTGAAACCCTAAGGGAGCAAGATATTTTATCTGTTGTTTCTGCCGGGAATGATAAACTTGATACTGCAAATTATATGCCAGCAAATAGCGATAACGTTATCACAGTATCTGCCCTAAAAAGAGATGGAGATAGCTATAGTTTTGACGAAAGCTATTCAAATTTTGGGCAGAGTGTGGATATTGCGGCGCCTGGCTCAAGTATTATCTCAGCTTATTTCTATTATAATTCGCAGTCTAATCGATACGCATCTATGAGCGGAACATCTATGGCAGCTCCGCATGTGAGTGCCGCCGTTGCACTGCTTTGTTGCGATTTGCAGTATTGGAATGGAAGCAGCCATACATATACGGCAGATGAGATTGAAGCAAGGCTCTATCAAAACACCACTGATTTGGGCGAGCCCGGCAAGGATATATTCTATGGCTATGGAATGCTAGATTTAAAATATTTCAATGTTCAAAATAATCAAGATGTTTTATCGTTTAAAGACGGCAGTGGCAATGTTGTCAGCACGGAAACTTACACCGAATTTACAAGTCGTTTGACACTTAATGTTTCGTCAAGTGACAGTGGCTATCGAATTTTCTATACAACTGACGGAACAACACCTGACAAAAATTCTTATGAATATCTATCACCGCTTAACGTTACAAACTCTGTTATATACAAATTTATTGCACTGAAAATAGTAAATGGAAGCACAGTGGCAAGTTCTATTGTCTACACTGTGGAGCTTTTCAATCCAAATGATGACGTTAGCAACTTCTTTGTTATAGACTCAAATAATGTTGTAATTGAATATACCGGGCATTTTAAAAATCTTGTTATTCCTGACGTGATTGACGGCAGAAGTGTGGAAGAACTTGGCGACTATCTCTTCTATGACAATATAATTGAAACCGTTGTTATTCCAGACAGCTGTCAAATAATCAATTCTTATTGTTTCTCAAATTGTGAAAACTTGACTGAAGTCACATTTGAAAACGTATATTTCATTGGTGGTTATGCCTTTGAAAACTGCACTTCTTTAAGTTCAATAAATCTTGATAGTGTCACTCAAATTGCACCGAGATATATAAATTATGATATGAACGGACATATCTTTGACGGCTGCACTGCTCTAACTGAAGTCTATCTGCCAAACATTGAGCTTATGGGAGCAAACAACTTCGCAAATTCTCAGGTCAAATCAGTTTATATCGGTCTAACGCTAACCACCGTCTATGGACGTGCAATAGATAGCGGTATCACCGTATATGGCTATAAAGATAGCAGTGCAGAAGAGTATTGTGATGATTATGGAAATATCTTTGTTGCACTTGATGAGCTTGAAATAATTTCCGACCTTCCATCTACAAAAAGTGTTACGCAATATACAAATGAACGTCTATCAATTACCGCAGCAGGATTTATTCTCTCTTATCAATGGTATCAAACTGAAGATACAATAACAAATGGCGTTGCTATTGCAGGCGAGACGAGCTCTTCCATGAGAATAGATACTAGCAACATTGGCGAAAAGAAATACTTTGTTTATATCAGTGCTTGGGGCGGAAAAAGTATATACTCAAGCATTTGCACGGTGACAACAAGCATGCTTGTGCAAAATAATGTGGCACAAATCTACGATGGCACTTCTTGGCAATACTACCAGTCACTTAATGACGCAGTGGATGCAAGCTCTGACGGGACAGTTATTGTCTTGACAGCTGACTGTTATCTGACAGAACCGCTTGTGATTTCTTATGATATTTCTATTATTGCAACAAATAACGCGTCAATTTTTATGACGAGTGCTTTGGAAAACGTTTCGCTTATAACAATAAGTAAAACACTCACACTTGGCTCAACCGAAGCTACCTATCAAGGCTTAGTCATAACAAGTCTTGTGATTGATGGGCAAAGTGACAGCTTTGACACCCTATTCCTATTGGAAGATGGGGCGCTGCTAAAAATGCAATCAAATGCAAGGATTCAAAACTTTACACTTGAAAGTCTTATTCAAGAAAGCGGAAACGCAACCTTCAATATGCTAGGCGGAACAATAACGAATATAAATAAAACAGGAAGTGGCGGGCTTATTGACCTAGCTAATACTACTTTAAGTGGCGGCACAATCTCAAACTGCACCGCGACGAGTGGAAATCTATTTGACGTAACAAATGGCAAACTTACAATAAACACGTCATCAATAATCAATAACAGCTTTATTTATCTTATAGCGTCTTATTATGATGGTGATATAACTATCACGGGTGGCGGATTTGGAAACAATGAATGCAGGGCAATTATTTTATACAATGTTATTGATAATGCAAATTATGATAGCTTCACAAATACTTTAAACCTTAATGGTGGTGTATCTCTTAACAACCGTGCAATAGACGAAAGCTTCTATGATGTGATTATCTCAGACCGCGAAAGTGGCGACATTTTAAATTGCGTTAACATTTCAAGTGGCTGTCAGTTTACAAATTACTATATCGACAACAGCAGAAGCAGTTTTAGTGTAAATATCAATGATAGTCTATACTCAAGTTTAGTTTTATATGTAGATTTTTATAATTATGAAGCTTATCTTGATGAAAGTCACCCTATCTTCACCCTAAGTAGTTCTGCTGTCATTGACACTGATAACTTGCAAGGCGAAGGCTATAGCTTTATTTTAAATGAAAGCGGAAACGCAATTTATCTTAAAGATACAACAATTTATCATATCTACTATGTTGTTTCAGATGGAAATATATTAACTCAATTCTATTATCGTGGAGATAAGGTCAATATTATTGCCGCTCCAACTATGGCAGGTTACAACTTCTTAGGTTGGTATCAAGACCAAGATTTGACTGCTCCTTTCACACTTGACATTATGCCTGCAAGCGACGTGTATGTCTATGCTAAATGGGAAATTCAAACCTTTATAATCACAGCAAATTGTAGTGAAAATGGAAGCATCTCCCCTAGTGGCGAAATTGTTGTTGAATACGGACAAGATAAACTATTTACATTTAGTGCTTCTGACGACTATCATGTAAGCTTAATCCAAGTTGACGGCGCAGCTTTGTCAGATGAAAAGCTTAGTGCTGCCATTGAAAGTGGATATCTATTTGAAAATATCACTGCACCGCATAGTATTTACGTGGAATTTGAAATAAATAGCTATTCTGTAAGTGTCAGCGTCAATGAATATGGAAGTGTTAGTCCTGATGGAAATCTGACCTTTACTCATGGGCAAGATGCAACCTTTACTCTTAGTGCAGGACAAGGCGCTTATCTTCAAGCCATCACCATAAATGGAAATAGTGTAGACAGCGAAAATCTTGACAAAATCATTGAAAATGGCTATTTTACGCTGAATATCACTGAAAATTATGAAATTTATGTGGAATTTACTTTACATACCTTTATCATATCAGCATCTACAAATGGTTATGGAACTCTTTCACCAAGTGGAGATATCAACTTGCCTTATGGCTCGTCTCAGCTCTTCGCCGCCACAGCAAATAAAGGCTATCATTTAACAAAAGTTGAAATTGATGGCGTTGAACTTGGCAAAAGCGATTTAGATAAATTTAGCACAGATGGTTACACATTTAACAATATTACTCAAAATCATTCAATCTATGTTGAATATGAAATCAATAGCTATACTATATCTGCATCTTCAGACAAGAATGGAAAGATTTCCCCTGCTGGCACTGCAACTTATAAGTATGGCGATAATATTAAATACCAAATCTCCGCCAATACCGGCTATAAAATTAAAAGTGTTTTTGTAGATAACGTTGCCCTTATTTCAAATCTTCAAGACGACCTTAAAAATTACAACTACACTTTTCAAGGTATCAGCATTAATCATGAAATTTATGCGGAATTTGAAATAATCGTATTTGATATATCAATAAACGTGGAAGGCAATGGAACTGTCACAAGCCTGCAAGATAGAACTAGTGCTGAATATGGCGAAAATAGACAGTTTACAGTCAACACTGATTTTGAAAATTACGACGTTGAAGTTTATGTAAATGACGTTTTGGTCGATACAAACAATAATCAGTTTAGTGTAAATAATATCGATGAAGATATTGAAATTGACGTTAGATTTTTAAGAAAACCTTTTGCAAACACACCTGTAGGCAAGGTTGTCATAGTGGCAATTTGTATACTCTCTATAATTATAATTGTTTCAATTCCAATTTCCATCACTGTAAAACGCAAGAGAATGTATAAAAATATTGATAGAGACTAGGCTTTCTTAAAGCAGTAGGCAAGTTCTACAATATCGCCAGCGCCTAAGATGGCAAACAGCACACCCTTTTCTTTATAGTTGATTATTGCTTGCTCGCACTTTTCAAAACTGTTAAAATATTGGGATTTAACCCCGTTTTTAGATAAATCTTTTGCTAAGGCAAAAGAGCTGACACCCTTTATCGGTTTTTCTCGTGCTGGATATATTGGCAAAAGCCACACTTCATCTGCTGCGTTAAAACAGCTTAGAAATTGCGGATAAAGGTCGCGTGTTCGCGAATAGGTGTGCGGCTGAAAGATTGCAACAACCTTTTTATACTTTAAAAATCGGCACAAATTTAAAATTGCTTTTATTTCATCGGGATGATGGGCATAGTCATGCACTATCATCCTTTTTTTATTCTTTTGCAAAATTTCAAATCTGCGTGCAATGCCCTTAAAGGAATGAACACCCTTTTGAATTTTGTTAAAAGGAACGCCTAGTGCATAGCATACGCCGCAGCAGGCAAGAGCGTTGTATACATTGTGAAGCCCTAGACAAGAAAGTTTTATTCTGCCCTGTCTGCTACCTTTAATAAACACGTCAAAAGAGATATGCCCATCCTTTGAAATCAAGATATGCTGCGCTTTAACATTAGCATCATTTTCAATAGCATAGGTGATTTTATTGCATTTTATATTAAGCTCTTGCGACAATTTGTCATCGTTATTGACTATCACATAGCCATCTTCGGCAGTATTATCTACAAATTTTTGAAAGGAAGAAAACTCGTTTTCTATTGTTTTGAAATAATCCAAATGGTCGGGTTTTATATTGAGAACAACCGAGATATAATTTTTGAAAGACAAAAAACTATCTTTATACTCGCACGCTTCGGTCACAAATAAATCACTTTTTGATATATGCACATTTGAATTTGTATTTTTTAGCACTCCGCCAATATGAATGTTGGGGTTAAGTCCGCACGACAAAAGCACTGACGAGATAAGCCCTGTTGTTGTGGTCTTGCCATGCGTGCCTGCTATTGAAATAGTTTTTTTGTTTTGTGTAAGCTGCCCAAGTATCTCTGCCCTTGAATAGATAGGCTTGCCAAGCTTTTTTGCATAAAGTATATCGCTGTTATTTTCACTTATCGCGGATGTAAAAATAACTATATCACAGCATTTGACAAATTCTTTTGAAGATTTAAGTTTAAACTTTATAATATTGTCTTTTTCTAATTCTTCAATCTCTGCGTTTTTTGTGATATCACTGCCCAAGACTTCTATTCCTTCTGCATGCAAAAAGCGAGCGATAGCAGACATGCTTATGCCACCCACCCCTATTATATAAGCCCTTTTTATATTTTCTAACATAATCTTTTATATGCATTTTTTATTTTTTATTCCACTCACAACTTAAGATAAATTTCATAAAAAATACTATGAATGAAAATTTAAGTGTTAAGACAATAGAATTTAAAGAAAACGTCAGTGCAAAAGAGCTTACAACTATGAAGGCTGAAGCAACTATAAAAATTGTGTTCTACCCTAAAAATGAAAAGGAGCTTGTTTTTATATATAACTATCTTGCTGTAAATAATATCAAATTTATTGTTATAGGCAATGGCAGTAATGTGATTTTTACTAAAAAAGCAAGTGAAATGGTAGTTATTTCAACAAAGAAGTTGAAAAATAAGATAACTCGGCGAGATAATGTTGTAAGCATAAACTGCTCAACCCCACTTGCTGTCATTTTTAGGTATGCTTTAAAAAACAGCCTTTCAGGTTTTGAAAGGCTGGCTGCAATTCCAGGCAATTTAGGCGGTGCAATCTTTATGAACGCGTCCGCTTTTGGCAGTTCAATCTTTGACTATCTCACAAACGTAAAAGTGCTAAAAAATGGCAAAATACAAAATATCAAAAAAGAAAAACTGTCGCTATGCTATCGAGATAGCGGGCTTAGTGGCTGTCTTATATTGTCAGCAAAATTTAGATTGCCCAAAAAAGACAAATGTGAAATAGAAAAGGAATTTTATAAATATCAATATCTAAGACATGTCAAGCAACCAAAAGGACTAAGCTCTGGCAGTATATTTAAAAATCCGCCCCTTCTTTCAGCTGGAAAGCTGATTGAAGAGTGCGGACTTAAAGGTTTGCAAATTGGCGGCGGCAAAATCTCAGAAAAACATGCAAACTTTATTATCAATTTAGGTGACGCCACCGCCGATGATATATTAAAACTTATTTCTTTAGTAAAATCAAAAGTCTATGAGAAATATAAAATTAGACTTGTTGAAGAAGTTAAGTTGCTGGCTCCAGAATAAAATCTGTATTTTCCGTTAATGTGTAAGTTAAAACATATCCAGAGCTATCTATAGAAACATGATCGATATAAGCCGGAGAACCTACTAAATACCAAAGATTATCATTAAAACTATTATAATAGTGTCCTTCATCATAACCCATGCCATTAGCAGTAATATAGAAACTCCCACCACCTGGAGCGTATAATTCCACGTCTTCTATTACTAAACCATTTGAAGTCCTATTATTTAAGGCACTTAATTGCGTTAAATATGAACTATCACTAGCAATAGAAATATAACTTGTTTCGAGTTCCAAACTATCATTACTCCCGCTATATGTTAATGTGTGAATTACTCCATCATCCCCCATAACATACACGTCTCTACCCCCGTGATGTGAAAATGTTGCTGTAAAGCTTGTTTGTTCTGCTATATCTATAACAATGTTGTTAAGGTTTATTGTGGTTGAGCTTGTGACCTGAGCACTAATGTATATTGTGCCGGAGATGCCATCATAGGTTGCAACTTGGTCAAGTGGAACGCTATCTCCTGCTATTGTTCCGCTGACTGTTAAGGTTGCATTTGACAAGCTTGACTGACTGCTTGCACTGTATGTGGTTTCTGTCGTATTGATAACGTCAATTTCAATGGACACGCTTCCGCTATCTGAACTGATTGAGCCAAAGTCAAGTTCAAAACTTTCACCTACGAAGCCCGGCATAAAGTTTTTTATTGTCTCGCCTTCTGTTTGTCCATCTGAAAGCCTTATATCTTTGATATACAAAGTTGAATCGTCTATATTAAATTCAACATTGCCCTTTAAGTTTATTGTAAAACTGCCCGTCGTGGCTAGCACACCCACAAGTAGCATACTTAGCACCAAGATAAATGCTGAAACAACTGAAATTAATTTTATCTTTAATGACATAATAATTCTACTCCTTTTTTATTTTTCTGTTTAGTTGGTTTAAAGATGCCTGTTTTATGCAAATCTCAAGTGGTGAATAAATGCATATTCTTGTATTTATACCTTAATATAGCATGACGGCACAATGGCGAATTTAATTTTTTTACAACTGTGACAAATGTCACACTTTAAACCTAGAACAACACTTCCCCTTTGATAAAATTTGATTGGTTTGAAAGAAATTTAGTGCGGGTTGATATTGCTTGTCTTTAAATAAAAACTGTGCGGGCTTGGCTGTGAGCTTTAGCTCTGCCCAAGAAAACATGCGAATTTTTAAATTCGCATTATGACGCAAAAGCTTTTGCGTCATCAGAAACTCTTTCGAGTTTCTGTTTTCTTGGCCAGTGGCTAAAGCCACAGTCTTTGCTTTTAAGATAATAATATTATATCTTAATTTATCTTTATTATACCCCCCCCGCAACCCACGTCAAGCAAATTTAACAAATTTTTTAAAAATTTTTAATTTTTTTCGTTTTTTTATTTTATAGCCTATTTTGTTTATCATGCCTACTTTTTTCATAATATTTATAACAAAAAACACACATATAGTATGTGTGCTATAAAAAATTAAAATTTATTTAATATCCCAAGCTCTTTACCTTGTCCGGTCTGTCTCGCCAATCTTTTTCTACACGGACAAAGATTTTAAGCATAACCTTTTTGCCTAGTAGTTCTTCAGCAAATCCCCTTGCATAAGAGCCTATCTTTTTTAGTGTTTGTCCGCCCTTGCCAATTATCATACCTTTATGCCTATCATTTTCGCAAATAAGGTCGGCATCAATATAGCAAATATCTTCGCTTTCATTAAACCTTATAATTTCAACAGCCACTCCATGTGGCACTTCCTGGTGCAAAATATTGAGAGCTTTCTCTCGTATTTCTTCTGCTATTAAAAACTTAACACTCTTGTCGGTATACATATCTTCGTCATATATATAATGCTTATCTTGGTATTCTGGCAAATGCTCCAATATCTTCTCTTTGAGAGCGTCAATGTTTTCGCCTGTAAGTGAAGATACTTCAATATCGGCATCAAATGACTTTAAATTTTTTAGGTCTATCTTTGTTTTAACTACAAGGCAAGGTGTTTCAAGATGAGCAATATACTCCTTCTCTTCGTCAGTTGGCGTTTTGCTGCCATCCATCAAATATAGAACAAGGTCAACCCCGCTGACTGCCGCCCGGACGTTTTTCGACATTGCCCTATCAAGTGCATTTTTGCTATGGTGAATGCCCGGCGTATCCACGAACACTATTTGATAGTCGCTGCCCGTGAGAATACCTAAGATATTATCACGCGTGGTCTGTGGTTTTGATGAAATAATCGCCACCTTTTGCCCTACGAGAGCGTTTACAAGGCTGCTTTTCCCTGCGTTTGGCAGCCCAACAAGTGCAACATATCCTGCTCTAAACATGCTTTTTGCCTCGTTTCAATTTTAGGTTGCTAAGTATCTTCTCCGCAGTTTCATTCATAATTTTTTCATCATTTTCTTCAATATGGTCATACCCTAGCACATGTAAAAGTCCATGAAGGGCAAGAAAGCCTATCTCACGTTTTTTGCTATGTCCATATTCTTTCGCCTGCTTTCTTGCAATCTTAGGGCATATCACAACGTCACCGAGATATAATGTTCCATCTGGTGATTTTTCTTTTGCAAACTCCTTAAGCTTATGTGGGTAGACAATGTCAAGCATTGGAAAAGACAGCACGTCTGTTGCCCTGTCAACTTTTCTATACTGATTGTTAAGGTCTCTTATTCTTTTTTCGTCTGCAAATGAAACTGTTATTACACTTCCTTCAAGGTCATTTTGTGTTTCTTGCATTGCTGCATGGTAAATTTTTGTTATAAGACTTCTACTACAAAAAGATACTTTTTCAAAATTGATTTGCACTTTTATTCTCCTATGTTCTTATTGGTGGTTATCGTATAGCTAACTATATGACAACCCGCCCCTTCGCTTATATAATAATTTTCACTTATTATTATGTCATTTTCTTGCAAAAAAATCAAGGCTTTTTGACGTGCTTCTGCAATTTTATCTTCTTTAACGTCATCAAAATTTGAAATAATTTCCTTTGTTTCTATTTCATAATAGGTGGTCTTTCTTAATTTCAGCGGCAAAATCAAATTTTTTGTAAGGTCTTCGGTGTAACTTTTAATTTCATACTCTTCAAAATTGACTTCTTGAGTGTTTGAATAGATAACTAAATCTCCTAGCAGCACTTCAACATTTGTGAAAAGATTGCCTGTTCTTGTGCTTTCAATTCTATAATCATAGTGCGAAGCAGTGGCACTAATCCACACATTTGCATAGATTTCTGCCTTAGGCTGCACCTGATAGACCGTTCCATCAGCGTCAGTTGTGTATGGCAAAACTAAAACATCACCTTTCTGCACAATATCGCCTTCATTGACGTTAAGTGTGCCTTGAATAAGGTTTATCTCTGTTATCATTCCGTCATACTCGCTGACTATAGGCTGAAAATCATCGCCCATTTCATTTGGCAAGACGGCTGGATTTAGGTTTATAATCAAACTTTGCCCAACAATCGCTACACTCACCGAGCTTACAAAATCAAAATTATTTCGTATCATAATTTCTAAGTTGTCGGTGGAGATATTGCTTTTAAAATTGCTATTCATATTATCTTTAACAAAGCTCTTTACTTCCTGACACTCCGCACTCTCGCCGCCCCATACTTCTATTTTTAGCACCAGATTAAACTGCACCAAATAAAAAATAAGCGATATAATTATTCCTGCAATTATACCATATCTTAAAAAAGCCTTTTTGAGATTATAGAAAAATCCACGATGAGATATAGAAACTATTTCAAGCCCTTGATTTTCAATTAGCTTTTTTATCTCCTTTGTGTCCTTGAGTTCCACTTCAAACTGACTATTTTTTTCATCTTCTCGCTTAAAATTAAAAATCTTGACCTTCTTTGAAATGTTGTTTAAAGCCCGCTCTTGATTTAGTCCCTTGACTTTAAACGTTATCCTATTTTTCAGCATCAAAATATCTCCACTTTGTTTATTTTCCCCTGCAAAAGCAGTGTGTTATCGGTAAGCTCATTTAAGACTAGATTTTCACCTTCTACAACAACCCTGCCCTTCTTTATCTTGAACGCCACAGTCTCTCCGCTTAAAATGGTAACACCGTGATGCCCTTCAACATATAGCAGTTTGCCTGATAAGTTGATGATATTATAGTCATTAAGCAAATTGTGGTCAAAATTTGTCACCTTGTTTTTTATCTCATCAAAAAAATTGAACATATAAGTCTCCAATTTAAGATATGCTCATATTCAAATATATATTAAAAAAAGAGTAGCAAAAGCCACTCTTCTAGTCATCATATTTATTGAAAACATTGCTTAAAATAACTGCTTTTATCTCTGGCGGAAGGTCTTTAATTTTAGATAGGATATCCTTGTTTAAAATCCTTCTTGAATATGCATGTTCGTCAAGGAACGCTTCAAAATCATCTTTTTGCTCTCTTCTTTGCGGGCTTGCATTCATTTTGGAACGTTCGGAATTAAGTAAATCAAGAATTTCTCTGTTCTCTAGATTTCTTGGCTGTCTAGTCCTTGTAGTGCGTTCGGGCTGCATTCTTCTTGGTTGAGAAAAAGTTGACTCTGGTGGAACATAATCTTCAATGATTGGACCTTGTTTTTCCGTTTCAACCTTTTTCTCAGAGCTCTCAATTCTATTCTCAGCTGGTTTTTCTTCAGCTGCTTTTATAGGTTCTGTATTTTCTTGGTCTTTTGATAAGGTTATTTTGTTGTCATGCTCAAGATTCTCTTTCTCAGTTTTATATTTTTGTAAGTTTTCTTGAAGTTTTTTAAAACGCTTTTTATTTGCCCTGCGTATAAAGATAATTGCAATTATAATAGCGATAAGCACCCCGCCACAAATTATTCCTATAAGTAATGGCGTGCTCATCAGTATAGATCTCCATCATCGTCATCTTGTTTCTTATTGTCGCTGATGATTGCACGTCTTAAGGCGGTATCGGCTTGCAAATTCATCAGTTTATAATAATCCATCACAGAGAATCTTCCTTCCTTGATTGCCTGAGAAATTGCCTGTGGAACTTCGGCTTCAGCCTGAAGCACTGTCGACTTCATCTCTTCAGTCTTTGCACGCATTTGAATTTCTTTGATTTCTTCCTTATTTTTCATCTTCTCAGCTTCGATTGAAGCATAGATTTTGTCTTTCTCAGCCTGTCTCATTTCGCTTTCCAAGTTTAAATCTCTGCCCATTTCAACGGAAGTAATATTGATATCATACATTTCGAACATAGACTTTTGCGTGATAACCCTTAAGTCCATATTTGAAAGCAAACTTGGATTTGGTTCTGCAAGAAGTGCTTTGTGGTCTTTTGTTTTTGAGATATTTTCCATAATCCACGCGCTGACATTATTCTTTAAATCTTCAAGCCCAAGACTATTAAGATACTTGTTTATATTCACCTTTACTGAGAATTTAGCATTGGCAATAATTTCAATGTTGTCTTGTGTAAATCCCCTTATATCTCTAACTTCAACCACTTTAGAAACTATCGCGTCGCGAACGACATTGAACACATCTCCTGATGCAAGCTCTATAGCACAGGCAAGATTAAACCCAAGTTTGATTGAAGCTTCTTCTGCCATATTCATTGCCTTTATAACATTGACAATGTTTCCGCCAGAAGTTACCAAAGTCTCAATTTCATTGAGAGATATATTTCTCTTGGCTTTCTTTGCCATGATATAAGCTGAAACTATATCTTTTACATTAAATTTTCTACTTTTTAAACTTATCAATCTATAACTTGGAATATAACAACCTGCAAACAATGCTGTAAACCAGCTTTTAAGTGGAACTATACAATAATAGATAATTAAAATTAAGAGTATTGCACCAAAAACTGATACAAGTGTTATCTCAGTTGCTCCAAATGCTAATAATAATGACTCCATGTTTTCCTCCAACCTTATTATATCACAACAACAAATTTATGTAAATACCCATAAATTTAAAATTTGGTATAATTTAACGATTTTTTCAGGAAATTATGGTATAAAACATATTATTTTTTGAAAATTTTGCCGTTTTTGTTTAATTTTTACTCTTTTCCGATAAATGACCTTTGATAGTAAAACAAATATTGCTGTGCATAGCCTGCAAGCGAGCCAAACTCTGAAACAAGATTTTGTGATATTTTCTCTCTGTTTTGAAGCGGCGTGTAGTATTTGTTATACATTTGCTCAATCCATGTGTCCACAGGAAAGACATCAAAACGATTGAAGCCGAATAGTAAGACACAATCCGCTACTTTTGGTCCAACTCCGCTCAAGGAGATGAGTTTTGCCCGAAGCTCTTTTGTGCTTAAAGCTTGCATATCACAAAGCTTACTAGGAGTTATCTGTCTTAAAACCTTATAAAGATAGTCAGCTCTATACCCTGCACCCATGTTCTTGAAAAATTCTTGACTACACTCTAGCAGTCTATCATAACTTGGAAAAGATTTATGCTCCTTGCTCTCTCCACTTTCTCCGATAGCATTTCTTATATTATTTAAAATAAGCTTTATACGCTTTATATTGTTATTAGCCGAAATTATAAAAGAAATAAGTGTTTCAAATGGATTTTGCTTTAAAATTCTAATTCCATAGCCAAATTTGATTGGCTCACGCATAATATTTTGCTTAGATAGCTCTGCTTTTATTTTGTTATAATCATTATCAAGGTCAAACCAGTTTATAAAATAATCAATATCTGTTGTGTATATTCGTGTTTTGCCATCTTCTTCAATAATCTCTGCATACTTATCTTGCGGAAATACTATAAACCTGTCGTCTTTCTTTTCATAGCAGAAAACTTGTCCACATTCTAAAATATGTTCTATATTAAATTGACTTTTATCTTCTATTTCAATAAAATTTTCACCTTTTGTATAAATCATAAAAAACCTCGCAATTATTATAGCATACTTAACACTAATTGTTAATAAAAAAATATATCATTTTTTACATGATATATAACAAGCTATAGATTTTAATAGCCTTAAATTAATAACAAAATATGTAGATATGAAACGTGAAAAATTGTCTCAGATGGCAAATTTTAAGTTAATTTAAGCGTTTTTTGACTTAAAAAATCTTTTTAGAAAAAAGCTGAGCCACTTAGGAGCTTTGATACATATTATTCTATACTTTGCGTTGTCTTTCTGTTTTTCCATATTCTTATTTATTCAAATTTATGTTGCAATGTGAAAAAAATTAATATAAAAGATAGGAAGAATGAAAAGACTTAGCTTAAAATTAATATTGTTGAAAAGTTTTTTGTAAGCTTGGCGGCTATCGGAAACGCAAGCCTTTTTAGGCTTGCAAAAGGAAGCTCCGCTTCCTTTAAAAACTTTGAGCCCTTGCTCAAAGTTTTGTTTCCGATAGCCGCGACCTATTCCCTTGCAAGTGCCCCTTCCCCTGTCCCCAATTTCGACTTATTTTAATTTGCACCTTTTGCCGCATGTATCACTATATGCACACAATTTCTTCTTTTTAATTCTTTTTATGATATAAATAATTGCAAAAATAATGACTAAAATCATCAAGAAGCTCAAAAAAGTTTTTAAAAAGCCAAAAACCTCGAAAGCTCTAGCAAGAGTGTATACAACAAAAGCTGTCAAATAGGCAATAACAAATTCTATCAAGATGCCTATAAAGGTCCACTTTTTGCCTATCTCTTTGATTAAAACAGAAGTTGTTGCTATGCATGGGAAATAAAGAAGACAGAAAACTAAAAACGATATAACAGAACTTCCGCTTGCAAAGTGGACAGCAGACGTTGATAAAATTATAGAAGATTGAATGGAATTTATTGAATTTTCTTCCACTCCATTGAACATTGCAATGGAAGAAACTATCACTTCTTTTGCAACCAAGCCAGCAATAAGCGCGGAAACAAGCCCCCAGCTGTTAAAGCCAAGTGGTATAAAGATTGGCGAGAGAACTCTGCCTAGCGTTTCAAGCATGCTCACCCCACCGCCACTGCCAATAAAGTGGAAGGTTATTGTAAAGTTGGAAAGCAGCCATACCACAACATTCATAGCAAGAATAAGCGTTGCCACACGAGTTATAAATTGTTTAACATTTTGCCATAGAAGCGAGAACGTTCGTTTAAAACTCATCATTCTATATGGTGCAAATTCAAGAATAAAAGACTGTTCTTTGCTCTTTAAAAGGGTCTTTTCAAGTATATAAGAAAGAAATATTGCAATAACGACGCCTAAAAGATAAAGCCCTATTATAACGAAAATATTGTTTGCACCAAAGAACGCACCCCCAAGCACTGCGTAGATTGGAAACTTTGCCGAACAACTCATGTAAGGAGTTAAAAGTCCGGTTTTAATCTTTGAGTTTTTATCTTCCATGTTTCTAGCGGTCAGCACTGCTGTTGTCGAGCAGCCAAATCCCATGAGCAGTGTGTAGGCACTCTTGCCAGAAAGCCCGACTTTGCCAAGCACATCTTCAAAGACAAAGGCAACACGTGAAAGATAACCGCTATCTTCAAGAAGAGAAAGGAAGAAAAATAGCAGTGCCACTTGTGGCAGAAAGGTAAGAATAGAGCCCACTCCACCAATGAGTGCAACTTCCACTAAACTTACAATCCACGAGCCTTCGCCCAAGTTTGCGACTAGAAAATTTAAAAGCGGCGATGAAATAAATTTATCAAGAAGATAACTTAGCCCGTCACTTAAATAAGCACCTATTGAAAAGAAAGTCAAATAAAAAGAAATCGCGAGTAGTAGCAAAAAGATAGGAAGTGCAAGATATTTATTTAAAAGAACTTTGTCAAATTTGCTCTGTCCATAGATGTGCGTTCTCTTAGAAGAATACTTTTCCATTAAGCTATCAATATAGTCATATCTGCAAGTTGCAATATCTTCCACTGCAGAAAAATCTGTTTTTATATCTAAATCCTTTTTTATATTTTCATCGTCTTCGAGAAGTTTAATTTTTAAAAATTCTGCAAATTCTTCATTATTTTGCAATTTTTTTGCTATTTTTTCATTAAAAACAGCTAATTTTTCGCTATATTTATTTAAAACCTTTTTTATATGGCTTAGATTATAGCTTGGCCTATAACCTTCTTTTAGCTTTTTATCTAGTGCTAAAATACAATCATTAAGACTTGTTAAACTCTTTTTGTCGCTTGCATTTAAATAGACAATATCAATGCCAAGTTCGCTTGACAGACCGCTAAAATCAATCTTGCATATCTTGCGTTTGTCTATCTGATTGACCACAAGTATTATAGGACAGCCAAGTTCCATCAGCCCCACAGTTAAGTATAAATTACGTTGCAAATTGCTTGCATCGCAAATATTAACAACTATTCTATTTCTATATTTTAATATATAATCGGTTGCAACTTTTTCTTCAAAGCTAAGCGGCGTTAGAGAATAAATCCCGGGAAGGTCAACAATATTTATCTCACTGTCCTTATATCTGTATGTTGTTGCCTTCTCTTCAACTGTCACGCCATGCCAGTTGCCCACATGCTCATGCGAGTGAGTTAGCGAGTTATAAAGAGTTGTCTTGCCTGTGTTTGGGTTGCCTACTAAATTTACTTGAATCATGAAGCTCCTTCTACTCAACCATAATGGAATTTACAATAGTATTGCGTAACGACAAAGTGTAGCCACGTATTTCTATCATATATGCCTTTTTTAACAATGATTTATTGACAACCCTTACTTTTTGCCCTGCTAGAAACCCTAGATCATACAAACGGCGTCTCAGCTTTTCTGACAATAGGCTATCTATTTTTATAATAGAATAATATTTATTCTCCTTACACTCACTTAGTCTCATATAGTAAACTATGTCAAATTTAAGTTTTATAGACATAAAATTATATATTTTTTTAAAATAATACCTATTTTGCTATTTTATAATAAATTTGAAATAAAAAAACTCTCCACATGTAATTTTGAATGCAAATTGTTATCATCACACTTTATGCGACATGTTTTGTAAAAAGACTATTTTTGTTTGAAAGGAAAGAAAAATGTGCTAAAATAAATATAAGGAGAATTTATTATGAAATGCATTTATTGCGGAAGCGAAGATAACAAAGTTTTAGACTCAAGAAATGGAGATGAAAATATAAGACGTAGACGTGAATGTCTAAATTGCGGAAGAAGATTCACAACTTATGAATATGTTGAAAAAATACCTTTTTCAGTTGTTAAGCGTGATGGCTCAAGACAATCTTATGACGCGGGCAAACTTAAAACTAGCATCACTCTTGCATGTGCTAAACGCCCTGTAAGCGAAGAACAGATTGATGCCATCGTCAGTGACATAGAAAAGAATATACAAAATAAAATGATGCAAGAAATAAAATCAAGTTCGCTTGGTGAAGTTGTGCTTTCAATGCTTAAAAATTTAGACATTGTTGCAACAATTCGCTATGCTTCCGTTTTTAAAAACTTTCAAACCGCTGACGATTTTAAAAATTTTATAAATAGTTTATAATAATCTTTATTAAATAAAAACTTAAGAATATTTCTTTGATAAAATTAATTAAAAATAAGGATTGATTTATTATGGAAGGAAAAAGAAAACGTGCAAGAGCAATAATTATTCATGAAGGAAAGATTGTTTCAATGTATCGCGAAAATCAAGGCAGAGTATATTATACTTTCCCCGGCGGTGGAATGGAAGAAGGAGAAAGCGAAGAAGAATGCGTCAAGAGAGAAGTGTTTGAAGAGTTTGGGCTTACTGTAGAGCCAATTAAAAAAGTGTATACTTACGAAAACAAGATTAGTATTGAGCATTTCTACATTGCTAAGTGGCTCTCTGGCAAGTTCGGCTCTGGTCAAGGCGAAGAGTTTCAAGAAAACAGAAATAAAGGGATATATATTCCAAAGATGATTGAAATTGCTGATATTCCAAATCTTCCGCTTATGCCACCTGAAGTTGCATCTGCTTTTTATAATGACTATATAAAAAACGGAGAAAATTTACGTAGTGACGTAAAATTTATTTATGGCGAAATAAAATAATTAAATAAAAATAAATTAAAAAATAAATATAAATTAACTTAATCAAAAAATAAGGCAAAATAAATTAAAAATAATTTAATAAAATTAAAAATCACTTTATCAAATTTATGATAAAGTGATTTTTTAATATAAGGGAGTTTTATCTTTGCATTTTTTAATATAAAGGTTGTTGTTTATTTTTAATGCTAAAAATCATCTATTTATTTTTATCATTATTTTGTGACAAAACATAAGGATTGGTTGGAACGCCCTGTGCTGGAAGTTCCACAAGAATTGTATCTTCACCAATTCTGACAACACAGCCGTAAGGAATAAAAAGTTGATTTGAATTTTTAAATAAGTTCCACCCTGTTTTCTCACCTGGCACAACAAAACCTAGCACCCTTGCTGAGCCCAAATCAAATACCATATCTATAATATGCCCAAGACGTCTGCCGTCGAGAACATTGACTATTTCTTTACATCTTAATTCAATAAATGTTGTTTCCACAAGATAAGACTATGCGAGCCATCTACAAAAAATGACAAAAAACATTTAAAAGCAAAAAATAACTTTAGATATTTTATTTTTTCAATATTAAATATAAATAAAACGGCTTACGCACAGAACAAAAAATCCACAGGTGGTTTTTCATAAATCAAGGAAAAGCTTCAGCAAAAAATGTTCTTAACGCACGCTAGACTGTCTGGAGAAACACAACAAAAAAAAGATGCCGAGAAGTTCGACATCCTGTTATTTATAACTTTTTACTCTACAACGATTGAAACAATCTTCTTAGCGTTGCTTTGTCCAAACTTTACAACACCATCACAAAGTGCATAAAGTGTGTAATCTTTACCCATACCAACATTTGCGCCTGGATAAATCTTTGTTCCTCTTTGTCTTACTATAATAGAGCCAGCAGTAACAGCTTCACCTGAGTATGCTTTAACACCTAGACGTTTGCTTTGAGAGTCACGACCATTCTTAGTGCTACCACCACCCTTCTTATGAGCAAAAAGTTGAGCATTAAACTTAAACATTTTTTACCTCCAATTTTGCATATTTTTTTTCATCTATGATTATTGCTTTGAAAGATTTTAAACAAGTGTCAAACAGAAATTGAATTTTTGTTTCAAGAGCATCCTTTTCACTTACCATAAGTTTTAAATAACCGTCTTGAATGACTTTGAAAGCATTCAGTTTCAGCTCTTCCACCCCAACGACAGCAAGTTGAGCCACCGTTGAAATTTGACAGCAGAGCAAATCTTCGCCGTAGTCAGCCTTTCCGGTATGACCGCTCACTTCAAAACCAATAATCAGCTTATTCTTTTTAAAGAATGTTATATTTGTCATTTTTTACCTATTTTTTAATTGACAATATTTTTAATTGAGTGAATGGTTGTCTGTGACCTTGCTTCTTTCTTTCGTTTTTCTTTGGCTTATATTTTAAAACAACGATTTTATCGCCCTTACCATGAGCAACAACTTCAGCTTCGCATACAGCACCTTTAACGAAAGGATTGCCAGCAACTACAGTGCCATTATCGCTTACAAGCAATACGTCAAGCTTAACTTTGTCACCAACTGCATTGTTTAACTTTTCAACGCTGATAACATCATTTTCGCTTACTTTATACTGCTTACCACCGCTTTGAACTACTGCAAACATATTTTACCTCCTCTAACCAATCTCGTTGCTATCTGTCAGGTGCTTAAAACAAGTTTAAGACTTAATTACCCTATGCATACGGATACGCTTAATAATATACCATATCTAAATTAATTTGTCAAGCAAAAATCATAATAAACAAAAATCAAAGTTGAATTACCGCCCTATCTTATTAGTAGCTAAAAATAAAAAGCAAGGCATTGCCCTGCTAATTATTTATTATTCTTTGTTTTTGTCATTCTTGTTGTCGACTTTGTAACCCTTTTCTTTCTTATCAAGTTTAACTTTTGATACAACGAAGTAGATTACAACACCAGCAAGGACTGCAACTGAAAGAGCAATTAGAACTCCGCCAAGAACTTCTTGAACTGATACAGGAGTTGATTCATCAGCTGAAACTGTGAATGAAACTGACCTAGATGTTCTGTTGTTTGCTTCGTCTCTGACAGTGACAGTTAAAGTATAGTCACCGGCTTCTTCAAGTGTGTGCTCGTATGATATAACTTCCCCATCACCTTGATCTTCAAGTGTCCACGTTGTGTCTGTGTCAGTGTTTGTTAAAGTTACTTGCATATGACTTAAAAGATAATCAGTGTCAGTTGTTACATTATCAGACACTTGAAGTCCTGCCATGTTAAGAACAAGAGTGTCACCCAAGTTGTAAGTGTCGTTTATGAAATTATCTTCAAAGTTAATTTCAGGATTAGTTACGTCACCATTTGCTATCGTGTATTCAAGTGTGCTTGGGTCACCAACATTTTGTCCTAGATAGTCTTGACCTTGAATTGAATATCTTATTGTATATTGTCCATTTCTTATAAGTCTAAGATAGATTGTATCTCCGTCAACTCTGAAGTTTGTTGAACTGCTTTCAATAGCATTTTCCCATTCTTCAAGGCTTATTGTTGCGAGAGTGACTGTTGAAGAGCCTGATGTGCATGTGATTTGAACATAAGAATCTTCTTGGTCAACTGTTCCATTGCCTTGAACTACAACTTGAGGCTTAACAATAGGAAGCTCTACAATATCTGCATCGTCTTCTGGAATTGTTGGATATTGTGTTTTTTCATAGACATCGTCATCAATAGAAACGCTGAGAACAATGTCACTAACAGTGATTGTTTGTGTGTCACTTGTGAGAACAAATGTGTCAACTGCATAAGAACTCAAGAGTGCTTCAATGCTGTCATACTCGCCAAGTTCAGTTAAAGTATCTCCATTGCCATAGATATCTGTGTTCAATGTTACTGCAAAGCCATCTTCACCTTCTTCAAAGAGAACATAGTATGATTGACCTGAAGAAGTTGCTTGTTTGTATTTAAGTCTGCCTGCGTCATCAAGATATACGCCTGCATTTTCGTCAGTTGCACCGCCAGAAAGTAGCTCATCAACTCTATATCTCATTAAGAATACTTGATATTGAAGTCTATAAGTGCCTGCTGAATTTGCTGTGAAGTAGTATTGGTCAAGCTCATAGTCATTATGGCTTGCTGAAACCATTGTTGTTGTGTAGTAAGTTGAAGTGTATGAGTCATCACCTTCTTCAAGACCGATATAGCCAAAACTTTCAGATTCTGAAACTGAAACTGTTGGTGGGTCAAGATAAAGTGGAGTTGCAACGGCAGCTTCAACTGGCTCTGTTGTGATATTTGATATCTCTGGGTCTTCAACAACACCTGTGCTGCCGACATAATAAGTGAAATATAGTGAAACTGTGTGATTAGCGGAATCTTGAACGGTTACAACAACTTGATATGTGCCTTCTGTTGAAGCATTGAATATTCCGGCGTCAACTGTGAACATTCCCCTATATGAATCAACGCGAGTTTGCATATTTGAACTTTGCATTGCTCTCTTAGTGCCATCTGTTGAAACCTTATAAACAGTAACCTTAGCATGCATATATTCAGGGTTTGCATCACTAAATCTGATTATTGGAAGAGAGATTGTCTGTGGTGCATCATAATTTTGATTTTCGCGTATAAGATCTGGGGCATTTGTGATTGATTGAAGAGTTGGCATATCATTATCTACTGCAGTTGAAATAGATATAACTCTGTTATAAAAGCCAATGTTGCCATAGTCGTCAATAGCATAAGCCAATATTTCAACACTTACAGCACCTTCTGGAGCGTCTGCAAGGTTGATTGAATATGAACTTGCAGTTGTATCGTAGAACCAACCTGTTGATGTAACATAACCTGTTGCTTCATCTCTGCTTGTTACATACCACTTATTTGCATCTTTTTGGTTATAGCTTGCGCTTGTTGGTATAACATATCTAAGCGTCTTTGTTGTGTCGCTGTTTGTGACTACACTGCCATCACTATCAAGGAATCTATAAGCTGTTACAGTTTCAATTCTTGAGTCAACTGTGTCAGAGGCACTTGCAACTGAGAACTCTATTGTCTCGTTTGGCAAATATGAAGATTGCAGGTCAGTTGAGAATGTAAGAGATGGAACTGATGCATCTGAAACGTCGTCAGATAGCCTTACAGTATAGTTCAAAGCTCTCTCAGTGTTGTTATTCATATTGTCGTCTGCATAATAGTAGAATGTGTAGTTTTGAGCAGAGAAATAATAGCTTCTTCCACTTGATGTTGAAGGTTTTACATAGGCAAAGCCTGCTGCCATCATTGCGTCAATAGCATCTGCATCATTTTCTGCAGGTTCTCCATCCACGATTGTCGCACCTGTTGGGTCTTGGTTCCAAGTTGTTGTTACAATCAAATAGTTGTGATTGATAAGCCAAGTTCTAATATCAGAGGCAACTGATGGTGAAAGGTCGTTTTCGTCATCATCGTCTGCCTTATTATCTAAAATCATTTGTCTATAGATATCATAGTTATCTTGAACGATTTGAAGATAGATGTTATCCATAGTATTTGACGAGCCAGATGCTTCAGGAGCAAATATTAAGTTGTAGGCATTATATTTTGCTTCAGTTATATTAAATCTAACAACGCTGCTTGCGTCTCTGATTTCTCTTCTTAATGTGATTTCATCGTCACTGACCATATTATCTTTGCCAGCGATTGCATACATAACGATATTTCTTGTGTATGTTTGAGTTTTAAGCTTGTAACTTACGTCAAGGTAGTTTCCATCTTCGTCAACCCTATCTGCTTCAGCCATAGCTGCATCGTAGAGATATACATTTGCTTGCTGAGTGTCTCTAACATTTGTGATATAGAAGTTTGTGTTTGAAGTGTCGGCAGTATGTCCATAGAAGTCAGTTACTGTGTAAGTGATTCTATAAGAACCTTCTTCAATAGCTTTGAAAGTGAAATCTTCTGTGATTACGTCACTTGTTACGTCAAGGGTATATCTGCCATTGTCGTCCATCTTCATAACTTGAACTTGATAGTATACTTCAACTTCTTCATTTGCTGGAGAGTTTGTAGACCTTGTTGTTGCGGTTACTGATGGAAGAGTTACTTCAACGCCAACAACTGCACTATCTGGGACAGAAGTTGACCAAGATGTTGAAAGGCTATAGCCTTCGTCTCCTTCATTTTCTTCGCTTGTGTTATAGTAATAGCCATCTTCAACTGTGAAAGTATTGCTTGTTGAAGCAATGAAAGTTGTGTTGCCGTTTGAGCGAACTTGATAGAATGAGTATGTGATTTTAAATTCAGTGCCAGCTTCTGCTTTTTCTATAAGCTCAGCACCGTCGATATAGAACTCGCCTGTGTCAGCGTTTTGTTGAAGTTTAATTTCGTCATTGCCGCTTGTAAGGCTGATATAAACAAAGCAGTTCTTATTCTCAGTGTCACCTTCGCCTGTTGGGTAGCTGTTTCTGTCGATTGTGTAGTATGCAGAATCTGCTGACGAAAGAATTGCATCCCCGTCTTCATCATTTACTGTTGGAAGTGGAATAACGATATCATTATCTTCCATGTTTGCAGCAAGTTTCTTGTCATACACTGAAGGAATGATATTAGGGTCATTTTCTTTAAATTCAAATGTAGCTTCGCTTGCCTCGCAAACAACTTCATAGTCATAAGAATATTCAACGTCGCTATCTACAACGGTATAGCGAATTACATAGGTGCCAATCATGCTTGCTTCAAATGATATATTTGTAAAGCTTGTCTCGCCCTCAATAGTTCTTATAACGTCGTTTGTGCCCTTATATATAACTTCAACTTTAGAAGTTGTTATATTGCCTGATACAGTCGTTCCTATAATGTGTGGTGTTGCACCAGAGAAATATTCACCTTGTGGAATTGTGAAGTCATCGCCTTTTGTTACTGTTGAAGAGCCATTTTGAATGCCTTCTTCACCATTGATTTCAATTCTATGCGTATTTGCTTCTGTTTCGCTTGTGCCAGACCAACTTTCTGCGAGTGACCTTACTGCATTTACTGGGAAGAATGCACTGCACAAAACAAGAGCAAAACCAAGTGCTGCTCCTTTAAAAAGACCTTTAAATTTTGAATTAGATTTAGCCATAGTAACCTCTCATATTATTTTATAAATTTAGTAACACCCTATTTTAAACTATTTTTTATATTAAGTCAACAAAAATAGGCATTTAGAATAAATTTTTTATACATATTGTCATATAAACCTTTTAAAACATGGGCTAGAGAACCACTTGGTCATATGAACATTTTAGCACCCTATTGCAGAGCAAAGAAACACTTTTCATAGTCACTTTTATCCTTTTATTTTTACATTGTTATTGTGTGATAAGGGCTAAAGTTTATGCTGTCTAAAAAACACTTGTTTTGTCGAAGAAAAAATTTGTTTTTTATGCACATTTTTTGACTCTTTTTAGTAGTATGATAATGTGAAAGGAAAATCTTTCAAAATACATAAGAACTTTTTAGGAGGAACAAATGAACTTTTTTAATAACTCATCTTGCGGTGGGGGCTTTGGTAACAACTGCGGCTGTGGTTGCGATTGCTGCTCACTCTTGATATGGATTATACTTTTACAATGCCTTTGCGGAAATGGTAATGGCTGCGGAATGGACTGCTGCACACTTATTATACTTTTACTTCTTTGTGGTTGCTGCGGCGGCAATGGCTCTTGCAAATAAATAAAAATTAAACTATAATCATTTAACCCTATATTCCTTAAATCACCATACTACATAAATCAGAGAAGAGACCTTCTCTGATTTTTTTATTTAAGTTTAGTTTCTTCATATTTAGTTCTACTTAAATTATAGCATAAAAGCAAGGGGACTCGGATATTTAGCTGGTTTGCAAGTTTCGCAAGCCAGAAGAAAACGCAAGTTTTCTAAAAAGTTTTGCATCAGCAAAACTTTTTCTAAATATCCGAGCCCTTTACTTTTATGCTATTTAAGATTAAATTTTTCAATCTTTTTTCGTTAAGCAAAATTAAAATAACTATTTTTGAAAAAACTCTTTACTTTTTGACTTTTTTAATTTACAATTATATTAGCGTAAGTTTCGGAGGAAATATGAAATTTGATAAAGATTGTGAAATAATATGGCATGACAGAAAACGTCACTTTGGCTTGCCTATATCATTTACTCGCTATTATATAGTAAAAAAGGAAGGCGAATGGGTCAAAAGCTTTAGACATAAGGGTTTCTTTAGCTCTATTATAGACGAAGTGAATATATATAGATGCTATGACGTCACCCTATTTCAGTCACTTGGAGATAAAATATTTAAAACAGGAACACTTGAAGTTTCTGCCAATGATGAAAGCTCTCCAACATTCCATCTGCGTCACATTGCAAATCCTTACAAGGTGAGAGACCTTCTTTCAAGTTTAATTGAAATTGAAAGAAAGAAAAGACATATTGGAATTACAGAATTTCAATAAGATTAAGTTTAAACAAATTAAATTAAGCATGCTCCCCTGCTGATTTAAAAATACAAAGGAGACTACCATGAAATTTGATAAAAGCTGCGAAGTTATATGGCATGACAGAAAACGTCACTTTGGACTGCCTATTTCATTTTATAGATACTACATTGTTAAAAAAGATGGCGAATGGGTTAAGTTCTTCAGACATAAGGGCTTTTTAAGTGCAATTATTGACGATATCAACGTATATAGATGCTATGATGTCACCCTATTCGTTTCTTTTGCCGATAAAATATTTAGAACAGGCACTATTGAGATAGCAAGCAACGACGCCCATGCTCCAATCTTCCATATGCGTCACATCAAAAATCCTTACAAAGTTCGCGACTTTATTTCAAACCTAATTGAAATTGAGAGAAAGAAAAAACACGTTGGTATCACAGAATTTCAAGTTCCAGACGCATAAGCTTATATTGGAATTGCTTTGTTTTCCCAATTTTTTCACGTATTTTTTGTATCTCTATTGATTATAAGAGAAAATTTTCAAAAAAAATTGTTGAATTTAAAAAAATCTATCATTTTATGATAGATTTTTTATTATCTTAAATGTTTTAAATATTCATTGAAATAGTCTGGCAGCGGAATTTCAAACGTCATTTCTTCCTTTGTTCGTGGATGAACAAAACTAAGTTTGTAGGAGTGCAAAAGTTGACCTTTAAGTTTCTTATCCGCATGGCCGTAGACGTCATCGCCAACTATTGGATGATTTATCATTTTACAGTGCACACGTATTTGGTGAGTTCTTCCCGTTTCAAGAGAAAATTCTACTAATGTCATTTTTGAGATAGGATACTCTTTTATAACCTTATAGTTTGTTATCGCAAGCTTTCCTTTGTCTGATACTGCCATTTTTTTGCGGTCTGACTTGCTACGTTCTATCATTGTCTCTATCTTGCCGCTCTGCTCTTTGAATAAGCCTTCGCAAAGAGCAATATAACAGCGGTGACAAGTTTTGTCTTTAATTTGCTTTGCAAGGCGGACATGTGCCATGTCATTCTTGGCTACCACCATAAGCCCTGAAGTATTTTTGTCGAGCCTATGAACAATTCCCGGTCTTAGCACTCCATTTATTCCACTTAAATCTTTTATGCGGTATAGAAGTCCATTGACAAGAGTGCCGTCTTTAGTTGAAGCACATGGGTGAACCACAAGTCCCTGCGGTTTATTGACCACAAGCAAATCACTATCTTGATATACTATTTCAAATTCAATATCTTCTGACTTCACAGTCAGCGGCTTTGCATCTTGATAATCGAAGGAGACAACATCACCTATTCTTAATTTTTCGCCAGCTTTTACTACCTTGCCATTTAAAAGTATCTCACCATTGTCAATCAGCGTTTTGATATGTGAGCGAGTATAGTCCTTAAAATGCTCATTGAAAACTACGTCAAGACGCTTGTGTTTTTCATATTCCTTGACTACAAAACTACCCTTCATTCTTGTCACCTGAATTTAAATTGTCGGTATTTTTATCATTATTTTCAATTTTTTCGTCTTTTTTTTGCGAATTTTTGTTGTTTTCAGCTAAATTTTCTTGAACTTCACTTGAATTATCAGTGCCATCTTTTATATGAGAAATTTCTTTATCTAGTTTTTCAACTTCGCTCATGTCCTTAAATTTCTCTATCTGCACAGTGATTGTTTGCATCTTTTTGTCTTCTTTAGAATAGATAAAGATAAAATATATAAACATAATGATTATACCAACAGTGAGTGCAATGTCTGCAACATTAAAAACAGGGAAATCCATAAATTGAAAGTTTATAAAATCACGAACATAGCCAAAAGCAATGCGGTCAACTAAATTGCCAATGCAACCACCCGCTATAAGCCCAACACTGACAGCAAGAGTGATTGATGAGTTGTTTTTAAGTCTTTTAAGTCTTATCGCATAGAACCATAGATAAATTGCAAGTATGATGATTGACACAATTATAAGAAAAACTGGTCTGCCCGCAAGCATACCCCAT
Organism: uncultured Clostridia bacterium; assembly: GCA_944362965.1. Lineage (GTDB taxonomy): Bacteria > Bacillota > Clostridia > Christensenellales > UBA1242 > Caccovivens. Next base: position 46,965 of record CALVTR010000001.1, read on the forward strand.
GCAGCACCCGTGTTTTGAATATAGACAAAATTGATAAAGCCTGGAATGACGTCCATGCTGTCGCCAACATGTGGCAAAGCCTGTGTGATGAAATGCTTACTTAAAATGTCAAATATAAGAATAAATGCAAAAATACCACAGACAAGAGAAATAGACAAAATAAATCTTTTATTCTTCAATTTCCATTCCCTCCGGTAATATTAAATATAATTTCCCAGCATTTAATGTGATAAATTTTGCATTAGCACCTTGACAAAAGCCTTTAAGAAAGTCAACTATACGGAGTGCAAGCTCATTTTCACAATTTTCTGTTGAAATAATAATTGCCTTGTTTTGCTTTACAAATTCAACAAAATCTTTTATCTGCTCAAAACTTTCAGGATAATAAACAGGAACGCCATCAATATCGTCCACTCTGTTACCCTTTTTAGAGTTCAATTTATATGACGCCTTAGTTTTAGGCTTTACCTTTTTAGTTTTGCTTTCACTTTCAAAGCCAAGCGCTTTAAAAATACCACCCATAAAACTCATAATAAAAAATTCCTTTTTACGTTTTAGTTATTATAACATAAAAAGGAATAATTTGAAAAGAAAAATTTAATATGAAAATACTATTTCACAATCACTTGCCAAAATATAATTTAAAACTCTCCCATCATCAGTTAAATAAAAATTTTCATTAGGATTTAAACTTTTCCAAACGCCTTCATTAGGCATTATTATTGCATCCGCCGCAACATATGCATAATTATCATTTAAATAAATTGCACACCTACCAGAAACCTCAGGGGCATATAATTCAACTTCATTAAGACCATTATAACTTATAGAATTAAAACTTGTAAAAGACGTTATACTCATAGAAAGCACGCTACCATTTAACGTAATACTACCACCTAAATCAAGCATTATCTCTTCTCCACCATCAATTTTAACATAAAGTGGAACCACCGCAGAACTATTTACAACTGATATATTTACTGTGTAGCCCGTTTGTTCTGCTATATCTATAACAATGTTGTCAAGGTTTATTGTGGTTGAGCTTGTGACCTGAGCACTAATGTATATTGTGCCGGAGATGCCATCATAGGTTGCAACTTGGTCAAGTGGAACGCTATCTCCTGCTATTGTTCCACTGACTGTTAAGGTTGCATTTGACAAGTTTGACTGACTGCTTGCGTTATATGTGGTTTCGGTCGTGTTGATAACGTCAATTTCAATGGATATTGTTCCGCTATCTGAACTTATAGTGCCAAAATCAAGCTCAAAACTTTCCCCTGCAAAACCCGATAAAAAGTTATCAATGGTCTCGCCCACCGTTAAGCCATCCGATAGCCTTATATCTTTGATATACAAAGTTGAATCATCTATATTAAATTCAACATTCCCTTTTAAATTTATTGTAAAACCACCAGTTGCGGCTAGCACGCCCACAAGTAGCATACTTAGCACCAAAACAAATGCTGACATCATTGAAATAAGTTTGATTTTTAATGACATAATTTTATCTCCTTCTTTTATTTTGTTTAATTTAAGACCAAAGCACGCTTTTGATGCAACTTAATTGATATTAATATAACTTAAGGCGGGCTAGCAGTGTTTGGCTTTTAATAAAATGAGTGCGTGTTTGGCTGTGAGCTTTAGCTCTGCCCAAGAAAACATGCGAATTTTTCAAATTCGCATTATGACGCAAAGGCTTTTGCGTCATTAGAAACTCTTTCGAGTTTCTGTTTTCTTGGGCAGTGGCTAAAGCCACAGCCCCTGCTTTTAAGATAATATTATTATATCTTAAATTTATTCTTATTATACCCCCCCGCAATGTTTATCAACTATTTTTAACAAATTTTTTAAAAATTTTTTCGGATTATCCGCCCTCTATCGTCTAGTGCGTCTATAACGCCGAGTTTATCAGTTCCGTTTTAAAAATTCCATACACACGCTCTCTTTACTTCTCATTTTTCACTCTTCACTCCCGCTCTTGCGGTGTGTCGCCGAGCGTAAGGCTCGCGGACAGTGATGCAAACTAAGTTTACGTAAATTAAAAAATTTTGACAATGCTATTTTGTTTTTGTTATACTTATATAAAGGAGAAAATTATGGAAAACATAGATTTATATGATATTGATAGAAAAAATCTTGGCATTAAACTTGAAAGAGGCTCAAAACTGCCTAAGGATTGTTATAGAGCTGTGATACATATTTGCTTAATGAATAGTAAAGGCGAAATGCTGATTCAACAGCGTGATAAAAGCAAAAAAAATTTTCCTTCAGTATGGGACATAACGCTTGGCGGCTGCGTGCAAAGTGGTGAAAATTCTAGGCAAGCAGCAAAGCGCGAGCTTTTTGAAGAGCTTGGAATTGAATATGACTTTTCTTCTACCCGCCCTGCTTTTACAATAAACTTTGCTGATGGTTATGACGACTATTACATAATTAAAAAAGACGTCGATATTAAAGACGTCAAATTTAATGATGGCGAAGTGCAAGCATGCAAGTGGGTAAGTGAAGATGAAATCATTGACATGATAAACAGTGGCAAATTTATCAAATATCACATTCCGCTTATAGAAATGATATTTAGATTTAAAGACAACGTAAATGCTTTTAATGTTTAAGCCTAATATTTTCAGAAACACAACATAAAATATAAAGACAACATTGTTGTTTTTAATACTTGAGCAACAATTTAGTAAAATTTTTGATAAATAAAAAGCAACCCAAGTATGTAGATTATCACAAAAACTTGGGTTGTTTTTTAGTCCCTATTTTCTTGATTGCTTTCAAGTTTGCTGCGTCTTACTTCTTCCGCTAAGATATTAAGCCTAAATGCTTCATCAAAGAATAGATTTCTTGGAATTTGATATTTTTTGATTTTACCGCTCATATATTGATAGGCATAATCACCTACTTCGGTCTTTTCTTCAGTCACTCTGCCAAAGACATCTCTATAAAGCTCTTTGCCACTTTTTTCTCTTTTTACAGTTGAATAGCCGTCGCTATAAGGTGTGGCAGAATAAAAGTCTTCGCTTATATTTCCATAAATATCTAAAAAATTATATGGTGACTTGGCGTTTTTTCTTATAAGTGCCGTCCCGCAATAATAAGGTTGAGCTTCAAAGTATTCTTCAGAAAGCTCACCGTTTATATTTCTAAAACAATAACCACTCTCTTCTGTTTTCTTTACAAGAGCGAAACCGTCGCGATAAGGAAAAGCTTTATAAAATTCTTCGCTCAAATTACCTGCAACATCTCTAAATTTATATGGACCACCATCTTTAAGTGGAATTAGTGCATAACCACAGCAATACATACAAGCATGTTTAAACGGCTCGCTGAGTTTTCCATCTATATCTCTATAAAAATAGTCGCCAAACTGCTCTTTTTCAACGAGTGAAAAGCCACAAGAGTATGGCGTTGCATAAAAATATTTTTCACTTTCATTGCCATTAGCATCTACAAAATAGTAATGACCTTGTGTTCCCTTAAGTTCAGGATATTTTTCCATAGTAATCTCCTAATAGAAATATTATACCTTATTTCACCAAAAAATCAAAATAAAAATAAAATTAAAAAAATATTTATATAACAAAAAAAGCATGTAATATGGCGATGTGCACTTTCGCCCGAATACATGCCTTGATTTGCTTAATAATATAGATGATTAATTGATTTGAAGAGCAAAATTTTAAGATTATTCTCGCTCATCTTCAACTAACGCACAATGAGAAATTTCACCATTAGGGTTTATTATTGTTTTATCAACTGAAATAGTTTCAATTACAACATCATAATTATTGCCCTGATATGCTTCATTATCTTGAAGATACAATTTCTTGCCTTCATATATAGTGTTTCTTGATTTTAGGCTTGTGCCTGTTGCCATCTGCTGAAGAATCACGTTTCTTTGCTTTTCTGTTAGGTTATCATAATTTCTTTTTACAAAAGACCTAGCAATATCAATATTAGATAATTAAAAAATTCCACTCATTTGCTTTCTCCTAAATAAAACATTAAGATGCTATAACTCAAAATTATTCAATAATTGAAGAAACAACACCTGAACCTACTGTTCTACCACCTTCACGGATAGCGAAACGAAGTCCTTGTTCGATAGCAACTGGGTTAATAAGTGTGATTGTCATATTAACGTGGTCGCCAGGCATAACCATTTCTACGCCCTTTTCAAGTTCGATAACACCAGTAACGTCTGTTGTTCTGAAGAAGAATTGTGGTCTGTAACCATTGAAGAATGGAGTGTGACGTCCGCCTTCTTCTTTCTTAAGAACGTATACTTGAGCTGTGAACTTAGTGTGTGGGTGAATTGAACCTGGTTTGCAAAGAACTTGACCTTTTTCAACTTGGTCTCTTGTGATACCACGAAGAAGGAGACCAGCGTTATCACCTGCGATAGCAGCGTCAAGAGCTTTGTGGAACATTTCAACACCTGTTACTACAGTTTGTCTTGAAGAGCCAAGTCCAACGATTTCAACAGTGTCACCAATCTTAACTGAACCACGTTCTACTCTACCAGTAGCAACAGTTCCACGTCCAGTGATTGTGAATACGTCTTCTACAGGCATTAAGAATGGCTTATCAGTTTCTCTTTGAGGTTCTGGAATATAGTTGTCAAGAGCATCCATAAGTTCTCTGATGCAGTCACATGCTGGGTTATTTACGTCGCCAGCCTGAGCAGCTTCAAGAGCTTTAAGAGCTGAACCTTTGATGATAGGTGTCTTGTCGCCAGGGAAACCATATTCTGTAAGAAGGTCTCTGATTTCCATTTCAACAAGTTCAAGAAGTTCAGGATCGTCAACTTGATCAGTTTTGTTCATGAAAACAACGATGTAAGGAACACCAACTTGTCTTGCAAGAAGGATGTGCTCTCTAGTTTGTGGCATAGGACCATCTGTTGCAGCAACAACAAGGATAGCGCCGTCCATTTGAGCAGCACCTGTAATCATGTTTTTAACGTAGTCAGCGTGTCCCGGACAGTCTACGTGAGCGTAGTGTCTCTTAGCTGTTTCGTATTCTACGTGTGCGGTATTGATTGTAATACCACGGGCTCTTTCTTCTGGAGCCTTATCAATTTCATCATATCTCATTTTTTGAGTGCCGTAAAGCATAGTGATTGCGGCTGTAAGAGTTGTCTTACCATGGTCAACGTGACCGATTGTACCAACATTTACGTGTGGCTTAGATCTAACATAAGCTTCTGCCATTTTTATATTCTCCTTTTTAATTTACTTTTTGATTACTAAACGTATTTTAGCATACTTTTTTATAAAAACAAAATGTTTTTTAATATTTTTTTAATTATTTTATTCAATCTAATTATGTATGCTTAACATTATTAAATAATGAAAAGCATACTAAAAATAGATATAAGAATAATTTAAGATTTATTGTTATTTTGCTCTCTCGCCAATGATTTGAGCTGCAACTGATTTTGGAACTTCTTGATAACGAAGTGGTTCCATAACATAGTTGCCTCTACCCTGAGTTTGAGAACGAAGGTCAGTTGCATAACCGAACATTTCAGCAAGTGGGACTTCTGCGTTTACTATTTGAACGCCAGCAACAGATTCGTTGCCTGTGAGCATACCACGACGAGATGTAAGGTTGCCCATAACTGTTCCAAGATATTCATCAGGAACTTCAACTGAAACTTTCATGATAGGCTCAAGGATTACTGGGTCTGCTTTCTTAGCACCATCTTGGAATGCCATAGAACCTGCAATCTTGAACGCCATTTCAGATGAGTCGACTTCGTGGTAAGAGCCATCGACGAGTGTAACTCTGAAGTCAACAGTTTCATAACCTGCAAGCACGCCGTTCATACGAGCTTCAGCGATACCTGCATTGACAGCTGGGATGTATTCCTTAGGAATAGAGCCACCAACCGTCTTATCAACAAATTCATAACCTGAACCTGCTGGAAGTGGTTCCATATCGATAACGCAGTGACCATATTGACCTTTACCACCACTTTGACGGATGAATTTACCTTCAGCTCTAACAGCTTTCTTGATAGCTTCGCGGTAAGAAACTTGTGGCTTACCAACTGTAGCTTCAACTTTAAATTCTCTTAAGAGTCTGTCAACGATAATTTCAAGGTGAAGTTCGCCCATACCTGCGATAAGGGTTTGACCTGTCTCTTGGTTTGTAGAAACGCGGAAAGATGGGTCTTCTCTTGATAGTTTTGCAAGTGCAAGAGCCATTTTTTCTTGCATATCCTTTGTTTTAGGTTCGATAGCAAGTTGAATAACTGGTTCTGGGAACTCCATACTTTCAAGCTGAATTGGGTGTTTTTCATCACAAAGAGTGTGTCCTGTGATGGTATCTTTTAATCCAACGATAGCGGCGATATCACCTGCACTAACCTCTTGAATTTCTTGACGGTTGTTTGCGTGCATACGAATAAGACGACCAACACGCTCAGTTTTGCCTGTGTTTGAGTTGTAAACATAAGAGCCAGCTGTAAGTTTTCCGCTATAAACACGGAAGAAGGTAAGTCCGCCGACATATGGGTCTGTCATAATCTTGAAAGCAAGTCCTGCAAGCGGAGCGTTTTCGTCTGGAGCCCTTGTCTCTTCTTCTCCTGTCTCTGGGTTGATACCTGAAATATGGGCAATATCAAGTGGGCTTGGAAGGTATTCTACCATAGCGTCAAGTAGCATTTGAACGCCCTTGTTCTTATATGAAGAACCGCAAAGCACTGGAACTAAAGTTTTTGCAATAGTTGCCTTTCTGATAGCTTTCTTGAGTTCATCAATAGAAATTTCTTGACCGTCAAAGTATCTTTCAAGAAGAGCATCATCAGTTTCAACGATCTTTTCAACCATTTCATCATGATATTTTTGAGCTTTTTCTTTATAGTCAGCTGGAATATCTTCGATTACGATTTCTTTTCCAAGATCATCTTTATAGATTTCTGCCTTCATGGTGAGAAGGTCGATAATTCCTGAGAAGGTATCAGCTTCTCCGATAGGAATTTGAATTGCAAGTGGATTTGTTTTAAGTCTATTTTTGATAGAGTCAATGCAAGCAAAAAAGTCTGCTGCATCTCTATCCATTTTGTTGACATAGATTATTGTTGGCACCTTGTATTTTGTTGCTTGACGCCAAACGGTTTCAGTTTGTGGCTGAACCTTATCACGAGCTGAAAGCACAAGAACGGCACCATCAAGAACCTTGAGTGAACGCTCAACTTCGATTGTGAAGTCAACGTGTCCAGGGGTGTCGATGATGTTGATCTTATGGTCTTTCCAAGTGCAAGTTGTACAAGCAGACGTGATAGTAATACCACGTTCCTGCTCTTGAGCCATCCAGTCCATAGTGGCTTCTCCATCATGAACTTCACCAATTTTGTGAGATCTGCCAGTATAGAAAAGAATTCTTTCTGTAGTGGTTGTTTTACCAGCGTCAATGTGCGCCATGATACCAACGTTTCTAGTCATCTCTAGATTATTAGCCATATTTTTCTCCTTATTAAAATTTTGTGGCAATGCCACTTAAATTTAGCATTCGCTAAAAATATATTGTTTGATATTTATTGTGCCTAAGGCACTTTTTAAAGTTTACATTTAATTGAATAGAAACCAGCAATGCTAGGGTGCCTTAGGCACTTTTTTTTAATGAACCCTAAGGACTAACCTTTATTAGCCTTTAATCAAGCAATCAAACCGCAGTAAAACGAGTGAGGCAAGGCTCGGCGTTACTTTTGCGAAGGAGCTTAGGTGTCTTAGACACTTTTTTAATAATTTTTCAATCAAACTGTAGTAAAATATTCAATAAACTATTCAAAAGCAAGTAAGACAAGGCTCGCTAGAACTTTCAGGAAGGAGCTTAGAACCCCCTAAGTGACTGACTGAAAGGGCTAGCAGAAACGAAGTATTACGCAGCTTTTCAATAGTTTAGTATTTAATTGAATAGAAACTAGCAATGCAAGGCTCGCGACGATTTTTGACCAGGAGCTTAGTAAACCCTAAGTGACTGGAAGAAAATCTAGCAGAAACGACGCAGTGCGACGTTTATATCCAATTAAATTACCATTTGAAGTGAGCAAAAGCCTTATTCGCCTCAGCCATTCTGTGCATTTCATCACGACGTTTGATTGATGCACCTGTTGAATTGTAAGCGTCCATAATCTCGCCTGCAAGTTTTGCGTCCATTCCACGTTCGCCGCTTCTCTTTCTAGCAAAGTTTACCATCCAGCGAATGGCGAGTGTTTGACGTCTTTCAGGTCTGATTTCCATAGGAACTTGATAAGTTGCACCACCAACTCTTCTTGACTTTGTTTCAAGAACAGGTTTAATGTTCTCAAGAGCGGTTGTGAATACTTCAAGTGGATCTTGTCCTAATTTTTCTTTAACTATGTCAAAAGCACCATAAACTATTCTTTGTGCAAGTCCTTTTTTACCAGATTCCATAACTTGATTTACAAGTTTAGTAACAACCTTTGAATTGTATATTGGATCAGGAAGAACTTCTTTTTTGACAGCACTATTTCTTCTTGGCATTTTATTTATTCTCTCCTTTTATCAGAAAAATAACGTTTTTTCTGAGATTTTTTGTGTTTTTTGTTTGTTTTTTTTAATTTTGTTGTCACTAAGCTTAATTATTTTGTTTTCTTAGGACGTTTTGCACCATACTTAGAACGGCTTTGTTTTCTGTTTTGAACACCAGCTGTGTCAAGTGACCCACGAACAATGTGATAACGAACACCAGGTAGGTCCTTAACTCTTCCGCCACGAACAAGAACAACGCTGTGCTCTTGAAGGTTGTGTCCTTCGCCAGGAATATAGCAAGTTCCTTCTGTTCCGTTTGAAAGTTTAACTCTTGCGATTTTTCTTAAAGCTGAGTTAGGCTTCTTAGGAGTTGCAGTTCTAACAGAAAGGCAAACACCACGTTTTTGTGGGCATTCTTCAAGAAGTGGAGCCTTAGACTTTTTCTCAAAAGTTTCTCTTCCTTTTCTAACAAGTTGGTTTATTGTTGGCATATTCTTTCCCCTTTTAACTTAAAAATAATGAATTTATTTAAAATTATCAAAAATTATTGCTAATTTTAATATTTTTAATTCACTCACTTTTTTAAGAAATTTTCTTTGTCGATTTAAAAAATGCACGACAAGCCTTGTTGTCGCGCATTAAAAATGCTTTTCTTTGTAAAACATGAACAACACGATTGCACCTACTTATACAACTTCGCTTTAAGCTAAAGCGAATCGGCAACTTGATAGATTTTTTAAAGCGAGCATTGCGTTTTTGCGTTTTCAAGTCACCTGTTGTTTGTTTATGCTTTCCGTTGAAATTTTTGTTAATTTCACCGCATGCTGAAATGGACAATTTAAAAAGTTTTAAAACTCTTAAAATTTTCCCAAACGCACAATCAAAAGCATTGCCTCCGACAACGAAGCATACGTGGTTATTATACACATTTGCCAAAGCATTGTCAAGAGAAAATAGGAATTTTATATAATTCTAAAAATAGAATATAAGAATTTTATAAAAATCTATAAATATCAAATAATTGAGTTATCATTTAACACAAATTGGTTTTATATTATAGTTGAATTTGCAAAGCGGGAAGGACACCGATACTACTATCATCAATAGAGTATGTTCCCCAAGAGCCAACGTCTGCTGTAATTACGTCTAAATCATAATCACTAGGTGAGCGAAGCCATGCGGACCCAATAGTTGTGCTCTCCCTATAAATATATGCTCCAACCACTTTTGCATAATCACTTGCTATTATCGCTTTATTGGCATCATAACTAGTATCTTCAAAATATCCATAATTTGCATTATGAATATTAGCAAGACTAAGCAAAAATATTTTATCAAATGTATTTTCACATAAATACTCATCATTATGGAAACCTAGTGACGCATCAAAACTATTGTCAGTATTTACAACTTCTGTTGTGTTTATTAGGCTTTGCTGTGTTCCTGTAAAAGCAGTATCATAAAAATCATTTATTAACCATTTCCTTACTTCGCTATGCTCATAGTTATTTGCAAAAATTGATCCTTCATATCCCGTTACATAATAACGACCATCATCTGCTTCAACATATTTTGATTGATATGCCATTGAATTTATTATAATATAACTTACTATTAAGGCTGTTCCATCACCATAAGCATCATCCAATATTCTCCATTTAATGGGCTCAACTTTAAAATAATACGTTTCACCTGAAACAATAGCTGTTTCGTCTGAGAATATATAATTACTATTATATGGTGTTGCAACGACTTGAGCATAATACTCTCCGTCATTGCCTAGATAATAGCCATTAGATTGCTGAACTGCATTTTCATCTACAACACCTTCTTCCGCTATTGTCTGTGGATAATAGCCAAATAAGATAAAATCACCATTTGGATCTGGGTTGCCTTCTGCGTCTACTCGTTCATATGTGGCGGTATATTCACTAAAGGATATTGAGATGCCATCTAAATCAATACTGCCAGTTGTGCCAGAGAATTGTATTGTTAAAGTTATTGTGCCTGAGATGGCTGCTGTTGTAATGTTTTCTATAGGAGTTTTAGAGCCTGCTATTGTTCCGCTTGTTGTTAAAGTCACTCCACTTCCACCTGTGGCTGTTGCTTGATAGGCTGTTGAAGTTGTATTTACAAAATCAAAGTATACCCGCTGGATGACTGTATTGTTCCTAAATCTATATCAAGCTCACTGTTAATAAAGCCCGGCATAAAATCGTCCATCTGCTCGACTGAGCCAAGCTCTGTTTGAATACGTATATCCTTGATATATAGTGTGTTGTCTGTGATATTAAAACTTACCGTTCCCTTTAAATTGATTGTCTGGGTTGCGGCAAGCACCCCAACAAGCAGCATGCTTAGCACAAGCACAAATGCTGAAATCATTGACATAAGTTTGATTTTTAAACTCATTTTTTCTCCTTTTTTAATTTTGAGTTTTATTTTAGTTTGTTTAAACGCTGTAGTTTTATGCAAAATTCGACATTTTTGCATATCTCAGCCACATTTTAGCACTTTTACAATCCATTTGTCTCAAAGGTGACGGCAAGTTGGCGTCATAAAATTTAAAAATTTTTATTTTTTTCAAATGTAACTAATTTCATACTTTAAGTGTCTAAATGCTAGGCTAGTTGATTTTAGCGAGCGGGGTTAGCCGTGCGTAAGAAGGCACAAAAAATGTAAATTTTTAGAAGGCAAAAGTTTTTGCCTTCAGTGAAATTTTGCTAATAGCAAAATTTCTCGTGCCTTCTTACGCGGCAGAGCCGCTCGCGATGGACATATCTTATGCAATAAGTATACCCCCCCCGCAATTTACGTCAAGTAAATTTAACAAATTTTTTAATTTTTTTACAAAAATTTTTTATTTTTTGCGGATTTTTGGTTCGAGAGCGGAAATATAGTTTATATTTTACCCCACCCTACCGGACAGCCATCCAAACATTTGATTTGGTGGATTAGCCACTTTTTATCGTTTTTATTGGGGTAACACCAAAGCATTTTCGAAAAAATTGAAAGGTTTGAGCTTTTAATTTTTTCGAACTCCTAGAAAGGAAAACGCGAACACAAACCAAATGCTTGGCGATTGTCCGATTTATCATATCTAAATTTAAACTCTTTCTCCGCTCTCATGATTAACAGTTATTTCTTTGGTTTCCCGACTTGGGCTCTCGCAAAATCTTCAATTTTGTGGGTAAAGTAAAAACAAGCAAGGAGGTGGATTATGCAGATTTAAAGAAGACGGTGGTAAAGTTCATTCTTTCAACTCTCCCTATCGAACAGCCGTCGAGCATCTGGCTTACGTCGAACATATGGTTCGAAAAAAGAAAAGCATAAACTCTTCTTCTAAAAATTGTTGTAATTTAGTTTTCTATAAGTTTTTTAAAGTCATCTTCGCTGATTATCTTGACGCCGAGCGATTTTGCCTTGTCAAGCTTGCTGCCTGCCGCTTCGCCTGCAAGCACATAGTCGGTATTTTTTGACACTGATGAGCTTGTCTTGCCACCCAAGCTTTCAATAATGTTTTCAACTTCAGCTCGTGGCATTGAAAGAGTTCCTGTTAAAACAAAAGTTTTGTTTGCGATGTTATCATTTTTTATTGTCTTTTCAGGTTCTTTGATTTTTACACCAACTTCAAAGAGTTTGTTTATCTCACTCAAATTGAAATCATCTCTAAAGAAATTGTAAATATTGTCGGCGATGACCTGCCCTATGTCATTGACCTTCAAAATATCTTCTTTTTCAGCTGCCATAAGATTGTCAAGACTAACAAAGGTTTTTGCAAGGTCTTTCGCCGTCTTTACGCCAACTTCAGCTATACCAAGTGCAAACAAAAACCTATAAAAATCAACTTCTTTGCTTTTTGCAAGAGACGTGATTATATTGCTTGCTTTTTTATCTTTAAAGTTATAAAGCCCTATCAAATCTTCTTCTTTAAGTTTGTATAAATCACTTGGAAGACGGACATCAAGGTTATCATATAAGGCTTCAATAGTTTTTTCTGATAGCCCTTCAATATTGAAAGCATCACGGCTTGTGAAATGGCTGAGCCTGTCAACAACCTGAGCTTTACAGCCCATATGATTTTCGCAGAACAGAAGTGGACCTTTTTGCACAAGGCGACTTCCACAGCTTGGGCAAGTCTCTGGCTGCACAATCTCTTTTGAATCATCATACTTCTCGGCAAGCCCCATAATCTCAGGTATAACTTCGTTGCTGCGCCGAACAAACACTCTTGCGTTTTCATAGACGTCTTTGCGTTTTATATCATCTATATTATTAAGCGTTGCCCTGCGGATTGTTGCACCTGCAAGCTGTACAGGCTCAAGCTCAGCAATAGGAGTCACCCTTCCGCTTCTTCCCACCTGCCAAGTGACAGATTTTAAAAGTGTAGTTGCCTCTTGTGCTTCAAATTTATATGCCATTGCCCACTTAGGAAATTTTGCGGTGAAACCTATCTCTTCTCTTGGAGCGACCTTGTTTATTTTGATAACCATGCCATCAATCATGACATCAAGTTTGTTTTTTACAACGTCTATTTCGTTTATGCAATGGATTATCTCATGCACATCTTTGCATACCTTGAAATAATTGCCCGTTTGAAAACCATTATCAATCAAAAATTCATGCATTTCTTTTTGCGTTGAAAAAGTCTTGCCTTCGCATAAAAGGATTGAATAGCAAAAGAAATCTAGATTGCGTTTTGCAGTTTCCCTTGCGTCAAGATTTCGTATTGCACCTGCAACTGCATTGCGCGGGTTTTTAAGTTTTTCTTCAGCGGTCTTATTATATCTTTCAAAGCTTTTATTTGTCATCATGCCTTCGCCCTGAACGATAAGTCTGCCTTTGAATTTAATTTGAAGAGGCACGGTTTTTATCGTTTTAACTTGCAGTGAAACATCTTCGCCTATCGTTCCATTGCCACGTGTTGATGCAGAGACAAACTCGCCGTTTTGATACTCAATCACAAGGTTGAGCCCGTCAAACTTATACTCAACGGCAAAGTCAGTGCCACCTGTTTCACTTTCCATATCATTCACCCACTTTTCAAGGTCGGCAAAATCTCTAACCTTATTAAGTGAATAAAGTGGAACTTCATGGCGTTTTTTTGTGAAGCCTTCAAGCACAGTATCACCAACACGCTGAGTTGGAGAATATGGCAAAACAACCCCTGTTTCTTTTTCAAGGTCAACAAGAGAATAATAAAGCTTGTCATACTCGCTGTCTGAAATGGTTGGATTGTCAAGCACATAGTAGTTATAGTTATGCTTTGCAATTTCTTTGATAAGCTCTTTCATCTTCTGCAATTTTTCTTCAGTTAGCGCCATAAAATTCTCCTTTTAATTATTTTTATATTTTAATTTATTTATTTTTAAATCAATAAAAAATACAAAAATAAATAATTTATTATTAAAAAATGATTTTTAAAATATTTTTTAAATTTAGTGACTTTTAAATATTCTTATTTTAAAAATTTTTAAAATAATTTTTTTATTTTAAAATAATATTTAATTATTTTCTACATTTTTCTTAATTTTTATTTTATTTTTTAAATTTTTTTATTTGATTTTATTTTATTCATTTTCAATAATATTTAGCGGTGCAAGTTCTAGCATTAAACTTTTTTTGCCAAAGTCTTCAAAGATTATATCGCCAACAAGTCCATCATCAGAGATTGCCACAATCTGACCTATGCCAAATCTTGGGTGCTCCACTTTTTGACCAACTTTATAGATTGAAACATCCTTTCTAGGCTCTTCTTTTTTTTCTTCCTTCTTTACAAAAGACTTATGGTCAAATGGAAAACTTTGTTTGCCACCACCCATGCCACTTTTCACATAGTCGCCACCACATGCATAAGGGGCTCCATAGCTGCGGCTATGGCCATTATAAGTGCGGTCTGCATTATATGCCTTATTTTCACTTATGCCTTTGCTTTCAAGAGACAAAAGCCCAAGTTCGCGGCAAAACCTGCTTGGAGTTTGATATTGGCTTTCTCTATACATATATCTCTTTGAACAATGCGACAAATATAGCCGCTCTTCTGCACGAGTCAAGGCAACATACATAAGACGGCGTTCTTCTTCAAGTTCATAATTATTGTTGAGAGCCCTTGAAATTGGGAAGATGCCTTCTTCAAGCCCTATAACAAACACCACTTTAAACTCTAGCCCCTTCACCGCATGCACGGTTGCTATAGTCACAGCACCGCCTTGCCCTATATCGTCTGTGTCAGAGCTTAAGGTTATGCTCTCTAAGAAATCTCCTAAGCTTGCGTCTGGGTTAAGTGCTTCAAACTCCTTGACTGATGAAACAAACTGGTCAACGTTCATAAGTCTGTTTAGGTCTTCTTCATCTTTGATATTATACGCTTCTCTTATTTTAAATGCCAATAGCACGCCTTCAACAAATTTTGATAGTGGCTTTTGTGGAAGCTCTAGTGCTTTGTTATAGCCTTCTAAAAATGGCAAAAACTTTTTATAAAGTGCGGTGTTTTTTATATCTTCTGAAAGAGCGTTCTCAAGCAGTGATTTTGAATAGTCTAATTCCTGCAATTTTGCAAGTGTGCCGTCACCTATACCACGTTTTGGGAAGTTGATAATTCTTGCAAAGGACACATCATCTTTTGGGTTTGTGAAAAGTCTTAAATAGCCAATCATGTTTTTGATTTCCACACGCTCATAGAATTTAAAGCCGCCGAAAATTCGATGCGGTATATTATAGAGCAAAAAGGCCTCTTCAAGATTTCGTGAAAGCGCGTTCATACGCATAAGCACTGCAATATCTTTATATTCATAGCCCTTGGTTTCAACAAGGTTTTGAATAGTGCGTGCAACATAGGTGGCTTCATCTCGCTCGTCATAGGCGTTATATAGCGTTGGTTTCTCACCGCCTTCTTTGTCTGTCCACATATTCTTATTGAGTCTTGCTGTGTTATTCTTTATAACATTGTTTGCAATCTTGATAATCTCGCTTGTTGAGCGGTAGTTTCTTTCAAGTTTATAGGTTTTAAGGTCAGGAAAATCCTTTTTTAAATTGAATATATTTTGAAAGTTTGCACCCCGCCATGAATAAATACACTGGTCTTCATCTCCAACAACAAAAAGATTGCCATGCACGGACGCGAGCAATTTGACAAGGTTATACTGCACAAGGTTTGTGTCTTGAAACTCGTCGACAAGCACATATTCAAAGCGGTTTGCATAGTAATCTAAAATCTGCGGAAAGGTTTTAAAAAGCTCAATGGTTTTGCAAAGCAGGTCATCAAAATCTAGTGCATTGTTTTTCTTAAGTTTGTTTTGATATGCCACTATGCACTTGCCTATCTTTTGCATATCATATTCGTCGCTATGCGTGTTTAAATATTCTTCTAGACTTTGCGAGCCATTCTTCCAATTTGATAAATGCTTGACAACTGCCTTTTTGATTTTATCATCATTGACGCCGAACTCTGCAAGCACTTCTTTTATAACCTTATCACTATCACTTTCGCTATAAATTGAAAAATCTTTGGTAAAAGGATAAAGTGCGTCTATATCGCGGCGTAAAATCTTGGCACACATTGAGTGAAAGGTGGAAATCCACACTTTCTCAGCCCCGTCAACCATTGATATGATACGCTCTTTCATCTCGCCCGCTGCCTTATTTGTGAAAGTGATTGCAAGTATGCGGTATGGATCAACGCCGCACTCCTTGATAAGATATGCCACCCTATGCGTAAGAAGTCTGGTCTTGCCGGAGCCTGCACCTGCCGTAACTAAAACCGCTCCCTTAATTTCCTTAAGGGGTGCGAGTTGTTCTTCATTTAATGAATTTATATCGTATTTCATAGGTTTATTATAGCAGTTTTGGTTTTTAAAAGCAAAAGAATAATCAACAAAATAGTTTTACAATTTTAGATTATTTTATATTAAAAATTAAATACAATAAAACCCAGCAAAATGATTTATTCCCATAAAAAACAACCCTATTATAAGGATTGTTTTTAATTGAATATGTCTTTAAGTTATAGTAGTATGCAAAGCACCCCGCCCTTGCCTTCATTGACTATTCTTGAAAGCGTTTTTCTCATCTTCTTTTGTGCTTCAACCGGCATGGTTACAATCTTTGCATTGATATTGTCGCCAACCAACGTAAACAGGCTCTTACCCAAGATGTTTGTGTCCCAGATAGATTGCGGGTCACTTTCAAACTGCTCCACAATATTCTTTGCAAGGTCTTGACTTTGGTCTTCTGTTCCAACAAGCGGTGTGACTTCTGTTTCAACGTCAACTCGCATAATATGCAAGCTTGGTGCTGATGCCTTAATCTTAACGCCGAAGCGGTTGCCTTGTCTGATGATTTCAGGCTCGCCAAGTTCAAGGTCTTCTCTGCGTGGCCCGACAATGCCGTAGCCTGTTTCTTTAACTTCTTCAAGTGCACCTTTAATCTTATCATATTCAATCTTGGCAAATGCAAGTTCTTTGATATAGCTTACAAGTTCAAAATCATCTTTGATTTCAAAGCCACATTCATCTGAAAGAACATGATAGAAAAGTCCGTCTTTTGGTATAACATTGAATCGGACAACGCCGTTTCCTGCATCTATTGTTGACACTGTGATAGGGTCAAAGCAGCTGCTCTCAGCAAAGGCAATTTGACTTTTTTCTGCGTCACTTAGTTTTATCATGTTAGTGCCAAGTTTCCGCATTTCACTTGCAATTTCTGTGATGATGTCGCTGCTATAGTCAAGTGCTCGCAGCCACTCTGGCATTTGAACTTGAATTGACTGAACAGGAAACTCCATCAAGATATTTGCAACAATTTTATCAACGTCTTCATCCTTAAGCTCTTGTGCGTTAAGTGGAATAATAGGAACGTTATATTTTTCATTTAATGCGGCGGTAAGCTTCTTCGCTTCACTACTATTTGGATTTTTGCAGTTGAGCACAATAACAAATGGCTTTCCACATTCTTTAAGCTCTTTAACCACCCGCTCTTCAGCTTCAACATAGCTAGAACGCGGAATTTCTGTGATGCTTCCATCAGTTGTGACACAGATACCTATTGTGGAATGCTCTTTGATTACCTTAGTTGTTCCAAGCTCTGCGGCTTCTTCAAAAGGAAGTTCATCTTCAGCCCAAGGAGTTTTGACAAGTCTTGGCTTATCATCCTCTGTGTGCCCCATAACACCACTGACAAGATAGCCCACGCAGTCAATCATTCTAACCTTCATTTCAGCATTTGCCACCTTGATTTTAACAGCTTCGTTTGGCACGAAGTGTGGCTGCGTTGTCATGATTGTTTTTCCGTCTGCCGACTGTGGCAGCTCGTCAATAGTTCGTTCTTTTGCGTTCTTTTCGGAGATATTTGGCAGGACAAGTTTTTGCATGAAATTTGTGATAAAAGTTGACTTGCCCACCCTAACAGGACCAACAACACCTATATAAATATCGCCGTTTGTTCTGGTTTTTATATCATCATAAATTTGGAATTTTTCCATAATTTTTGCCTCCTATGCGACAAGATAATGTATGATGATAATTTAGAGAATAGAACCATTTTAAAAAAGTATTATTAAATAATAAAAAACTGACTTAAAATAATAAAAAATATTTAAAATTGATTTAAAAATAGATAAAATAATAAAAAATATATAAAAATTGAATAAAATCAGAAATATTATTTTAAAAATATAAAAAATTTATCAAAATAAACAAAAATATCTTTAAATAAAATTTAAAGATATTTTAGAGTGTAGACAAATTGTTCAGGCTGCAGAAAAACGAGCGAGGCAAGGCTCGGGAAATGCCTAAAAGCAGGAGTTTAGTAAGCCTAAATGACTGTTTTTAGGCGTTTTACAGTTAACGCAGCAAGAAAAATTTATTTAATTTTTCGGTCGCGACGTTTTTCTACAGCCTGAAAGAGCTTTAAAATATTTAAATTAAAGCTATTTAAATAATTTATTTATTATCTTTATTATTTTTAGATGGATTTTCTTGCGGCTCTGCCGTGTTCTCTTGCTCTTCATTATGAGATGTGCTGTCGCTTGAATTTGACTTTTCTTGCTCGTCAACACTGACAACAACTTCTGCTTCTGGCTTTGCGTTTGGAACTTGGTCTTCTTCGATTATTTGTTCACCCTTTTTATGACAGAACACTGCTTTGAGCTTGCTTTTAAAATCAATCTTGTTCTCGGTGTGATTTATAAGCCTTTTGATGTTTCCCCTGTGCATGAAAAGCATAAGAGCGTAAAGCACCCAGATGATAGCAGTGATTGCTATTGCATGTGAAAGCGGCATGCCGTTTGAGATAAGGTATAGCCAGATGTATAAAGTGTAGGCGATAGACAGTCCGCCGATATATGTGAATGAAATCACGCAGGCATAGCTTATAAACATAAAAAGAATAAAGCAGACAACAAACCAACCTAGACTGACATACCACAAGCTTGAGAATAGGAAGATACCCGCAAAGCAGGCAACCCCTTTGCCGCCTTTAAATTTAGACCACACAGGGAAGATATACCCCATCAGCACAAAGAAGCCTGAAACGAAGTAGATAAGCTGCCCATATTGTGGAAAGATTGCTTGGAATACAAAACAAGTCAAACCCGATTTGACAACTTCCGCGACAAAGGTTGCAAGTGCTAGCACGAAACCAAAGGAGCGGAGCATGTTCATAGTTCCAGGATTGCCGCTGCCAACCTTAGTTATATCTTTGCGACGTGAATGCCATGCGATTATCTTTGAGAAGTTGATTGTTCCAATAAAATATGAAATAAACGCCACAAGAATAAAGTATAAAATATCATCAAGCATCTATTCGTCCCCCTTTCCTTTGATTACAAATTTTATAGGCGTGCCTGAAAAATCAATACGCTCACGGAATCTATTTTCAAGATAGCGGCGATAAGCAAAATTGATATATTTCGGGTCATTGACAAAAAGCACAAAAGTTGGCGGATTGGTTGAAGCCTGAGTGATATATTTGATTTTTACGCGATTGCCATTGTGTGCAGGCGGCTCGTAGTTTAAAATTGCTTCATGAAGAAGGTCATTAAGCAGCCCCGTTGTGATACGCTTTGAAGAATTTTCATAGCTCTTCACAGCGTTTTCCATTATCTGTCCAACACTTGCACCAGTGAGAGCGGAAACAAAAATCACCTTAAAATAGCTCATAAAAGCAAGACTTTCTGAAAGCATTTTCATATACTGCTCTTTGCTCTTACACTTTATGTCCCACTTGTTGACAACAATCACACTTGGCTTTCCCGCCTCGTCAACATAGCCGGCTATGCGGACATCTTGCTCAGAGATTATATCTTGTGAGCCGTCCACCACAATCAGCACAACGTCCGCTTCGTCTATAGCAGACATTGTTCGCAGCACTGAATAGCCTTCAACAGACTCTCTTTCAACAGAGCGCTGTCTCCTAAGCCCTGCAGTGTCAACAAGAGCAAAGTTTTGTTTGTTGTATTTGAAAGGAACAAGCACTGCATCACGCGTTGTGCCTTCAATGTCGCTGACAACCACACGCTCACTGCCAATAAGGCGGTTGACAAGAGAACTTTTGCCCACATTAGGTCGTCCAACAATGGCAATCTTTGTGACGTTGTTATCGTCATTATCCGCCCGCTCTTTGAAGTTTGCAACGATGGCGTCAAGCACGTCACCTAAGCCCTTACTTTGCATAACACTCATCGGATGCGGCTCACCAAGCCCAAGACTATAAAATTCATAGGTCTTTTCAACTTCGAAATTATCAAGTTTATTGACAACTAAAACAACAGGTGTTTTGCTCTTCTGCAGAATCTGCGCCACTTCTTCGTCATTTGTTGTCACGCCCACCCTGCCATCAACCAAGAATACAATCACGTCAGCTTCGTTGATAGCAATCTGAGCCTGTTTTTTGATATCTTTTTGAAAAGCATCTTCGCTGCGGTCATCAATGCCGCCCGTGTCAACTAAGGTAAAAACATGCCCACTCCATTCGGCGTCGGCATATATTCTATCACGAGTAACTCCAGGCGTGTCATCAACAATACTAATTCGCTTGCCGCAAATCTTATTGAAGAAAGTGCTTTTGCCCACATTAGGTCGTCCAATAACAGCAACAACAGGCTTATACATAAAACTCCTTTTTTATAGATTAGCATATTTTGCCTGTAAAAAGCAAATAAAATTCAGTCTAGCAAATCGCAATTTTATTTTTAATTGCCATAGTAGGATTTCAAAAAATTGTATTAAAAATATCTTTTTAAATAAAAAAAGGAATGGCAGCTTAAAAAATTAACGTTTTAAATAAACTAGTCATAGAAAGTGACTGCACTCTCAAGTTGAAAAGCCTTGCAAGAAAAATGCAAAAAGCCCATCATATTTGATGGGCTTTCTTCTTTTGTTTTTATATATCTTCTTAAGACATTTTATCTTTTGTTACAAGTTATTTGTCACTCTTCTTTGCGTCTTGAGAAGTTGACTTTGATTCAGACTTTGCTTGAATGCTTGTTGCCTGCTTTGTTGAACCCGACTTTGTTGAAGTTGACTGAGTTGTAGCCTTTGAAGCCGGTGTTTCAGTCTTAGTATTAGCCGTTGTTGCTTTCGCTTGAGCACTTGTTGCAGATTTTGTTGAACTCTCTGCCTGCTTAGCTGAAGTTGTCTTAGTCTCACTTGTAGCCGGTTTTGCTGTTGCTGATTTGCTGTCAGCTGCTGCAGGTTTTGCTGTAGCTGTTGCAGTCTCCTTCGTTGAAGCAGTTGCTGCCTTACTTGTTGATGCTGCAGCTGCAGGTTTTGTTTCTGCTTTAGCTGTTGTTGAAGCCGGTTTTGCTGCATCCGTCTTGGCATCTGTTTTAACGTCTGCATTTGTGGCGGGTTTAGTTGACGCTACTTTGCTATCAGTCGCAACAGGTTTTGCTGACGCTGTTTGCGTGCTACCTGCAGGTTTTGCTATAGTAGGCTTAACTGGTGGCTTAGGTGGAACAGCTGTGGCAGAATTTGTTGTCTGCACTTTTGCTTGTGCTGTGTCACTCTTTGTGCCGCCTTCACTTTCAATCTTTTTCATTTGTTTATTAAACTCAGCCATTGTGCTTTCGCTAAGCCCAATATCCTTTGGTGCTTCGTTTGTGCTTGTTTTGATTTCTTGGTTGTTGTTTATAGTCTGCATAATTGCAGCTTCCATTTCTTGTGCTTCACGTTTTTGCTTGAGCATCTTGTCAACCGTGTCGATTATGCTAAGAAGAAGCATGAAGAGAACAATACAAGCAGGAACAACAACTAAAACTATGATACCAACTGTGCTTGAGATAAATTCAAGGAAGCCGGCAAGTCCGCTTGGTGTGTATACGCCAACAACATAGTCAGCTCTTGTATATTTATCGGCAGCTGAGTTGCTAGTGCCTTGAGTTTGGAACCAAGTGTAGCCTTGACTGTCAACCTGTATATCTACAACTTGGTGGAAGATGATATTTGTGTCAAAACTGTTTTCGCCTGTTTTGAAATCAAGCACATTGTCACTTCCATTGAAATCTGATTGAACAATAGGACAATAATAGAATGCTATGATATCCCCAACTTCAATCTCTGAAATATTAACTTTCTTTAGAACGGCAATATCACCACGCTCAAATCCTTCTGAAAGGACTTCTCCGTCTTTATATGCCGGGTCATTCATAGAACTTGACAAAATTCGAACGTAAGAACGCCCAAAAAATGATGGAACTTTATTATTTGCGATACTTCCAAAGCCGTATATCATAAAGATAACAAGAAGCACCATAACAATGCCAAACAGCACATTGGATATGATATTTATTACCTTAGACCTTTTATTTCTATCTTCCACTTTTTTCTCCTTATTTTTTTAGCTTAAAACTTTTATTTAAACCCCTACTTCAACGTTTGTGCATGAGATTGTTATAGCAAGAGTGTCGTCAACAGAATGCCCCGCGTCTTTGATTGTGAATGTTAAAACATAAGTTATGCTTTCATATGCACTAATCCTTGTTGTATTTATTGTAAGATCTTGGATATCACCACTGTTGCCATTGAGATAATACTCTTGAACCATGTTGATATTCTCTGTGGTAGTCCTGTTGTCAAAAACAATGTCAAGTGCGTTATACTCACTATTGTTCATAACAGTGACCGCGATTGTTATCACACTGTCTTCATTAGGAAAAACAAGGTCGATATTTTGCCATGATTGATGCTCTGACTGACTTTCTGGTGTGATGATGATAGGCTCAAGTGTAGGCGGATTTTCCATACCTTCAATCGTTGCAGTTGCCTCAATATCAACGTCAGTTCCGTCAACTTCAATAATGTTTTCCCGTTCTCTTATAATAAAGAAAAGTGCAACCCCTATGATAAGAAGTATAATAACAATTATAAGCGCTATGATTGATATGGTAAGTTGAACTTTTGATGAATCTTTTTCATTCTTTTTTGTTGCCATAAAATTATCTCCTATCTTAGTTTAACATTTTTTACTAAAAATATAAAATAAAATTACATATTTCGTGAAAATTTTTAAAAAAATTATTATATAAAATAAGAAATTTAGATTTAAAAAGCTTTAAACAGCAGAAAATTCAATCAATTTGCCGATTGCAGCACAAAATACAATAAAAAATCTTACGGCATTTTTACCATAAGATTATATTTTTTATTATGCTGATGGTTGAGAGTTTGAAAGAGCAAAGTTGCATGTCCAAGTTGCATCTTCGCCAGAAATTGTTTGATTATAGCTTGAAAGTTGAAGATCAAACTTAACTTGATAGGTTGTATTTGCAGGAATTGAAAATGGCGTGTTTGCAGAAAGTATGTTTTCAGTTCCGTTCACACCATAGTGCGGAGTTGAAACTGAAAGAATAGATGAAAACTTTGCACTTGTTATGCTTGGCAAGTTTTCAAAAAGTACCCACATAGCACGGTCATCAGCCTCATTATGTATAGCAATGGTTACCCTGATAGGCTCCCCTTGTGTGAACACAAGATTTTGTGCATCTGGGTCACCTTCAATCCAATCGACTTCTTCCCCTTCTGGTGTATCTGCGTCAAATTCAGCATATAGACGTAGTTGACTGTTTTCTTCACCCGAATATGTGATTGTAACGTCTCCAACTACCGCAGTTGCCGTGAAAGAAACTGTTCCGCCCAGTTGTATGGTTGCAGATTGTGCTGCAAATACGCCAACAACAAGAAGAGCAAGAACCAAGCAAAATGCTGATATAGTTGAAATAAGCTTTGCTTTTAATGACATACTTTTATCTCCTATCTTAGTTTAACATTTTTTTCTTAAAATATCAATTAAATTTACAATTTTCGCAAAATTTTTTAAAATATTTATAGATAAATTTTAAAAATCAATAGTTTTCTATATCAAATCAATAAAATATCTATAGCATAGACCCTTTTTACTATAAATAAAAAATCTTATAGGTGATCCTATAAGACTTTTATTTGCAGCTTTTTAAATTTTTAATGATTTTTGTTTTTGCTTAATAATTATTAAGCAGCAGCGTTGCTTAAACTAACATTTGCAGTCCAGTTACCACTAGCACCATTACCATCATCTGTAACAGCGAATGTGAATACAAATGTTAATGAAGAACTAGCACCGATTTCAACAGCAGTTCCCTCTGTTACCTTCTGAGAACCTTCTTTTTCATAGGTTACTCCACCAACAGTTACGTTGTTAGCTGTAGTGATCTCTGGCAAATCAGTGAATGTAACGTAAAGTGGACGGTCTGTAGCTTTGTTCTCAACTTTGAGAGAAACTTGGATGTCAGTTCCTTCAACAAATGTAAGATTAAGATCTGTCCATCTTTCTTGAATTGTGTCTGTTGTTGCGGTGTAAGAAGCTGTTTTGTTTAAATTAGTAGTCATACCTGTTGAAGTAAGTGATACATCAGCAATTACATCAGAAGCAGTAAATTGAATAGAACCACCCATTTGGATTGTTCCTTGAGAAGCTGCAAGAACACCAACAACCATAAGAGCGAGAACCATTACAAATGCTGCGACTGTAGAAACAAGTTTTGCTTTTAATGACATAATTTTTACCTCCTTTTATTATGCTAGTTATATTTTAACCATATCACAATTTTTTGTCAAATAATTTTGTCGAATTTTCTTAATTTTTTTTTAATTTCTTTAAGATTTTTTTATATTCTCAAAAATTTTAAGAAAAAAGGCTTAAAATTGCTCTATAGTTAAAGCCATAACTACTAAAAGCTTATCTTATTCTTTGCAAAATGTCCTTAATTATTCAAAATACAACAATTTTGTTGAAATTTAGCGAAAATCTTGGGGTAACACTTGGAGTAACACCAAATATAAAAGCCCGAGAATACAGACGCAAAAGCTTTTGCGTCCAAAAAGGCGGAGCCTTTTTTAAAAACTCGCAAGAGTTTTTGTATTCTCGGGCGTAACCCATGTTTTATATAATGTATATTATATAATGTATATATAATAATATATATAATATATACTATATATATAATATAGATAAAATCAAATAATAGACGGCGTTTTCTTGAAGCATTGCACCAGACTTAATCGCGTAGTCCACCTGTTCAAGAAGGGCATAGATTTTTTTAAGTTGCATTTTAGAAAAGTTTTTCACCTGCTGACGTTGTTTAGAGATTGCAAATTCTTTCACTCCAAGCAGAGACGCAAGGTTTTTATCATCCATATCAGCGGTTGAGATAAAGAACAATCTTCTAAAGTGGCTGGTGATAAGTCCCAAAAGCCCCTGTTCTTTAGACATTTGGTTAAGAATAGTCAGTGCTTTGTCTGCGTTCTTCTTGCCAAGAGCGTCAGTAAGTTCAAACACAACATACTCGCTATCTTTAGTTACAAGTTCTTCCACAAGTTTTTTTGTCACCAAGCTTTCGTTAAGGTCATAATAGCAAAGTTTATCAATCTCGTTATTGACGCGTGAAAGATAACCATTGCAATAGTCAAGCAGCATGTCAACCGCTTCAGCTGAGATTTGTTTGCCACGTTTTGCAAATTCATTGACGATAACAGCGGACGCGGTAAATTTATCAAATCTGCGGCAATCAACAAAGGCACAATCATTTTTTATAAATTCAAACCTATTAAAGTAGTCAAATATCACAATCACAGTGGTCTCTGCAGGGTTCTTGAGATAGTCAAGCAGCAATTTTTTATCATTCTCCCCCACTTTTGCAACATTTTTGACTACAACAAGCTTATAATCGCTCGCCATTGGCATAACTTCAACTGCTGACAAAAGGGCTTGCATAGAGAAGTTTTCATCATCAAACTTTATGATATCAAAATCTTCAAGTCCAATATTGCAAGCTTTTTTTATCATGGAAAAAGCTCTATCATATAGATAGAGATCTTCGCCTTCAAGCAAATAGCAGCCATCTAAGCCATTTTTCAGGCGTGTTTTTAAAGTTTTCAATCAAGTCTCCTTACGCTATAGCCCACGTCTTGTTTTTCAAGTAACAGATTGCCGTCCACAGCAAAGTTAAAGGTTGTTTCACTATTCCTAGTGTTTGAAACTGAGATATAGCTATCATCTGCAAGTGAAAAGTTTTCACCTGTCACCACAATATCAGGGTCAAACAAACTTATAACCTGTTTGCAAGCTTCTATATCATTATAACCAATTTCTTCGCCGCTTGCAACAAAAACTGAAGTATCATCAAAATTTACATACACGCCAAGACAATCTCCGTTAAAGTCAACATACACAAAGTTAAATTCACCCGCTTGCATAAACTGACCTTTCTCCACAATATAGATATCGTCCTTTTCTTTCTCACCTTCAAGGCATATAAAATATGTAACTCCATACTCTTCCTTATCTTGCACGACTTCGGCGGTGAGCGAGTCAAAAGATATATAATAGTCAATCACGTCAACATTATACTTATTCATAACACGGCTTAAGATATAGTTGTCACCAATGGTCATTGTCTGCCCGTCCGAGCTTATAAGCAGTGTGCATTCTTGCCCGTATGAGTTAAGATAGAACACCCCAGAGTCTATCATATTCTCCGCAGATGTGAAGCCAAATGAAAAGGTCATGCAAAGTATAAGGGCGCAGCAGGTCATAAACTTATTAAGTGGCTTTTGCATGAAATAAGCCCCCGCAACAAAGCATAGCAGAAAGAAGAAAAAGGTGACGGCAAGTGCCATTGGCGTAAGTTTGACTTGCAGGAATGTGCTAGAGAAAATGTGAGCAATAAACTCAGTCGCCGTCAGTCCCCAGTCGACAAGCACATAGGTAAATGACAGGAAAGGCATCAGCAGACACAGGAAAGATATCACAAAAAGATAAGGGTATAAAACTGCAAAGAGTGGCACAACAAATAGGTTGATAACAAAGGAAAGAAGGTTTAAACTTGACTGAAAACTTGCTAAAAACGGCAAGATTGCAAGTTGTGCAGCGAGCGACACTGAGATATACGACGCAACCCATCTTGGCATACACTTTTTAAACCACTTATAAAACAGCGGTTGCAAGAGCACAATACCGCATACGCAAGCTATTGACATCAAAAAGCCTGTGTCAAAAGCCGTCAGTGGTGAGCAGATAAGGACTATAAACCCTGCAAGTCCTGTTGAGTTTAGCACGTCATAGCGTCTGCCGCTGATTTTTGCAAGCATTATAATCACGCCCATAATTGCCGCTCTAAAGACGGACGGAGCAAAGTTACAAAAATATGTATAAATTAAAATCACTACAACTGTGATTGTGAAGTTGACATATTTATTGCATTTGCAAAGTTTCAAAAAGCCATAGATAAGGGTTATCAAAAATGCAACGTTGAGACCGCTTACAGTGATGATATGAATGATGCCCGAATTGCGATAACTCTCATTTACTTCGTAGCTTATCCCCGTATCATCACCAAACAGCACGGCATAGGCAACGGCAGCGTTCTCTTCACTCATATTATCATAGATTTGAGCCTTTATTGACTGTCTGACATCTTCGTCAAAATACGTCCAGCCTTCAGTGATAACAACGTCTGACGTGCTTGCCGAAAGTGTGTAGCCAAGTTTTGCCCGATAGGCTGAAGCCGACATACTGCCCAAAGTAAAAAGCGGGATGGTTTCCACTTCGCTTTCGAAGGCAAGCATATCGCCAACTTCTAGCACTTGACTGCCCTTTGAGAAGGTTGCTTGAATATTCTTTGCCTCTTCCCCATTGATTGTCACGTTGTCAAGGATGACAACATAGCTATACTGCGTTTCTTCAAAGCTGTCACTCACTCTGCCGACAACGCTGACCACGCCGTCAAATTCTTTAACCTTATAGCCCGCTTCGCCTATAAAATACAAGCCGTTTCCAAGAAAGAAAAAGGCAAACAGCAGTGCCATAATTTTATATTTCCTTTTGTATATTAAATAACCACCAAGTGCAAGCAAACTTAAAAGCACAAGGATAAGCGTTTCAATATCGCCATGATAAAGCCCTCTTGCCACGATTATGCCGAACAAGAATATCAAGAAGGGATAAAAAATATAGCGAAAATTGATAAATCTTTTTGTGTTCATCTTTGCTTATTACTCTTTCTATATTTTAGCAAAATTACACACTTTTGCAAAATATTTAGATTATTGAGCAAAAATTTTGACTAAAAAACGCGAAAAAAATTTATTTTTTAATATTTTTTAATAAATTATCTTGCGAACAAACAAATTCAATACAACAAAAAAGGCAGCTTTTGTAGCCGCCAATTTTTTTATGATTGATATGGATTTCAGATGTGTCCATGAACGCCAGCCCTGTGTAGAACTTATAGTTTGTTTGATAGTCACCTGCTCTCTTGATAACCTTGTAGGTTATTTCAAGATAGTCGCAACCATCCGTGCCTGAGAACATTGAAGGGTTGAATCTTCCTGAAGTGTATGTGTAGCCATCTTCAAGCTCGTCTGTGTCATATTCAGGGTTTGTGCCAAACTCAACAATCTCATAATACTTTCTAACGTCGGTTGTGCCCACAATTACAAGTGGATTTGTTGAGACGTAAGGTGCACCTTCATAGTTGCCAGTTGTTCCAACGTCGGTCATAAGAACACCGTCACCTATGCCTGTGTTGAAAGCACCAACGAGAAGTTGACCAAGATCGTCAAACATAACACCGCTACAGTGCCCTTCTGGAGCATTCACTCCGTCACCGCCGTCACCTTCTTCGCTGTAGATAAAGTCAAGGTCATAAGGTCCATCATAAACTCTGACTTGTTTTGAGTCAAGGACTGTTCGCGTATCGGTTGCATTGTTATAATAGTTAAGGTCGACAATTATATCAATATATTGATCGCCATACACGCCTTCTTCTGTGCCGTCAAGGTCAGCATCATATTTAAGTGCAACCCACAAGCCATCAACGTATGTGTCCGTGCTAAGCATTATTGCCACCGATTGATATTCAAGTGGAAGAAGTGTGTTAAGGTCTGATATGCTGCTATCGTCACTTGGTGCTGGGAAGTTTGTGTCATCTTGAATGAAGAACATGTTTCCGGCATATTCCATAATATTTGACGCTAGGAAACGCTCATCTATAGTGACATCTTCACCATTGTCGCTTCCAATAGATACAAGCTCGCAAACGCTATCCATAATATTTTGAACTGCTGTGCGATAGTCTCTGCCTAAGGCGTTTTGAGAATACGTTGCATCTGAGAAATCATAGCCAACATACTCATAAGTTTCACTATCTACATAAGCTATAACCCCAGATGTGTAGTTTGTGAACATATCGTCGTTATTAAGCGCAGTCCCGCCAATGATATTTTCAAGTATCCAATTTTCTATCTTTGTAACCTGTCTATCAACTAAGCCGACATAAGAGCCAAGCCTTGAGAATAGATATTTTGCATAGTCAAGCGCAACGTCAACACTTGTTCTATCACCTTCTGCCGGAAAATCTGTCACATTCACGGTATACTGCCCTGTATAATTTCCATATGCGTCAGTTTCGTAAGTTATAGTAACTTCGGCAGGTTCAAGGTCAACTGCATAGCAATATATTGCATACTCAAGAGCCTTGACATATTGGGAATAACTCTCTTCGTCATTTGGATCAGCACTTGATGATAAAAATAGAGATTGATAATAATTACTATCAAAAACTATTTCGTTTGAATAATAATTTTGTATAGCTGAAGGAGCATCACTACTTGCATTTATATAAACTCTACCATCTTGGGCTATATAATCTCCAGTTGAATAAACATAGGCGTTCATGTTTTCCATTGTAACTACTGGGGCTATCGTCCAATTCCACTTTACATTTGTATCAGCTCCAACTAGATATATTGGGCTCGCCAAATCCATCACTTCGTCACCGACACTTGTGATTTGCCCGTTTTCATAAGTAACCAAAACACCTTGTTGAACTATGGCTGATGTATCTACTTGATAACGGATGCTATCATAAAGATAACTTGTCATATCCATACCCCATGGCATATCAGTTGTTTCGTTATTAAAGTTAGGCAAAGCACCTGGCTCATCTGGTGTCCCTATAACAGTTCCCGTATTCATCATACCATAGACACCATATAAACTTTCCATAATGAAATATGCATATTGCCCATAATAGTTGTTTGTTTCGCCTTCAGCAGCACCTGAACCTTCATCGTAGTTATAGTCATCAGGGCGATATAGCACCTTTGCACCATACATATCAACAGTTAGGTTATCTTGAAAGTCTTCATCATCAAAAACGCCATCATCGTCGCCTTCCCACCCTTCAGGATTGCCAGGCAAACCAAGACAGCCCACACTGATAAAGGCAAAGCATAAAATCATGCAAATTGTCAAAATTTTAAACAAGATACCCTTTGTTTTCTTCTTTTCCATAGTTATATTTTACCCTATAAACAGATAAAAATCAACTTTTTATATAATTTTAATAAAAAAAGACGAATTTATCGTCTTTTTTTGTATTTTAGTAATCTAAATCGTATTCTTCTCTTTCGCCCTTATCATTTGTATAGACAAGTTTATAACTTGTTGCTGTTATTGTTTCTTGCTGTGGCAAGTCAACATTCTCTATGACTGTTCCTGAAAATTCTCCACTTTTTGCTTCTGCCTCAATTTCATAATATTGTCCATTATTTAGATTTTCTATAAGTGTTTGATCATTGCGATTATTTTGATTTTCTTTAATTCTTATAGAAACCTCTTCATAACCATTTTCAGTTAAATTCATAACAATAATTCTTTTTGCTGTCCCATCGACTGCTCCATCAACAGTGCTACCATTGTCTCTTATAAATGATTGAGTGTTTTCGTCAACTGCTGAAATAACTCCGTCAGCTGCAAGTTTAGTATTTACTGCATCTAATAATTCAGCTCTTTCAGTTTGAATTGATGGATTATAACTAAAAGCATATTCATTAACATATTTAGCACCCGCAACAAAAGGGTTTCCTTCGTCAAAAGCTGCATCCATTTTTGCTGTATCATTATTTATTAAATCAGTGATTGTTAAATCAGTTACAGGGTCAACACTTAAATACATAAATGTTCTTGAAGTTTCAGAATTATTATAGTCGAATGTCATGTATATTTTATCTATTGTTGCGTTATCACTTGTTGTAGATATTCTCCATTCTACATTATCCACCTTATTTAGGTCATAACTATTTCCAACAATATTATCAAGCACTTTTTCAAATAAACTTGAATCAAGCACATTGTTAACTATTGCTTGGTATTCTTCATTGCCTTCTTGCATAAGTTCTTCTAAAGTATCTGGAACTTCAGGCTCTGGTTCTGGCTTATCAACTTCACCGCCAGGATTCTCTCCTGGGTTCTCACCTGGATTCTCTCCTGGGTTTTCGCCTGGATTCTCACCTGGATTCTCACCTGGATTCTCACCTGGATTCTCTCCTGGGTTCTCACCTGGATTCTCTCCTGGGTTTTCGCCTGGATTCTCACCTGGATTCTCACCTGGATCTGGAACTACAATTCCTGGATCATTTGGAACAGGCTCTTTTTGAGTGCAACCTGTAAATGTAAAGGCAGTGCCTAAAAACATTGCAGCAGTAAGTGCAACAATGCCAATAGCACTTAACACTTTACCCAAAAATTTCATTTTATATGGTCTGTTTGATTTTACAGCGCCATCTTTCTTAATAACTCTCATATTTCTCTCCCTCTAGCTTTATTATAGCACACATAAAATAAAAATCAATACTTTTTTAAAAAATATACACAAAATTTAAAAAAGTGATAGATGATTTAAAAAACTACAACTTATATTAATATCAAAAGTTTTGGTGCTTATAATAGGTTATTCAAGTTATCGCTATTGATATATAACATATATACAAAAAGCGGCAAGAAAGGCAGGCTTAGTGCCTGCGAAAAAGCATGAAATGCTTTTTCAGTGCCCGCATCTTCATGCGGGCACGCTTTCTTGCCGCGTGTTTTAGCATTGACTCACTCTTTATCTTCTAAGTCACTTACGCTTGACTTACCATTTGAAGAAACTTCTTCATCAGCATTGTTATCTTGCTCAGCTGAAGAATTTTCTTCTTTTGCACCATTTTTTTGTGCATCTATAGAATTTTCTTCTTCATTAGTATTAACACCTTCTTGTTCGTTTAAAGGGTTTTCATTTGACTCTTCCCCTGTTTCGTCTTCGCTTTTGGTCTCATCATTTTTCGGCATAGAAACCACACCTAGCACAACAAGCACACCAGCAAAAGCCATGATTAACCCAGAAACAAGTTCGTTATCAATAGAAAAGCCAAAACAATCGCCAAGAGCATTAAGAAAGATAACAACCGCACCAGAGAGTGCAGTCCAAAAGCCATAAGATTTAAATCTCTTCATCTTCTCTCCTTTTAACAAGTTCTACAAGCTCGCTTACTTGGTCTTTCAAATCTTCAAGCACACTTAGGCTTGCAGCAAGAGTCTCTATGGTTTCTCTATAAGACTCTTCACGTTTTGCACTATCTTTAAGTTGATAGAAGAAAAGAAAGACAAAAAGCATAGCAAAAATACCATAACTAACAACATTTTTTATAAGTTCAGACCAGAAGTCCATTGATTATTCTCCTTTTTCGTTATATTGAGAACATCTTGGAAAATTTCTTCTTCATCCTTTATTTCAGCAATCCGAACTGATTTTATATAGTTTTTATAGATAAGTTTCATTGAATAACACTCGCAGTAAGCACAACGTTTGAAATATTTATATCGCCTTGCGCCTTTATCTTCACAGAAAATTCATTGCCGAAAACACTGGTTCTTATTTTTTGAATGCTCGTCTTTCCTGTTATGCTATAGGATTTCGTCATAGTCTCTGACGAAATGGTAATCTCTGCGTCACTTAGAGACTTTATAGCTATACTTTTTATTCTTTTCTTTTGCCCATGATAGCCAAGATCGTTTTTTGTGCTTTGCCATAGATTTTCAAGTTCGCTTCCAAAGAGTTTGCCATCACGTGTAAGCTGCCCAATTTTGCCTTTATACTGGTTATTAAAGCAGGCAACAAGTTTTGCCTTCAGCGGATTGTTTAGCGCAAGCACCTGATTTATATCAACTCCGCGAACAATATCAACGTGCCCTGTTTGATAGTCATAGATGATAAGTGCGTTGTTTACATAGCCATCCGAGTAGCCTTCACACCCAACTTGTTTTCCGTCATTAAAATCACACCTGCAAGCAAGATAATATTTCCCGTCGAAGCTAGTCGCCCAACACCTTGACTGGTCACACTTCTTTATAAGGTCTATGCAATCAATTTCAACGTCATTTACACTGGAACCATTGAATGCTTTAAGTCCCGACCGCTCTAAGAAATACACATTGTCGCCACCTTGTGCTATAGAATTTGGATAGATATAGCTGTCTGACATATACATGTGATTGATTGAAAACTCATCATCACTGCTATAGATTGACAGTTTTGTTATGCCATAGTCCCTAAATATATATAGATAGTCATCAAAGGATATAATTTTGTTAAGGTCGCCACGCTCATCTGAAAAGTCAAGATTAGACGTCTTTTCATCCGTCCAATTTGTGATTTCGGTGTCTGTGTTGCACACAAGTGTGCTACTAGCTGACGCGGTCACTGCAAAAAGCATACCATAGTGTGAACAACAAGATTTGATTAGTGGTGCACTGTCGCAAGTATCAACGCCGTCACCTGTTATCACCATAAGGTTGTTTCCTTCCCCTGAAAGCAGCAGTGCATCTTGTTGGTCAGATCTATAATAAGTTGCAAAAGGTGCCTCAGTATAAGTGTTTGGCACAATCAAAGTTGCAAGGCGAAGCATAAATAGGTTGTCATAGCAGATATAGCCCTCATCATTATAATAAAATATATAATAATAGTTTTCATCCGCACTTTTGTTATACCATTTCAGCCGCCATATCGCTTTTACTTCATTTCCGCGAAGGCTGACAACAGACTCGTCTTCAAGGTCGGTCGTTGATTGCGGGCTTTTTAAATCTTCAAAGCCATAGCCAGTCTTTAGTGCTCCATTTTCAGTGATAAAATTGTAAACCTGCTTCGTGCTGCCGAGTTTTTGTTTGTCGTCACTTAAAGAATTTGGCGTCTCTTCCAGCAGATTAAACTCAAACTCCTTCTCCTTCGTGCTTTTTGTTTTCAGTGTGTTTCTATAGAACATTATAGCCACCTCTGCTCTGGCATGACCACATCACTCTTCTTTCTACAGAAGATTTGAAGGGCATCTTTGAAGCGTTCTTCCCAAATATCTGCGTCATCAAAAAGTGACTGAAGAAAATAATATTCTCTTGCAACGCCATAGGCATATATTCGCTCTGGAAGTGTTGTCGTAAATTCACTTGCAAGAGCCATGTCATCTGGCAAGGTCGTATAGGTCACGTTGATGGTGTTTGCAAAGGCTATAAGGTAGTTATCAAAAACTTTAAACCTAACCTTTCTGCCATTTTTATCTTTAACCGCATAAATTTGCGATGGAACAAAGGCAAAATCGCTGAAATTTACCTTGAAATCCTTAGTTTTTAAATCTTCATTTTTTAAAAGAGGTATATAGTCACTGGCTATTTCGCTGTTTACTAAGTTGAAACATTTTACAAGGCTGTCACAAAGCAAAGTTTGCTCATCTGTAAGCAAGCTGTTTTCTTCTAGTGCCTTGCCTAAGTCTTGATTTTCTGTAAAATCACAGGCAAGGATTATAATGTCTTTCACTAACATATATTGCCTCCTTCAACATATTTACTTGTTCTTTAAGTTGTTTTTTATATAAATTCTCATTGTTTTTTTCAATTTCTTTGATTATTTTATCTTGGTTCTCTCGTCTTGTCCTATAAGCAAATTGCAGCGTTCTCTCGTCGAGCTCTTGAAAAGGCACGCTGAAACAATAGCTGTCTTTCTGCTCAAATGAATGCACTTCATAGCAGTGGCGAGATAAGTTGTATAGAATATGATAACTTTTATCTATCTCTTTAATTCTTTGGCAGATGAAATATACATCATCATTTATTTCAAGATAATTTTTCAAAATAACCTCCAAAAAGCTGAAAAATTAGATAAAAAAGGCAAAAAAACATGAAATTTTCTGCCTTTTAGTCTAAATTTTATGATTTATATATTTTTAGCCCTGTTGGTCTGTGCCAGATGTTGAAGGACTAAATGGATTTGTGACTGTTGATTTTATGCCAGAAATCTTAGCTTGTCCACATGGCTTATCACAGATAAGTTCTGCATATTTTACAAGGGTTGCACTGTATGTTGGGTAACCTTGATTTTGTCTTAAGATTCTGCCATCTTCACCTTCAAGCCACTTCCAGTCGCAAAGTTCATGCAAGCAGAAGTCGTCAGTGTTTAATAGATACATAGTGTCGTCATCAACAAATCTATCTGCAACAACAGGTATGCCATTGTGAGTGATTGTTTTATAGCCGCCTTCAAGCTCTGTGATATCAATATTTCTTCTGTAAGCTCCGAGATATTCTTGATATGCACGGCGAACTTGGCTTGAACATGTGATGAAATTGATTTTTGAATCAGCATTCATGTCAAGGAAGTCAACTGCTTGTTGAATTAAAATATCTGATATTTCAGTTGAAGTTGTGCTTGTGTATGGTTTAAGCCAAGGATAATCTGTTTTGCTTACCCCATAGATTGAGTCTAAAGTTGAGTCAAAAATCTTGCCAAGCCCTGAGATTTCATAGTCCTTTGAGCCTTGAACATAGATTTTATAGCCACTTGCTATTGTAACACTTTCTGATGACTCATAAGTGAAGGTTTTGTTCACTCTGTCAACATAGGTGATTTTAAGTGGTGAGGTATTTACCTTTGTTGCCGCATTGTATACATCGACAAGCATACCTTCAATTAAATTGTTGACCTTATCGCAGGTAACAGTTTTTGAGCTTTGAGCAGATGCAGTTGCAAGAAGTCCTGTTCCATCGCCATATAACATTCTTCCAAGATTGAATGAACTTGCCTTAACAAGCCCTTCCATTTCGTCTGACAATAGATTTACAAAAGCACCAATATCATTTGCTGATGCTCTGATTGCTTTGTCAGAAAGTTCAATCTTGCCATAAAGGTTTTTAAGGTCTGCAACAAATTGCACATAACCATTACCTGAAGATACAGGCAGTGCTCCGTCTTCGCTTCCTGCACCAACTCCACCATTGATACCAAATGGTGCAAGTTTTCTTATTTCTTTACCCCACACGTCTTTGCTTGAATGTTTAATTCTTGCAAGAAGTGGATTTGCGTTTGTATTGAGTTGATTTGCAACAACTCCAAGATATACATTTTTTAACGCATTTTCTGCTGTTTGTAATGTAACCATTTTCTTCTCCTTTTCTAAAATTTCCCTAAAAATTGATGATTTTTAATGTTTTTTGTGATAAAAATGTCGAATTTATCTTATTTTTTCAAAATTATTGAATTTTTAGCTAAACATATTGTTTACAATTCTCTTGGCTTCAGCAAGCGTTTTAGGGCTGTCAGGAAGAACTCCCGACACCCTTTCACCGCCCTGTGAAGACATGACCACTGGTGGCTTTTGATTTGCAAGCTCACTTAAGTAGTTTTCAATAATCTTATTTTTAACCTGTTCGTTTGACAGAACATACTCATCAATTATCGGATCGCCTATCTTTTTTGTCTTTATATGACTTAGAATCACATTTGCTAAGGCGTTCTCAAATGGATTATTGTTTAAGTTGCTTTCAAGATAACTTTTTATCTCTTCAGCATACTTTGCAGCTTCAGGTCTTTCTAAAAGGAATTGACTGAGTTTCTCTTCATACTCTTGGTCGTCACCAATTTTCTCGTCAGAATTTTGAGATAAATCTTCATTGTCTTTTTCTATAGTTTTTTCTTCAATTTCTTCAATTTCTTTTATTTCTTGTAAATCCTCTTGATTTTTAATAGAATTTTTCTCTCTTTTCTCAAAATTTTCTTGAATTTGCTGTTTTTCACTGTCAATTTTATCTTTTTGAAGGGACTTTAGAAGCTGACTTTTCCTTGTAAATTCTGCCTGCAAGTTGTTGTATGCATCCAAGAGTGCCTGCGGCGATTTGAATTTTCCAAGTTCTTGAGAGCCAACATCACTCACAGCCCTATTCTCGTTCACTTTATCTAAAGTCGTTGCCGGTTCCATTGTTGGTTGTTCTCGTTTTTCTTCCATATTACTCCTCCATATTTTTCTTATGAGCACGAATATGCTCTAAAAATAGTTTTTCAATATTTGAATTTTCAAGTTTTCGTTTTTCAAAGTCTTCACCGAGCATGAAAGCAATGTGTTCGTTAAGATGCAGACCATCATCATCAATCTCGCTTGTCTTGCAGCTGACACCGTCGAGCATCTTCAAATTTTCATTGTCTGCCTTCTTAATATGTAGGTCTTTGATATCTTGAGCGTTTTCCCAGATGCCAAGCCCTAACATTTCTAAGATTTTGCATTTCATTCTGTTTGTAAGCTGTCCGTTCTCATCATATAATAGCCCCTTATCAAGAAGAGAAAACAGCATCTCTCTTCGCTGAGCAAGAGTTTGCGAGCCGTCGGTTTGGTTTTCAAGTTCTATATCATCACTTGTGATGTCTGATGATGAATAATAGAACATTTCAATCTGTCCATTTTCACCAACAATCTTTGCAATTCTTGGAAAGATTGCATATTGTTTATAAAGTTTAAGTATCTTCTTTGCAATATCTTTGACTGCAAACTTTATGCTTTCTATTGACGCATTGAGCCTTGTTTCATCTTGAGATATCAAAAGTTCTAAGGCATTTCCACTTATATTTGATGAGATATTGCTTGCACTGACAAGGTCATTGACACCGCTTATCTTATTAAACTCTTCAAGCAAGTTGTTTTCTTCATCATCAAGCCCTGACGGCAAGCTTTCACTTTGCAAGTATTTAGGTTCGCTTGAGCCCTGTCTATATACAAGCACTTTGCCCGGACACAGTCCTTCATCTTCAAGGTTGTCAAGGTCAACGGAGCCATCTTCAACGGAGAGCACGCCAAGTGAAAGTCTGTTTATAAACTCATGCTTTCTATTTTTGACTGCATTGTATGCCCTTTGCACAGGCACAAGCCTTTCAATCACACTTGTTCCCCAGAAGCAGCCTGGCTCTTCAATACTGGTTTGCTTGACAAATGGGAAGTCCCTTGTTTTGTCTTCCCCGCAGATATATGGCAGCACGTCATCATAGACAAGCTTGTCACCCGCAACTATGGTAAGTCTGCCATCTGGGTAGTCAGCACTTGGTCTTTGATAACGCTCAATCACGATTGCACTGTCTTCTTTGACTGCATCAATAATTTTAGGAACAGTTCCATTAAAGCCAAGTCCGCCCACGCCTACGCTGACGTTGTCAAGAGAGAAGGTGTTTATCTTCTCTCCCTTGACGTCCACGCCGAACATACTCTTTATTTGCGATGTGCTATAGGCTTTAGCATGAATTATACTTTGGCAATCTCGCAAGCTTTCATAGACTGCACTATCTGGGTAAATTTCAAATGGGCTGACAACTGAAAGCTCAACTTCACCACTTCTCATCTTTTCGCCATTATCACTCAGCCCGACAACCTGTCCAAGATTTGAGTTCCAAGTGACTTTATAGAAAACCGTTCCGCAAACTTCCGACCACTTTATGCCTTGATTTACTTTATTTTCTATTTCAAGCTTATTTTTAAGTGATTTATATATCTTTTTTGACACTTTTGCAGATTGCTTATCTCGCTCGTCATTGCTTGCTGGCAAAACATTGATATCAGGCTTTATTCTTGAAAGCTTTGCAAACCTTATATCAAAGATTGGTGCAATATGGTTGTATACTTCTCGCTCTTGCCAGAAGAATTGCCTATCACTTTCTTCAAGCTGTCCGCCATAGCCAATATTGCAGTATTGATTTCCCATCAGAAAATTCATGTTTATTTTCCATATAATATCAAAACTTTTTCGCTCTTCTGCTCTGCGTTTGAAGTCTTCTATCACTTCTTTTACTATAGCTTTTTCTTCTATCATTTCTTTTTTGTCCTTTCTCATCTTTCCTTCCTCGTCTTTTTCTTTAATTTGAATGGGCTTTCAAGCCCTTTAGGCACTTGCATTTTGCCAATGGCTTCATACATGCCTTTTAAGCACTCTTCGCAAAAACATAGATCTCTTTTGATGATGCCTTTTGTGGAAAAGCTGTATTTTGCCATGTTGTTGCAACCATAGAAGTCGCACTTCACTAAATGTTTACACTCATTTATCTCCACCTTTTCTCTCCTTTTTTAACAGTTTCAAAAGTCGCTCTTCTTCCTTCAAAAGCTCGTCGTCACTCATCGAAAGCACCTTATCTTCATAAGTTCGATAGTATCGCTCAAGCAGCAGTTTGACGGCTGAGATGTCCGGGCTATAGTGCTTGCTTGTCACCTTGCGTTTGCTTAGCACAGGCTCTCCGTCAGAAAAACTGTATTCTTCTACCGTTTCACTAGCGTTATAGCCAAGAGCTTTCTTAAGCAGAGCTTTCTTAATCTTGTCTTCATCTTCCACATCTTTTCGCTCCTTTTCTTCGCAACCTTTGCCAAGATTATATTGCCCTTGCCCGCCCTTTTTCAATGGTGACTGCCATTTTTTTTGAAAATAGTCACAATTTTGTTTTTTCCTGCTAAACTGATATTGTAGGGGTTAAACAAATGACAAATCTACTTGAATTTAAAAAGGTAAAATACTTCTATCAAACTAAAGAAAGTGAAATAAACGCACTCGACAACGTTACTTTTTCTATTCAAGAAAAAACTTTTTCTTCTATTGTTGGACCTAGTGGCTGTGGCAAAACCACAATCCTTTCACTAACCGCTGGGCTTCTATCTCCGTCTGAAGGCAAGATTATTTTGAATGGAAAACCAATCGAAAAAAATGATCGACGAATTGGCTATATGTTCCAACGCGACCATCTTTTTGAATGGCGAACCATCTGGCAAAATATAATTTTAGGACTTGAACTTCAAAAGAAGCACAAAGACCCTGAAAAACTTGCCTTTGCAGAAGAACTATTAAAAAAATACGACCTCTACAACTTTAAAAACAAAAAACCTCGACAGCTTAGTGGCGGTATGCGTCAGCGTGTTGCACTCATACGCACGCTTGTTTTGCAGCCTAAACTTCTACTTCTTGACGAACCCTTCTCTGCACTAGACTTTCAAACAAGGCTTAAAGTGTGTGATGACGTTTATGACATTATAAAAAGTGAACAAAAAACCGCACTTTTAGTCACACATGATATTTCAGAAGCACTAAGTATGTCTGACCGAATTATCATATTGACAAAGAGACCGGCAAGCGTTAAAGAAACAGTAGATATCTCCTTTCAAGGCAGCACGCCACTTGCAAAAAGAGAAGACAAAGAATTTGGCAAATATTTTGAAATGATTTGGAGAAATCTTGTCTGATGAAACTGAAGAAACGCAAAAAAACAAAACAAGTATCTTACTCAAAAGCTAGAAAAGAATACCTCAAAAGAATAAGAAAAGATAAAGCATGGGTGCTTTTCTGGCAAATTGCAATCTTTGTTTGCTTCTTAGGGATATGGCAGCTTCTTGCCGATACTGGAGTGATAGACCCGTTTTTCTTCTCAAGTCCGTCTCGAATAGTGACCACAATAATTGACCTTGCAAAAGGCGGTGACCTGTGGCTGCATATCTGGACTTCGCTCTATGAAACCATAATAGGCTTCATTATAGCCACCCTTCTCGGTGTGATTATAGCGGTGCTTCTATGGTGGAGCGAAAAGCTTAGAAAAACTATGGAACCTTACCTTATCATTTTGAATAGTTTGCCTAAGATTGCTCTTGGCCCTATGATTATCTTCTGGGTTGGCTCTGGCACAGGTGCAACAATCGTTATGTGCGTGCTTATATGTATTGTAATCACAACAATATCCATGCTTAATGCATTCATTTCTTGTGACAGCGATAAAGTGCTGCTTATGAAATCAATGCATGCAAATAAATTCCAAATTCTTTTTAAACTTATCCTGCCAAATGCTCTGCCTGAATTTGTATCAGTTCTTAAAATCAATGTCGGCATGAGCTGGGTTGGAACAATTATGGGCGAATACCTTTCAAGTAAAGCTGGACTTGGCTATCTTATCAACTACGGAAGTCAAATTCTTAAACTTGATATAGTTATGGCAAGCATAACACTACTTTGTATACTTGCCGCTGGAATGTATCTTATTGTCAGCCCGCTTGAAAAAAGGTATAAAAAATAAATCTACAAGAAGCACAGCCCCTAAAATACTTGCCATTGGATAGAGATAGGTTACAATAAAATTAAAACCAAGAAGGCTGCAAACAAGCGGCGCTATAAGACTTATCAAAAAAATTAAAAATTCATTATTGCACAGCCCTCGCATCGAAAAAGAAGATGTAAACACAAGTGAAAATAGCGTCGTCACGCAGCCTATGAAAATAATCACCATCATAACGACACTTTGCCACCCTGACAATACTGAAAGCATAGGCATATCTTCGTCAAAAGGGACCCTGAGCAAAACAACGTTTGCAAATAGAAGAATAAGCATAAGCACGAGTGCAGACAAAAATGATACTCGTGCTTTTTGCCTTTTTGTAAGAGAAGACGAAAGCTCTGCAATCAGCACACAACCGTTTGATGTGTTAAGTAAACTATAAAGTAAAGCATAAAAGACAGAAAGTCCGCCATAAGATGTTTGCGGAATAGTTATTCCTTTAAAAGACAAATTGCTTATAAGAAGAGCAAACAAAACTATAATCATAAAGGGAATTAAAAAATAGTTTATTTTGTTTAAAAATTTTAATCCTTTTTTAAAAATAATAAAACAAATCAATAAAATTATAGAAAAAATCAAAAAATTTATAAAAATATTGTCGAATTTTAATAAATTATTAGTTCCTGCAAACATTGCTGAAGAAAATATTGTGCAGATTATCAGGTTTATCACAAATGAAAGTTTTGAGTGTTTAAGTTTTTCTAAGGCAACTTCTCCTTTAGTCAAAATTAGATGGAAAAGTCCCCAAAAGATAAAGAAAGAAAGGAAAATGCATGGAAAGGAATAGATGCCAAAACGCGAAAAAAACACGGTAATCTCCTTCCCGCTTATAAAACCCGACCCTATCACTGTGCCCAAGATTGCAAAAATTGCTGCTAATGAATTTTTCA
The DNA here is from genome assembly GCA_944362965.1 of uncultured Clostridia bacterium. Taxonomy (GTDB): domain Bacteria; phylum Bacillota; class Clostridia; order Christensenellales; family UBA1242; genus Caccovivens. The sequence continues at coordinate 89,099 of CALVTR010000001.1, forward strand.
CTAAGATAATTTATTATAGAAAGGACTAAAAAAGACTTAAAAACTAAAAATTTTGTCAAAAATCAATCAAATTCAAGGAGTTAATATGATTATCAATACAAGCTATAGACTAGGCAGCTACATAGACCTTTGTAGATGCCCATGTGACAATGGATGCTGCCAAACGGGTTGTTGGCAAACAAGTTGTCCACCTTTCAACTGTCCGCCAAATCCTTGCGGCTGCCCGTGCAACAATAATTTTGCACCGCCTTGCCCTTGTGACAACTTTCAGCCGCCATGCCACGAGCCCTGCCGCCCTTGCATCCCACAAAATGCTCTGTTTTTCTTAGCAGGATATATGTTAAATAAAAATACAAATAAAATTTTATAAAATAAATAAAAATGTTTAATTTTATAAAAATTTAATAAAAAACATAAAAAAATACAAAAAAATTAAAATATTTTGCCAAATTTAATTAAAAAAGCGGCTTTTAATTAAAGCCGCCTATTTTGTCTTTTTAATCAATAGTATTTTTATCTAATTTTATTTTTAGTATTTTTTATTTAATTTTATTTTTTATTTAATAAATCAATTTGATTTTTTATTTCACTCATCACAATATTATTTATTTCTTCTGAGATTGAAATCACGCTGAATTCATAGCCGTTATATTTATCTCTTATAACAACAAGTCCTGCTTCCTTGCATATAAGCTCGCCAGGCATGCAATCCCATAAATTTATATACATTGAGATATCGGCAAAAATTCCAAAATTGCCTGCTCCTGCCATTGCCGTTGCGCAGCCATAGCTGCCTAGTATTCGCTCTGTTAAAATTTGATTTCTTAGTGCATAGAGAAGGTTATGTGTCAACTGAAGCACATTGTCATTTTTAGTTACGCACACAGCCATCATGCATTCCCTAATACTTTTTGTCTTGTCAGGCTCAAGTCTTTTGCCGTTTAAATACGCACCCTTTCCATTTATTGCATAATAGAAATCATTTTCAAATGGAACGTATACGAAAGAAAATTGTGTTTGACCGTCCGCAAAAAAGACAAGTTGAACGCAGCAATCTTTCAGACCATTCATATAGTTGAGAGTGCCATCTATTGGGTCAATAATCCAGCTTCTATTTTTTAGATTATTCTTTGAATTGCTCTCTTCGCTTACAATATTATCATCAGGAAAATACTTCTTGATGGTGTCAATAAGATATTTCTCACATGCTATATCTTTATCTGTAACATAGTCAAAATTACCCTTTGATTTTCTCGTGCTTGCACCCTTTACAAATATATGCTTACCAACATATAAAACAGCTTTTCTTAGAACATTAAACTCTTTTTCGAACATTTTTACTCCTTTTTACACAAAAATATTATAAATTCCACGCAAAATGCTGTCAAGTTTTAAAGAAAAATTGCAAATTATTTTGATATAAATTTCTACTTTGATATAATAAGCCTAATAGGAGCAAAAATTGAGACGATTTTTCGGACGAGAACAAAACGGCAAAATTATAATTGAGAACAGCGAATACTTCCACCTTAGCAAAGTGCTGAGAATGAAAGAAGGAGAAGAAGTGATTGCTTCTATAAATGACGAAAATGACTATTATTGCAAAATAGCAAGCCTAAATAAAAATAACTGCGTTCTTGCAATAGAAAGGGTTGAAAAATGCCCTGCTCTTCCTAAAAATAATATAGTGCTTTTTCAAATGATGCCTAAAAAAGAATATTTTGATAGCATTTTGCCAAAGGCTATAGAGCTAGGCGTAAGTGAAATCTATTTCTTTACAAGCAGCCGCGTTATGATAAAGAACTTCAAAAGAGAGCGAGTGGACAGCCAAGTGAGCTCTGCCTGCAAACAATGCGAACGGTCAATTCTTCCTATTGTGCATGATATGATAACTTTTGAGCAAATGCTTGGAAAGTTAAAAGAGTTTGAATGCGTGATATTCCCAAACGAACATGAAAAAGAGCAACATTTTGAACCTAAGTTTGTGGAAGGCAAAAAGGATATCGCAGTTGTTGTTGGAAATGAAGGCGGCTTCAGCGAAGAAGAAGCAGAGAAAATTATAGAGCGTGGCGGAAAATCATTTTCGCTTGGCACAAGGATACTACGCTGTGACACTGCAGTTACTGCCTCGCTAACCCTTGCAAGCATTTTCTCAAATAATTAAAAAATAATTATTTTATCAATAAATAAAAATATAAAATAATTAAAATAAAAAATAGAAAAAAATATAAAATTATAATAAAATCAAAATAAAAAAAATTCAAATTAAATAATCAAATTAAATAAAATTAAATTTATAATTTAAGGAGATATATATGATTTTATTTGTGAGACATGGTCAAACAAATTGTAATGTGCAAAAAATATTGCAAGGTCAACTTGACGAAGCTTTAAACTCAAAAGGTATAGAGCAATCTGAAGAGACCGCTGAAAAGCTAAAAAGTGAAAAGATAGATGTTATCTACTGCTCTCCCCTTATCAGAGCTAGGCTAACCGCCGATATAATCAACAAATATCATGACGTTGAAATAATTGAAGATGAGCGGCTACTTGAGCAAAATGCAGGTGACGCAACGGGAAGGCAAGAATACACAATCACCAAAGAAGAATTTGATGATTTTATGGCTGACCCACACAAGTATAATGCAGAAAGCTTCCAAGATTTATATGACCGCAACATAGATTTCTTTAAAGAAATTGAAAACAGTGACAAAAACATCTTGATAGTTTCCCATAGTGGCGTGTGGAAGATGCTCTATAGATATGTTCATGGGCTATCAATAGACGACAAAGTAGAGTCTATTGGAAACGGCGAAGTTAAAATCTTGAAAAATTAAAAATTTAAAATTTTTATAACTTTTTATAAAAATTTAAGGAATTTGGCAACAATTTTATATCAAATTTAATATAAAAACAAAAAAGCATCTTACAAAATCGTAAGATGCTTTTTAATTTAATCATGCTCTTTGTTTTTAATTTTTACTCATGCCCGCCACATTCATAATCATAGGCATCACTTGATGGTTTAGATTCATAAAGAACAGCCTTGTTTACCGATGTCCAAATGTAATTTCCACAACAAGAAGTTCTGAACATTGCAGAATCACTTTCACTATCACTCCATGATTCAATGGTATGCAAAACGTCATGTCCATTTTCTTCAAGCACTGCATAACGAAGTGTATAGTTTGTGTCCCATAAATCCATATTACCGCAGGCAGTTAAACCTGCCATTGAAGCAAGAGTCAAAGCACTTGCAAGTGTGATTGTTGCTATCTTCTTTTTTATCATTTTTCGTCCCCTTTTATGAGCATATTATATCATATAATAAAGGGGTTGTCAATATTGATTTTTAAGATTTTAATCTGCTTTAAATAATCCTTGCATAATCTTCAAAGCAAAATCATAAGTTTTTTCAAAGTTTTCCTTATCAGAGCTGCAATTACATATTATCACATTATCATCTATGCGGGAAAAAATAGTTGTTGTAAAGGTGTTTTGCAGCTTATACACCTGAACGTAAAGTTCTCTTCCATCTTGAGAGCCCAGTCTGTCATGAGAATATATTGTCATGCCTAAATTTTTGTTTTCTTGTGCAGAAGCATTCACAATATCTTTAAATTCTTCCTGACTGCTGACCTTGCCTAAATAGTTTATAATTGCAAAAGTTTTAAGTCCGCTGTTTCCTAAAACCATTATACAATTTTTTCTTAGCGCTTCGTTATACTCAAGCAATTTAAGCACATCATTTTTGTTATAATAGATAACGCCTTCTGGCAGGTCAAACTTTACGCCATAATCTTTAAACACAACTTCCATTTTTCTCTCCATATGGTATATTAAAAAATTTTGTCATTAAAAGCAATTCTATTTTTATTTCATTTTTTTGAGGTAATTTGTATATTTTGTGTAAGAGTTGTCTCCAATATCTTTTGCAAGCTCTTGAAGTTTTGCCTTTGTTTGTTTGTCAAGGCTCTTAGGAGTTTCAGCCTTAACTGTTACATAAAGGTCACCATAGGCTTCTCTATTGAGCTCTTTCACACCTTTATTTTTTAGTTTAAAAACTGTTCCGCTGGCAGTAAGCTCTGGAATATTTAGAGAATACAAACCTTCTAGCGTTGGAATATCTACCTTTCCACCAAGAAGGGTTGTTGTGAAAGGCAAATATAAATCAATATAAAGGTCACTTCCTTTTCTCACAAGTATCTTATGAGGGCTTACTGATACTTTGATATTAAGGTCACCATTCACTCCATCTCGCGTTGGAGCATTGCCTTCCCCACGCATTCTTAAGGTTTGACCATTGTCAATTCCTGCAGGGAACTTTACTTTTATTGTCTTGTTTGTTCTTATAGTTCCCTTACCATTACATACCGAACATTTTTCTTTGATGATTTTTCCTGTCCCATTACATTTAGGGCAGCCTGCTTCTCGTATTGTAGTGCTAAAGAGTGTGTTTTGTTGATATCTTACTCTGCCCGTGCCGTTACATTCAGGACATACTGAAAACTCTCTGCCGTCTTTAGCGCCTGTGCCTTTGCAAGACGAACATTTGTCAAGTTTTCCTATGGTGATATTTTTCTCACAGCCAAAGCATGCTTCTTCAAAGGTAAGATTGATTGAAGTGTTGATATCTTGACCACGCTCTCTTGTTCTGCTTTCAGCTCTACCGCTTCCGCCAAATGCAGAAAAGATGTCGGAGAAGATATCAGAAAAACCACCGCCGCCACCGAAGAAGTCACCAAAACCACCACCGCTGCTTGCTCCGCCTCCAGCTCCAAAAGGATTGCCGTCAGCCGAGCCGAATTGGTCATAGTTCGCTCTCTTCTTTGCGTCGCCGAGCACGCTATAAGCTTCATTTATCTCTTTAAATTTTTCTGCTGCTTCTGGTGTTTTGTTAAGGTCTGGGTGATATTTCTTTGCAAGTCTGCGATATGCCGACTTGATTTCATCTTCACTAGCACTTTTATCAACACCAAGCACTGAATAATAATCTTTATTTGCCATAATCGTCCTTATATTTAATTTATGTCACAATAATTTTAAAAACTATTTTCCCTTGTTAAAAACAATTTTATCGCTGCTGCTGTTGTTCGTCTCTTATTATTTCGCTTTCAAAAAAGCGTTCTTGAAACTCAGTTAAAGCACGGATCTGCTCGTCTGAATAGTCTTTATCTTGGCTCATCACAACCAGTTTGTCATCATTATCGTTTGTTCTATGAATGACAGCTTTAACAACACCTTCAAAAGCTTCAAGCGGTTTAAATTCACCAAGAACATAGGCATCAAGCTCTTCGCCATCACCTGAGATAGTCCCTGGAATGTAGCCATAGTTGACAGGATAGATAAACCCATGCTTAGGATGTTTGCTCCCAAGCGGTCTATCCATTTTGACTATAACCTTTTTATTTAGATAATCTCTTGCATCCATAACTTACTCCATATCTTTTATTAGGCAATCCTTGCCGAAGTTTCTTATTGCAATATTTTTAAACTGCTTTAAAGGCATAGGGTTATTATTTGCTGAGCCAAGGCAGTTTTCAATAAATATTGGTTGCAAGCCCATGTCAAATAGCTGAAATCCTATTGCAAGAAGGCAGGCATCATAGTCTGTTCCACAAAGGTATACCTTCTCGCTACCCGCTTGCTTTAATCGCTGAGTAAAATCTAATGGCAAAGCGTAGGAATGTTTTTCTATTATCTCTAAATTTTCGGGCTCGTCAAACGCTAGGTCAATATCAGGGCTTTCTGTCATTTTGTGCCAATCTAAAAATCTTTGATATTGACCGCCATTCAAGTTGACAAATTTTGTTGCAAAAATTCTATCAAAATGAGAGCGCTCAAGGAGTTTATTTATATTTTCAAGCATATTTTTATTGCTATTTGTAATAAACCCCTTCTGCACATCAACAATTATTAGAATTTTCTTTCCCCCGTCCATGTTATTTGTTGTCATCGTCAACAACTACTTCTGGGTCGCCGTCGTTGTTTCCGTTGTTGCCATTGCCGTTGCTGCCATCAGTTGTTCCGTTTGTTCCGTTTGGATTAGCTGATTGATACATCTTAGAAACAATGCCGTTTGAAACATTTGTAAGCTCGTCAATAGCTTTCTTTACAGTGTCAATGTCATCGCTAGCCATATCGGTCTTAGCTTTTTCAATGGCATCTTGAAGCTTTTTCTTGTCATCTTCTTGAAGCTTATCACCATTTTCTTTTATCATCTTTTCAAGACCATAGACGAGGTTGTCTGCTTGGTTCTTTGTTTCAACAAGTTCCTTACGCTTCTTATCTTCTTCAGCGTGAGCTTCAGCTTCTTTGATAGCGTTTTGAATATCTTCTTCCTTAAGGTTTGAAGATGCTGTGATTGTGATATTTTGTTCCTTATTTGTTCCAAGATCCTTTGCAGAAACTTTAACTATACCGTTTGCATCAATATCAAAGGTAACTTCGATTTGTGGAACGCCTCTTGGTGCTGGTGGAATATCTGTAAGTTGGAATCTTCCAAGAGTTTTGTTTTGATTTGCAAATTCTCTTTCACCTTGAAGAACGTGGATATCTACGGCTGGTTGGTTATCAACTGCAGTTGAGAATACTTGAGATTTTCTTGTAGGTATTGTTGTGTTTCTTTCAATAAGTTTTGTAAACACGCCGCCAAGAGTTTCAATGCCAAGTGAAAGTGGAGTTACATCAAGAAGAAGAACATCTTTAACTTCTCCGCCAAGAACACCTGCTTGAATTGCAGCACCAATAGCAACGCATTCATCAGGGTTGATGCCCTTGTATGGATCTTTGCCGATAAATTCTTTAACAGCTTCTTGAACAGCAGGAATACGTGTTGAACCACCAACTAAGATAACTTTATCAATTTGATTCTTGTCAAGTTTAGCGTCAGCAAGAGCTCTTACTGTGCAGTCGATTGTTTCTTTAACAAGGTCTTCAGTAAGTTGGTCAAACTTAGCACGAGTAAGTTCATATTCCATATGTTTAGGACCTGTTGCGTCAGCAGAAATGAATGGAAGTGATATTGTTGTCTTTGGAGTTGCTGAAAGGTCTATCTTAGCCTTTTCTGCAGCTTCCTTGAGTCTTTGCATAGCAAGTTTATCAGTTGAAAGGTCTATATTGTTTGTCTTTTTGAACTCTTCAACAAGAAGGTCAATAATTCTATTATCAAAGTCATCGCCACCAAGACGAGTGTTGCCATTTGTTGAAAGAACTTCAAACACACCGTCACCTATTTCAAGAATAGATACATCGAATGTTCCACCGCCCAGGTCGTAAACTAAAATCTTTTGATTTGCGTTTTCACCTTTGTCAAGACCATAAGCAAGAGCGGCTGCAGTAGGCTCGTTGATGATACGAAGAACATCAAGTCCTGCAATCTTACCAGCGTCTTTTGTTGCTTGACGTTGTGAGTCGTTAAAGTATGCAGGCACTGTGATAACAGCCTGAGTAACAGGTCCACCAAGATAGCTTTCTGCATCAGCCTTCAATTTTGAAAGTATCATAGCAGAGATTTCTTGTGGTGTGTATTCTTTGCCGTTAAGAGTAACCTTATAGTTTGTTCCCATTTCACGTTTAATTGATTGAACTGTGTTTTCAGCATTTACTATCGCTTGACGCTTAGCAACTTTGCCGACAAGTCTTTCTCCTTCCTTTGTGTAAGCTACAACTGAAGGCGTTGTTCTATCTCCTTCAGCATTTGCTATAACGGTTGGTTTTCCACCTTCCATAACAGCTACACATGAGTTTGTTGTTCCTAAGTCTATTCCAATAATTTTTCCCATAATCTAATCCTCCTTTTTATTGACAGAGACTATAGCATATCGTATAACTTTATCATTAAATTTATATCCAGCTTGGTATTCTTCCAAGATGATATCATTTTCTTTGCTGTCGTCTTTTCGAACAGCTATTGCATTGTGCAAATGTGGATTGTATTTTTCACCAACGGTGCTAATTTTTTCAACGCCTAAGCTTTTCAAAGCTCCGTTGATACTTTCTTCAATCATTTCAACACCTTTAAGCACATTTTCGTCGGTGATTGATTTCTTTGCTTCCTTAAAAGTGTCAAGGCATGGCAAGAACACTTCTATCACTGATGCCTGCCCGCTGATTTTGGCTTGTTTGATATCTTCAACAGCATGACGTCTGAAGTTTTCAAAGTCAGCTTGAATTTGCTTTGCAAGATTTAAGTATTCAAGGCTTTTGTCATGTTCATGCTCACAGCAAGAACACTCGCTGTCACCTTCTTTTTCGCAAGTGCCTTCTTCGCAGGTGCAATTTTCGCACTCACAATTCTCTCCGCAAGTGCATTCCTGCCCGTCCTTACAACCACAATTTTTCTCGTGGTCGCACTCGCATTCTTCGCCGCACGCGCATTCGTCATCATGAGCGCAGCACTTTTCTTTATCGCATTCGCAGCCATCCGAGCATTTATTTTCGCTGTCACACTTGCAATTCTCACCACAAGTGCAGTTTTCATTGCAATCGCAGTTTTTTTCTTGCTCGCAGCCGCATCCATTTTCGTCACAGTGACTTGACGCGTTTTCTTCATCAAAATATTGTGACATCTATTCTCCTTTTAAGTTGTTTAGGTTATCTATAACAACTTTTAATGCAGAGGCTATTCCCGCATAATCCATTCGCTGCGGCCCAATCACACCAATAGAGGCAAGTTGATGTCCTTTCAAAACAATAGGTGCTTTGACGACTGAGCAACTTGCATCATTTTCGTCTGCAACCGTCACTTCGATGTCGCCCTTGCCTTCAAGTTCCATCATGTTTGAAAGTTCTTTTTCATTTTCAAGCACATCAAGAACTTTTTTAGCAGCTTCAACATCATTCTTGTTTTCAAGAAGTTTTGCACTGCCTTGACGGCGGACATTGAGCAGTTTTTGCTTGTTCAATTTCTTAAGACCATCTATAAGCGAACTTACCACATTTTCAAAGGCTTCAATTTCGCTGTGCATACCTTCTTCAAGCTGCTCAATGTTGTCTATCATAAACCCGATTGTCTCACCTTTGAAGTGTTTTGTAAGATAGTTTGAAGCGTCATTGCAGTCTTCCACGCTCGCCTTAACGTCCAGCGTTTGATTGATGTAACCGGCTATTGTTCCAATCAGCACCATGATTTTATCTTCAAGAAGGGGTATGATTTTAAAATCAGTTAGCACTAAATTTTCAACGCCGTCCACCATAACAACCGTTGGGTAGTTTGTGGCTTCAGAAACAATCTTTGCAATTCCTGAAACAATCTCGTTTAAACTGCTTGTGCGTGAAGAGATAAGGTTTTGCACTTCGTCAAGCTGTCTGTCACTTGCTGTAGAATTTTCAAGCAAATGCTCCACATAGTAGCGATAGCCCTGCGCAGTAGGCACACGCCCACCAGATGTGTGCAGCTGTCTTAAAAATCCCATAGCTTCAAGTGCGTTAAGCTCACTTCGAAGTGTTGCAGTTGAACAGCCTATTGAAGAAGCTTCCTTGATTCCACCACTTGTGATGGGACTGCAATCTTTGATGTATTCTTCAACAGCCATGCATAAGATTTTTTGTTTGCGGTCAGATAATTCCATCTTTTCTCCGTTTGCATAAAATGTGTAGACCGAACTTTTAAATAAATCTAATTTTAAATAGGATTGTAAGGCTGTTATTATAAGTCAAAGTGAATATGTTGCCGTCTTGCAATGCCAATTTAAAAAGAGTTTATTTAGTCAATGGTCATTTTATGCAGTTTAGATTACCCTAAGCAACCTCTAACTTTTCGACTTTTAGTATTTTTTAGCACTCTAATCTTTTAAGCGCTAGCACTATTATATGCAGTTTTTTCAAAATAGTCAACTAATTTTGCCAAAAATTTAAAATTTTTTAAAAAAAATGTCTTACACTTAAGTAAGACACTTTTTTATTTATACAATCGCAGTCCAATCTCGTTTATAATAAGTAGAACTTCCTAAATACTCTAAAGCATTCACAGGAATTGACGAAGCTTGAACAGTTGTTGAAGCGTAACCATTGCCTGACACCCTCCAATTACATGTTGTATTTAGTGTTATCGTTTCAAGCCCTGTTACACTTTGGAAAGCATAGTAGCCTATAAATGTAACGCTTTCTGGGATTACTAGAGAAGTTACAGCAAATCCACAATAATAAAAGGCAAGTCTACCTATACCTGTCACATTTGAAGATAGTTCTATCGTGATATTATCAAGCCCTGCGAAAGCACCAATTTCAATATACGTGATTATACTATAAAGATAGCTTCCTTCGGTTATTGTTGTATTATCTGTTGCACGTATTAAAGCCATATCTTCAAGTCTAATTAAGCAGTTCAGTTCATTACCATCACTATCTCGACTTGTAAAGTATTGATTTTCAGGGTCTACATATATAGTTTTGATATTTTGGCACCCTGAAAATGCATATTCACTAGTAATATCATTAACATTTTTCCCTATATGGATGTTGCTAATAGATATGTTATTATAGTATTTATCATGACTATCTTCTTCAAGATATGATCTAAATAAATTTGGTATAGTTTCAACACTATCACCAAAAATGAAATTTGTTATAGTAGAGCCACTAAAAGTAGCAATGGTTGTTCCATCATACAAATAATTAAGACTCGCATTTTTTGCATTATAATAAATTGTGTTTACACTTAAATCACTAAAAGCCTTGTGACCTATCCTTTCTACATTTGCACCTATAGTCAATTCTTCAAGATTGTCGCAAGCACAGAAAGCATATCCATCTATATCTGTCACGCTATCTGGAATTGTTATATTTGTTAAACTACTGCAATAATAGAAAGCATAATTACCTATACTTGTCACACTGTCTGGAATTACTATACTTGTTAAACTATCGCAACCAGAGAAAGCACGATCTCCTATACTTGTCACACTAAAAGTATAAGGTGATACTTCTGAGTTATAGGTTTCTGTTGGTATTTTTAATCCAATCACACTTGTATCACAGCCTGTAACACTTGCTGTGCCATCTGTGCCATCTTCGTTATAAGAATATGTTAAATAATTATCTGGCTCTTCAAATATTGCATAATAGGTTGCGGCAGAAGTATCGTCATATGTAAATTCATAATCAAAACTTGTTGATACAAGCTCTCCTGTTTCACTACCTGCTCTCCAACCTAAGAAAGCTGCTCCGTCAACGTCTGTAAAGTTGGCTGAAAGTGCAACTTGCTGCCCTATTTCTACTACTCCACCACCTGTTGCTGTGCCTAGTGTTTCATTAGTCGATATCGCTGTCACTGATAGTGCTTCTTTTATTGTGATAACTATTTCTCCTAAATCTATGCTGTCAGAGTTTGGTGCCATGATTGTCAGCTCAAGTGTGCCGTCTGCTTGCGTAGTTGCAGGGTCAAATTCTTTAAAATCGTCACCATCTGAATCGGTTAAGTCATTCACACCAATAATTCCGCTATGCCTTTCTGACACGCCGTCATTTGTAAGGGAGCTCAAGTCTACGTCCGCTATTTGCCAATAACTATCCGTTGCATTGATTATATCAAAATACAAGGTAAAAGAGCCGTGACCATTCTCTTCTGTGTTTAAAGACGTTAAATCCATATTAAAGTTTCCGTTTATGTAACCCGGTGTAAAACTATCAACAACTATCTCTTCTCCGCCCGCTTCTTGATACCTGACTTCTTTAACATACAAGCTCTTGTCTGGAACTACAAAACTTAAACTTCCTTGCATGCTTATCTGTTGCTGCGTCGCTGCATATACCCCAAGTATCAATACACCAAGCATAAGCATAAATAACGAAATACATGATATTAGTTTTAATTTTAATGACATAACACACTCTCCTTTTTTTGCGAGCAAGCTTCGCCTAAGCGAGAAGGCATAAAGGCTGATAAGCCTTTCAGAAGGCAAAAGCTTTTGCCTTGTTGTGCATTTTGGAAAAATGCACGTGCCTTCTCACACTCGCGGCGAAGCCGCTCGCTCGCGATAGCCGCTTGACGCGTCTATCTTTATGCTATTAGTATACCCCCCCCGCAACCCACGTCAAGCAAATTTAACAAATTTTTTAAATTTTTTTGAAAAATTTTGTGCCTTAGGCACTTTTTATCGTGTGACTTGTCTATAATGCCGAGTTTATCTGTTCCAAGAGAGCGGTGATAAAGTTTATTTTTGAAACAACCTAATCTGACAATCGTCAAACATTTGGTTTGCGGACAGTGATGCAAACTAAGTTTGCCGGATAGTCGTCGAACATTTGGTTCGGTGGCTTAGCCACTTTTTATCGACAAGTGTATCTATAACAAAGCATTTTTAAAAAAAGCAGGCTTTGGAAACCTGCAAATCTAATTAGAAATTATAAAATCACACAAATTTACACTAAAAACTCTTTGATGATTTTTAGGGCGTTCTTTTCAAGGCGGGAAACTTGGGCTTGGCTTATGCCTATCTCTTCACTGACTTCGGTTTGCGTCTTGCCAATGTAATAGCGCATAAGCAAAATTTCCTTCTCTTTTTCTGGCAACACTTTGATTGCGTCCTTGATTGATATGTTTTCATAAAGATGCTCATCAGTGTTCTTCGTGTCAGCTATCTGGTCAAGCAGTTCTATAGTTTCAGTTCCGTCACTGTATATAGGGTCGCTGAGAGACACTGTATCGCTTATAGCGTCAAGTGCAAAGGTGACAGTCTTGAGCGGAACGTCAATCTCTTTTGCAATTTCTTCTAGCGTAGGCTCTTCAACCGATTTTTTCATCAATCTTTCCTTAGCCTGCAATGCCTTATAAGCAATATCACGCATAGAACGAGAGACACGCACTGAATTGTTGTCACGAAGATAGCGTTTAATCTCACCTATAATCATAGGCACGGCATAGGTTGAAAACTTGACGTTCAAGTTTTCATCAAAATTATCGATAGCCTTCATAAGCCCAACGCAGCCAACTTGAAACATATCGTCAGCCTTTTCGCCTTTGCTGCCAAACCTATGAACAACAGACAGCACCAGTCTTAAATTTGCAACTATAAAGTAGTCGCGAGCTTTTTCATCACCCGCCTTAATCTTTTTTATAAACTCAAGCATATCTTCGTTTGTAAGTTTTGGCAATTTGTTTGTGTCAACCCCTGAAATACTGACTTTAGACATACCCCTGCTCCCTTTAAGGTATATCTTTTGCAAACAAAATAAAAAGTATACAAGGTCGACAAAAAATTATAAAAAAATTAAATAAATTAAATTAAAAATCAATATTTAAATAAATATTTAAATATAAAATTATAAAAATTTAAAAATAATTAAATAATTAAATAAAAACAATATAGAAACTTATAAAAAAATTAAAAAAATCAATAAAATAAAATTAAAAATTGAAATAATTATAAAAATTTATAAAAATTAAATAAAAAAACAATAATTATTTATTTTTTAAATATTATTGCTTTTTTAAATTATTTTTAATTATTATTTTTATTTATTTTAAGATAATCTTTCTATTTCTTCTTTCATATCATTTAAAATTCTTTTTTCTAGGCGAGAAATATAGCTTTGACTTATTCCAAGTTTTAAGGCAACTTCTCTTTGCGTCAGTTCTTGATGCCCCATAAGTCCATAGCGGAGAATCATTATCTCGCGTTCACGATGATTGAGTTTGCCAATAAGCTCGTTTATTATCTGCTTATCGGCAGGCTCGTCCACCGCCTGCGTTATAACATCATCTTCACCCGGCAAGATATCTGCAAGCACAAGTTGATTGCCATCACTATCTTCACAAAGCGGTTTGTCAAGGCTTATATCATTCTTTATCTTAGACGTTTTTCTGATTTGCATAAGAATTTCATTCTCTATACAACGCGACGCATAGGTTGCAAGCCTGATATTCTTATCAACCTTAAAAGTTCTAACTGCTTTGATAAGCCCTATTGCACCTATTGAAATCAAATCTTCAAACTCGATGCCCGTATTTTCAAACTTCTTTGCAATATAGGCAACAAGTCTTAGGTTGTGTTCTATAAGCTTTTCGGTGGCAGTCATATCACCGCTTTCTTTTAGGATGAGAAGTCTGTTTTCTTCGTCCGGTTCAAGTGGTGGCAAAAACTCATCATTTCCACAGACATAGCACACAATATTCTTTACATTTAAAAGATTGTGCTTATGAAACAAATTATAGACAAAAAGTTTTATTTTAAAGATAAGATTTTTCATATAACCCCCTATATAAGTGCTTGATTTAAAAGCACACGTTTCCCAAAACTCTTGTCAAAGCCTGAAAAGGACAGCCCAAGAGCCACATCCTTATAGCATTTGTCTTTGCCAACATGCACTTCATCCACTCTGAACACCAAAATGCTGCTGCTTGAGCCGACGCCTTTTATTTGAACAAAGTGCCCGTCTTTTATTGCGTTTTTATCATAATTTTTTGTGACAGCATTTATATAATTTATATTAGAGTAGAGCTTGTGAAATACATCAAAAGTCACAAGAATAATAGGTTTTTTTGTAAGAGTATCGTAAAGCACGTTGCCGCTGTCAAGATAGCCTTCTTCATAAAAAGTTTTGCCATTATCAACAAGTGTGACTTGATATGTAAACTTTTCTATCATACTTTTTCTCTGCTGAACCTTGACAATAATTTTTGTTATTATATAAATAACCATCACAACGATTGCCACAACAAAAAGCGGAAAACTTCCTATGAGATTTGAAAGCGCATAGCACGCCCCACCAAAAAGAAAGGTTGAGGCAAATAGCGAGCAAAAATAAATCAAAAATTTTTTGAAAGATTTAACCTGAAAAGATATACAAACCATAAGAGAACACATTGCAAGCGTAATCACGATTTTTAACGCCCAACTTAAATTATAAAGTGGCAAGATAATGGCAACGATGCTCCCTATCAATGCAGATATCATCCAAAGTCTTGGCGGCTCTTTCAATAAAAGCCCAGTCAATTTTAATATTAATGAATTTACAAAAAAGTTTATTACAAAAGAATATTCTATAATAATTTCCATTTTTGCCTCGCTTGAAAAAATTATAAAATAAACTTTTAAAAATAAATAAATAAAATATTTTATAAATTTGTTGAAATTTTGATTTTTTAAATAAAAAAAGACGACTTGCAATTTGTCGCCTTTTTATGTATTATTTAATTATTTTTTATTTCTTCTTAATTTTTCAATCCATGGTGGAACGTTTGTTGATTTTACGTCAACTCTTGAAGAAGAAAGGTCATCATGACGCTCAAGCGAAACATTTGGTTTTGCTTCTTCCATTTCTCTTTCCTTTTGAACATAGTTTGAGAACATGCTGCGAGTGTCATATTTAGCTTTAGCCTGCCCCATATTGCCTATAGAACGAGCACTTTCCATCTCCTTCTTTCTCTCATCTTCCTTAGCTTTTTCGTCATTTGCATTTTTAAAGCCTGTGGCAATAAGAGTGATTTCAACTTCATCATGCATATTATCGTCAATGCAAGTTCCAACAATGATATTGCACCCTTCGTCAGCAACTTCTCGAACAAGTGCAGCAGACTCACTGACATCGTCTTGAGTTAAATCGCCACCACCTTTGATATTGATAAGCACACCTGTTGCTCCTTCAATCGTTGTTTCAAGAAGTGGGCTGGCAACTGCCTGTTTAACGGCATCAAGAGCTTTGCTGTCGCCTGTGCCATAACCTATACCCATGTGTGCAAGACCTTTGTCTTTCATAACTGTTGTTACATCGGCAAAGTCAAGGTTGATAAGACCTGGATATGCAATAAGGTCTGAAATTCCCTGAACACCTTGTCTTAGCACGTCGTCAGCAAATCTAAAGGAATCTTTGATAGGCGTCTTCTTAGGCATTATTTCAATCAATTTTTGATTTGGTATAACAACAAGAGCATCGACATATTTTCTTAATTTCTCAAGCCCTTCTTCAGCATTGTTCGCCCTAACCTTTCCTTCAAAATCAAATGGCTTTGTTACTACTGCAATGGTTAAAATACCAAGCTCTTTTGCAATTTGTGCAATAACAGGAGCAGCACCTGTTCCTGTTCCGCCACCCATACCTGCTGTGATAAATAAAAGGTTTGTGCCCTTCAACATTTCAGTGATAGAGGTCTTGCTTTCTTCTGCAGCCTTTTGTCCTATTTCTGGCTTTGCCCCCGCACCTTGTCCATCTGTAAGGCGTTCCCCTATTTGAAGTCTTGTTTCAGCCTTGCTGATAAGAAGTGCCTGTTGGTCTGTGTTGACAGCGATAAACTCAGCAGAGCTTACCCCAGCTTCAATCATGCGGTTCACAGCGTTGTTTCCACC
This sequence comes from uncultured Clostridia bacterium, assembly GCA_944362965.1. Classification (GTDB taxonomy): domain Bacteria; phylum Bacillota; class Clostridia; order Christensenellales; family UBA1242; genus Caccovivens. The sequence continues at coordinate 105,385 of CALVTR010000001.1, forward strand.
GCCACCTACACCAATAACTTTAATCTTTGTGACAGAAGTTGCTAAATTATCCATAATTTTCTCCTTAAACTCCCCTTTTTCTAGAGATTTGTTTATATTTAAAAAGCCTTACTTTGGCTTTTAAATATCACTTATGCATATTGTAATACATTTTGAATAAATTTGCAATCAAATCTATAAAAATTTTTAAAATTTTGCTAAAAACCACTTTTTCAAGTTAAATCATGCATAATTATTCATTTCTATTATAACAAACTTTTTGCAAATATCAAGAGTTTTTTCAAAGATTTTTTATAAACTTTTTTTAAATGTCTTATCTTGCAGACTATAAAATTATTGATTAAGCTCTAGTGCACTGTTTGTAAGTGACAAAATAGACGCAAGCTCGGGCTTATCTTTGCCCGGAAGTGGTGGAAGTCCATAACTTACATTGCGGCCGAGACACTTGCCAAGATAATCTCGTCCGCCTTTTATCTTGCTAATTCCTGCACCTGTCAGATATACAGGAAGATAGGATAGAAATTCTTTTGTATTCATTTGAACACACTTTGATATAACCTGAGCTATCTCTTCAATGCGATAGCCAACAACTTCGTTTGCACTGTTGAGCGGAATCTTGATAACCTTGCCAACGTCTGCGGTGAGCTCATAGAAGTCACTTTGCTTGCCCTTAACTGACAGCACTATCAGTCTTTTTAGTTTGTCCGCCTCATTTATTGAAATATCAAAGGCATCTGCAAGGTCATTGGTTATAAAACCGCCACCACGTGAAAAACTTGTGAGTGCGTAAAGTCCGTCGCCTTTGACAAAGGATATACTTGAAGTCAAATCACCAACGTCTATCAAAAGCGCAAGGTCTTCCCGTCTTTCTTTAGGTATAATAAAAAGTGCTTGGGCAAGCGGCTCTGAAATATATTCAACACTTGAATAGTCAAGACCTGCAACTATTGTGTTGAACATTTCTATAAACTTTTTATCCGCATATATTATAGACAGGTTTGCAGTGATAGAAAGTGCATTTTCCCCAATGGGCTCTAGCGTAACCCTGCCATCATCTATTATATAGGATATAGGATTTACTGAAACAACTTCAACTGAGCTATCCTTTGCCTTCTCACTTGCCATATAGAAAAGAGAATCTATGTCCGCTTGTTTAATCTTTCGTCTTGTGCCAAAATTGATAGAAACTTCGCTGCGTTTAACTGATGAAAATTCTGCAGGCACGCCTATATAAATCTTATCGAGTTCGCGTGACCTTGAAACGTCTAGCTCTGATGTGAGCTGCTCGAAAAGCGGAGAGATTTTTTCTGGTCTTATAAACTCCCCTTGATAGAATCCGTCATACTCATATTCCTTAAAGCCTTTTATATTAAATGTGTTGTTAAGCCCCCTTCCTGCATAAATTGCACGAAGTTTTAACGAGCCAATATCAATTACCAAACAAAAATCATCTTTCATCTTTCACCCGCAAAAATCTTTATAAAAATTGTAACGCAAAAATGCTTGATTGTCAAGCAGCTTAATCTATTATAATGCTTCTTTCGACAAAAAAATCTTGATAAAAGATAATAAATCCCACAAAATGCTATTTGGTTTGACTTAAAATGAATAAAGTGATATAATGGCATAGCTAATAGTTAGGAGGAATAATGAGATCACTTGAAAAGTGTGTTGAAGATATTATAAACTCAAAAAACATAGCTATTTTTTGTCACACAGCTCCTGATGCCGACACTCTAGCATCTGCAGTTGCTCTCAAAAAGATTATAAAACAAAATATAGATATAGAGACAAACCCAAAACAGATTGACATATTTGTTGATGCCGAAGAGATTGGTGATATAAACCAAGCTATTATTAAGGGTGTTAACATAAACCAGCAAACGGTAGAAAAGTATGACCTTGCCATAAGCGTTGATGCTGCGTCTTTATCAAGGCTTGGCAAGTGGCAAGAGCTTTTTACAAGCACTATAAACACCATAAATATCGACCACCACCAAAGTAACACACAATTTGCAAAGAATAATCTCGTGCTTAAAACTTCGTCAACTTGCGAGGCAATATATATGCTTTCAAAGATAAAAAATCTCACCATGTCGGACGACGTTTTAAATCTTTTATATTCTGGTATAATAACCGATACGAACAACTTGACGCAGGGCGTGATAACCGTCAACACCCATAAGGTTATAGCTGAAATGATGCTACGACATATTAATATAGATGCACTAAAAACTCACTTTTTCCAAAATAACCCTAAGTCAAAGGCTTATCTTCTTCAAAAGGCACTTGGCTCTCTTAGATTTTTAGCATCTGACCGAATAGCCTTTATGAAAATCACTAAGCAAGACTTGCAAGATGCTGAGGCTTCTTTTGATGACAGCGTTGGCATTGTCAATCACGGCATCGATATTAAGGGAGTTGACATCGCAATACTTGCAATCAAACAGGAAGACAATTCATATTATGTCAGTCTGCGTGGCAAGAATGGAATTGACGTAAGCCGTATTGCAAAAGAATTTGGTGGCGGCGGACATGACAGTATGGCAGCATTTCAATATAACGGACTTTTAACTGAGCTTAATCCACTTCTTACTAAAGCATGCAAGGAAGAGCTTGCACTGCACCCAAGAGAAGAGCTTGGCGAAAACTTATTCTTTGGCGATGATGACGAAATTAGCAATGATAAAAAAGAAGAAAACAATAGTGAAAATGATAAATAAACTATAAATTATTAATCTAATAAAAACTTATTATTAAAAAAATCGCGAAAAATTCGCGATTTTTCTTTGTTTTTTCTTAAATTTTCTTTAATTTTCTCATATTTTAATTAAAATTATATTTATTTTATTTTTTATTAAATTGTTGCAGGAATTATATCAAAATAACAATCTTCCTGCCCATGCTCTCTATAGTCATAATAGTTTTTTATCACAATGGTGGCGGTTTTAAGATTATCTTCTGTTAAAACCACATCTTCGCCGCTGACCTTTATAGTCTGCCCAATATATGTGTATATCTGCGAAAAGACATCAAGCATAAGTTCTACTTTATAGGTAAGCCCATAGGTTGAATTATATATAATATAGGTTTGTCCATTAAAAAACTTAAGTTCTATTGCGCTTTGATTTGTTTGCAGCACGTCGTCATAAATTTCAGTCAAATTGATGCTTTCAATAAGCGTTATTTGCTCGCTAAGTGGTCTATTGTTTTCAAAAAGGGCATCATATATTGGTTGATAGCCACTCACGTTCATAAACTGCCCGACCGCATAGTTTTCGTCCGCCACTTGCAAACCTTCAAGGAGTATAGCGTTGGTTTGGTCTGAAATATAGCTATCTGTTATTTTCAGCACCTTAAACTCATCATCTGTGATATAGAATTGGTCGTTGTGCTCTATTGCAAAGATTTCCTGCCTTTCGGCAACATGAATAACAAATTTTGACGGAAAAACTGTCTCAATATTGATAACCTTTATATATGGATTTTTGCTCTCGATTTTTTCTATATATTTATTTTTATTGCAGAAGAACACCGAACCGCCCATTTTTATCTCTCCGCTTTCAATAATCTCTTCGTCAGTTGCAGTGATATAGGTCTTATTTGTTCGATAGTCAAGCTCAATCGTTCTAAGTGAAAACAAAGTAAAAGATAGTATCACAAAGATTACTATCACGGCGACAATGGCACTAAGAGCAATTATCCACTTTTTTTTCACATTTTATCCTTTTAACGTGTGCACCAAGTGAAGAGAGCTTATCTTCTAAATGGAAATAGCCACGATCTATAAGCTCAACATTATTTATCGTTGTATACCCTTCAGCAACAAGCCCTGCCAGTGTGAGAGCCGCCCCACCGCGAAGGTCAGGCACATTTACTTCTGCACCATATATTTTTTCCTTTCCTTTAACGATACATACCCCATTTTTGCATCTTATATCACACCCCATTTTGAGAAGCTCTCCAATATGCTTAAAACGGGCTTCAAAAAGGTTTTCAATTATAAGGCTGTAGCCATCACTTATCGACGCAAGGGCAAACATAGGTGCTTGCAAGTCGGTTGGAAAGCCCGGATATACCGCAGTTTCCACTTCGCCAAAAGAAAGCGGACGGCGAGTTCTGCTTATTATTATTCTATCATCATCGCAAATTAAATTGCAAACGGTTTTTGAAAGTTTTGCAAGCAGCTCTTGATTATGCTCTTGATTAACGTTTTTAACGACAAGCTCTTTCCCGCACATAGCACCAGCAATCAAAAATGTCCCCGCTTCTATTCTGTCACTTATCGCCTGATACTCACAGCCATGCAGTTTTTTCACGCCCTTTATTGTTATAAGGTTGCTTCCCGCACCTGTTATCTTTGCCCCGCAAGAATTTAGGAAGTTTTGAAGGTCAACAATCTCAGGCTCTCTTGCGGGGTTAAAAATACGGCTCTCGCCTTCTGTAAGAGTGGCAAGCATCATAATATTTTCAGTCGCACCCACACTTGGGAAGGACAGCATAACATCACCAGACCTTAGCTTGCTTCCGTCTGCATATATGTAGCCATTTTTGTCAACAACCTTGCACCCCATCTGCTTAAGCCCGCTTAAGTGTATATCAATCGGTCTAAGCCCAATGTCGCACCCGCCCGGATATGAGACCTTTGCAATCTTTTTACGCCCGAGTATTGAGCCAAGCGTAAAGATAGAAGAGCGAACCTTGCAGGCAAGTTCATTTGGCACATCGCTATAGATTATATCTCGGCAATCTATGTAAAGGTCTTGATTTGCAAATTTCCCTTGAGTAAACTTAGTTTTCCCGCCAAGATGCTCAAGTATCATGCACATATAGAGAACATCACTATACTTCGGCACATTTTCAAGCAAGATTTCGCCGTCAACCAATATGCAACCTGCCAAGATTGGAAGAAGTGAATTTTTTGCCGTGTCAATTTCAACTTCCCCTTCAAGTGAGCTTCCGCCCACAATATAAAAACTTTCCATATAAGAGTATATGCCAAGACAAAAAAGAATGATAAAAATAAATAATTTTTAAAACAATCACCATTCACTAACAAAAAATCCCATGTCTAAACATGAGATTTTGTTAGCTTTTATTTTGTAGTTTTAATAATCATATTTTTATTCAACAATAGCCCGCCAATATCTATTGTAATAAGTATCTGTTAAATAAGTCAATGCATTTGTTTGAACTTCTGAAGCCGTTGACGTTGCTATAATTGATGAATCTGAGAAAGAACTGCTACTTGCTATTTCCCAGTTATATGGCGTATTGAATGTTATTGCTGTGAGTCTACCGCAACCATAGAAAGCTTCCCTACCTATACTTGTCACACTGTCTGGGATTGTTATACTTGTTAAACTACTGCAACCTCGGAAAGCACCTTCAAGTATACTTGTCACTCCTTCTGGGATTGTTATACTTGTTAAACTAGAGCAATTTTGGAAAGTAAAACTACCTATACTTGTCACTCCTTCTGGAATTACTATACTTGTTAAACTAGAGCAATTTTGGAAAGTAAAACTACCTATACTTGTCACTCCTTCTGGAATTACTATACTTGTTAAACTATCGCAACCAGAGAAAGCACGATCACACTAAATTCGTAAGGTGAACGAGAAGTTCTATATATTGTTGACGGGGTTACTAATTCTCCTGTTGCACTTGTATTACAATCTGATACTCTTGCTGTGCCTGGTGAAGTTGTATAACTATATTTTAAATTACTATTTGCTGTTTCAAATATTGCATAATAGGTTGTTGGTGAATTCTCTGTGAAGGTGAAATTATAGTCTGTAAGAGTTGATACAAGCTCTAGTATAGGAGATCGTGCTTTCTCTGGTTGCGATAGTTTAACAAGTATAGTAATTCCAGAAGGAGTGACAAGTATAGGGTCAAATTCTTTAAAGCCGTCTTCATCTGCGTCGGTTAGGTCATTCACGCCAATTATCCCGCCATGTCTTTCTGACACACCATCATTTGCAAGAGCTCCTAAATCTACACTTTCTATTGACCACAGAATATCCGTTGCATTGATTATATCAAAATACAAGATAAAAGAACCGTGACCATTCTCTTCTGTCTCTAAAGACGTTAAGTCCATATTAAAGTTTCCATTTATGTAACCCGGTGTGAAGCTATCAACAACAATCTCTTCACCACCCGCTTCTTGATACCTGACTTCTTTAACAAACAAGCTTCTATCAGGCACGACAAAGCTTAAATTGCCTTGTATGCTTATATGCTGTTGCGTCGCTGCATATACCCCAAGTATCAACGCCCCTAGCATAAGCATAAATAATGAAATTGTGGATATCAATTTTACTTTTAATGACATAAATCTCTCCTTAACGCAAAAATTTTATTTTTATTTTGTTTAATCACTGCTGTTTTTATGCAAATTTCGACCTTACTTGCATATCTTAGCCACATTTTAGCATTTTTGCAATCCCTTTGTCTCAAGGGTGACGGCACGATGCCGTCAAATCACGACCCGAATTTTCGAACCATATGTTCGACGATTGTTCGATTAAGAGTGTCTAAGTTTTAAACTACATCTCCGCTCTCTAAGCCTAACGCTTGGCGGTTATACGGCAGAGTGAGAATAAGAGATAAGCTATGTCTCCGCTCTTAAGCCAAATGTTTGACGGCTGTCCGGCAAACTTAGTTTGCATCACTGTCCGATAAAGTGAATATAAGAAACAAACTTTATCTCCGCTCTCTAAGCCTAACGCTTGGCGACTATCCGGCAGAGTAAGTTGAAAAAATAAACTTTGTCGCCGCTCTCAAACCTTACGTTTGACGATCGTCCGCGAGCCAGATGCTCGGCGTTTGTCCGGCAGAGTGACATAAAAGAATAGTCTTTATTCCCGCTCTCTTTAACCATATGTTCGACGGCTGTCTATGTGAGCGAGCTTTGTCGCAGATATGAGAAGGCATAAAGGCTGACAAGCCTTTTGGAAGGCAAAAAGTTTTTGCCTTCTTGTGCATTTTGAAAAAATGCACATGCCTTCTCACACTCGCGGCGAAGCCGCTCGCGATGGACATAGTATGTCCATCTTTTGCTATTAGTATACCCCCCCCGCAACCCTTGTCAACAAATTTTAAGCATTTTTTTAAAAAATTTTTATTTTTTTTGTGGATTTGTCTTATATTGATAAATTTTCCCTATCTCCACTTTATATGAATATCTTTTCATATAACTATAATTCCATTGTATACTCCCTTTCTTTTTCATTACAGCTTATAATTTGTTTCTCCGCCGCAGGCAAGCGAATGAGGGATTTTTATTAAAAAATCACAATAGGCAAAATATGTTTTGCCTATAAAAACTCTAGTGAGTTTTTCATTCGCTTGCCTGCGGCGGAGAAAACTCAAAACCAGTTCTGTTCTATAAATTCCATCCTTATTATCTCTTCACCTTTCACTCTTCATTTTTCACTCCCGCGTCAGCGGTATGTCGCCAAGCGTCCGGCTTAAAAAAAAGGTAGCCAATTCTGGCTACCCATAAATTAAATTTAAAGTTAAATTTATTTTTTATCATAATTTTCACTAAAAAATGCAAAAATATGTGGTTATTTTGTCATTTTTATTTAATTTTGCTTTGATTTTGAGAATTTCAGCTTTTTAAATTTTATCACTTTCACATCTCCGCCCTTTGACTGACGCAAGACGTTAAGACAAATTCCAATGCCTGCCATAAACACCATAACAGACGTCCCACCACTTGAAATAAACGGAAGTGGCAAGCCTGTTGGCGGGATTGAGCCTGTGACTACCGCAATATTAAGCAGTGTTTGAACGGCGATTATAAATGCAACACCGCTGACCAGCATTGAGCCAAACCTATCTTTTGCGTTTAGTGCAATTTTGATAAGCCTGTAGACAAGCACAAAGAACACAATCATCAAAATTGTCACACCAACAAAACCAATCTCTTCGCCGATGATTGACAAAATAAAGTCTGATTCAGCAAAAGGAAGAAAAAGGTATTTTTGACGAGAGTTGAAAAGTCCAACACCAAACCACCCGCCGTCACCAAGCGAATAGAGCGACTGAATAAGCTGAAAGCCTTCTCCTTGCGGTGACGCCCATGGGTCTATGAAGGCAAGCAGTCTTCTTAGGCGGTATGGCTCAAGCACCACAAGCAGCGGAACGCAAGCAGCGGCAGGAATTGAGAACATAAGGGTGTGTTTTTTGCTCATTCCACCGATAATCAGCATAAAAAGAGTTACAAACGCGATACACATAGTCACGCTCATTGACGGCTCTAGCATGATAAGCACGCACATCAGCCCGCCAACTATCAAAACAGACAGAAGCCCTTTAAAGGTTTTGACCTTGTCATGATTGTCGGACATATAGGCGGCAGTGAAAATCACTAGTGCAAACTTTGCTATCTCTGATGGCTGAATTGAAAACCCAAGTATTGACACCCAGCGTTTTGCACCATAACTTTCCATTCCAAGTCCAGGCACAAAGACAAGCACTAAAAGCACAAAAGTTCCGCCAACAATCCACCATTTATATTTTTTTAGCAGATGATAGTCAAAAAAGGTGAAAAATATCATTGCGATAACGCCAAGCACCACACCAAAAATTTGTTTTATAAGAAAGAAATATTTGTTGCCATAGTGATAATTTGCACTATAATATGACGCGCTATAAACCATTAAGCACCCAAAAATCACAAGTGCCATAACAAGTAGCGCAATTACTATAATATCAGTTCTGCATTTCGATTTTTTCAAAGTTATCAAACATAATCTCCTTAAAGATTTCACCGCGAACAGCATAGGATGAAAATTCATCAAAACTTGCACACGCAGGGGCTAGCAGTATCTTCTGCCCAGGCTGTGCATTCGCCTTTGCATAAAAGGCAGCTTCTTTCATGCTTGCAAAAAGCAAGGGCTGATAGCCGTAACCTACTGCACAATCAAAAATCTCCTGTCCCGCCTGACCAAAGCAGAGAACCTGCTCAAAGTTATAATTTTTATTGAAAATTTCATCAAACTTGAATCCCTTATTTTGTCCGCCAAGCAAAAGCACAAGCCCATTTTCTCCAAGTGAGCTGATTGAAGCAAGAGCGGCAGAGATATTGGTTGCCTTAGAATCGTCAAAGACGTCAGCCCCACCGACCTGTCCAAGATATTCAAGGCGGTGCGGCGGAGCTTTAAAACTGACAATAGCCGCCTTAATAACTGCTGGCTTTACTTTCATTTTTACCGCAATAGACACCGCAGCCAAAACGTTTTCAAGATTTTTTTCACCAAAAAGCGGCAAGTCATTTAGTGAAATAATTTTTGTTTTATTATGAAAAATTGCATTATTTTTCACAAAAACACCTTTATTCAGCATTTTTTTTGAAAAAAACAGCACTTTTTTATCAATTAACAATTTATTTGTGTTTTCATCATCATAGTTTAGCACCACCTTTTGTCTGTGTTTGCCTGTCAAAATTTTCTTCTTGACGCGCAGATATTCTTCAAAACTGCCATGCCTGTCTATATGGTCAGGTGCAAGATTTAAAATGCAGGCAACATCTGCCGCAAAATAGCTTGAAAGTTCAAGCTGAAAGTTGCTAACTTCACACACTATAACTGAATTTTTGTCAGTTTTTAGTGCTATATTTGATATTGGCTGTCCGATATTTCCACAGACAAAGGTTTGCTTGTTCGACTTTTTCATGATGTCACCAACAAGAGAAGTTGTTGTTGTCTTGCCGTTAGTGCCTGTTATGCCAATAATCTTGCCCTTTGAAAAAAGATAGCCGAGGTCAAGTTCACTTATAACCGGTGTATTATTCATAAAAAAATGCGATATAAGCCCGTTGCCAATAACCTTTATGCCAGGACTGACAACAACAAAATCATATTTCTTTTGAAGTGGCTCCTTTTCATAGTTAAAAATATTTGAAAACCTGTTCTCATCGTCATAGATGCTAACGCACGCACCCTTCTCATGAAGCAGTTTGCAAGCAGCTTGCCCACTTATACCCATGCCATACACAAGCACATTTTTACCTTTTAATTTTATCATAACACCCCTGTGACAAATAGATAGCCGATAAGCGTGCCTAGTCCGCACACCATCGTTATTACTATATATACTGCCACAATGCGATTTTCATGCACACCGCTTTTCTCAAAATGATGATGAAGCGGCGCCATTTTGAATACCCTTTTATGTGTCTTTTTATAGTAGCCCACTTGAATAATATCTGAAAGCGCCGTAAGCACATACAAAATGCCGATTATTGGAAGGATAAGCTCAAGCTTTGTGAATACCGCGAGCGACGCAATCGCACCGCCGAGTGCAAGCGAGCCTGTATCTCCCATAAATATCTTTGCGGGAAAGCAGTTGAAAAGAAAAAAGCCTACAAGAGCCCCTAAGAGTGCAAAAGCAATTATTGAATAGTTATAACCGCCTGCAAGTAATGCTGTGATTATGCCAAAGAATAACAGATAGGTTCCGCTCACCCCTGTGGCGAGTCCATCAAGTCCGTCAGTCAAATTGACTGCATTTGTGACCGCAACATAAAAAATTATAATAAATGGTATGATAAAAAGCCCTAAATCTAGCTGTAACCCGAAGAAATTCAGGTCGCTTCCAACCTTAAAATAAGCAAAAATTGCAATTATTGTTGCAATAGATACTTGTCCAATAATCTTCTGATAAGGCTTTAACCCTTCATTTTTATGATATTTTATCTTGATAAAGTCGTCCATAAAGCCAAGAAGCCCATAGCCAAGCATAGTTAAAAGCACAAGCACCGGCATATAAACTTCGCCACGTAGAAATATTCCGCAAGCAAAAAGCGTGGCTAGAATAAAAATCCACCCGCCCATAGTTGGCGTTCCGCTTTTCCCTGCATGCTTGTCCACATAATGCAAAATAGTCTGCGAAAGGTGAAATTTCTTGCATAATTTAAGTATTGGCACACCTAAAATAAGTGCCAGACTCAACCCCACTAAAAATACTAAAAAAAATTCAAGCATATGTCGCTCCTAAATATATTTATTATTTAGTTTACGCAAGTATGCCTGAATTATAAGAAAAAATAGAATAAAGAGAATTTATAAATATAGATTTTTTAAATTTACAAAATAAGATTAAATAAATATTGTATAGCTTTTGTATATGGGCGGCGACAAAATTTTAAAACAAAAGTTTTAAAATTTAAAAAGAGAAACTTTTTATCGCTCCGAGATAAAAAGTTTCTCTTTTTTGCTCGCTTTTTCAAAGCGAGCGGTCGCCGCCCTGCTTATAAGCTAAACATACACACATAAAAAAACAAGAAACAAAAATGTTTCTTGTTTTAACTAAAAGTTTTTAAGTTATTATTTTTTCTTAATTTTATTGATTTTTTACTTATTTTTATGTAATTTTTGTGTTTTTAAGATAAATTTTATAATATTTTATTAAACTTCATCTTATAAGCAATGACTACACGCTCTCCGGATCGCCGCCAACTACTTCATCACCAATATAGGCATAGAGCTTATTTATAAGAGACTTTCTCTTTATTCTTGGCTCAAGAATAGTAAGTAATTTTACAATTTTATCACCGTTTGCTATAACATCTTCTGTCCTTGCATATTCTAAAATGCCTTCAAGAAGCTCATCAATACTGATATTTCTTACATATAAATTCTTTTCTTTATCGCCACGCGTTAAAATCTCAAGCACATTGCAGATATATTCAACATCCCCGCTCTCAGCAAGCTTGCTTGTGGCTTCCACTCTACAATATCCAGTTGAGAGAGCAAATTGCATGCAGGCTCTTGGATTCTTGCATTTTTGCATAAATTTTTCAGCAATAACCTGTGAATACACCGGAGTATAAGCATTTGCATACCTAATAACCTTATAAGGCTCCATTTCACTTACAATTTCTGCAATGGCGTTGATAAGAAATTTGCGACTTGCTCCCTTGATAGCAGGTCCATTATTTCCTATATAATCACAAAGTTTATGCAGGTATTCAACATTTCCTATCTCAACAAGCGCATCAATAATCCTATCTAATTTTGTTCTTCCAAGTCTTGCAAGGTGGTATATTGCTCGCGGGTTTTTGCTTTTAAGTATTGCACTTTCAAGTTTTATAAAATCATCACCATCTACTTGAGAAGCAACTTCAAGCATAAGCATTGGGTCATTTTTTTGAATAACCGAATCTATATATAAATCTTTGCTTATATTCTTTATATTTGCGGTAAAGCGTGCAAGTGCATTTGTATCGTTTGATTTTAGCACAATTTGTCCAATAATTTCTTTTTCTTCTTCAAAAAGACACTCTTGATTTTTTTCGGTATACTCAACTATACTATTTGGAGAATAAACATAACTTAATAGACTAACAGGTATATGAAGATTATAAAACTTAACGCTTGGCAAATTTGCAAAAGCTTTAGCGTTAGATTGGCGAGCCACCTTTTGAACTATTCCATCAGTCTCTTGTGGGCGAATATAAGCTTCAATATCTTTAAGCACATAAGTTATCTCGGCATCATTCCATGCGCGCGTTATAATCCCCACTCTATTTACTCTGTCTGTCAATTTGCTTAATAATTCTTTAAATTCCATATTTTTTTCTCCCTTTGTAATATTTCTATAAGTATATTTTACTACAATATTAAAAATAGTCAATACTAAAATTGTAATTTTTTATCATTGACATGACCGGCTTTTTATGTTATAACAAACTGGTAGGTGAAAATCATGGAAGAAGCTTTTTTAAAACTTAAAAAAATTGATGAATTTATTGAGAAAAAATATAGAATTTCAGATAGCCGCGACTTTAAAATTATCAAACTTTATGCGGACGCTGTCTATGATTTTTTAGTCCACTATTGCACCTATGATAGTAGTTCTGCTAGCATTGTTAAAGCAAACAACAACGACACCGAAATATATAATAGACTTTTAAACTTAAAAAACTGCGTCTTGACAGGCAAAGGAGTGTGTGGACAGTTTGCTCAATTTTTTACCACTCTTGTGGCAAATAGAATTTATAAGGTATGTGGAAAAGCAAGATGCGGCATTCTTAACGCAAAGATATACTTTACAGACAAAAATGGAAATAACAAAATAGACCCGCATAGCTTAAACTTTCTTTCCTTTGACGGCAGGCTTTATCTATATGACATTTCAATGGGCTTAAAACAAGCTGTAAAAGCACAAGAGCCTAACGCTTTCTGCGGAATTGACAGTGAGCTCTATCAAACTCGCCTTGCAAAGTTTGACAATAATTCCACTATAGAGTCAACAAATATGCTATATATTGAGCCTAAGCCAATGAAAGCAGTGTTTGAACTTTTCTATCCACATAAAAGTTTTTATATCAAAAAGACGGAAGATTATGAAGGCGTTAAAGCCCCAGATATCTTCACATCTCCAGAAAATTATTAAAAAATGAACATAAAAAACTCTATTAGAATTGATAGAGTTTTATTTTTATAAAAAATTTACTAAAAAACAACTAAAATTTAAGTTTTTTATGAATTTTTTGTTGATTTTTTATTATTTTTAATTATTTCCATGATTTTCAATATTTTCGTCATCTTCTGGAGACTCATTATTAATAACACACGAAAGTTGCTTTCTAAAATAATCATACACCACATCAAAGTCATTATATGGGTATTTTTTGCCTTTTATCTCTTGATACTTTTCAGCACCTTTTCCAGCTATAACTATTGTCTGCCCGTCAGTATATTTTTTGAGAGCATACTCTATCGCACGCTTTCTATTCTCTATAATATCACAATGCTTGTTCACCCCTTGTAAAATCTCCCCTATAATCACATAAGGGTCTTCAAAACGCGGATTGTCACTAGTTAAAATAACGTCGTCAGCGAGCCTACTTGCAATTTCCCCCATTATAGGACGTTTTTGCCTGTCTCTATTTCCACCGCATCCAAATATAGTAACAAGCGGTTTGTCTGAAAGCTCTCTTGCCGTTTTTAAAATCTTTTCAAGCCCGTCTGGAGTGTGAGCATAGTCTATCACAACATTGCTGCGACCTGTTTTTATTATATTGAATCTGCCTTCAACTGGGTTTATGCAGCTTAGTCCTAGACGCACAAGCTCTTTAGGCACGCCAAGACTTCGACATATAGCAATAGAGGCAAGTGCGTTTTGAACGTTATAATCTCCCACCAAATTTGTTTTAATATCTATTTTCTCGCCCATGTAGTCACATTGAAATTTTGAGCCATCAAAAGATTTCTTTATATTCTCGGCCTTCACATCGCAAAAATGTTCTTCACCATAAGAGATGCATGGCACATGCGGATGAATTAAAAACTCTCGGCAACGCTCGTCATCGCCACAAATTATGCCAAGTTTAACCTTGCCATACTCAAAAAGTTTAAATTTTGCCTTTGCGTAGCTATCCATGTCCCTAAAAAAGTCAAGGTGGTCTTCTGTGATATTTGTTAGCACGCCTATTTCAAATTTAATTCCGTCAAGCTTGTTTAGTGCAAGCGCATGGGCGGAGGCTTCCATAACAACATACTCGCACCCCTTTTCTTCCATCTCCTTAAAAAGTTTGTGGAGCATATATGGGTCTGGCGTAGTGAGACCTGTGTCCACAATTTCGTCATCAATCTTTGCTCCAAGCGTGCCAATCGTTCCAACCTTGCCGCTCGCATACCTTAAAATATCAGTCGTGATATTTGCTATTGTAGTCTTCCCATTTGTGCCAGTGACGGCAATTATTTTAAGTTTATCGCAAGCCCTATCAAAAAAGTTTTTAGAGATTAGTGCATAGGCAGACCTTGCATCTTCAACTTGCACCACTCTTGCGTCTGGGAATTTTTCTTCACTTAAAACCGCAGCCGCCCCACGCGACAGGGCATTTTGAATAAAATCATTTCCGTTGAATTTGCTGCCTTTAAGTGCAATATAAATATCGCCTTCTTCAACATCTTTGTCTGAAATCTTAATGTCCTTAATATGCGTTTGATAAAGGTTGCTATTAATATTTTTAATTCTAACATCTTTTAAAAGGTCATCTAAAAGCATAACACCCCCGTTTTATAGATATTTTACTTTGCAAAAGAAAAAATTTAACCATAATCTTAAAAATAGTTAAAATAAGACATTAAAATCTCACTTTTTCAATTTTGACTTAATTCATTTTATACTTCAAGTGGTCAGCCATATCAATAAACGCCTTGATTGCCTGGCTTGAAAAGGTATAGACGATATCTTTCTTCTTTTGATATTTTGCTATGCCTTCGTCTATTAGATTATTTAATAAGTCAGCAATAGGAAGCTTGAATAGATTGAAAGCCAGTGAGCCAGGAATAGAGTTGGCTTCATTGACATAAAGCGTTTCGCCGCCATATAGGAAATCCACTCGCACCACCCCATCACACTCCAAGATGTTATAAGTTTTCACGGCGAGAGCCTTGATTTGTTTGTCAAGAGTTTGAGAGACCGTGCTTTCTTCATCATCATGAGCGGTCAAATATTTTTCTGAAAAAGTATAGATTTTGCTCTTTTTTACTTCTTGAACGTTGCTTGCAAGCACCTTTTCGCCAACTTTCATAACCGCACAGCAAAATTCTCGTGCATTTGTTATATATTTTTCAACAATAATCTTCTCGTCATAATTAAAAGCTTCGCTGATAGCTTTTTCTAAATTTGTTTCATCTTCACATATGCTGATACCTACACTACTGCCTAGTGATGCAGGTTTTATAATGCAAGGAAAGGCTAAAGTCTCACAAATTTTATTTAAAATTTCTCTCTTCTTTGCCTTATATTCACTTATGTTAAAATGCACATATGCTGGCGACTTGATTTTGTTTGCCTTAAGCATAATCTTCGTCAAAACCTTATCCATGCAGATGGCACTAGACGCAAGAGAGCAAGAAGTGAACGGAATTTCGGCAAGTTCAAGCAGACCTTGCAAAGTGCCATCTTCGCCGCCATGTCCATGATTGCAAAGCAGGGCACAATCAATTTTTATTTTGTCCTTAATTTTTTTGTTTTTGATGATAAGAAGCTGCGATGTGCCAAACTCAAAACTCACTTCTTTAACGTTCTTGGCAAACCTAGAAAAATTCAAATAGGTTTTTGCATCGCATAAATTATCTCCAGTGCAAAACTTACCGTCAGGTTTTATATAGATAGGAATAATTTTATAATTTTTTAAGCCTTTTATTGCCTGCATGGCAGAAATAACAGAAATATCATGTTCAACACTTTTACCACCAAAAAACACTGCAATATTTTTCATAAAAACTCCTTTAAAAAATAACTAATTAAAATTAAATATTAAAAATTAAAAAATAAATAAAATTAATAAAAATTTGAATAAAATTTATAAAAAACAATAAAAAAACATAAAAAATATTAAAATTAAAGTCGAATTTATTTAATTATTTATAATTATCTGGCAAATCGTTTTCAAATAAAATCACACAGCCTTTCATGGTAAGTGTTTGCAAAATTTCCTTTTGTTTCTTTCGCGTGGATGCAAAATAGATTTTATTTCTGTCAAAATTGTGAGATATCGCGCCTGAGAGAAGATAATTTTTGTTCACTTCATTCATTATTATAATATAGTCAGCAACGTCAGCTATCAGTCCACCAAGTTTAAAATTTGCATCTGACTGCTCACTTCCCATTTCAACAAGACCTGGTGTGACAACAATTTTGATTCCACTAAACTTTGATAGCACTTCAAGTGCTTCTCGGCTTCCAACAATATTTGAATTGTATGAGTCATCTATTATAGTTGCATAATTATTTTTTAAAATCTCAAGTCTGTGCGGGGGTGGAGAAAGTGATTTTATTGCTGCAATTATATCTTCATCTGTTATACCTAAGATGTGCGCAAGAGTGCTTGCAGTGACAATATTGTCAATATTACATTTACCAAGCAGCCTTGTTGAAGCTTTCAAAGTCTTTCCGTCTAGAACAAGGTCAAAAGTGCTTCCATGCTCATTCATGCATATATTATCGGCATAGGCAAAGGCATTTTTGTGGTTTGTTAGATATTTATTTCCTTGAAATTTTTGATAAAGCCTATATGAGATAGGGCTGTCACCATTAAAGACCATAGTGCCATCTTTTGATATATTCTCTGGAAGTTCGTTCTTCGTCTCTTCTATATTTGCAAGCGTTCCAAAGGTTTCTATATGCTGGCTGCCTATTGTGGTGATTATGCCATATTTAGGTTTGACAAGTTTCGCAAGCGTCTCAATATCACCTTTGTGTTTTGCTCCCATTTCAGCTATAAAAACATCGTGGTCATCTAGGTTTTTGAGTATTGCCTTTGTCACACCCATTTCGGTGTTGTAGTTCTTAGGGGTGGTGCAAACCTTATATTCCTTTTCAAGCATGGCGGCAAGAAAATCCTTTGTGGACGTTTTGCCAAAGCTTCCAGTTATGCCTATCTTTATAATATTAAGCTTTGCAAGTTTTTTTCTTGCTTTATGCACATAATATTTTTTTATAAGCTTTTCAATAGGAAGCAAACAGTAGTGAGAAAGCACTATCAAAAGTGGAGCAAAGAGAAAGATAATTGCAGCGTCAAGAATTTTTAGAAAGATGTTATCCACAAAAAAGTTGACCAAAAAGAAGAGCGCAGCAGCTAAAATCAGATAAAAAATCCAAAACCTTATCATTCTTTTTGTGAAAACAAGCTTATTTTTATCACCAAAAGCTAGTTTAAACTCAAAAACATGGTTTAAAAACACTTGAACAAAATAGCCGTCAAGCTGATAGGTTTTAACTAAAATATAACTCCAAATTGCAAAGATGATAACACATACACAAAT
Organism: uncultured Clostridia bacterium; assembly: GCA_944362965.1. Lineage (GTDB taxonomy): Bacteria > Bacillota > Clostridia > Christensenellales > UBA1242 > Caccovivens. Next base: position 123,183 of record CALVTR010000001.1, read on the forward strand.
GTTCACATAAAGCATCTATTCCTCCCAAAATTTTGAAATTAACTTATAAAACTCAAGCGGTCTATCTAAAAAGCAAAAATGTCCTGCATCTTTTATCACCTTGAGCTGAGAATTTTTTATAAACTTATTTAATTTTTTTGCCATGTAAAGTGGGGTGTCATTGTCTTTTTCGCCCCATATAATAAGTGTTCTGGTGGACATTTTTCGCGCATAATCGTCAAGATAGGTGTTCACTATGCTGACAAAAGTCTTCTTCATGTCGGGTGAGAGCTGCTGATAGTCGGTTGAGCCCATGCCAGCAGTGCTTTTGCCAAGCTTCTTTTTTATCTTATATGAGCATATCTTCATATAATACTTTATCGTTCTATGCGGCTTCATTCCAGCACTATCAACAAGTATGCATGAATGCACAAGCGAACGTTTAACGCAAGATAGTATGATTGCAATTCGTCCGCCAAAGGAGTGACCCAAGATGTCACATTTATCTATGTGCAAATAATCACATAAACTCATGAGCATACCAACATATGTAAATATGTTCCAATCTTTGATAGTTTTGTCACTTTTGCCAAAAGGTGGAAAATCTACCACCAAAAAGGATTTTTTAGGGAAACTCTCTATAATGCTCTTAAAAATGTCGCTATTGCAACCCCACCCGTGCAATAAAAGGATAGGTCTCTGCGACCTTCCGTTATAAAATCTATAATAGATTTTCTTGCCATTATAAAGATACACCATATCTTTTTTTATGAAAATATCTTCAAGAAGTTGTAAATATAAGAAAAATTTATTAAAAATGTTTTGTTTTTCTTTGAAAACATTGTAAAATATAGTTAGGTTTTAAAAGACCAAAATTTACTAAAAGGAAGGTATAAAGACTTGAAAATTACTGATGTTAGAATTAGACTTAAAGACGAAACAAAATTAAAGGGAGTTGCTTCAATAACAATCGATGAATGCTTTGTTATTCATGACATCAAAGTTATCGAAGGAAAGGATGGACTTTTTATCTCTATGCCAAACAAGAAGACAGCAAGTGGAGAACATAAAGACATTGCTCACCCAATCAACACTGAAACAAGAGAAATGATTAAAAATACAGTGCTTGAAGCCTACAACAAAGCATTAGAAGAAAAGAAAGAAAGTGCTGAATAATTAAAAATAAAAAAATAATTTATAAGGCTATTACTAATCATTTTGACATCCTGCATGCCAAAACTTTATTAGCCGCAACAAAAAAAACAGGGAACTCCCCTGTTTTTTGTTTATATTATATTCATCTTCACCAATTTATTCGTCCTCGCCAAAGAGATAGCCAATAGGAACTTTGAAATATTTTGCAATTTTTAGAATTATTTCTAAACTTGGGTCTATTTTGTTCGTTTCATATTTAGCTATTGTTGATTTATCTACCTTAATCTCTATCGCCAATTTCTCTTGACTTAAATTTTGTTCTTTTCTTAATTCTTTTAATCTTTTTGCGAAAATTTCCATTTTAACCTTCTTTCACTTTACATTCTGACACAAAATCAGTATAATTACTTAAAAACTGACTAATAATCAGTGCTTAGGAGTTTATTATGGACTTAATTAAAGATATTATGCGTGATTTAGATAAATATAAGAAGATAATATTTCAAAATAGATATGATTTTATATTTCTACACTATTCATTGGGTTTATATATAAGAAATAAATATATATGGGAAAATCCTAAAAACTTTGAATTTCTTAAAAATTATTTTTCAATAGATGATGCTGATGGAATTAGCTTAAAACTTATAAAACTTTATTTAACAAAAAATTCTAGTCCTTTGTAGACTAGAATTTTGAACGGCAATTTACTGATTAAAAAAAAGGATTTAAAAATTAAAATTAAAAATAAAATTAGGTTTTTGAGTTTAAAGGTTTTAAATTTGAGTTTAAAAATTATAAATTTTGAGTTTAAAAGTGTAAAATTGATTTCATAAAATTAAAATTTTGAGTTTAAAAGTAAAATTGATTTCATTATTATTTAAAAATTAAAAATAAAAATTTAAGGAGTTTTTGTCTAAAAATAAAACTTACATCAATAAATTGCCGTTGTCTGTTTCAATAACTTTCAAAACATTTTCCATTATGCCGTTTTCAACATTGTAATAAAAATAATATGTGTTGCCTTCGTCATGTGCCTGCACTTCAACGCAAACAACTTCTCTATTATAGTCAAGTGGTGATAGTGCGTAACGTGATGAGATAACACTAAACCTTGTTGGCACTTTCTCTTCAGCTTGTGATAGGCTTAAAGAGCCTTTGCTTAGAGTTCTATCCACGTGGTTTGTGAAATATGACGTTGCATCATACCCGACAATCGTTCCACTTGTCATATTTACCTTGACTTTCACAAGGTCTGGATATAGCACGATGTTTTGACTTTGCGGAGCAATATTCAAATAGACATCACTTCCTATTGAATCTGACCACACAACAGCAGCATCTTCAATGCCATTTTGCGTTGCAAAGTCAAGTGCAATATTCTTCGCCTTTTCTATATCTATATTCTCCGCGCCACTTTGCCCTGCACCGCTTATAGTCAAAATGTGTCCGCCAATCTTTGTGACTTGAACATAAAGCATTTCATCATCGGCATTCTTAACAGTAAAATTATATGTTTCAAAACGCCCTTTTGTTTCGCCATTGTTCTCTATTGTTGTTGCAGTTTTAAAGAATTTTTCAACATTCTGTTTAGCTTCGCTCTTTGTAACCTTGTCACCGCTCAAGCCTTTAACCTTACTGTTGACAACTGAATCAGAGAAAGGTCCATCATATATCATGCTTGGGTATTCAACGTCATTATCTTTGAGCGATGCAAGTGAGCGAGAAAATGCATTTGAATTTGTGTCGATATCCATACTTGCGTCTATGATTGAATAATCATCTTTGATTTTATTTGCAAACTGGTTAAGCTGAGTTTTCAAACTCATAACGCTTTGCTCAATATCTTCAAGTGTTGCAATATCTTCTTGTGTTAAACTGCCACCATTTGCAAGATTATCTGCAAGCGTTGACGTGTAACCTGATATTTGATTAACCATTTTCACTGTCTCATCTATATCACTTTGTGAGAATGGCAAGCTCGCCACAGCAATTTCGGCTTCACTTGCGTTCTTTGAAGCTTCAAGAAGGGTCTTTCTTTGATAAGACGATGAAGAAGAATTTAATATCTTTGTCATTTTTGTTTCAAGATTGTTTACGTTGTCAAGCAAGCTATAGAAGTTGCTTTGATAAACGTTTTCAAGGTCAGTCTTGTATTCCATTGCCATGCTGTCAGTGATTGCAAAGCCTATGCCAAGACCTATTGTTGAAAGACCTAGCACTGCCGTTGCTATGGAAAGAGCTGTGATAACTTTATTCTTTTTCTTGATTGATTTATCTTTGTCATTTTGTATTTTTTTGCTATTTTTGTTCTCTGTTGCACCTTCTAAGCCTAAATATTCTTGTTTTTTGTTCTTTTCTGCTGAATTTAACTTCAAAATGCTGTTTTTGTTTTCTTTTTCGCGAATATTTTTGCTTGTGCTTTTTACGTCTAATATATCACTCATTACACTCCCCCTTATAAGCAGAATACATGGTTGCCAATCGTAACTACCACCTGTCTTGACCAAATCCATGAGCTTGTTGCAGTTGCTGGGTTATAATAATAGATGCAACCATACGTTGGGTCCCAACCATTTAGGGCATCTTGAGCGGCTTTGTATGCAGTTGAGTCAGGTGTTAAATTTATTTGCCCGTCAGTCACCGCAGTGAATGCACCCTTTTGATAGATTACACCAGAGATAGTGTTCGGAAAAGATGCATTCTCCACCCTATTTAATATAACCGCTGCCACTGCCACCTGCCCTGTATAAGGCTCGCCACGTGCTTCAGCATATACACATTTTGCAAGAAGGTAAAGGTCGCTTGAAGACTGTGATGAAGTAGAGCTTGAAAGCGTCATACCAAGTGCGGCTGCAGTGTTCGGCCCGACAATACCATCAACAGCAAGTCCGTTCTTCTGTTGAAAGTATCTTACGGCAGCCCTTGTTTGAGATCCATAAATACCATCTATTGCACCGTTATAATAGCCCCATCTTTTAAGTTTTGTCTGAATTGTTCTGTTTTCTGCAGTTGTTGTTGCAGCATCTGTCACTATATCTCTGTCACGAGCGTCAATCACTTTAGGTTTCATGTTAAGTCCAAAACCTGTAAGTGCTATTGCCAAAACAAACACAAGTGAAAATATAGCAAATAGTGTTTTTCTCATGTCTCCTCCTAGATTACACTTTGTATTATCTCCCAAATTCGCGAAATATATACAACATTATCCGATTTTTTTGTTTTTGTAAAACAAAATGCAGGAAAGACTATACACCACCAGTTGTCACCCGTCCCACTGCCGAGCTCCAAAATAAGGGCGTCATAATAGCCTTCTTCTAGCGTGATATTCTCATAGGTTCTTGTTGGGAAATACTCATTATCAAGCTTTGCATTTGATTTATATGTAAATCCATTTTGAGCAAGCACGCTATCTGCCGTATTTTCTATTAAGGCAAAGTTCTGAGATACTTTTTCTTTTGTTTCGTCAAAGGTTTCAACTTCGCTTAGCACTGGTATTAAAGCTTCAACTATTGCATCTTTAACCTTATACTTAACATTCTGGTCGCACTCCAAGTTAGAGTTTGCCCTTATATGTATTCTCAGATATTCAACTTCCACATCACTGCCGGTAGGACAAAATATTAAAACTGCCACGATAACAAGCGCCGACAAAATTCCAAGCACATATTTCATAATTTAACTCCGTGACAATATAATTGACTTAATTTATAGATAAAATTCTGTGAAAACAATAAAAAATAGGTATTTTTTGTCTATTTTTGTGTTATTTTTATTTTGCACGATGAAAAATAAATAGTTTTTTAATTAATTTAAAAAATAAGTTTAAATTTCCCTTAGTGTTATTTATGTTTTTTCCGCACCTTAGCGGAAGCTGTTTGACAAATTCTTGTCAAACCTTGCTTTTAAATAGCTCCCTAGAAAATCTAGGGGGCTATCTAAAAACAATAAAGCTTAAACGCTATTTGCGTTTAAGCTTTGCTTCCGCTAAGGTGCAGGTAAAAACACTTCTCTTCACATTTTTATAAAACTTTAATCAATAAACTTAAAATCTATACTTTCACCGTTTTTTCTTTAAATTTATGATTAATATTTATAAATTCTTAATATTAAACTCTTTGATAGAAAAGTATCAAAGACGTGTCATCTGCAAGTGGGAAAGCAACGTCCGCGTTTTGAGTGACAATCTGCTCTTCTTTAACTTTCACACTCTTTGCAATCTCCCATAGCTCCTGACCAGCACGTGCAAAGACAACTTCCATAGCGTAATCTCTTGGTGGATACTCTTCGGTTTCCACAGCTTCAGTGATTACTGCTGAGAGTTTGTCATAGCAGCAATTTACGCAAGCTTTGACCTTTGCATCATAGAAAAGTTCTCTACCCTTTTTAACCGCAACGTCAACGTCATCAGCGATTGCATCAACAACCAATATTCCACCTTCAGGGCAAGAAAATTTGTCAGAAATTGTGAACGGCACATCAATTTGAGCAGAATATAGTGCATTATCTTCGTCATTTAGATATACCACTGTGGTCTTTGCAATGCCTTCGATAAATATCTCGCCATCATTTATATAGCTGTTTGTCACTGTGACAGCGTTGCCGCCGCTGAATAAAATCTTATCAACTCTTGGTTTATCTTCATCAAGCACAAGTGAGCCTTCAATCTTGCCTTCCACAACTTCCATAGGGCAAACATAGCTGTTATCAAAAGACTCAGTTGTAACTTTGATATCACTCTTTGTGCTATAAAGGTCTTGCACAACCATCAAACTCTCTTCGCTATAGGCTGTCGCATGAAGCTCAATAGGAACTTTTATGGCTATCTTGCAACCTTTTTCATCTTCAACAATCTCTGCTGTAACATTTTCTTGTTTAACCTCGCCGCGTCCTTCCACAAGACTATCACGAGTCGTTCCTTCTATCTCAAGCTCTTCTTTGAACGTGTCGTAAACATATCCACTTTCAAACTTGTCGTTATCATTTAAAAATATCACTCTTGTGGAAACTTCGCCGCTCATTGTCACAAAATTGACACCACTTTCCACAGATTTTACTAGCACATTGCTTTCAGATAAGATGATTTTCTTGACCTTGTCACGAATGTTGATTTCACTTGACACTTCTATGCTTTCACTTGCATGACCTATAAATCTTACAACATTGATTTCGTCATTTTTCAGACAAACATCATCGTCGTTACTTCTTATACTGTGCACTTCTTTATTGCAAGCGACAAAACCTGATTGCTGCACGCTGACAACTATTTTAATATTTTCGCCATTTATGCTATCAATGTTGTAGTCAATAATCTTTAATTTTATATCAGCAAAGCAGCCATTTTCTATATTCTCACTTTCAAACTTGGAAGAAAATGGGCAGGTTGAACAAACTGTGTTTAATTGTCCATCTTCTGACAAGAACACAATCTTGGTGTCAATAACGCCAGAATAGTTTATCACCCCATTTAAAGTTTCACTGCTTGACAGGTGACTCCCAAGCGAAACTGACAAAACTTTTGCGACATTTTCCCCTGCACTGACATTGCATTCAACAGAAAATTCGCTTTTTGCTAAACAATATTTTTTAGCCACATTAAAATTATTTGTTTCAAATGCCATCTTACCCTCCAACATTTACAAGATATAACTACTCACTGATGCTAGAAAATATGACTAAAAAGTTTAAAAAGTTTTAATTTTGTCAATAATCGTTTTAACAAGCAGATTCAAGGAGAAAAAAAATGAAAAGAAATATATTAAATATAGAAGATATAAAACTTAAGATTTTATCATTAAAAGGCGAAGAGGTTGAGATGAAATATAATCGCGGACGCAAAAAGTTTGACACTATAAGCGGAACAATAAAGGACGTCTACCCTAGCGTGTTCACGGTCAGCGTCAATGGGCAGTCCCAAGTGCAAACCTTTTCCTACTACGACGTCCTTTGCGGAAATGTTATAATTTTGTAAATAGATAAACCATACTTTTTCATTTATTTTACTGCTAAAGCTAAAGTTTCAAAAACATTTATTAAACAAAATATAAAAAGGCAACCTTTGGTTACCTTTTTTATAAATTGCAAATATTTTTCTAAGCCACTTCACCTATATCTATAGTGACATTTTTTGTTATTTTACAAGTCAATATACTTTCATCGTCTGCTGTCGATGTTTCTATCTCATCATTTTCAACAGCGTGAGCAGTGATGTCGTAATCTACTTCGTCTGATGGCGTGACAATAGCCGTTGCATTTGTTGATGAAGCCGTGCTTGGGGATGAAGAAGCTTGCACATATGAAAGATATCCAATAATCGCAGTGCCATTTGCATAAACAGTATATGAGTGAACATATCTACGTGGCTCTACGGAACTAGAATTTTCTTCCTGAGTTGAAACTTCATCTTGGAAAGGATTAGAAGCAAGTGTGAGATATAAATTAGAGCTTACATAAACTTCTGCACTGCCTTTTTCTTCAATAGTATAATACATTGAACTTCCTAAATCAGTTTTGAAACAAATCTCAATATCGCTCCTATAATTATTTATAGTAACCTTATACATAGTCGTTTCTGACAATTCTATGAAAATATTATTTAAGCTTATTGTTGTTGAGCTTGTTGCTTGAATATTAATATATATTGTGCCAGAAACCCCATCATATGTTGCTACTTCAGAAATTGGAACACCATCACCAGCTATTGTTCCGCTGACGGTTAATGTTGCATTTGATATGTTAGATTGACTGCTTGCACTGTATGCTGTTGTGGTTGTATTGACAACATCTATTGCAACAGTTACTTTCCCACTATCTGTTAAAACTGTGCCGATATCAAGATCAAAGCTGTCTTGAACAAAGCCTGGAAAGAAATTTCCCATAGTCTGACCATCTGTCATGTCGGTGGATATCCTTATGTCTTTTACATACAACGTTGAACCTTCTATATTAAATTGCACATTTCCTTTTAAATTTATGGTTATGTTACCAGTTACAGCCAAAACTCCCACCAAAAGCATACTAAATACTAACACAAAAGCTGAAATCATAGATACTAATTTTACTTTTAAACTCATCTTTTCACTCCTTTTCTTTTTTATTTTTAGTTAAAGCTTTGTGAACATAGCTACGTGCTTTGCCCGTGCCTTAAGAAAACGTGCGAATTTTTAATTCGCACAGGCTGCAAATATTTGCAGCCTAAGAAACTCATTCGAGTTTCTGTTTTCTTAAGGCGCGGCCAAAGCCGCAGCCTATCCATTAAGAATAGAATATTATATCTTAATTCTCTTCTATTATACCCCCCCGCAACCCACGTCAAGCAAATTTAACAAATTTTTAAAAATTTTTTAAATTTTTTTATATTTTTTTATATTTTTTATTATTTTTATTATTTTTATTATTTGTATTATTAAAAAATATTATACTCGATTTATATATCAAAAATCCAAATTAAACAAACATGGGTGCAAATAAAAAATATTACAAAGACATTTCATTGTGCTTTCTGTGTTTAAAAAAACCCAAAATTCTTGCTTTCTATAAACTTTTATACGCAAAGTTGACACAAAAAAATAATGCCATTTCGGCATTATTTTAATTATCATTAAGAACAATGGCATTTCTTCTATCAATGTCGTAGAAGATTTTATCAACCTCAAGTTTTTTAGAAATTCCCATAGGTTCAGGAGCTGATGACTTAACCATACATTTAGTTGCATAGAACGGTGTCATGGTGTCCATCATGATTTCCTTTCTGAATATCTTTGCAACAACCGTCCATTGTTTAAGCTGTCTTAATTGTTGTTTATCAAGCAGCGGTCTGCGTGTTCGCTGAACAGAAGTCGAGATATTTTCTCCAGAATCTGATTCTTTTGTATTACGCGACCTATTCTCTTCTTCGTGGAATACCGTTGTTTCACCGCAGGCTTCTGAGAAGGCTTGAATAGTTGACGGGTCTTCTGAGCCTAAGAACACTTCCATCTGGAAGTTACCACGAATGTTTTGAGCTTCATCAGCACCATACTTAATATCAAGTTGTTTATATGATTGAAGAACTATTTCAAAGAACACGTTTCTTGAACGAGCAACTGTAACCATAGTTCCAAACTTAGGAACAGGTGGCATATTACCAAACTCATCAAGAATGAAATATACAGGACGTTTAAGTTTTCCTGTCTTGCCATTCTTAGGATTTACTGTTCTGTTTGCGACATCGACAAGCACCTTATAGAGCTGACTTATACAAAGCACGCCTAGTGGGTGACGTTCAGTTTTGTGGTCTGGAATACGAATGAAGAATGCTGTTGGACGTTCTGGGATATCTTCAAAATCAATATCCGTTCCGCTTGTCATATAGAAGATACCTTCGTCGCCGAGCATATTACCAATAGAAGAGCCAAGTGTTGAAATAAATGACCTTTGTGTAACAGGGCTGGCAAGACAAACTGTTGACATAAGGTCATGCACGGTGCTAAGTCTTGGGTCTCTGCCTTCGCTATATTTTGTCAAAGTTTTAAGAGCATTTTCTCTATCACCCGCAGGATCACGGCGCATACAAATCTTATATAGATTATAGAAATTAAATTTGTCAAGAGTCATGCCCAGTCTCGGGTCGCGGCTATCTTCAAGCATACCTTCCATAATACCAAGAATAAAGTCACGACAACCATCAGGCCACATCTTATCTTTGGCATTAGGATCATCTGGAATAAGAGAAAGCGAAATGTTTTTTAAGTTAGATTTTGCTTCATCTTCAAGTTGAACACGTCTTGCTTCAAGTTCCTGTTGAAGGATGTCGTTATTTGGGAAAGCTTTTCCTTCAAAACCAAACCAAGTGTCGCCATAGGTTGCTCCACCAATTTGATCTGGCGAAAATCTTTTATAGCCCATCTCTTCAGGGGTTGCATTGCTTATCTTCTTTACTTCTTTTGCAAGATTTCCTGCTCTTTCATAAGTTTTATAAGCAATTTCCATAGGATTCCAACGTGATGACGCATAAGGATTTTCAAGGTTTAGAACGATAATATTATAGCCTTCTTCTCTTAAAGCGTTTGCATTATCGGCGTAAAGTTCGCCCTTAGGGTCAGTCATAACAAGGCTAGGCTTTTGCCCAGTGTGAGCAAGTATTCTAATTGTTGGATTTGCGAAAATCTGTGTCTTACCAGTACCAGTAGTACCTAAAACCAATGCGTGAGTTTCAGGTTTCATATTGACTTCATAATGCCCGCCAACTTCCTTATTTCTAAAAACAAAGCCTGTTTTCTTAAGCGATGGAAGATTGTTCCATGTTGAAAAGATAAGGTCTGGGTCAGTGCGTAATCTTTCAGTTGTGATAAATTTAGAGTCAAAGTTGATATCAGTCTTTTCGCCTTCAGCCGTAGTTCCAACATTAGAGCCCATACCTTTTTTCTCTTTTGATAAGAGCGCTGTGCATAGTCCTGCAATAACGCCTATCGCAAGCATAGCAAGTGATATAACATTGACAAGTGCATCCGTTATCTCTCTTGTGCCTTCTTGGGTAAAATAAGAAATTGCAACACCAATTCCATAACCAAGAATGCCAAATACCAACATTAAAATGACACTAAGCTTGAATTTCTTCATACAACTCCCCCAATATAATTTGTTCCTTCTTTACAAAAAATATAAGAAAAAACAATCTTTTCATAATTAAAATAACACTTTTAGTGAGTTTTGTCAATTAAATATGGTTACTATAATAATAATTTTAAAATGATACTATTAATACCCTTTTTTGCTAAATAACTTTTTAGTAGTCAATTAAAAATGGCACTTTTTACTTAGTGCCATTTTTATTTATTATAAAGTTAATTTATTTCAACTTCGTCATCTTCAAGAGGTTTGTTAATTTTTTGTTCGCCTTTGTTTTCAGCAATTTTCATACTCATTTGAGCACCAAAAAGTGCTATAGTAGAAATAAGTCCTGCACCCATTCCGCCCAATAATCCAATGGAAAATACACTTTGACTTGCATATGAAGCATTGTATTGATTTAAAACATCGGTTGGGACAGAAGTGTCTGCATTCATGTAATCATGAACATTTAAATTTTTTAAGTTGTCTATCTCACTTTGATATTCTTGTGATGTAATCTCGCCATTGTTATACTGTTGATTAAGGTCGTCAATCTGCACTTGTTTATACAAAATATTAGCATTTTCATAATTTGTTTTTGACTTTGCATCTTCTTGAATCCCTGCATTTATTAAACAACCGATAAATGAAGCACCCAAAATCGTGGCTCCAACAAACAACCCAATTTTTGCAATTTTTAGTATTTTTTCACTCTTTTTTATCATACTATCTCCTATACTTAAATTTTAACATACAATGGTGTATTTGTCAATATACACATTTTTAAAAATTATCACTATTTGTTTTAAAAATAAAAAAAGTCAAACAGCATCATTTATCTCCACTAATTTAATAAGAGTATCCTTTTTTGCTATTTGACTTTAAACATAAATTTTAATTCTAATATATTTAGTTTTTAATTCTAATATATTTTAGTTTATAAATAGAAATTATATAAGTTTTATTAGTGTGTAGCCTGTTCGCCACTCATAATTTTTGCTTAGCAAATTGAAGGCTTGAGCTTCTCCCATTCCGCCTAATTTTAAAGATGTATGTTTGTCATAAGGCGTGGAAGAGAGTATTCTTAATGCTGAATAGCAGGCATCGCTAACCGCTATACACGACGAAGTTTTGCAAGCAGGACATACAAGCTCACCGATATCAAGGTTGAGATATCTGCTTCCTAAAGTTGCTCCACATGATGAACATTTATCTGTTATAAAACTGCAACCCATTGCACTAAAAATATCTAGTAAGAATTTGTCAATCACATAAAATTTTTTCACATCTTCGTAACAAAGCGTTTCAAGTGCTTTAATTATTGTTATAAATAGTTGCGGGTCGGGTTCTTTAACCACTTTATCAACTATATCTAAAATAGCACAAGCTTCATAATATTTCTCTATATTCTTTGAAAGGTCATAGAAAGAATCAATTATAGAAACAGACGTCACTATATTTGCATTTTTTGTTGTCTCAATTATAAATTCACCGAAACAAAATATCTCTTTTGCTGATTTCAATTTTGCCTTATCACCGCGAACACCACGCATAGACACAACCATCTTGCCCTGTTCTAAGCTGTATAAGTGCAAGAGTTTGTCTTTGTCTTTAACGTTTGCCGCACGAATAACTATTGCTTTGACTTTTGTAGATGCCATATTAGTTCAGTTCTGGCTCCTCTTGGTCAATTTCATGTTGGGAATCTTGCAAAATAGTTTCTTCGCTCTGCTTAGCCTTCTCTTCTTCGTATTCTCTTAAAAGTGTGGTATATTTCTCGTAGTATTCAATAAGCAAACGGCAATCTTGGCAGTCCATAGTCACACTTGTGATATCTGTCCAACAACTCAACCATTCATCATGTGCAGCCTTCACTTGCTGTTCAAGAGTATTTGCCATAATCCCCTCCTGTTAGTTTTAGTATATACCAAAAATTTTAAAATCTGCAACAAAATTTAAGGGGATTTTAAAAATTCTTTGTCAGTTTTTAATGCTAAACTTTTAGGCAAAAATAGATAATTTCGTTAAAAATATATTAAAAATCATTTAAATTTAAACTAAAAGTGATAATTTAATAATCACCTTTTAAAAAATCGTTTATAGCTATGCAAAACTTTAAGACATCAAAGTCACCAGAAACTCTAGTTTATCTTTTGAATGGTCACACTGCCACTATTCACAAGTTGTGGATTTGAATTTGTGTTTCTTATTGTTATAGCGCCCGTTGGAGCAGTTATTTGAACAAATGTGCTACCCGATACAGATGCCCCACTTCCTATTGTTCCAGAAGCAACCGCTGCTGAAGCTGGCAAAATATTCCCATCTAAATATATGGCGTAACTGTTAAGTCCATTTGCGGAAATAACACCACTCAAGTTATAACTTACAAGGTATCTTCCGTTTATAAGAGTGAATGTGCCTGCATTGTCGTAGCTGATGGCACTCCCTTGACTGAAAGAAATGGTTGGAATAACATTTCCACCTGACGCAACTGTTTGCGGCGACGCGATTTCACTTATTGTATTTGACGCTTCTATAACAGGGTTGACTATTATGTTGCCAGATTGATTGAAAAGTGAAATGAAGTTTTGAAAACAGGTAAAAATAGGTCTTGGATAACTGCAACCTGTGAAACACTGGTTGAAATTTAAATTACAAGGCATAATGTTCTCCTTAAATCACAGCCCTAATACATTATATTAAAAGGAAAGATATTTGTATCAAAATTTTATTTAAAACATATATAGACATAAAGATACTGCAAATCTTAAAACAAATTTGCCATTCTTATTACACTGAAAAACTAAACAGGAAGAAAGCCAAGTGCATTTTTGAAAAACATTAACGTTTTATTTTGAATTACTATCTGTCTCAGCCTTGCAAGTAAGTTCGACTTTCAATATTATGATAACGAACAAAATCATAACTTTGCCTCGTCCGCCCTAATATAATATAGGTTTTTAACTTATCTTTCAACATTAGTAAAAAATATTACAATAGAAAAAATATTAAATAAATTTAGAAAAATAGTTGACAAATACTTATAATTTTGGTATAGTAATAAGGCAAGCTTAATAAAGGTTTATAGTAGATGAAATCAAAAAAGCTTTGCAGAAAACTAAAAACGGAAGTTTAGCTCAGCTGGGAGAGCATCTGCCTTACAAGCAGAGGGTCATAGGTTCGAGCCCTATAACTTCCACCATGTTAAAATCATACTACATATAGTGGTATGATTTTTATTTTATCACTATATATAGTGTCTTTAAAAATTTAGGAACATTTTAGGAACAAAAATAAAAAATAAGGGAAAGATTTTACTCTTTCCCTTTGTTTTTCTTATCTTTAATTTTCTTTTCTAATTTGTCAGCAAGTATATAGATAATGTATAGGTCAATTAAGCAAACTGATATAAAAACAAACCAATCAATGATTGTTAGCGCTGACCAATCTATTAGGTCGCTGCCAAGAAAACAGGTCATAGCCACGCAGACAGTTCGGCAAAATACAACTATCAGTAGGAACTCCCACCAACGCATCTTAGTTATGCCAGCAACCATGCAAAGTGCGTCATCTGGAAAGAATGGAAATAAGAACATAAGCGGCAAGTATATCTTAGATTTTACTGCTACTAAGTCTTGAGCTTTCTTTAGACTTTCTTCCCCTACCATTCTAATAGCTATTTTTTCTCCGCCGAATCTACCGATTAAAAACATAGCCATACTTGATAGAACAACGCCAACAGAAGATATGACAAAGCCCTGCCATGCTCCAAATAGGATGATTGAAACAATAATAAAGGTCATGCTTGTTGCTGGGACTAAGCATAGCAACGTTGTCACTAGAACCTGTAATAATATAAACACTACCCATCCCCAAGCGCCACAGTCTGCTATTAGCGTTCGAAGACCATCAACTGATGTTATACCAAGACTATCAAGAGTAATCCATGCTATGCCAGAGATAAAAACAATGCATGCAATTAGAATAACCCATTTAACCCACGTTTTCAGTTTCATTAGTGTCCTCGTCTTCAATAACAATCTTTGATATTCCTAAGTCCTTAAGCATTTTAGTGTAAATCGATTTTCGGCTCTCAAGAGCTTTGTAGTATTTGCCAAGTATGATTTTATTTGACAAACCTATTCCTTTAATCATAAACACAATTAAAGTCACAAGATTGATAAGCAGGCTTAAAACAGTGTTCCAACCTAAAGAATTAAACGTTGGAAAGATTAAGCAGCTAACAAACCCTGCTGAAATTAAGCCTGTAGCGACATACTTCATTACACTTGCAGTAAGTTCTCTTTTTTCGTCAAAGAAGGCAGATGCAGGCTTAGTTCTTGTTTCTTCCACGTCTGATAATAAATTCCCCCAATAGATAGGCTTATAGTGCAGCTTTATTGTGCGAAACTTATACTCGTCAGTATTTAGCTCTTCACTCAGCTTTGAGATTTCATTAGCGTCACCTTTGTTTACAATTAGACTAATGCGTTTTCTGTCCTTCTTGACGTAATCTAATTGTTTTAAGAGTTCTTGCTTTTTCTGGGTTGTTTTATCAAACTCTAATTTCTTCTTGTCGTAATTTTTGTCACTTTTTTGCGGATCAACGCAGTGCAGCTTTTCATATAAAGATTTTATTTTATCTTCATAAATATCAAGTTTAATTTGATAGTTATAGACTTCCTTAAGCCAATTTTCCGCATCTGCAACCTTGTCCAGTGCATAGATAGTTTTTCTTTGCCCGTCAATCTCGTCTTGTATATCAGTAATCTTCTTTTTCTTTAAATCTCTACCTTTCTGTATGAGATACATGCCAAACAAAACTGAAAGTTCTGATGCAAGCAATATCGAAAAGCTTGCCCAATATGAGGCAGTAAGTATCTTGCTAAAATCAAAGCCTACCGTAATAAACGACATAAAACCGTTAGCAATAAGAACTAAGATTATTATGAGCGTTCCAGAAATGCCACGAAGTAAATCCTTTTTGTTAATACTACTTATCTTGTCTTTCAGATTGTTCATTTACCTTAACCCCACTTTTAGTCTTAATCCACTGAGCGACTCCATTAAAACCTAAGCCAACGCACATTGAGATTGACACAACCATGAGAGTGCCACGAAGTGATACAACTTGTTTTTCAATCATAGCAACAATAAACCATGCAAGCACAAATGGAGCTACAAAGCATGCATTTCTAAACATCTCTTGTTTTGCTTCCCATTTTTTCTTTTGTGTAACAAGTTCGGATTTTTGATTATTGTCCACGCACTCAATACATTGATTAGTTATATCGTTTATCTTCTTTTTTAGGTGTCGCCCATAAAAGAACACGGCTATAACCACCATAAGAGCGACAACAAATATCGCACTGCAACTGACCTTGTCCCACACGCTTGTTTGCTCGCTTATGAGAGTATCAATTAAAAATGCATAGAGTGCATAGCCACCTGGAACGATATAACAAAAAACTCTGTATAACCATGTAAACAGAGTTAGTTTCCAATTCTTTTCTTTCATTTTTTACTCCACTATAACTCGTCTTGCTTTCTTGACTTTTTTAGACTTTGTGGCTGGCTGTGTTTGTGTTTCTAACTCTTTTTGCTCTTCTGTTGTCACCTGTTCGGGCTCTTGCGTTTCTTCGCTTACAGGCTCAATTTCAGGCTCATTTTTGCCTTCTTCTAGTGTATTTTGAGCTTCTTCAATTTTTGAGTTTAAGTCGTCAAGCAATTCTTGTGCACTCTCGCCTTCTGTTATAAGTTTATCGTAGAGCGCAACCTTTATCTTTTGAGCTTTCTTTAAAAGTTTTTGTATGTAAATTTTTAATTCTTCTTTCGTTTTTTCGGTTTGTTCATTTAGCAGCGTTTGCAATGACAACTGAAATTCGCTTATTGCTGATGTAACTTGAGCTCTTAGTGTTTCAAACGAAATTTGCAGCGGTGTTCCATTCTTTTTGTTGATTCTGCCCTGAACACATACAAGTATGAGTTTAGCAATAAAAGTAAGTATTGCAATTATACCACTTGTTCCGCCAAGCACGCCTAAAAGCTTGTCCCAATTTTGTGTTATAAAATCGCTAGCTTCTGTAACCCACTGTGCCTGTAATAGTAAACCTATCATAGTCCCTCCTCCTTCCATAACTTAATAAAAAAGTCCAACTTGGTGCTGAGCTCTTCTACTTTACTTTTAAGTTCTTTTATTGTGTCCCCCTGTTCTTCAATGATTGATTTTAAAGCGTCAACTTCGGGTATTGCTTTAATCTCGTTATCTGTGTCTTGAATAATAAGTCTGTCGCATGGTATACGTTTAACGAGCGTGCCTTGATAGTATATTTCAACATTTGTTTCAAGCACTCCATCAATGAACACTTCACTTGGCAAGGCAAAAGTATAATTTGCTTTGATTTTCGCACTTTTGTTACCATTTTTAAAGCACAGATACACGTCATATTTATTGTCAATGTTGCGAACAAGAGTTATTATTTCATTGCAGACTATCGTTTTCTGTGACCAAAATCCCCTATTATTTTCTATTCTTAGTTCCATATTCACTCCTTAACTGCTCTAGGTTCTTTACCTAAAAGCTCTCTTAATTCATTATGGAGCTCAACAAATTCGGCTTTTCGCTCTTCGATATCTGGCACGACTTCGCCTGCCATATCTTGAATAATATCTTGGTCAAGCTGAGTTAAACGTTCTTGAATTTCATATTTTCTTTTATTGCCCAATTCTTTTTGAGTTGGCTCAATTTTTTGAATTTGAAATCTTCTGCCTTGCTCGTCTGGCTCGAGTTCAACAATCGTAAGTCCGTTTTGATTACAATAATTCGCTCTTGCTGAATATTCGCCGTCTAAATAAAAAATATCTCCTACATTATACATAATTTCTCCTTTTATTTGCCTATAGCAACCCAATAAACATCAACAGTAGAACTTGCTGTTATTTTAAAACCTGTTAAATTTGGATTACTAATTGACAAATCATAATTCGAAGCCTTACTGAAAGAAACTGGGGACACAATTATAGACGAAACACTTTCAGTATAAGGTGTTTCATAGTTCGCAGTATAATTAAGAGCCCCAATAACAATCCCCCAGTTAACAATAGTTTCTCCTATTTTTACTGAATTAGTTCCTTGTTGAATTAAATTTATGATTTTATTGTTTAAGTTATTGAACTGCGTTTGTGGGTCACTGTCAAAGTTTAAATTTTGTTGTAATTCTCCACCAACATTGACTGCGGTTTTAGTTTCAACAGCAGAATCTACTTCCGTCTGCGTCACATAACCTGCTCCATTCGTAAGCTGATTATTATTTGTTGGAAGCTGTGACGTAGTGGCATACCCTGCACCATTTGAAAGTTGTGAGTTATCTGTAGGTATGGTTGGCTTGCCTGTTAAGTCTTCATAAGAACCACTTGTTGCAACTGAAGCAAGAGATGATACATCTGCTTTTAAATCTGCATCCCATGTAGTTTGTGGTTGTCCACCTACAATAACAGTCGTTCCACCTTCAGTTAGAGTTTGCGGTGTTAGGTTTCCGTCGTCACCAACAAGCATTACTTTGCCTGCATTTGCGATACCTTGATTTTTGTCTAGTTTGTCAGTTTCAAGATTGGTTATATCAGTCGTATTTGATTGAACGCCACTTTGCAATGTTGATACATTATCTTCCAGAGTTGACACATCAGTCTTGAGCTGTGCAATATCACTTGTGTTTTGTGCAACCTGCTCTGTCATATTGTCCTCGACAACATAAGTTGTGTCCTTAGGTGAATATGTGTAAACTATGCTATTAACCGTTATAGTCCCGTTTTCTTTTAACTCGTCAAACTGCTCTTTTGTTAGTTTAACGACACCTTTATATAGATTGTTGCTCATCTTCGTTTATCTCCTTAGGTAATTCTTCATCACTCTCAATATAAGTGTATTTATTAGGAATATCTATTGCTTCAACATACTTCTTGCCCGTTTCGTTTTGAATAATATACTTATTAGCGTCACTGTATGTCTTTATAAGTTGTCTGTCGTTTACAATTATTGTTTCTTGTTTAATCATTCGCTCACCTCACTTGCTTTTACCCATTCTACATTTGTTAATGATACCCAGTTCGTTGCAGTTGTCCACTCATCGTATAGTGCGTCTGGAATTATTATTTGACAGTTTGTAGCATGTCCTAAATAACTCACATTCGACAAGGTTGGAATAGTTGTGCAATATCTAAAATCATACTTAGTAATTGCATTGCAGCTGCTATATTGTGATGAGTTTATATTTGGCGCCTGTCCTAGATAAGTTACAGACAACAAACTACTACAGCTTTGAAAGCATTGCCCTCCAACGTTTTCTACGCTTGATGGAATAGTTATGCTTGTTAAACCACTACAACTCATAAATACTGCATTATCTATATCTTTTAAAGAATTAGGCAATATAACAGATTGCAATTCACGACATTGATGAAACGCACCATAACCTAACTGTAATAAGCCATCTGGAAGTGACACAGTTTTTAGATAATAACAATTTTCAAACGCATCAGATAATATTATTTTACAATCTTTGTGAACTACGCATGAAGAAATGTGAGTATTTACGCAAGATTTTAATACAAGATATGAATTATTCTTGCTAGAAAGATACCCTGCGTTGTCATAAACTTTTACATTTAAACTATAGCAATAATCAAAAGCACTAGAACCTATATCTTTTAAATTATCAGGAAGAGTTATATTTTTAAGGTTATGACAGCCATTAAATGCACTTATGTTTATTGTTGTTAAATTGTCGCAATCGGATAAATCAACTGTATTTAGACTATAGCAATTTTGAAAGGCATAATTACCAATTTCTGTTATCGGCAACGATAGTTCTATATCTTTTATCTTTTTACAACCATTGCAAAGGTCACTTTCTATTTCTGTTATATTTGTTTTCTCTAAATTTAAAGAATTTAAGCTATTACATTGCGAAAAAGCATTTGTATCTAATTCTGATATGTTGTTAGATATGCTTATTGATTCTAAGTTACTACAATTACAAAACGCATCACTTTTTATTGAATTGACAGATTGTGGCAACACAATATTTTTTAAATTATAGCAACTATAAAAACTATACTGCCCAATTTCAGTAATAGAATTAGGAATAACACAAGCTTTAAGATTGTAACAATAATAAAACATTCTTTCAAGATTAGTATATGGTTGCGTTCTCTTTGGTATCGTTATTGTTTCTAACGAGACCGCATATTGACACATTCTTAATAATGATGTATGTTGTTCGAGTCCAAGCCTGATATTTTTGCAACAATATAGATTGTTATAAGCAATATTTGTGAATAAACTATAAGCACCATTAGAAACACTAAAATAAAACTCAAATGAGCCTGTAGCACTGACTTCAATGGTATAATTACCTTTCTGCTGATAAGTATGGCTATAGATAGTTGAATTAGCTCCCGACCTAACAGCATAAGTATCTGTTGTTCCATCACCCCAAGACACACTTATTGAACAATTATTATCTACCATACTTGTTACGTTTATATTGCGAAATTGAACATATAGTCCAGTGCTATCATTTAGTTCAATATCAAACTCATCATTTTCGCTTGTTGTGATGTATGTCGCACCAATAGTTATGTCGCTATCTTCAACTATTATTTGTCCATCAACGATATCTACAGGGCTCGTCCACTCTTGAAATGTCAATCTATCATGTGCTGGTGGCTCTGTAGGCAGCGTAAACGTATCGCCCGTGTCAAGCCAATCTTCTTTTAAGATTGTTCCATCGTAGTCAATTACTTTAATCCAATACTTGCCATTGTGCATTTTGTCAGTATTGACTACAACTCCAACTTCCTTTCCATCTATGTATACTGGCATATCAATTCTCCTCGTCTAAAATTATTATTCTTGGCAGCTCTGAAGCATTAGCTTTCAAAACAAGCTGAGCATCAACATAAGAAGTGTCGGCTTTCTCATCAATAGCAGAGTTAAACTCTTCCTTAGTGACATAGTCACCAATGTTAATTCGAGTTGAGCCTATACACTCATACCTGCTCTCTTCTGCAAGCCAGATATATTCGTCATAATAATCTTCAACTACAGCTTCTTCATCTTCAGCGAGCGGTGTTGGCTGTGGAACAGGCACGAGATATATCTTTGTTGGGTCACCTTGAACTGGAAGTTCATCTACAACTACAAACTGAAAACCTGCAGCAGTTCCAAGCAGACTTTTTATTTCGTCTTTGGTGTAAGTTTGTGACTTGGTGTAATAGTTATTTGCCAAGTTATTTCTTGTGTCTTGGATTAAACTTGCATTGCTATTCACCTGCACTGTCAAGTTGCTTATGTTGGTGGCATTAGCATCAATCCTGTTAGAGTTGCTTGAGATATCACTTGTATTTTTAGTAACTTGACTTGTAAGCTGAGAAATAAGATTTCTTATATCAGAATGAGCAGTTCCGCTTGTGTTATGGGCTGTTATTTTATCATCTGTATAGTCTAAGAAGGTATCGTTGACAAGTGATACGTCGTAAAAATCACCTGCATCAGTGGTCGTAATATTGTTTATGGTTTGTTGAAGTATTGTTCGTGCATAAATCTTATTCTCCGTGAACAAATACTCATATTGCTTTATTGTGTTAGTGTCTATGTTTTCTGCAAACACAAATAAATTGCCTTGAACGTTAGATGCTCGATATTCTTCATGCTCCCAGTCAAAAAATTTAACTTGATGCGAATAGCCCATATAAATAGCAGGGGCTTCCTTAACACCATTTTCAGTATAAGGTATCAATACTTGCCCACTTTGAATATCAGAAACATTGTATTTCTTTACTGTATATTTCTCAATATCGTTTAAATGTTCTTCAAAATTTGTAAGCACGCTATCATCAACTATTCCCGGAACGAATTGACTTCCTGGATAAACATTGACAGCAACACTTGCTTGTGATTTGATGGCTGAAACATTAGTAATAATGTCTCTTGTTTTAATAATAACATTGATAGTCATTTCTTCTATTGTAGTCAAATTGTAATCAAGCTCTTCCCCTGTTGACAACAACCTAAATCTGTTATCAAGTATTCGTTCGCAGATAAGTGGTGCAAGTTTTTGATTATCTGGTCTTGTAAATGAGATATATACCAAGTCATTTGCTGATAGATTTTCAGTAAAATCAACATAATACTCAACACTTGCAACGCTGCCTGCATAAATTTTGTTGCTGTTTTCTTGCAACGATAAAAAATTACCGCTCATATCGAACGACAATAAAACTTTATTGTTTTGCATATTTTCTCCTTAAATTAAAAAAGCAAGACTACTTGTCCTGCTTTGTTTCGTTATTTTTTAATCTCTGTTTTGCTTCATCATGTTTAAATACATTACTTGACAATCTTACAAGCAAATCATCTTCTTCTTTCGGAAATAGATATTCCGCTATTATTTTAGGAATTTTTATCAATGCTGTTATTATACTTGCAATTGCTGCTACTACGCTAGGAACGATTGTATACCATTCACTAGCAAAGATAGGAACAATTATAGTAGTCGCTATTCCACCTAATATTACAACAACATACATAATCATTACTATCAAGAAAAATGGTTTTTTTAACTTTCTTTTCTGCTCATGGTTTTTTATGCTTGATTCAGCTACATTTTTAAGGATTTCATTATGTAAATCGTTATCGGGATGTTCATTTGCTATCTCTTTAGATATAGATACATCTTTAACCTGCATTACATTATTAGAAATTAACTCTTGTAATTCTTTTATTTGGTCTTGTAAATTAGTAGGAGTCATCTCTGCCTCCTGCTATATTCATCAAACTTAATCTTTGCAGCTGAATATGAAACTTGGAATTTGTTAGATATAAATCTTGGTATATCTGAAAAAAGTAAATCAACGTTTTTAATATTCCTTAATTCATACTTTAAAAAATCAATTGGCATTAAAAGTTCACTAGCAAATTTATCGGCTTCTCTTTCTTTTTTATAATCATCAATAATTTGTTCTCTATGAACATAATAATATGGAATTGTATCTTCTTTTTCGTGTATTTCTAAAAAATAATGTCCAAGTTCATGTGCAATGGTAAATCTCTTTCTTAAGGGATTCTCGGATGTGTTTATAGCAATAATTTTATTGTATTTTTTCTCATTGTAAAGTAACCCATTTTTGCTATAAATTAAAAACCCTGATTCATCATCTTCCATTACTTTTTCAATTACCAAAAAACCATAATTTTCAGCAATTTCTACTATAGGAACAGGAGCTTTTACGACATTACATGCTTTTAGAATTTCTCTGACTAACTCTTCTATTTTTCTGTTTTCCATGCTCCCTCCTTTTTATTATTATAGTATTTTATCATAAAATTTGTCAAGTACAAGATTTAATTTTATAAGAAATGGAATTTTGCCCAATATTTTTGCGATTTTTGCACTTTTTATGCAAATATTTAAAAAATAATATCAACTTTCCCCTTTATTTCTCCATTTTATCAATGTCTTGTGGAGTTGTATTCTCTTTAGACGATAGATGAAGTTTTGAAATAAATTCATTTTTATGATTTATTATATAAAATACATTAAACAAACAAATTGCTTCAGTAATAAGCATAATTAGAATAAAACAAATAAAAGGCAAGATGCTATAAATTAGTTCAAACTTCCAATCAATTGTATATTCGGGAAGAGGTGTATTATAATCAACTGAAAGAACAAAGAGTACAATAAACATTATAATTGCAATAACAACATTCAATAACTCTAAAATATTATTATTCTTTAAAAATATATTAAGTATTAGAAAAATTACAGAAATACATAATATAGTTATAAATAATATATCTGTGTTTGCAATTTCCCCGAAATACAATGAATAACCATTAGTTACAATAACAGTGATTAAGATATCTATAAGAGCAACGACTGATATAATGCTAAACAGAATATAATTCAATTTATTTTTCATAAACTAATGATAATATATTGGCAATATTTTGTCAACGGAAAATTTTTATTCATCCAGCTTATTTATCTTGTCCTGTAAATGTTTGCGGCGTTTTTCTTTCCAAGATTGCCTAAATTGAGTAAAATCTATGCGTGGGAAATTTTTATTTTTTATATCAACAATGACTTGAACTGCAACAAAAACAAAAGCCATAAATAAGAATATTGTTGCAAATAATTGAGTCAACATAAAAGTTGTTAATTCATTATTTGAAAAAATTTCATTCCAACTTAACGACATTTTGCTTAAGTAAAAAGTAAAGTCATCAATTGTGTATGTTAAAGATAAAATAAAACTTATAATAAGAAATATCAAAGATGCAACCTTTAATAATATTAGCCATGAAAAATTTTTATGTTTTGTAAAATAAAAACATATTACACAATACATAATAGTTGCAAGCAACAAAAACACAAACATAAAAATCAATCGTAATAAATCACTTCCGGTAATACCATATTTTATAAAATAATCCACATGGTATGAAAGTAAACCTATAGAAACGATTAAAAACACGCATGTTGTAATTAGAAATGTTTGATTTATATATTTTTTCATAAAACCTCTTATTTTATTTTAATAAATAATTAGTTTATATGTCAACTAAATACAAATATTTAAAGAATTGTTGTAAATATGTTTATCTATATTATTTATAATCAATAACGGATTGTTTAGATTATCTAAAAAAACAACGGATGCTTGATTACTAAAATCACCGTCTATTTTTATTACTAAACTATTATTTGTTTCTTCAACTGTAACATTGAATGTTTGGTTACTTGCATCTTTAAAACTGTCATATTCTGTTTTATTTTTAGAGAAACATTTAACTATATAATTAACATTAGAGTTGTTGCCATTTAATATAGAATCTTGTAAAAACTGTTGACAAAAGATTATATCTTCATTGTCTAACTGAAACGACAATGTTATATTTAATCTCTCAAGCATGTCTTTATAGTAATTTATATTATTTAAAGCATATATATTTGATAACTTTAATGAATCTATAAAACTATCATTGATTTGTGGTATCCCTGCAGCAAATATAAAACTATCAACTAACGTTTGATAAATTTCTTCTGTTACGTTATCAGTATCTATAGCATCTCCATTAGATGCATTACCATTTGTTAGATATTGAGTTACATCAATATTTGGTAGATTGCATAGAAATATATTCAGCAAACCTATTTCTCCAAGTGGGTCTGTATATAAAACTGGTATTTGTGCTTGAACACTTCCATATTCATGAACAAACCTTGTAGATGAAGAACTACTAGTATAATTTAATGTTTTACTATTTCCACAATAAGCATTATTTGGCATAAGTATATTAAAACAAATTGTATTATTTGAGAAAAAAGTGTTTATAGGATACGCAATAGTCCTTTCATAATTTTCTATTGTTGCATCATTTTTTGTTAATACACTTTTAATTTCAAATAGAGCAATTTGTGGATTTGCTTGTCCTATTTGAGATTTATCTAAAAGACTAGAAAATACAAGTTTTTTGAGATTTATCCCAATATCACTATTTTGCTGATTATTTTCAAAACCAATTTTAATAATTTTATTAAAACTAGTCTTTCTTTCCTGTATATTTTGATAACTTATAGCTATATTACTTCTTATAGATTTATTGGCTTTAACTGAGTTATTCCTTCTAAAATGATTTTCATTAAGTTGATAAACTGCTAATAGTTCAAAGTTAAGATTTTGATAAGAAGAACCTGTAATCATATATCTTTTATCATTTTCCTCATCATAAACCAAGCTACCTATTTCATACATTTCTTCTGGATGGTAATGCTTTTTTATAATAGTCAAATCACTTTTTCCCATTGACTGTAAATATTTGTGAAGATATTTATAATATTTAAAAGCATCAAGTTGACTATCTACTTGGTTATAAATAGTTTGATATTCAGTATTCCCTAACTCTAATTTGGGGTTAATAAAAGGTTCAAACTCTATATAATACCAATAAGAATAATCTTTACGTCCATCAGTTCCATTAGAAGCATAATAATAATTTTTAATATATAAAAAATCATCCCCTTCTGCATAATGGTATAACTCAGTCATACTTTCCTTTTCATCATCTGTCAAAACGAGATATTGTTGGTCTTCATAACAAAATTTTTCCAATCCATCACTAATTACAGCACCTACTTTGTATTCATCTGGTAATAAATTATAATTTTCATATCTTAACCTAATTTTTAATATTTTTATCTTATTTATCTTCTTTATAGGGCATGGAAACTTAATACCCCAACCGCTATCTGGCGTATCAGCTGCAGTTGTATCTCTTTGTGTTGAATTAAGTTCAGGTGCTGCCCAAAAGTTTTGAGAAGGAAACGCAAGATTAGAACCCGTCACAAGATTTTCTACGTTGCTGACAACGCCTGTGGCGAAGTTTGATAGACTTGATTTATAAGTTACATTTTGTGCGTTTGCGGTGATATCTGATAAGTTAAGAACAGGTTTATCAAAACCGTCTTGGCGAAGAAATTTAAGTATATACTCATCTCTGTCTAGGTTGCGAGGCAGGTCAGTTTCTGTGTCCATGTCAAAAAACATGCATGGTGTTCTTCCTGTGCTTTTGTCATACTTAAACAAAATGGTATACAAATCAGGTTCGGTGAATGAGTCACTGTCAAAAGGTATATTCTTTAAAAAGTCCTTATCAAGAATTTTTATTCTATTAAACCAAGACTTATTGTTATGCGGATTGTATCCTTCGTCATAGTTATCGCAGTTCGCAGGTGTAACCTTTAAAAAACGCTCTAGAGCGGTCAAATGATTATAAGGCTCTTTAATATATGTTACAGTGTTTCCTGAGCCATCTGTGACTGTTTTTGACGTCTGATTAGTATAGGCTAAAGTTTCGCCAACAACAAATCGCATACGTTCTATAGGCTCAAGTAATGACAGTTTAACAAGCCAATATGATTTATCTTTACTCTGAGCCATTTGAAAGTCGCCGATAACATATTGACTATGATTTAGTGGCAATCCGTTTTCATCATAGGTCGCCACCATATTGTCACCTTTATGAAAGTGCAATATTCTTGCCCACTGCATGTGTTTTATATTAGGCTTTGCGGAACTTCGCCACTTAAAGTTTAAGCTTGCATCATCAGTTGTTTCATCTTGAACAAATGTTTCACCAAAGCCAATTTGTGGTGCAAGCAAACTCGACCACTGCCCTGTATCTCTGTCGAAAAACTGAAATTTGCAAAGCCAGTCTTGTGTATTTTTACCCTCTGTTGTAGACATACTCATCTCTCCCCCATTTACCTTTTTGTATCGTGTAACCATATAAGTCTAAACTGCCAGCAAGAACAAGGCTATTATCACGCTCATTTGCTTCCGCAGCTTCCTGTCTAAGCTCGGCAATTCTATTCTGTATAGCTGAAATTATAGACGTTATGGCTTGAGTTGCTATTCCAAGAATTGCTCCTGTTATTGCTCCTGCCCCAGCACCTGTGATTATAGCTTTACCTAAGCTTACAACAGGTGACAAATTAAAGCCTATTTGAGATGACACTTGGCTTATCATTTGCCCTGAAAGTTGTCCAATAAGCTTGCCTGTTGCTTCTTCAAAACCGCTTTTCTTACCTTTGTTTTGCTGACCTATGCTGTTTAGTGAAGTTGTGCCTTCTTGAATGTTTGTCTGTCTTAAAACACCATCTTCTGTGTTGTCAACAAAAGAGATAGTATAGTATTTCTGTTGCATCTATTCTTCCTTCCTTGTGCATGATATTGTAAACGAGCCAACGTCAGAGTCACCATAGCTATAAATAAGACTTGCAGACAATACAGCTGCATAACTTACTTGTTCGGTATATTCACCATTCTTTTTCTTGCTAATCCTAAGCCAGAAATCTTGCTTAGACGTTTCTCCACTTAATGCAAGCTTAGTCAGTAGTTCGTTAAGTTCTTCATCTTCACTAGAGTCGTCAACTGAAAAGACGCAACCCTGTTTGACAGCTTCAACTGTTTCTTCAGGTATTATCTCGCCCTGTTCGTGATTTTCAATTGTGGAAGGCTGTGGATTGAAGCTTAAGCTTGTGATGTCCTTTACGGTCAAATATTCAAGCTCACCTTCGTCATTAAGCCTGCCTATTTCTATTTTATAGTCACGCCCATAATAACCTTTAGTTGTGAAGTTTATTTTCCCTGTGACAACTAAAATCTTGCGTTTATAACTGCCACTATTCTCTTGTCCGCCACCTACGGATGTTGGCTCGCTAAAGGTCATTTCACCCTTATAGCCATCACCAAAATCAATAGTTGTATTGTTTAATGTTTCTCGTAAGGTTTTTATATCACTATCAACATTGAATTTATCTGGCTTCAACAGTTCGCCGTTTGCATTTACAAGTTTATAATTTACAGGCACCCACAATGTAAGCGAATAAGTAGAATTTAATGCAGCAAATGAAGTTACTGAATATTGAGCAGTCTGCACCTGCACGACACCTATTATCTTATCTTTATGCCTTTCAAATGCATCATAGTTGATAAGTTGAGTATATTGTCCATTTACAGGTATAACGGTTGTGAAATTTCTGTCAAAATAGTCATTATCATAGAGTTCATACTGATTGCCAAGTATATTTTTAAATTTATTTATTATAAGTTTTTCTATCATATCAAAGTGCCTCCAAGTCTAGTTGCAAGCATGCTCGCATAAGAATCAAAAAAGTTGTCAAAATAGCCATAGTGTCTATTTGTATAACTTCCCTTTCTACCATTTAAGTTGTAATTTATAGTAGGATACTCGTTTAAAATAATGCCGTATTGCAAACCTTTATTTCTGCAAAAATCAAAGCCAAGAGAGTTGTCGCCTTGCGGGTTATAAAAATCAGTACTCATGCCTGTAGTAGCAAGTCTGCCCGTTCGCCAGGGAATGTGTGGAAAAAATGATGATTGATAGTCAACGGCTATATCAAGCAAATTCATTAGGCACTCCACCATCAAGATAAATAGTATAAGCCATAAGTTTGCCTGTGCTAGCGTTTAACACTCTATCAATATCACGTATAGTCATAGTGCAGTTGTCGTCCATGATAATCTGCCCACCCTTCGTGAAAGGCAAATCTATTTGTGTTGTATAGATAGTTTCTGTAGGCTCTATAAACTCGCCAGGCAAAGCAGAAGTCATGCTCGCATACTTTCTATTAGCCATACTTGCATACTTAAAAGGCATCTTGTCTAAACGATTATCTCGCAGAACTATAACATATCCACTCAAGTTTTCATTATAAGTCATGCTATTTTTAGCTGTCACTTGTTTCCAATAATTCATTTGCCCACCCTTGAGAACTTGCCTGTTTGAACAAATCCTAAAAACGATAAATTACTTTTAAATTCTGGGCACACATCATAAGTTTGGTCAGCTCTTTGCATGGTAACTCGTCCATTTTCTAGGTCATATATAATCTGCTTTGCCATTGCAAGTTTGAATAGATATTTCCTAAAATTTATATCATCTATGGAGCAAATAATGCTGTTTAACTTATCGGTCGGTAAATATAATCCGTTGAGCACTCTTTCTATAGTTTGTGGAGTTGGTCTTGTAAAATGATTTTCATAAATATAGTTGCAGGTTTTGATATAGTAATCTTTAAAAATAGTCTTTTCTTCCTTATCCGTTGTTGGCATTTTATAACCCACTTCATTTAGCATAAAATTATTGTCTAGCATAGTTGCGTCTTCTAACATACTTTCTCCTTATATAAGAATAAAGGCTCCCACTTTGAGAGCCTTATATTATTCTAAATCATCCTCTGGTTCAGTTGGAGTTGCAGCTTTCTTTGTAACAACATAGATACCTTCAATCTTGCCATCTTTACCATTAGGGAATACAAAAGTGTCCCACATAGAACGGTTTGCATACCAGTCGCCATCACCTTCAGTATGTTCGCCTGCTTTCTTGATATAGATAGCATTTGTTTTAGGAACAGTTTTAACAACGTCAGTTGAAGCAAAAACAATAGCAAGTGCTTTTGCATCAGATGCAGCCTCGAAACCATCAGTGTAATCAAATTTAGAGTAGAATCTCTCATCATCAATAACTTCGAAGAGATAAACTCCGTCAATATTGGTTACGCGGGTTTCAATACCTATTCCGCCGTCTGCAATAGTTGTAAGTTCTACTTTAAGCTTACTCTCTGTTGAAAGTTCAAGCATATTCATTATTTCGCTTGTCACATAAGCAATAAGAGAGCCTCTTGCTATGTATCTACGAAGTTTGCCTTTAAGCATATAGTTTTTAATAGTTGAAAGAACATTGTCCTTTGTAAGAGTAGACACATCAAGTTCTTCGGTAAGTGTATTTGTGTTTGCAACGTTATATACTTGTTCAAAGAAACGTGCATCAACTTCTGGAGCTTCTTGAGTTGCAGTAAACACCTTTGATACATTATCTATAGATGCAGTTCCATTAGATTCGTCAATGTCTATTCTATCTACAAGGAAAGATATGTCACGATCATGTGCGATTGTGTAATCAACGTCAGATTGAGTTACGTTGCCCTTATTCCAACCACCATCTCGTGAGTGTGCTTTGAACCCGCTTGTTGCAGCTTGTGTAAAGTGGAGTGTTTTAGCTCCTGTCCATTCAACTGAATCTGCATCAGCAATAAATGGACTTGTGATTGTGTTTTGATTTAAGATTTCTAAAATCTCTGGTTGCCATTTTTCAGCATAATTTATTGTATTTGCCATTTTTATTCTCCTTTATTACTTATTTTTGTTCCAAGCCTTTGAATTGGTGGGCTTGGCTGACACCTTTGTTGTTGACGTCATAGGCGGATTTTTGCCACGAATTTTATCAGCAACGGCATTTTCAATAGAAGAGCGAAACATTTTTTCAAAGCTATCAAGATTTTGTTTTGTAGTTTCTGCGTTGTCTGTAACTAAAAAAGATGCGAACTCTGCAGGCAACTTTCGATTTATAAGTTCCTTTGATGTTTGCATCTTCATTTTTTCAATTTCAAACGCTTTCTTTTCAGCTTCAAAATCCGCCCTTTCTTTGTCGCGTTCTCTAATTTTTTGAGCCATACGCTCTTTTGTGCGTTCCGCTTCTGTCATCTTTGCAAGTCTTTCGTATTCGGCTATCGCCTTTTTCTTTTCGGTTGCAATCATTTTGTTAACTTCGTCACGTGTGAATGATTTTTCAGCCTTTGTTTCAACTTGCTTGTTTTCTTTGTTTTCTTGTGAGTTGATATCAGTCTCAACCCCATTGTCTTGAGTTATTTCCTCTGACATGTTTTTCTCCTTGTGTTTTACGCCCACACGGCAAATTTTGGAAAACGCTCCATAACGAAATAGTTTTACGCCATATTTAGGGCAAAATATATCAAAAAAGAGCAAGCATTAAACTTACTTTTTTCATTACTTAAAGTTGGTTCTATTTTAGTCATGGTGTTTGTGATAATATTCTAGTTTCTCTTCTATAGTCCAAGAATCGTCAAATTCAAGTAGCATCATAAATTGCCTTTCGGACATTTCTCGCGCCAACTTTTCAAGGTTATTTTTTCTTCTTGATTTTTCTGCTACATATCGAATGAGTCTTTTTTGGATGTCTTTTGGAAGGTTGTCAATTCTTCCTTCATATTTTTTTAATTCTTGCTCTTCTTTTTTAAATTCTTCGTCTGTCATAATTCCTCCAACGCAATATATAATATACCATTTTCAATTCGTTTCCCCAAAACTTTAAATGGGATATTGGGTGGATAAAGAGCTTCTTTTTCTTTTATATTTACTTTCGTTAAGTCAGCAGCCTTATTGGCATTTAAAATATAAATTCTCACATTTGCGTTCTCATTATAAGAATCACTTGTTGTTGTAGATAAAAATTGATTATACTTAATCTCCGCACCTACTTCATGTTGATTATAAAATTCTTCTAAAATATCTATATCATCTATTTCCATATCTCTTACAAGTAGTTGATTCTTTACCTTTGGTAATTTGTCTAAGGCTATTGATAAATTATCTCTTAAATGTGTGTAATACTCATCTAATTCATTGCCGTTTCTCATTTGAGAATTTAGTTTATAAGAGTCGGAGCTTATATATTTGACAACTGAATCTCTTTGACTCAATGACAATCGTAAATAGTTATAATCATTGTGAGTATCATTTATCTCTTCAAATTCTGGTGAAATTTGCGGTTTCGTTTCCCCACCTATTTGCTCTCTTTCATATTGTCTGAAAAGTCTTACACCGTCCAAGTTATTGCTTGCCTTTATATGTTCTCTTTGCTTTTTTTGATATTCAAGCACTTTTTGATGAGCTTTTAACTGTTCGCTCTGAGTTAAGCTACCTTGTTCTAACCTTTTATATTTACGAATTTCCCGTTCATAACGCCGTTGTTTTTGCTCTGCTTGATATTGCTGTCTATTTTGCTCAGCAGTCCATGTTTCTTGATAATCACCTTTAAGTTTCTTCTCTTCTCCTTTAAAAGGCACCCTAAATCTATGCCTACAATTCGGATGCAATAAGCCCTGACTTATGGCTTCGCTTAATAATGGGTGAACTCCATCTGGCCGCCCATTTGCTTTCCAATCATCAATTAACACTAGATTTTCCCATTTTGCGCACTTCTCACAACTACCAAAGTGAGCAGTAACTACAACATAATAATTGCCTGTCTCATCTCTTGCGTGTCCTTCACCTGTAAGAGTTGCATCATGGTCAAACTCACCTTCAACAATATCAGCAAATGTTTCAATGTTTGTTTGAGCACCATTTGTTTTAACACTTCCTACAATCCCCTTCTCAAGATATTGCGATTGTGCCTGGTCTATAGCTTGATACAAGTCTTGTGCTTGGTTGTATACAGAAACTGCACTAACTATTCCAGAAAATGCTCCCATAGCAGAAGATAAGGCTATTCGGCACATGCTTGAAACCACACTCTCTGCATTACTTTTTAAAGCTTTAGCACGCTCATTTTCATTGTTATTGATATCTTCATCAAGTTGACTTGCAACACTTGACACGCCTCTATTATAGCCCTTTGTTATAGTATCATTCATATAACTAGTAGCTTGACGATAGGCATTGCTGACTGCTTGTGCATTGACCCTTTCAAGCATGCTTTGATTTGCTCGCATATTCATTTGAAAGTTTTCAACAGCTGAGAGCGTCGAGTTTGGGTAACTTTGAAATAAAGCTCTTTGATTTGATATAAGCTGGCTCTCAAGGTCAGCAAATATATCTGCAAGTCTGTTTGCCATTAAATGTTACCACCGAAAGAATAAAGCCCAGGATTATTTAGTGTTGCGTAATCAATTTGAGGGTTTTCTTTTTTTTCTTTTTTAAGGTTCTTTTCTACATCTTCGTTGTAGAATGAAAATTGCTTGCCGAGAGTTTCTTTGTCGATAATATTTCGATTATCTACCTGCGAAACAATACTTGCCATTTCAACGTCATTGCGTGGAAGAGAACGATTAAATGTTATTGTTATGTCTTGAACGTCAATTTCCTGTTGCCCTAACAATTTCAACGCACTTGCAAAGAGTTTTAACCTTCTCCTTAAGCATTTTTCAAAGAATGTCTGTTTCTCGCTTGTGAGTGCTTCAAAACCTATCAATTTATATTGCATGGCAACGCCGCTTGAATTGTTTGCGAAGTTTACGTCCGTCATGTTAGGAACAAAGCTTGTTGCATGTATATCCGCCCTTAATGCAGAAGCTAGAACACTTATTTTGCTCTGGTCCATTATTTTAGTAAGCCATGCTGCAGATTGCTCATTTGACGTAAACTCTAGTATCTTGTCTTTCTTAAGTTGTTTTCGCCTATCTTCAAACTCTTTCTGGTCACCCTGATAAAGGTTTGTATTGTATAGCATGAGAATAGCGTCGTTAAAGTCTTCAATGTCATTTATTTGCTCAGCAAATATCTTTTCATACGAGTCAATAGCATTTATATTTTGCTCAAAATCGCCTTGAATTTCGTCATTATTTTTAAGTTCTGTTATCGGCACCCTATCAAACCCATGTGCTTCTGGCTTTCCTACTTGTTTAGGATTGATAAAGTTAGCACCTGCTTGATAAGTTGTTTTGTATGTATTATCATAAAGTTCAATTATAGTTTTATTATCATCTGCCTTATAAAAATGTAGTCCATACAAACAATTATGTTCAACTGTGTTGTCGCAGATTATTTCAGCCTCATATTCGCTTATATCCGCCACCTTAGGCACTGGCTTTTCATCACTCGACATATAAGCTAGCTCATAACTAAGCCCTGATATAGACATTGTTTTAGCCATATGTTTATCATGCATAGGCATCGACTGTCTTTTGTATAAGTCCATTATCTTGTCAAAAGTTTCTTTGCCCTGCTCGCCGTTGTAACTATAATCCACTTGTTTGCCAACAAGATAATTCGTAGCCATGACTGTTATGTATTTAGCAAGATTTATAACAGGCTTATTATTAGGTCTATCTTCACCTTTGTTTAAATCCAAAATCTCATGCTTGCCATTGTAATAATCATGATTTTTAGTGAATTTTTCATAAAGTTCTTTATGTTTAGCTATCCATTCTGTAATAAGACTTGGAGTAGCTATTGTATCTTTATCAACTATTATCATTTATAATCCTAGTTCCTTTTTACTTAAAATTCTGGCTGGTGGTATTCTGTCCATATCTTCCGAGAGCGCGTAACGCATAGCATCTATTAAGTGATTATATTTATCTACTGGCTGCTTTATGGTATTGCCGTCTTTGTCTTTCTTCCATTGGTAAAGAGTGAGTTCATTCTTTAAATTCTGACAAAACTTATCAACTATAATCTCGTAACCCTGTAACCACTGAATACCAAACCGAACACTATCGCCACCTTTAAATGCTGGTGCTGCATTGATACCATTGTCTTTTAGTTCCTGTATTGATTTTTGTTCAGCACTGTCTGCAATTACCCTTTGGTAGCCAAGATATGGTTTAAGTTCAACAGCCAAATCATAGTTGGTTTTACCTTTTTCGTAATACTCTTGAAACACATAAATCTTTTTGTTCTTCCTATCAAAGTTAAGTTTAATAAATGCTGACGGGTCTTGAGCAAAGCCGAAGTCTAAGCCATTTCGTATATTGTCAAATGTTTGTTGTAAAGGCACTTCAATTTCTTGCCCTGCTTTTAATACTTTCACAGGAACAGACAAATCTTCTACATGCCAGTTAGTGAATATTCTGTCACCAAGCACTCCCCAATTACCCAATGTATAAACTTGATAATAATATGGGTCTTTTTCGTTCTCAAGTTCGTCATGGTCGTCTTGTGATAGAAACTCATTGTCTCTATGTGTTGTTTTAAGAATGAGTAAATTATCATCTTGATAAAGGTTTTTATTATCTTCCCACTTACTAAAAAATTCCGTATAAATCCAGTGCGTTTGATAGATTGGGTTAAACGATATTGTTATGCGTTTAGAGTGCTTTGAATACCCACGAAGTCTTTTGCGAAGCTGTTTATAATCTTCGTAATTTACTTCAGTTCCTTCTTCAATCCAAATGTCAGTTAGCGCACCTTTTATAGGTGTAATAGATTTGACTTTCTCAACGTCATCAAGTCCAGAGAATAAGATTTGTTTGTCATTAAGGTTACAGGTGATGGTAAGGTCACTTTTAGCTATGTCAAAATACTCGTTGAGCTTAAAGAGTGATATCGCCTTTATGATTTCATTCCAACACGACTTTTTCAACGTGTTTCCTGTGTTTCTGACAATTAAATAATTCCTGCCAGATAGCACGTCAAGAACCGCTCTTTCTGCAAGAAAAACTGACTTGCCAGATGATGAACCGCCAAAGAATATTTGTGTTCTTTGAGATGCAAACAAAAAAGGCTGATATACTTTATTTACCAGCCCTGTTGGATTAAACTCAATCGTCACTCTTTACTACCTTTATAATGCAGTCGTCTTTATTTGAAATACTTGTTTCTCGTTTTTCAATAAACATTCCTTGCGACTTACCTAAAAGCTCACTCGCTTTTAATCTATTTGCTATGCCAGCTTCGCCATCAAGAAGTATCTTAGTCCAAAATTCACGCAGCTGCTGTGCGTTGTAAATCGTGCTTTTCTCGGCTTTGCTATTAAGTTCGCTTAGCCTTTGCATTACCTTAGCGTCTTTAGCTAGTGCACATGCATTTGAGTCAACACTGTTTTCCGCCCAACTCTTTGAATTTGGGTATGCTTTATAATATGCTTGTCTTTGACTTGAACCTTTAAACAATTCCTGAACAAAAATCTCTTGTGCCTTAGTTAATTGTTTCTCCCGTTTCTGCACCTTCTGCTGTTTGCTTTGCATTGTCTACCACCTCTTCACTCTCTTGCTGCGTTTCTAAAAGCCCTGAGTTATTAAGCTCAACTATCTCAGTAAGTCCTTCACATGAAACGCCATCATTTGTTATGTCAGCAACTATACCTGTTTCCTTATCAATACAAATAGTCGAATTTGTGCTAATTGGCTTTACAAGTATATCTCCTTCATCTTCATAGCCACGACTGATAAGTTCTTCTGTTCTCTCTGTCACATTAGGACACTTCAAAATTTTTTCTTCCATTATTTCTCTCTCCTTTATATTTTTGAAAGCTGTCTGAGTTGCACAGACGTTAATCTCTTGCTTCCATAAAAAAGAATGACCAAACCTAATCATTCTTTTATGTAGCTGCACTGTGTTACCCCACCGGTCGCGTCTCATGCAGCTTGACCAAATCTTTGAATATTACTAAATTAAAAGGAGGCGACGCCTGTTCCACCAAAGGGAAGAATGCTAGAATAACATACCTCTCAAACTTCTTCTTTCATTCTTCCATGATACTATTATAAAACATAAAAAGGGTGCAAAAGGGTGCAATTATAAAATTTCTTTATAATTTTCTTGTTGATACAATGCTGGCAGTTGGGCATATAGTTTAACACCGCGAAATTTAATTGATTTCACCCCATCAAACGAATAGTTTAACTCTACCGCGAGTTTCTCTAACGACTTATTCTCAACATAATACCCACGCAGCACCGAACAGTATGGTTCTCGAAGCTTGTATATCTTACGCTCTATATCGTTCTGCAAACACAAGCTGTAAATCTCCGCCTGCATGAGCTCGTCGCGATATTGTTTTATCTTGTCCAGGAGAGTTGCAACCTTGTCTTCCTTTGAAACTTGTCCACCCTGCACACCCAAGTTCTCGGTTGCTCCGCCAAGAGAATACATGCGGTCTTGCAACTCTGCTATTCGCTCTTTTATGTAGTTCATACGTTTTTTAGTCTTTCGATACATATTAAGTTCTTCAAGTGCTTGTTTTATTTCCATTTATTCTCCTTTTAATTTGCTGTCACTTGCCTGTAACTTGCTTGGCTTGTTGGTAGAACTCGTATGCCCTGTGAATATTATCGTAAACATAACAATCATCTTCTCTTTCACACGCCAACTCGCAAGCCCTTTTCCAAGTGTCTCGGTCGGCTTTAATATCACAATATTGTTGGTGTATTAGTTTTCTATCTCGTGCAATAAACTTCATATCATCAGCATCTTGACCTGACAATGTAAATAACCATTCTAACATTTGATTAAGTTCTTCCACATCAATGCCATACTTTTCCATAATATCTTCAAATTGTCTTAATTTGTTTATTGTCTGATTAAAAGCATAGCAATTACAACAATCTTCATCACTATTACAATTTCTATCCGAGCAAAATTTTAAGCCAAAGCCCTTTTCAGGTGTTTCTTCTAATGTATTTGTCAATCTCTCTGCCATATCATTCTCCTAACTAAACCAAATTTTACCTTTATGTTTTATTGTTTCTTCACAACATTCAATAAGGTCTTGAACCCAATCATAGTTCCAACCAGAATACCCCCAAGTTTTTCCTGTTTGTTCGTGGTATTCTTTCAAGTGTAGCACTAACAATACAAGTTGTTCATAAGGTATTTCACCTTCGCAGTCATTGTGAGTAACAAATGCAAAACAATCATATAATTTAGGGTATTTATCTTTTATTAAATCAAGTCTATCAAGATAGTCTAATACTTTTGGGTTGCTTCTGTTTGCTTCTTCAAAGTCATTTAAGTTTACTAACACTACATATTTTTCATTATACCAGTATCCATTTGGGAAAAATCTAGTAAATAATTCATCAAATGTCGAAATACTGCCATTTGTTAAAAAACTCATAAAATTTTCTCTAAAAAATTTATATGCACCATAACCAGTATCTGTTGAAAAATAATCTTTATTCCGTTTTCTTTCTTCTCCATCCTTTGTATAACCATAATTTTTATTTACTGCAGTTAATGTAAGTCCCATTTTTATTCTCCTTTTAACTCTTTGATTTGATTATCTATCATTTCTATTATGTCATAATATTCAAGTTGTTTATGCTTATACAGACATTTATGATTAAATTCCCAATGTTCATAATTTATATCGAATGTATCTAATATATTTTTTGCCAGTTTTTCAAGTTCTTGAATTGCAAGTTGTGTTTTTTCAATAATCAGTTTTGTGTTTTCTTTGAACATTTCTGTGGCTGTTTCATGTTTACCGAGATGTTTAAGAAGTTCAATTTCTTTATTTTTATCATCAAATAGTTTTTTATCTCTTTCAACAATCTCATCTATTCTTTTATTTCGCTTTCTTATTTCTTCTTTACAAAATTCAATCTCTTTGTCTTTTTCTTCTAGTTGTTGTTTGAGTTGTTTGTTATTATCTCTTAGTTTGTTTAAATATCTCATTGTTTCACTTTGTTCGGCAGTCATCTCTACTATTTGCTCATTTAATTCAGCAATTCGATTTATTGCATAACTTTTTGTAAATTCTTTACTCATTCCCTTGTATCTCCTTTAATTTGGCTTGTGCTTCTTGTTCGGTGACGAATAATTCATCTTCTCTTATCCAAAAATAATCTCGTTGCAAGTTTGGTATCCTATAAAAAATACCACTTCTTGTTGCAAAGTATTGAATATCTTCTACTAATCCTAGATATATTTTATTTCTTGCTATATGATAATAGTAAACTTCTTGCCCTATCCTAAATTTTGGCACAATCGCCTTTTCTTTAAGTTCTGCAAGTTCTTGTTCTAGTTCAGTAATGCGTTTTTGTTGTCTGTTTAATAAATTACATACATCTTCTTGTGATAAACAATACTTATCTGTTTTATCTTCAAAATCAAGGACATTATCATTATTATCTAATGCAAATCTTTCTTCTTCCATACTACTCTCCTACAACTCGAATTTCGACTTTTACTGGCTTACAATTTTGTAGATTCATTAGTTTTATTTCTTTTAATGCGTTTTTTATTGTGAATACTTGTTTGTTTATAATAACTTTTTCTAAAACATTAGTAAAATATTCTTTTGCTTCCCAATTCCTATCAAAATTCCAACCTGCATAAAACTTACCGTCATCTCTTTGAATAACCCAAGCATATTCTGTCTTACTCATCTTCCACCACCAATTCTACAAGTTCATAAGTTCCATAACCTTTTATTTTTGACCAATTATTTATTCTTTCTAACTCTTTCTCTGCTCTTTCTTTATTTGCATAAGCAGTTCCTTTGTTAGTAAATATATTCAAGCTAAATCCACCTTCTGGCGACATAATTATCCAAACGCTTTTCATTCTTCCACCACCTTTTCGACCATATCGGCTTTGATTTTATATTTCCAGATATAGCCACCTGATGTATGTTGAATATTTCTACAACATTTTCCTATGGCGTTTATATGGGTAATTTCAAAAGCATCTTTAATAGAAGGATATTCCATTATAAAATTCATATTTTTATCATATTGAATTATAGGTTTTTGATGTTTCAACGCACTTTTTGTTACATGTTCCAATTTTAGTTTTTTACCTTTATTCCAACTAGACTTCCCAGTGTTTGCTTTTGAAATTTTATCTTTTGCCTCTTGGGTATGATGTTTACCTAGCATACTTTTACTACTTGACCCATAATTATTCCCTCTAAATCTTTTTGAGATTAGTAGTCGTTGTTCATCAGATAAATTTAACGATTTCCCTTTTTTTGCTTTACTGATATTTTCATTATGAGTTTTAGGTCTATTAGACGCATATTCTCTTATTTTTTGCAATGTTTGTTCACTATGTTTACCTATAGAATTACCGCCGTTGTCTATATTATAACCGTATTCAGCACTGTTGCTTTTATATAATCTAATTAACTCGCATTCAATTCTTTCCGCTTCATCTTTCATTAGATTTTCAAATAGTATATTATGTGATATATTGTTCCAACCATATTTTATTATAGCCCTTTTCATATAAATATTATGGTTATAACCCAATCCATTTGCCCATCTTCTTTTTGGATTAGTTGTAATACCAATATATCTTTTGCCATTAGGAAACAAGTGTTCATATACAAAAAACTTTTCCAAGTCCTTCATTTTTTCCGCCTTAATCTTTAACATCTTCTCCCTCCAACTCTTGCATTTTCCCTAAAATAAATCTTTCAACAGAAAGATAGTGTGCGAATATTGACATTTCACTCTTGGCATATTCTTGTTCATCTTCTTTAATTGTTGTTTTGATAAACTCTTTCAACTTCTGTCACTTGTCTTTTGATTTATATCGATTTTTCAAATATTGGCATACAAATCGTTCATTATAATTACTTACTGATAGATGAACTAACCCATCTTTATCTCTTTTATAAACTATCAAAGGAAATCTTTCTGTATCTTTTCTTGCTCTTAATACTTCATAAACACCTTTTGTATTTTCAATTTGCCAACCATCTTCAATCAGCCATTGTTTAAAATTTTCTAGTTTGTTTACTGCTAATAAATGTCTATTTGCCATTCTCATACTCCTTTTGTATTTGGTCTAGAAAATTCTCAAAACCAAACCAATCAAAATCATCGTAACTATCAAATTTACTATAGTTTTTTCTAATCTTCTCGCACACTTCCTTGACGAGTTCTCGGTCGCGTTCTTTAAGTTCTTGCTTAGTGAAGACAAATGCAAAATGCTGTTCTTTTAATGCTTTATCAAGCCTTTGCATAAGTTCTGCATGTTTGCCATTTCTTCTACCTGTATACACTTTTGTTTCTTTCATAGTTGCTCCTTTAATTTTTTTAATTTCTCTTCTGCTTCCTGTCTAGTCAAGAACACGGTTTCTCCAAAATATCCATAAAAGTTGCTATCATCCTCTCTTGTTCTCTCACTATGAATTTCAATACCTTGTGAATTTATAATTATTTCATCAACAATTCTAGGTATCACTTCGCCAGCAGTCAATAAAGTTTCCACTCCATTCTTTTTTATACTTAATGCATAAACCAAATCGTCTATATCACAAGGCAATTCTATATTTCTTTTCATAATTTACTCCTTTAACCTATAATCAAACCACCCACACACTCTCGCCGTTCTCAATGGCTTTTTCTATTTCTTCTCGCGTCATTATTTGTTCTCCTTTCTTACATTAAGCACTTCGCTGAATATCTGTTCCTCTTGCTCGATTTCTTTCTTCTTGAGCTCTTTGATATAGTTTCTATAAATCAGTTTCATCATTCACCTCGACTTTTACGTATCTACATTTTAGTTTCTGGTCTACTGATGCTCTTTTTAAGGCTGAAAATAGTGCGCTTTTTGACCTTTCACTCCACCTGCACAGTGATAATACTGTATCAAACACTGCAATCGGAAGCTCATATTTATCGGCAGTAACCGCCATGTAGATTTTCATAAGTTCTCCTTTAGACTATCTTCGACTTTTAAAATCTCCCAGAACTTTTGAAGTGCTTTCTGTGAGCGAATATTCTCTTTTTTGAGTGCTATGATAAGATAATTCGTGATTATGTGATTAAGTTCTTTCTTAATGTTATTTTCACCCTGTCTAATGCCATCACGATAACCTTTCGCTGGTCGATATTCGTCTATTTGAATTTTGCCTTCGCCCTGTCCCCCTGCAGTTTTATTTCTAAGTTGATAACCCGCTTTAGCACATTCTTTTATGTAAAACTGTTCTTGGCTGTCAAGTTCACTTTCTTCGCATTTTTTAACAACAATCCGATACCCTGTTGGATTGTCTAGTGAATACCAACCATGTTTTTTAATGCTTAGGTCTATATGCTGATACCCACGAAGATGTTGCGCTATTCTTGTCAGTAAGTGCCTGGCTTGTCCAACATAGGCATACTTTATATCGTTCTCAATACGAGCAAGGATATATATGCCACTATCATCAGTGATGCTTGGATACATTGATTTGATTATTTTTTTATTCTTGCTATCTATAGCCATAATCTGTCTTATATTCATTCTTCTATAGCCTCCGTTTCATCAAGCATTTCTAACTGAAATTTTTTGTATAAACAATTAAATTTCTTATCAAGCTCATTTATTCTTCTAAAAAAGGTTCTTATAGCCATACTATTTTTATCAGCTACATATTTAGCCGTTTTATTTTTATAAAAATAATCAATAAGAATATCTTGCTCTTGCATGCTCATGCTTCTTAATACTTTCATAGTTAAAACATAATTTTGTATTAAAAGATTTTTGTTCTTTGATTGTTTTATGTAATAGTTAAATCCTGTGTCGATAGAAATTTCTTGACTGGTCATTAAGTTCTCAAAACGCTCATCCATCTTTCTTAAAATGTTTTCTATCGTAAGCGCATAATTTAAACGGTGTATCACCTTTGAGTATGATGTATTTACTTTACTCATCTTTCTCTCCTAAAAAGGCAGATTATCTTCTGCAATTGGCACAAGCTCAATCTGTTCGACTTTTTGTTTTTGTGATTTCTCTTTTTCTGCAAACTTAAAACAACTTCCCTGATAAGTCATGCGAATTGTTTTCAGAGCTCCATTTCTAAATTTGCCAATTATTAGGTCAATATCTTTAACTTCTGCAGCTCTTCCAGATTTGCTATTTAAAAACATTACAATATCTGCGTTATTCTCAATTTCGCCACTCTCTCGAAGGTCAGCGAGTGTTGGCTCTCTATCTTCATTGTCAAGTTGTCGATTTAACTGACATAGAGCTATAACAGGAACATTAAGCTCTCTTGCCATACTTTTAAGTTCCCTTGCAATCTCACCGACATCTTGGAACCTGTTCCCCGACTTTTCTTGTGGTTTAATAAATTGCAAATAGTCTATGACAATGAGGTCTAACCCTTCTTTGCGTTTCAATCTTTTAGCTTTAAGTGTCATGCTTTGAACGGTATTAGTAGATTCATCATCTATGAAAATTTTGCTTTCTATCAATTCTTTCTTCACACCTTCAATTACTTTAAACTTATTTGAAATTCGCCCTGCCTTTAAGTCAAAATTTGAAATCTCTGCGTTTATACTAAACAATCTCTCCAAGATTTGATTTCTCGGCATCTCAAGTGAAAAGAAAGCAACTTTCTTGTTATTCTTAAGTCCTGCATGACTAATAACATTAAGTGCAAATGCAGTTTTGCCAACACCTGCTCTTGCTGCCACAATTATCAAATCACTTTTTTGCAGGCCCCATAAACATTTATCAAGACATTTAAAACCTGTTTCTAGTCCGAACTCATCATACTCGCCATTAGCACGCCTTTTTATTTTTTCAAAGACCATTTCTGCTGAGCTTGAAATAGGTTCACATTCTGCGGTCAAGCTACCTTCTGTTACCTTTGTTAATTCGTCTTGTAATACCGAAATCACTGCATCTGCATTTTTGCCGCTTTTAATTAAATCATTGCCAAGATTGCAAATATTCTCCGTTCTACGCAAGTTGGAATAATCTTTAACAATTTTTAGATAATATCTGTAATTAGCTGCACTTGGAACAATACTTGTATAGGCAGTCAAAGTTTGAACCATGTTATTGTCTTTGTAACCCTGTCTTTCTACTACGTCCATAACTGAAACAAAGTCAATTTTTATGCCCTTATCAAACAGAGATTTCATTACTTGAAAGATTTTTTTGTTGATATCGAAATAGAAATCTTGAACAGTCAAAGATAGCATGATTTCTTCTGTTGCCTCAAAGTTACCATCATCAATCAGCAAACACCCTAAGATGCACTGCTCAGCTTCATTGTTATTAAGCTGACTTAATCTCTGCGGCACAAGTTCTTTTTTAGTTCGCATAAGGAATTGCCTCCTTTGCTACTTCTTTTCTGTCATGCCCGAA
The DNA here is from genome assembly GCA_944362965.1 of uncultured Clostridia bacterium. Classification (GTDB taxonomy): domain Bacteria; phylum Bacillota; class Clostridia; order Christensenellales; family UBA1242; genus Caccovivens. Next base: position 167,109 of record CALVTR010000001.1, read on the forward strand.
CTTATCAAACAAGCCTTGATAACAATTGGCTATTGAATAATCAAGTATTTCTATAGCTTCTTGTTTGGTCTTAGCATATTTTCTAAGTTTATTTATGCAGCTATTAAGAGTAGATAGTGTTCTTATAGCTTTATTCTTACCCATAGCTTTTCGCATATCAGCATAGTCTTTAAACTTCTGACAAACATCAGAATCTTTAAATTCTTCTTCAATTAAAGAGTAAAGTTCACTATCCGTAAGGATGGTGCTTTTTTCTTTATTTATTTCTTTTTTTATATATTCTTTTTCTTCTTCATATTCTATAATCTGATTGCTTGTTTTATTTTTCAAGCTAAGGTTGTTTTTAGCTTGTTTTTGGCTTGTTTTTTCTTTCAAGCTAAGGTTGTTTTCTGCTTGTTTTTGGCTTGTTTTTTCTTTCAAGCTAAGGTTGTTTTCTGCTTGTTTTTTCGCATTAGTGTTTCCCATTGGAGCACCACCCATTGAACCATATTCTTGCTTCTTTTTTGAAGAGTCAATATATGGTTTTATAAGTATAAAAACAGACTTTTGTATGCCTTTTAGATGAGTAGGTTCTGCTCCTTCCATTGCATAATCAACAATAGCTTTATACACTTGCCCTTGTTGGTCAGTTGGCAGTTCTTTAATTGCTTCATAATATGATGCAAAAAATATAAAATTTCTCATTCTCTACCTCACTTAAAAAGGCAAATCGTCTACTTCTTGATATGGCTCAAGTTCTTGTGGCACTTCAACTTTTGTGCTGTTCTCTTTTGAAATAAAGTCAGCTGTTAGTGAATAATAGGCCTTGTTATCTTTTTTTGTTGCCTTAAACTGCCCTGCAGCAAAAACATAGTCACCTTTTTTGATTTCTTCTGGCTTTCTGTTCCAGACAGCAACATTTACTATGCCTGCGTCTTTACCCATAGATACCCCAACTTCGTAAAATTTTTTGCCGTCATACTCTTTCTCTTTCATATCTCCAACGACATACCCTGCTACCATTGCATCTGTTTTGTTTTCTCTTTTTAAAAACATAATTTAGTCCTCCTTCTTATAACCCTTAAGATTTTCTATTTCAACTGGTGTAAGGGTTTCAATTCCCAGTTGCTTTGCCTCTTCAACAGTGCCATCAATAAGCCTTGCCATTTCCGCACTATCAAGAGTGTGAGTTTCTTTATAAATCAAATATTTCACAAAGGTTTTATTATTTTCAATGCATTCACCAATAGGCTTTGCATATTTAAAGTATTGTGTTATAGGAATATCTTTTAAAGCTTTAAAGCCTGCTTTTAGCCCTTTTTCATCTTTTGCAATAGATCCATAATCAAAAACAAGTTGAGTTTTAATTTCATCTGCTGATTTTTTTAGTGTCTTTGCAATCTTATCTACAAGAACATGAAAGTAAGCATTTGCATCAAGACTCCTTCTCTTCCTATACGGTTTAATTTCGCAGATATATGGCTTATTCTTAAGCTCTGGCAATATATTCATTAGCTCATTTTGAACTGCCAATATATCTGCTTGTTCTCTCAATATTAGTTCCATAATTATCCTTTTAGCGAGATTCTTACCTGTGCCTTTACAGGTGAAGTCTTTAAAAACTTCTTAGCAATCTCTGGCATTTCTTTCTTTAATCTATCGCTATCAATAATTGTCCTTGTAGATGGTGCAACGTATGTGATTTTAAAATAATCATTGTCTATGAAAGGTAGTCCTGTCTCTTCAAACTTTTTTATTAAAAATGTTTTCAAATCTTCTTCTTGTTTCTCAAGTGCTTTTTTACGTTCTCCTAGTGTCTTTAATTCGCTCTGAACAGCAATCAGTTTTTCACAAGATGCAGTATCAATTTCAAAAGTCTTTCTTTCATACAAAATGCTATTTCTTTCACAGTCCAATAGTCTTTCGATTTCTTCTCTTTCAATAGGTTTTAATTCAACTATTTTGCAAGTATGTTCATCAGGAAAATGAAAGCAGAGATATTTGTCAAAAGTTTCATTCATAAGGTAAGCGTATAGGCTTAATTGCCATGCTACTGCTTCCCTATGAAGTGTGGCTGTCGTTTTGAAATCTCCTATAAAGGTTTGCCCTTTAATAAGCCCAGCAACGTCAACAGTGCCTGCTATTTCATCATTCCAAACCATAAATTCACTTTTGCTAGGGAGAATATTCTCGCATACACATTGCTCGTAAAACGCTTCAAATTCGCCTGTAAAGCCAACTTGTTTGTGATTGATATATTGCTCAAATTCTTCATGAATTACCTTTCCACGCTCTGATTTTAATCGCAACACTTCGTCATCTACATTTGAATAATCTGGAGAAAGTCCATGTTTCTTTAAAAGCTGCGTTACTGAGATAAGACTAATTTCTTCTCCACTCTCTTTAATAAGAGTATAAGAGTGACTATCTTCGTCAAATTTAAGCTTGTCCATTGTCACTCTCCTTATTTGCCATTTCAATAACTTTCTTTTGCTTTTTGATTGTTTGTTCAGCTTGAGCAAATGTTATATCTTTAACATTTTCAACTTTGTAATACTTCGCCATACTTTCAAGACGCTTGTCATCAAAGCCAAGCTTTCTTAATTCGTCAATTTGTTCTTTTGTGATAAGTTTCTCTTCGCGAGGTCTCAAATTCGGGTTATCTGAATCTTCTCCATCATCAAGAGCGAAAAGTCCATTTAACGCATATTTTCGGGCATATGAACTCGTTGAACCTGTTGTTTGACTTTCGTCCATTTTTGCCTTTGGTTTTTCTGGCTCTCTTGCAAGTGCAGAAACTTTGATTTCACTTTCTCCATCAGTCAAAATTGCTGTTGCCTTTATGTATGACCTGTTTTCAACACATTCAAGTTCATCAAGCAACAAAAGTGCAAGCTTATGTTCATTCAGCATTGGCTTAACTGCTTGTAAAATATCTTCACAAGAGCGATAATCAAACCCGCCGAAATCGTTATGTTTACTTTTTTCAACCTTTAACTTAGATTGAATATCAACTAGTTTTTCATAAATGTTTGTTATTGACATTTTGACACCTCCAAAATCTCTTTGATTGTTTTGTTTCCATAATCTTTTCTTAGATTTTGAATTTGCTCAACAACTTCGCTTGTTGTTCCTTTAAAAATTAAAAATTTTTTCATAATTTTGTCTCCTTAAATTGATTATTTTTTTATTTTGTGCTACAATTTAAGTAAGATGTTTTTCCAGTGCATCTTACTTAGACAATACAGGTGTTCTAGAGTTTTCTGTATTGTCTTTTTTTGTGGATAAATACTCTTCCCAATCAAGTCTATGAATTATGCCTCTGATGCCTAATCTGTCGCTCTTATGCTTAACTTGTCTTATTACTCGACAAGCTGTAGAATAAGATGCTCCACCTAGAAGTTGCATCATATCTTTGACACTAATAATTTCACTTTGCATCACTTCCCCTCCTTTATTAAATCATCTAAACAAAGCATTCGACTACTTTGTCAATATCTAGTTTTAAAAAGCTGGATATTTTTTTAATCGCAACTAAGCTTGGTTTGCTGTAACCTTTAATCCAGTTGGTTATTAGCTGCGTTGATACTCCAAGTTCCTTTGCAAGCTCAATTTGTTTAACACCATGAACTTTGAGTAACTCTTTAAACTTCACATAATCACCCCCTTTTACCACAACTACAAAGTTGATTTTTATATTTTAGTGTGCTAGAATAATACATGGAGGTAAAAAATGAATAAAGAATATGTAAATATTAAAGAAATCGTTGAAACAAACGACTTAGAAAAAGCAAATTCACTTCTCAAAAATGGTGGTATACTTCTTGGTTGTTTTGTAAAAAGTTTAAATTATCAAGACCAGCCAACAAATCAAACCATATATTATTCAATTGGAATTATTAAAAATTAGTCAATCCATATAAGAACATGAACAATTTTGTTGTCTCGGAAAAACATTGTTAATAATTTCCATCCTTCTGACAATAATTTGTTGATTTCAGTTAGAGAGGTTTCCTCTCTAATTTTTTTGACATTTATTTCTGTCATATCAAAAAATTTTATTATCTTGCTCATTCTTGCCTCCTTTTGATATAAAACTATACATTTTTGATAGTTTATGATTACATTATATATCTGTTTTTGATAGTTGTCAACTAATTTTCAACATTTTATTGAATTTTTTTTATTGTTTTGTATAATAAACTATATAAAGTTGATAGTGAGGTATCAAAAATGGATAAACAAATTTTCATAAATAATCTAAGAAACCTTAGGAAACGCAAATTTATGACACAGGCTGAAGTTGCAAAGTTTTTAAATATAACTCCACAGGCTTATGCACATTACGAACAGGGCTACACTTCTCCTGATATTATTACATGTAAAAAGATTGCCGCATTATTTGGTGTTTCTGTAGATGTGTTATTAGGCGACAAACCATTAAACGAATCTAAAGGCGTTAAAATCCCCGTTCTTGGTGTTATTCCTGCAGGCACTCCTATTGAAGCGGTGGAAGATATACTTGACTACGAAGATATAAGCGAAGATATGGCAAGACGTGGCAACTACTTCGCTTTAAAGGTTCATGGAGATTCAATGCTTCCTACAGTCAAAGATGGAGATGTTGTTATTGTTCGTCAACAAGAAGATGCAGAGTCTGGGCAAATATGCGTTGTTATGATAAATGGCTATGATGCAACATTAAAGGAAATAAAAAAAGAACCCAATGGCATTTGGATTCTTCCGCACAATCCTAATAGTGATTTTAAACCTTCGTTCTATTCAAAAGAAGAAATAATAAAGAAGCCTATTCGTATTATAGGTGTCGCAGTAGAAATCAGAAGGAGTTTGCAATAATGGAAGAAAAGAAAAAATCAAAATTTGATGAAGAAGAACAGGAAACTGCTGGCAACTTTTATATATATTTAGGACATGCTGAACTATTAGTGACAATCATACTTACAATTATTTGTGCAATATTTGGCGATATTGTTTCTACGATTAGCATTGCTATCTCTGGTATTATTTCTGTTTGTTGCCTTTATGGTATAGGCTTTATGAAAGATACCATAAACAAAAATGAAAAGGAAATAAGCCTATTATCAGAGCGACTAGAAATTTTAGAAAAAAAATCCAATAAAAGTTTTGAAAACATTGATGATGAATTGCATGCTTTGAAATACAAAAGTAAGAAGGAGAAAAAATGAATAGCGAAGATAAAAATAAACAAGAACAAGAAGATTTACAAGAATATTGGTCATATCTTAGTAATAACAATAATGCGAACATTGGAAATTTGAAAGATAGAATTAAAGAAGATAATAATGCCAATAAAAAATTCGAAAGAGAAACAAAATACACAAGCGGTTTTACAATTCTTGGTCACATTGATGTTGTATGTTCAATAATTCTTATAATAGTTATATGTATTGTGTATCCTGAGCCCGCAACAGCAATATCATTCGTTGTATCATCAATTATTTCTATTGCTTGTCTTTATGGTTTAGGTGGAGCTAGGGAACGAATAAACTATTTAGAAGATGATATGAATGAAGTTATAGAAGAAAATAAAGCAATACATAAAAAATTAAAACAACTGGAAAAAGAAGTAAGATACAAAGTAGATAAGCGTGATTTAGATAACAAGGAGTAAGCCTATGGCAAGTTTTGAACAAATTTATTATTGTAAAAATTGCAAACGGAATGTGCAAGTTGAAAATAATAAGTGTAAAAAATGCGGAGGCACTATCCTGACAAAATCATGGTCAGTAAGATTTAGATATGTAAATGAAAATGGTATTGAACAACAAAAAAGAATATCAGGAAAAACAACAAAAAAAGAAGCCCAAGATGCATATTTGCAATTTATGGCTTCTGCTAAAAAATATATTAAAAGACCAGAAAATCAACAAGAAGATATAACTTTTGAAGAACTCTACATTGATTATAAAAATTATGCTATTAACCAACTAAAAGAAAGCAGTTACTATGACTTATCTTCTAAATGTGATATACATATATTGCCATACTTTAAAGATTTTAAAGTTAAGGACTTAAAACCTAAAGTTCTGCTTGATTGGCAAAACCATATAAATACCCTAACTTACGGCAAACAAAATGATAAAAAGTATTCTTATAAATACAAAAGAAATCTCCGTTCATACTTAAGGACAATCTTAAACTATGCAGAAAAATATTATCAAATTCCCAATAATCTAAAATATGTTGATAATTTCAAAAACAATACTGAGCATAAAGAAATGCAGGTGTGGACTCCTGAAGAATTTTTTAAGTTTATAGCACAAGTTGACCGCCCTGAATATAAAGCTTTTTTCTTCGCTTTATACTTTACTGGCGCAAGAAAAGGTGAAATACTTGCAACAACATGGAATGATTGGGATTTAGTTCATGCAACATTAAATATTAACAAATCGGTAACAAAGAAAACATTGACCGAAGAATGGAAAATAACAATACCTAAAAATCAAAGCTCTATAAGAAAGATTGTTATTCCGCCTATATTAGTTAATGAAATGAAAGAATATAAATTAGGGAGAGAAGATTACAAATTAGTTTTTTCTGATAGTAAACCACTTGCAGATTCTAATATACAAAGAATAATGAAAGAAGCTTGTCAAAAATCTGGAGTTAAGTTAATAAGGGTTCATGATTTAAGACATTCACACGCAAGTTTACTGCTTTCTCAAGGCATTTCTATAGTAGCAGTAGCTAAAAGATTAGGGCACAGTAATACTGAACAAACATTAAATACTTATGCTCACATGCTTCCTTCTGAAGAGTCGGTTTTAAATAATGTTTTGCAAAATATTGGGGCAAAATACATGTCACAAATTTAGGAACAAAAATAAAAAAAAGTATAAAAAACAAATAAAAACTAGCAAAAACAATAAAAAAATAGATAGTTTTTAACCTTATTTTATACTATTTTTTACACCCCTAATACCCTATAACTTCCACCATAAATGCCGCTCAACGAGCGGTATTTATTTTGTCTAAAGGCAAAAATGATTTCGCAGAAAGCATGGTGGAAGGCTACAAGGTTCTGCGTGACAAAGATAACGTCATTATTCAAATTCGACGCAGTCCTTATAACTTCCACCAATAGTATTAGACAGACACTATATACCACTATATAGTGTCTATTTTTATTTTGTGTTTTAGTTTGTTTCAAAAGTTTAGTCAAATCTAGGGTATAAATCACCATAAATTAGTTTTCTAAGAATCATTATATATTTGTATTTACAAATTTAAACACGTAATATACAACACTATAATTACAAAAAATAAGATGACTTTTTGTGTCATCTTATCTTTTTGCTATAGGATTATGAGCCGCTTGTGTCTCCTCTTCCGCCGCTTGTTGAGCCGGAACTGTCACCAGAAGTTGAACCCGAAGTGCCACCGCCTGAGCTTCCACCTGACGTTCTTAAACTGCTGCTAAGTTTCTGAACCGCCTTTGTTGTTGCCCTAGATGCAGCTGCACTATCTTTAGTTTCCTTAAGTAAGCTTTCCATAGAACCTGCAATTTTTTCGAGAGCTTTAGTTTGAGCAGAAGATTCTTCTGCAGCTGCAGTTTCTCTCTTCTCAACCTTATCTTTATCGGCAGCTTCTTTACGTTTATTCTTACGTTCTTCAAATACACCGCCCTTGAAGGTTAGAGATTCGCCAAGCACTTCCTTAGCACCTGCAACAGCCTTATCTACGCCCATAACATTGCCAACGCCTTTGACAGATTTTAAGAACGCATCAGCTATTGTCTTGCCTATATCAGCAGCACCTTCTCCGAAGTCTTTTGCAAGGTTCTTGCCTAAATTGCTATTATTTTCTTTTGCTGTCTTATCAGTTTCAGCAGTGCGGAAATACTTATCATTTCCTTTTTCATCTTTGCCAAGTTTAACACCATATTTTTCAACTTGTTTAGTTTCCGCTTTATTTCCCCTTGCAGCAACTGCTTTATAATGCTCAGCTTCATTTAAAGCTGCGGCAAATTTGCCACCAAAATCTTTGTCTGCAAATCTATCGCGCTGTTTAGCCCTATCGGCCTTTGCTTTATTTTCAGCCGTTTCTTCGTCGTAGCCTTTTTTGATATAATGTTTTTTGCGCTCTTCTTGATAATTATCTAACTCAGTTCTATGCTTATCAGCCGAATATGTTCGCATATATGCTACATCGCGTCCATTTGCCTTCATCTTTTCAAGAGCTTCATTTTTCTTTCTATTTGCTTTAAGAGCAGCTTTAGGTGCATGTTTTCTGCCTACTTTATTAGCTATATTTTGTCCTATATGAACAGCACCTTTGCCAACGGCTAACGCTCCTTTTCCAGCAACTCTTAAACCTGCTCCGGCAATAGCACCTGCTGGTTTAAGCCCGGCTTTAAGTTTTCCGCCGATGGAACCTTTGGCGCCTTCTCCTGCATTCATTGCATCAGCGCCACCAACAAAGCCGTTTATCATACCTATAAAGTCCTTAGCCATCAAAAGACCAGCCACTAACATTATAAGTTGTATCATTGCATCAACTACACCGATATTAAAAAAGTTAATATTTTGCACATAAGGCAATACCAATAGTAACAGGTTTATACCAAGTATTGAGCCAAATGCCATCATCAGTTGTTGCATAAACTGAACGCCCCAACTCTTGAATGCCTTAAAGTCGTCAAGCGGAGCTATACCAAGAAGTGCAGGATAAACTAGGAATAGTGCTGCACCTTTTATAAGTCTTGACATCATTCCAAGTATGATTGATATCATGATACCAAAGGTTACGAAAACTCCTACAAAACCTATGATAAAGTTAAACGTCCAAAGATTATAGAAAATCCAAACAAAAGATACGTCATATTTGCTAAAACTGCTAATAACAGAATTACCATAGCGCGTTACGTCAGTTACACTCCAAACAGGAGCAACGTCATTAGATTCGCTTACCACCTGCCAATAACTGTAATCAGTAGCAAGATGGATATTGTTTGCAAAAAGGTAGTCCACTTGCTCTGCTATGTATTCAAGTTGCTCATCAGCTGTTCCCGAACTTGGGTAATCTGAATCGTCATTTCCAAGTATTCCACCCCCGAAAAAGTCTTCTCGAAGTTGTTCTACCGAATAAGAATCAGTTCTTGCACGGTTGCAAGAGTAGGCTGACGCTTTAAAGAGCATTCCACTAAAGGTTGTCGATGTGCTAGGAGCTCCGCCGCCAAAGAAATCATAGAAAGCATAAGTAACTGTTCCCGACCCTTCTATACGATTCCCTTCATCATCATATTCTGCTGTGCCTTCAACCGTTTCGCTTCTAAATCTACGAACGGCATCCTGCCCAAACATTGACACCATTTCCTGTTCAGAGCCAGAGCCGGCGGTGATATTATCAAGCGTTCTTAAAACGAATGAAGATAATTGAAGTCCGATTATTACAAGAACAGGAACTAAAGCAAAGGTGAATATTGCTTTGCCTGCGGTGTAAATATATTTCCAAGGGCTTGTGCCTTGAGAGTCTTCTCTATAGTGTGATTTTATAATAGCCGCCATAGTTGAGACCACAAGAATGATAAGCCCGAAAATGGCGAATGACCAGAACACTGTGTTTAATGCATCGTATAGCGGAGCACTTTCGCCAAAGCCCAAGATGCCATACACAAATTCAGTAAGTGGGTCAGTGCCTGTGACAGCTTCCCCTGTGGTTGCTTGATAATAGACATCAAGCCCAGCAAGTTTTCTAACCAAAGCTTGCAAAGCATCAACAGCTGATGCAAGGCAGGCATAAAGGAGATAGATAATTTTTGGAATAATATCCACAATGGTGGCAATCTTTTCAAAGAAACCTAAATTTAACAAAGAAACAGTTCCCAATTCCCCTCTCCTTTTAATTTATCCTTATTTATCATTTACATTATAACAAATAAAAATACAAATTACAACAAATTTATAATTAATTTTAATCAAAATCAATTTTTTTATTAGCCTTAAACAAAATTTAATTTTAAAAATTTGTTTAAATTATGATTAATCAATGTAATCCTTAATTTTATTAAAGACATCAATAAAATCATCAAGTGAAAAGCTTTCGGCACGTTTTGCAAGTGTTTCTAGAGAAAATAAACTGTCTAAAGTGTCACCTTTTATCTTAAGGGCATGAGTAAGATTGTTTCTTAAAATCTTTCTTCTCATAGAAAAACAGCTTTGAATAAAAGAGTAAAATTTGTCTCTATCGATATCGGGGTGTTTGTTTTCAACTTCAATATGCACAACAGCTGAGTCCACATTTGGCTGCGGATAGAACATTTTACGGCTGACATAGCGAGAAATCTTAGCTTGTCCGTAGAACCCCACCATAACAGAAAGCACGCCATAGTCCTTACTGCCACAGGCGGAAACGATACGCTCAGCAACTTCTTTTTGCACCATGATTGTAAGTGATTTGACTTTTGTGGACTGCGTTAAAAACTTAAAAATTATCGGAGTGGTTATATAATAAGGAAGATTTGCAACAACTCTATATCCCCCTTTAAAGTCACTTTCAATATCTTGAATATCACACTTCATAATGTCGGCGAACCTAAACGTTGTGTTTTTTAGCCCAAGTGAAAAAAGATGGTCTTTTAAGTCAGTATCAATTTCGTAGCTGACAACACTTCGCGCATATTGAGATAAAATTTCAGTTAAACTTCCCCCGCCCGCACCAATTTCAAGGACATCGTCATCTTTGCCTACGTTTGCGTCTTGGATAATAGAAGTGAGCAAATTTTTATCTGAAAGAAAGTTTTGCCCAAATTTCTTTTTAAAATTGTGATTTAACATATTTTCTCCTAATTTTTAAAAATAATCTTAGCGTGCATAAACACACTAAAATTTAAACAATTTTTCTGCATTTTGAGTGGTCTTTTCTGCAATTTCTTCCACTGAAACGCCTTTTATCTCGGCAAGGTTTGCAGCAATAGTCGGAACAAAGGAAGGCATATTAAGTTTTCCGCGATATGGATGTGGAGCAAGATATGGGCAATCGGTCTCTAAAATCAGTCTTTCAAGTGGAAGTTTCTTTAGCGTTTCTTTTAAACTCGTTGCATTTTTAAAAGTTGAAACGCCGCCAACTGAAATATAAAAACCAAGTTTGAGCGCTTCCCTTGCAATCTCATAGCTTCCGCTGAAGCAGTGAAAAGTGCCACCGTGCGATAGAAGATTTTTGTTCTTCTTTAAAAGCTCTATCATATCGCCATAAGCATCGCGGCAATGGATAACAATAGGAAGATGGCATCTATTTGCAAGAGCAACCTGCTTTAAAAATATCTCCTTTTGCTTTTCGCGGTCTGGCATCCCGTCAGTATATTGAAGCCCAATTTCACCAATCGCAACAACCTTATCGTGTTTTGCTAGCGTTTCAAGTTTATTCTCAATTTCTTCATTATATTCATATATATTTTCAGGATAGTCGCCAATAGAGGCATAGACTCCCTGATATTTTTCTGCAAATTTCACAGCTTCCACTGAAGAAGAATAATCAAAGCCAGAAGTGATAATTTTTGTAACAGTGCAGTCTTTTGCCTTACTTATAATTTCATCCACACTGCCTGAAAAAGCTTCGTCTGTTAGGTGTGCGTGCGTATCAATTAACATTTTTCTCTCCTATTAAAATATTTTAAATTTTTATTATAAAAAAGTCAAATATCAGCTGAAAATTATATATTTTTATAATTTTAAACGCTAAAAAAGCGAAAAAACATTAAAAAAATATATTTTTTAACAAAAAATTCTATCTTTTGAAATCAAGGAATATATTAAAGCATGAATAAAATTTGGTTCGTTATGGTGGTTGGCTCTATCTGCTTTATGCTATGGGTCGACCCATCAAGCGTTTTAAATGAAATGATTGACGCCTCAAGTGAAGCCCTATCCCTTTGCATTGAACTTTGCGCTGTCTATGCAGTATGGATGGGCGTGCTTGAGCTTGTTGAAGCAAGCGGGATTGGTAACAAACTTGCCCGCCTTCTTCATCCGCTTATCAAAAAATTATTTAAGATTGACGATAGCGAGACCGAAAAAATGATTGCACTGAATATGTCGGCAAATATGCTTGGGCTTGGAAATGCTGCAACACCTATGGGCATAAACGCCATGAAAAGACTTGATGACGGAAGCGGAACTGCCACTCCTGCAATGATTATGCTTATAGTCATCAACGCAACGTCCATTCAACTTTTGCCAAGCACTGTGATAGGGCTTCGTGCAACTGCGGGCTCGGAAACGCCAGCCGATATAATCCTGCCAACACTTATTGCCACCGCATGCACTTGCACACTTGGCATTCTTCTCGTTAAATTATGCAATGGTCTTTATGCAAAAATAAAGAAAAAAGGAGCTAAAAAATGAGTGCTTACATTTTGCCTATCATTTTTATTGCTCTTTTCTGTTATAGCAAGTATAAAAAGGTTAACACCTATGACACTTTTGTGAAAGGTGCGAAAAAAGCAATTCCGCTTGTTGTTGATATCTTTCCATATATCGCCGCAATCATGCTTGCCGTTGCACTTTTGCGGGCAAGTGGAATAACCACTCTGCTAGCCGACGCGTTATCTCCCATATTTAACGCACTTGGCATTCCGACCGAGCTTATTGAGCTTGTGCTGCTTCGTCCTTTCACTGGTTCTGGCAGCTATGCCCTTTTAAATGACGTGCTTGTGCAGTATGGTGCTGACTCCTATATCTCTCGCTGTGCATGCGTGATACTTGGCTGCAGTGAAACTATTTTTTATGTGACAACAGTGTATATTTCTCAAACTAAGGTCAAAAAACTTTTATACGCCATACCTATAGCTCTCGTTTGTGCGGTGTTTGGCTCCGTTATTGCCTGTCTTTTATGTAAAGTGATTTAATTGTAAAAATTATCATAAAACTTATAAAAAATTATTATTTTTTGAAATATTTTAATAAATTTTGATTTTTTATTATTTTCTAAAAAAATTTTGGAATATTTTTATTAAAATCAATAAATTAATTTAGAAACAAAAATATTTATTTAAACCACTTATTCTTTTCCCATTTATTCCCCCCATTTATTTTTAATCACTTATCTTTATATTTTTTCAGTCCTTCAATCTCTATGATTGTTATATTAGATGCAATCGACTGGAAAAACAAACGCAGTCTGCGAAGGTCACTCGCATCATATTTCTCGGCAAAACAAATTGCAAGGCTGCAGGCAAGTGACACAAGCTCAGCCCCTGACATGTCTAACTTTTTTTTCTCTTCCATATAACTATTTATTCTTTAAAACACCTTAAAGTTAATAGACATTTTTAAGTTTTTTGAGCTATAATAGGTCTATGGAAAAGTCATTTTTTGAAAAAGTATACGAAGTTGTTAAAACCATACCACAAGGCAAAGTTTGCACCTATGGCGAGATTGCAAAGTTTTTAGGCTTTAAAAATATGTCACGTCAAGTTGGCTGGGCATTGCATCAAAATCCGCAACCTAAGATTATACCATGTCACAGAGTTGTGTTTGCCGATGGAAGTCTATCGCCTGCCTTTGCTTTTGGCGGTGCAAATGAACAACACAGATTACTTTGCGAAGAAGGCGTGACCTTTAAAAATAATAAAGTTGATATGGAAAAACATTTTTATCATTTAATTTAAATTAAAAAAAATTTTAATAAAAATAATTATTTTACTAAAAAATATCGCTTTTTTAAATAAAAAATACATTAAGAATATTAAGTTATCTTAATGTATTTATTTTTAGAATTGGTCTTTATATTTTTTCTCTTTTGTAAGCTTTTTATCATCTTCAATATTGGTTAAAAGTTTGGCTCTTCGCTCTAGACTTTTATTATAGTTTTCTTCAAGTGTTGCAAGCATTTTTTCAAGCTCTTCATTATATTTTATAAATTTTGATGATTTGATTGTAGTGCTTAAGTTAAGCTGTTTTTCAATATTTGCAAGGCATTTATCTATTATAACAATATTGTTGTCACACTCTTCAATACACTTTGTCGCATTTGTGATATAGCTATCTTGCAGCATAATCTCATTGTTTTGATAGGCTTTTTGGGTGTCTTCTATATCTTTTTGGCTGAGAGTTTTAAGCTCGACAAACTTCTGCTTATCTATATTCAACTGCTCTCTTGTGCTAGAGACAACTTTCTCTTTTTCTTCGCGATTTAGAACTTTTCTTTTTAAAAAACTAAACATAATTCCCCCGTATAAAGCCATGATATCATAAAAAAATAAAATAAGTCAAATGGCTTGACAAATTTATTATAAAAAAGCAGAGCAAAAAACTACTCTACTTCGGAGTGAAGACAAATTTATTCAGGTTGCAGAAAAACTAGCGATGCAAGGCTCGAAAAATGCCTAAAAGCAGGAGTTTAGTAAACCTAAATGACTGTTTTTAGGCGTTTTACAGTAAACGCAGCAAGAAAAATATTACCATATTTTTCGGTCGCGACGTTTTTATGCAGCCTGAAGCAGAGCAAAAAACTACTCTGCTTCTATATTATCAAAAAAGTCCGTCAACATTATATCTTCCTTAACTCGCTTACTATTCGCATTGCATTCCACACGCAAACAGCTTACCGCTGATGACGACTCCATAATCTTATTTGGTTCTTTTTCAAGTATCTTTTTATATTTTCCCAATTTTTTAACATCCATTTGGACAGCAATAGAATTTAGCACTGCGATATTTTTCTCTATAATTAGTTGTTGACGATGGCAATCAATAATTATTTTTTGGTAGGTTACGCGATTGCGATTATAAAAATCCTCTTTTAATTTATCTTTGTTTTTGTCAAGTGCATCTATAAGCGCCAAGCAATTTGCTTCAACTTCAGAAAGCTCCCCTTTGTTTTTCTCATATTGATTTATAAAATCTTCCACCATAAATGGTATACTATTTATTTGAATATAATCATAAGCCCCCATATTTCTCTCCTTGCATTAATTTTATCACTGAAGTATAGCCATGTCAAGAATTTTATTCGACAATTTCTTTATAGGTAAACCCATTGGTGACATGATAGGTGTGCATTTTCAATCTCTGCGCGGGCTTTAAATCATTTTTCACGCTGTTGCCTATAACCATAGTCTCTTGCGGCAGGTAATTATATCTATGCATTATATCCGAGTAAATATGTTGTTTAGTCATTTCGATTTTGTCAAAATCATTGACTATGATTTCTTTAAAGATAGATAAATCCATTTTAAAGTAATCTGCAAATTCTTTTATGTCGCTAAGCCTTGAGTTTGAAACAATAAAGATTTCTCCGCCGAGTCTCTTTGCTTGCTTTAAAAATTTATATAATTCTTCATTTGGCACTGTGATTGCCTTTTTCTCTTGCGGGCTTAACCCACTTAATTGGTCTCTAAGTCAAGCCATGCCTTTGGAGAGCCTTCTATCTTTTTTAGTGCCTTTGCAACATCTACGCCTGAATGTATCTTGCCCTTACCTATAGCCTGCTTTGTCAATTTGCGAAGCTCTTTTTCATTTAGAGAAGAAAAATGCTCCTTATAACTATAAAATAAATAGGAAGAGCTATAATATCTGGTATTGTTATAAACAGATAGACAAGCGGAACACTTGCTGGAAGATAGGGCGCCACCACGCATAGCACAATCATATAGATTGAACTTAAGATTTCAACTGCAACAACTTCTCCGCCCTTACCGCCTTGTCTTAGCATATAACTTGAGAAGTTCCAAGTAAGGAATCTAAAAAAGTGCATAGCCACATAGCACGGAAGCACTGTAAACATTACCCTAAAATATTCACTATTCACACCAAGTGCAATAGGATACATCAAAATTAGTGACATAACAAAATAGAACGCCCACAAAATTATAGCTCCATAAATTGAATATCTTGCGTGCATATAGGCTTCATCAAATTTATCTTGTCCAAGTGCCCTTGTGATATTGATGGAAGTTATTGTTATGTAAGAGAATAAAAAGCCATTAAAAATAAAAAGTTTTAGTTCTTCAAAAATATCTCCAATAAAACTAGAAAGACAGGTGAAGAAAAATAAATACACATAATATAATAAAAGGTGTAACTTTCAGGTGAAAGCCCCGCTATTGTGCTCATAAAAAATCGCGGGAAAATCGCAAGCAAAATCGTGAAAAGAAGTGCAAAAACAAATATCATTTGAAAGCCTTGCTTGATGTGTTTTTCTACTCTTTCTTTAGATGATATATTTTGGTCGATAAATATATTCACACCTTTTGAAAAGCCAAAAGCTATCATATCAGAAAAGAAGTTTAAAGCCAAAAAGGCATTCAAATATGTAAGCTCCTCAACGGCTAAAAGGTTTGTTAAAACTGAAATTATTGTATAAAGCACGGCAGTTACAAGAGTTTTTATAAGCAAATATTTACCGCTTTTTAGTGTGCTGAAAAAATAGTTAAAAAATTTCTTTTGCATGTATATAGTAAAACATGTTTTTTGGGAATTTTAATACTAAAATCAATAGAGAAATATTATATTTTTCTTCTATTAATATTTTTTTTAATTTCTATTAATAAATTTTTTAAATACAATAAATTTATCAAAAAACTTTAAAAATTTTATTAAACAATATAGTGAATTTTCTAAATCTTATATGATTTCAACTAAACCTTTCCTTGAAAAAATTATATTTTTCTTTATTAATTTGCTATATTTTAAAAAATCCGCTATAATTAGCCTATGACAACTTTAACATGGTATGGAACAGCAACAATTCTTTTAGATATAGATGGTGAAAAATTATTATTTGACCCATTTTTTCGCATGAATAAAAAGCTTGAAAAGCCAAGTTTTGAAACTTTTTGCAATGTGGACTATATTTTTAACACTCATCCACACCTTGACCACGCTTGCAACTTGCCACTGATATTGAAAAATAGTCAGGCAGCATTTTATGCACCTAATCAAACCATTAAATGTCTAGAAAAAATCGGCGTAGACAGTAAGGGGAATGCAAAAATTGCTCTTCCGGGAGATTTTATTAAAGCAAAAAATGCAAATATCATTGTTCACAAAAGCAAGCATATAAAATTTGACCTTGCCCTTATTTTGCGAACAGTCTTTCGCTCACTTTTTAAGTTTCAATTTTCGAGAGCGTTTAAACTTTTAAAGCTTAACAATAAATTTAAAATGAAAGGTGAGATTGTTGCTTATGAAGTAAACGCAGAAGGAAAGAAAATTTTTCTTATGGGCTCAGCTGGCAATATGAAAAACTATAACTATCCAAAAGATATAGACGTTCTTGTATGGCCATTTCAAGGACGAAGCAATATAACAAGATATTCTATGAAAATTGTAGAAAAAATCGCACCAAAAATGGTAATTCTCGACCACTTTGACAATGCCTATCCGCCAATAACAAACCACATTAAAACAGACAAATTTATCCGCATTATGCAGAAAAAACACCCCGAAATCAAGGTGATTGAGCCAGAATTTAATAAAATTATTAATATTTAATATCTTTTAAAACTATTCTTCTATATTAGAAGGAATATTTTCAATTATTTTAAAAAGTTCCTTATCTATAATAAATGGACAAGTAAAGGCATCAACAACAATTCCTATCGTCTCTTTATGTGCAAGAGCCATACCCATTGCTTCAAAACTATGCTTTTCAATTTTACTAAAATTTCTGCCATAATCGCCCATTTGGTCAACACTTGAAAACACAGGGAAGAAAAATTTATCACCGCTTTGCAATATATCAGGCTTAAGTTTTATATTATCACTGCTTACAATGGTGTCTCTAGCATTTGCTTTGGAGAATTTTTTAATGTCATCATCACTTATAGAACTCACCGTGCAAGGTATCCATACATAGCTGTCTCGGAAACATCTTAATACCGAATAAAATATTTCTGGAGTTCTATCCTTATTAAACCTATCAATTAAATACTGCAGCACCTTGCCGCTTTCTAAATCTTTATATTTAACCATAACCCATCTCTCTTTTTATAAATTTGTCTTAAAATAGATAATTTAAAGTATTTTTTATAAAAGTAAATTTTTATCTTACGAACTTAAAAATTTAGATAGAAATTATAGTCTAAATTTAAATATCTATTTGTCTTTGTTTCTATCTCATACAAAAGTTTATTTGCTGTCTTATGTGCCAGTTCATATTCTGCTTTAGTAATTTTTCCATCAGCATATGCCTTTTCAAGTTCGCCTTCGTCAGCTGTAAAGGTTTTCCCTTCTAAAATAAGCACGTCAAGATAAAGGTCATCATAATATGGCAACTTGCTTTCCCCATCTATTCCATTGCCATTTGTTATATCAAGATAGTATTCTACTATCTCCTTTTTATCATTAAAATAAATTCTTATATTATAGTTTTCATTTAGTGGAGTTATTTCTAAAATATAATAATTATTGTCAATTAATGTAATACCATTTGACGTTACAAAAGGGCTCTTGACTTTTTCAATCTTTTTAGCACAAACAACATAATCCTTACTATCATCATAGTAAAGCCTAAGTTGATACACGCTCACATCTCTCAAATACGTTTTGCTAATAAATTTCTTTCTCATAGCCATATTATATCATATTTAAATAAAAAAGAAAAGGTATATCATAATAATAAAAAATATGCATCATTTCAAATAAAAAAAGTAGACATAAGCCTACTTTCTTATTAGAAAAATTCAATTTCTTCAACGCCTTCTCGCATCTGATTATTGACAACGCCAGCCTTTGAGCCAACCTTTTCTCTTATAATTTCAGTAAATTTTGAATGGTCTCCATTTATGAACTTAGCGTATACCTCTTCTTGCGTAAGGTCAGTGCCTTCAACTTCAACTCTTGCTCGGCATGACTCCACAACCATATTGCCATCTACTGCTCTGCCTTGCAATGTGTCAATTATAAAGAAGCTAACTCCGTTTTCTTCATCTCTAACCACCTGTGACACACCTGTCGTTACAATTCCGGCGTTCAAAAAGGCTGTGCTTCCATGACCAACCCATCCGCTAACATTAGTATCCCCAACAACTTCAGGTCTTGTGTATCTATATTCCCTTGAAATAGAGCTGTTCATAGCACTTGCTTCTGACACTTCTTCCACACGACTTGCATAAGCATTATTTACCGCATTATTGAGTGCGTCATATACTGCCACACAAGCATTTGAAGTTTTGTCAATTCTTCCACTTTCCATAAAAAGCCAGCTATCCGTATTGCCAATGCTTATGGCATGTTCTGGTGAGTTATATGATTGAAGTCTTTCAGTAGTTTCAGCATTTGCCACAGCAGCCATAATATTTTGAGCATGTTCTGGCGAAATGTTGAAAAATACATTTAAATAATTATTTTCTTTAAGCCCAACAATTTTTTCCACACTTGTGCTTCCAAAAGCTTTTAAAATATAATCGCCTTCGCCCTGTGCAAGTTCAACAGATGCAATGTCAAAATTAGAGATATCAACTTGATCTGCAATAGAAGTGCTAAGTTGCGCTCTTTTTTCTTCAAGTTCGGCATTTGCCTTATCTAAATTACTATAAACTATAGGCATATTTATAGCATGCGCTAAAATACCACCCAAAGCAATAACCATCCCCCCAAGCACTGTGATTACTCCGCCAAAAACGACGTCAGATGAATTGATATTTTTCACTGTTTCATGAATTTTTGTTGGCAAACTCTTATATCCATAGAGTGTTTTGTTTGCGCTGAATAATTTTCTATACTCTTTCGGCAAAACCTTTGCTTTTCTATAGATTTTGCGCCCATCATCTGAAACTACTTCCTTTAATTGTTCAGGACATTCTGCACCCGCATCAATAAGCTCTCTTATCGCTCTTGTCTTTCCAAGTTTTATTGCCACTTTAATAGGTTCGCCTTTATTTAGGTCAGCTCCTTTTTCAATGACATTTTCAAGCATATTAAAATAATATGGAGAATAGTTTTTAATAGCAATTAAAAGTGCTGTTTCGCCATCTTTTGAGTAATTTATATCCGCCCCATTAGCAATAAGACAATCAAATAATTTCCCGTCTTTTCCATAGACAGCATCAAGCATAAAATCATTTAAGTCATCTTGAGATAAAAATTTAGTATCTAGTAAAGTTTGTATTATATAATTATACCCTTTGTCATTCCAATAATATTTAGTTCTGACTTTAAAAAAAATTTCTTGATAATGAACTTTCTTCCAATCTTCCGTTGCAATAGCTTTGTTTTCATTCAATATTTGTTCTAATTTTTCGATATCTTCTCTTAAAATAGCATCAACTATAATTTGAACCAATTCTTTTTCATCTTTAACCATTTTTCTTCTCCTTTGATAATAATATTATATCATCACCCACCACAGTTGTCAATGGTGCTTTTAAAAAAGGCGCAAGGAAAAATTAAATGCAACAAAAATGCTTAACAAAAAGGTAGCAATCGGTTAAAATGTTTAGTGACCAAAC
>CALVTR010000002.1 GCA_944362965.1 uncultured Clostridia bacterium
CTAACCCTTCTAGGTTAGCGTTAATATATTATCACAATCTCTCCTACCTTGTCAACACTTTTTTCAATATTTTTTACACTTTTTACAACTTTTTTACAACTTTCTGTGATACGCCAAGCCGCGTTGTAGGTGCCTTAGGCACTTTCTATCGTCTAGTGTGTCTATAACGCTTGCTTTATCAGTTCCATTTTACCCGCTTACTATCGTCTAGTGTTTTAATAATGCCAAGTTTATCAGGTCCATTTAGTCACTTTCTGCCGTTTAGCGTGTCTATGACGCCAAGTTTATCGTTTTTTACATCCTATTACTAAACTTAAATCATTACCGATTTATTTGCAACGTAATAGTTACATTGTTTGTTATAGTGTAAACATTACTATAAGTTAATCCATCAAATGTTTCACTTGGATATATCTCTGGGTTAAATGAAACAATATAATCTGGAACTCTACTACCATCACCACCATCACTATAATAAAACTGCAAGGTATCGCCATTATTAACATTAATAGCAGTAGTTGCTCCGCTTTCTAACCAAGTCTGATTACTTGTATTTCCATTTAAAATATAACAGAAGCTACCCGGATTATTGTTTACAACCAATGTTACTTCAAAAGTTGGAACAACATATTCTATAAAACTTAGTGATAGGTCATCTAAAGTGACACTTGTTGTGCCTGTGTAGGTTATAGTTAAGGTTATTGTGCCGGAGATTGTCGGCGTTGTAGCTACGTCTTCTACTGGGGTCGAATTGCCTGTGATTATGCCTGAAATTTCTAGACTTGCGTTTTGCAAAACTCTATCACAGGTTGCGGTGTAATCCGTTTCTGTGGTGTTTATCATATCTATTTCTATTGCGACAACACCTGAAGTGCTTTCTATGTTGCCTAAGTTTAAATCTAAGGTTGAATTTATATATCCTGGCATAAAGTTTTCTATTGTCTCTGATTGCAAGCGTATATCTTTAACATAGAGCGTGGTGTCTTCTATATTAAAGTTTACTACCCCTTTTAGATTTATCGTTTGGCTTGCTGCATACACTCCAACTAGCAACATAGATAGCATCAACACAAAAGCTGATATTGCTGAAAATAATTTTACTTTTAGTGACATATTATAAACTCCTTTTTCTTGATTTTACGAGCGAGTTTCGACTTGAGAGCGAATATACAAACTCCAACGGAGTTTGTGAAAGGCAAAGCCTTTCGTAAATTTTTGCTTTGCAAAAATTTACATATTCGCTCTTGTGGCAAACCAAATGTTTGACGGCTGTCCGGCAAACTTAGTTTTCATCATTCCGCACGCACTTTTCATTCTTCACCTTTCACTTTTCACTCCCGCGTCAGCGGCAAACCAAATGTTTGACGACTGTCCGACATGGCAAGTCAGAAACTCAAACTTCGTTTCCGCTCTCTGTGGCGGAGCCGCTCGCTCGCGATAGACGCTGACGCGTCTATCTTTATGCTATTAGTATACCCCCCAGGCTCGCGGACAATCGCCAAGCGTTAGGCTTGTTCACTTCCACGTCAGCGGGCGGATTATCCGCATATTATCGTCCAGTGTGTCTATAAAACTGAGTTTTTGAGTTCCAAGAGAGCGGTGATAAAGTATGTCTCTTATATTCACTATATCGGACAATGATGCAAACTAAGTTCGCGAGAGCGGCGACAAAGTTTATTCTTTTAACTCAACCTGTCGGACAATCGTCGAACATTTGGTTCGCGGATAGCCGCCGAGCGTAAGGCTCGCCGAGATTGCAAAAACTCGCAAGAGTTTTTAAAGGCAAAACGTGTTTTGCCTTTTGAATGCAAATGTTATTTGCATTCGCAATCTCGGGGCTAATGATGACAAACTCTGTTATGTGGCATGGACGCTTTCTATTGTAAAGTGTATTCATTCAATTTTAGCATTAAAAAAAGAGTGTATTTTTACACTCTCATTTTGCTAATCTTATAAAAACTTAAAGTAGATAATTTATCTGTTTATCCTTTTTGCCAAAAAGGCTATGCCATTCCATCATAATTTCATCTATATTTAAAACATTAGTGTTTCCTGAAACTTGCATATTGTGAATTATTAAATTCAGCATCTTTATAAATTGATTTCTTGTATAATAGCTAAGAATAAATCTCTTTTTTCTTCCATTTGCTAATGTTATTTCCAAATATTTAATAGGCATTGAAGAACCTTTTCCCTTGATTGGTATTTCTTGCCCTTTTGAATTTTTATGCTTAAAATCTATTTCAATATTTTTTATATCCTTATAATTTGCAGAACATTTAAATTGCAGTTTCATAAATTTCGGATAAAAATACCATGAGTAAAAACATCTTCATCACGCAAGTGGATTATAAAGCCAAATGAAAAATTTATAGAAAGGTAGAATAGATATATACCCGCAAGCGCCACAACAATGCAACTGCTATAATCAAATGTAGTGCCCATATCTATAATATCACAACAAACAAAGATAATTAACATTACGCTTAGAAAACTTAATCCCCATAATAAAATGTTAAGCAAAACAAAACCTATTGAGCATGGCATAAAAGTTTTACAAAGGCATTTTCTATTTATACCATTTCCTTTGGCAAAACTACTCTCTTCCAATGCTGTTTCAGATTTTAAACTATCTTTTCTATTGTCGTTCTTCATCGCTTCGTCTACGTCTTTCTTCTTCACAGGTAAATTCAACCTGTCCTGCGGTTAAGACCTTCTCGTATTCTCTTGCATTTGCAAGTCCAAAATAATAGAAATCATACGCAAGTTCTAATAATAATTTCATGCTACGTTTATCTTGTATTAGTGCAGA
Source organism: uncultured Clostridia bacterium (assembly GCA_944362965.1). Classification (GTDB taxonomy): domain Bacteria; phylum Bacillota; class Clostridia; order Christensenellales; family UBA1242; genus Caccovivens. The sequence goes on from CALVTR010000002.1 coordinate 2,813, forward strand.
CATGCCAACCTTAAAATTATCCTTGATTGAATACTTGAAAACGCCTTTAGCCTTTTTGGTATTGTCTTCATATGCTTGACGCGTCTCATAGATTTCTCGTATAAGAGGATTTTTTAAAAAATCTTCTAAATTGTCGGTATACCTTGCTCTATTTATTGATAATAAAAAGTAATTTTTCATTTTACACCTTGCAATATATTGCAGGATTTCATAGTCAAATTCATCAAAGACACGACAATATTCTGAAAATTCTGTTTCTCCTGAGTTATTTGTCTTTATTTCGTCGCGATATACCTTAGCTGAAGCAAATACTTCTTCATATGGAGACATTCTTTCTAGAAAATCAATTACCCTAATAAGTCTCATAGCATTATCCATCTTTGCTTTTACCAGTTCATAGTCTTCTTCAACCCTATCAAGCATTGGGTCAATGTTAAAAAATATGCTAGATAAAACCATCATTTTAACTTCTTCTAAGTTTGCACCATTCTTTGTTAAATCTTCCACAAAGTTTGTTAGGATTTTTGCATCCAAAATTTTATTTTTATCTTTAATCGCTATTCCATAAGTTGACATAATATAAGAATAATCACTTATAAGTTCGTAAAGGCGATAGGGATTATACATAAAGTCTTGAGGTTTATATTCTCCACTTTTAATTTTTTCAATAGTTTCACGGCAACTTTCATACATATCTTTGTGAACTATAAATTTTTCATCAGCAAAGTAATCTCTCTTGATTTCATTCCATTTTCCATGCAATGTTTCGCTTTTGATATCACTTTTCTTTATCTCTAAATCTTTCATGATTTGCTGAAGTATATTCTCTTCGTTCTCAGTTGGATAATATAGTATTCCACGCATAATTTTCTCCTATATGACTTAAGTATATCATATTGCAACACTGTTTTCAAGTATAAACTATATTTTGACTTTTTCTTTGATTATTTTTAAGCAATAATCAATGGTCTCGTTTAGATTCATATTGCTTGTGTCTATTATAATTGAATCACTTGCTGGCTTCAATGGAGCAATATCACGATGTTCATCCTTATAGTCCCGCTCTCTTAAATCTTTTAGAATTTCGTCATATGAAGGACTGTTTGGTTTATCTTTAATCTGCTCATATCTTCTATTTGCTCTAACAGTTTCAGACGCCGTTATAAAAAACTTCACATCGGCATTTGGAAGCACGACAGTTGCTATATCTCTGCCTTCCATGATACAGTTATTCTCTTTTGCAAAACTTCGTTGAAGCATAACAACTTTGTCTCTTAATATCTTATACGGAGAAATTTGAGATGACAACATTGAAATTTCTTCTAAACGTAAATATGGTGTGTAGTCCATATTGCATACTACCACATGTTGTAGTTTATCTTCGAAAAATATTTTTACGTCTAAATCTTTTAAAAAGTCTTTTATATTCTCTTCATTGACAGCGTTATAGTGGCTATTCTTAAAAGCACATGCAAGCCCCCTATAGATTGCACCTGTATCAAAGACCTTAAAATTAAGCTTTTCTGCAAGTCCCCTTGCAAGTGTGCTTTTGCCACTTCCAACGTGCCCATCAATCGCTATATTTATCATAAATGCACCCTTTGTAAGTATACAATATTTTTTCTTCTCTTGTAAATCAAATTGACAAATAAACTAAAACTTTTTAAATTAAATGTTACTAAAACAAGCATTGTCCGATTTTACTAAATAACAGATTGATAGAAAAATAAAAGCAAATAATCACACTAAATGACTGCACTACTATTGGAAAAACCTTTCAAGAGATATAGATAGTATTCAAGAGATATTGCAAAAGAATAGTGTCTTGTAACGGCAATAGTATATTTGGATATATACTGACTAAGTATTAAAAATTATCTATTTACGGCAATTATAAGAGATATAAATTGATAAAATAAGTTTGATGATTAGAAAACTTTTGATATAATTATTACATGAAAAATATTACACGAGATAATGTCAAAAATATGACACAAGAGAACACTTTTAATGGTTTCAAGCCGCTTGTTTTTGAGGATAGCCAAATTTTGATTTTAGGCTCTTTCCCTTCAGTTAAGTCAAGGCAAAATAGTTTCTATTACGGCAATCCACAAAATAGATTTTGGAAGATGCTTGCATCTATCTTTGAAGAAGAACTGCCACAAAGCATTGACGAAAAGATTAAACTATGCAAAAAGCACAAAATTGCTCTTTGGGACGTTGTGATAAGTTCTAATTTGCAGGGCTCTAGTGATATGAGCCTAGAAAAATCAGATTATAATGTTGCTGATATTGAAACTCTTTTACGCACTCACCCTACTATTAAGATTATATTATGTAATGGTAAACTTGCGTTCAACCTTTTTATGAAAAACTTTAATGTGGGTATTCCTGTATACTATATGCCTTCAACAAGTCCAGCAAATGTTAAATTTGATATAGATGCTTGGCGTCAACATTTTATAGTTAAGTAAATCAATTTTTTAAATCAAATTTTTAACAGATTTTATATTAAATATTTTTATATAGATTTTTTGAAATTGTTTTTGTTTTTATAGGTTATCTTATAAGCCTGCCTAAAAAGTTATAATAAAAAAGAATAGTTCTTGCGAAGTGAGCTTTCTTAAATGCCCCTTTTCACTGCTCTATGGATACTATTCTTTTTTATTTAAAGTCAATTTAAAGATTTTAAAGTTGGGTCTTGCGATAGCGATACTTCCCATATTGAAGTATCCCAATTTTCTGAAACATATGCCCAAATCTCTTCGTTAGGTGTGTCATTTGATGGATAATGTATAGACGTTGCATATGAATATTCATATAGAATACAATCAGAACTAACAAAGCTATTTTCTATTGAAGTATCTTTTTCTTGCTCTCCTACAAGCCAACCATACTGTATTCCGCCTTCATTGTCTGTGAATGTAAAGCGAGTAAAACATCCAGATATACTGTTTATATATTCAGCTTTTCCTATCAAACCACCAAAAATCACTTCATTAAAACTAGAATCATACTCCATGACATTGTCTGTATAAGAATTTTGCAATTCCCCATTAAATGAATACCCTGTCATACCGCCCATATAACAAATTCCATGTGAATAAACTGATATAGCACTTGTGGTGTAGCTATTTGTTATTGATGAGTTATTCATATAGCCAACAAGTCCGCCAATATATGATATTTCGTCATAATTATATTCCATCTTGATTTCTATCTCGACGTCTGCGTAACAATTTTTTATTTCACAATTTGTAGCATAGCCTATCAGGCTTCCAGCATAAATTGAATATAGATTGCTATCCGAAGTTCTCTTTAAACTTCCATTTAATACATGGCAATTTTCTATAAGAATGGGTTGCAACGATGTGCCTTTCACTTCTGAAGCTAATGAAGAAAGGTTACTGCCAATGTCAATTCTATACAATTTATTATAAAAGTCAGTTAAAGTAAGATTTTTGATATATTTACCGCTGAAGGTTCCAAAGAAACCTCGCCCATAATGACAATCATAATTGGATATTGTATGTCCATTACCATCAAAGCCACCGGAAAAATTAACCGGTTCCCAAGTTTGCCCATTTAAGTCTATATCCGCACCCAATATAATATCTGTGTTTTTGTATCTTTCGTCATGCATTATAGTCTGCAGGTCATAGCTTGTGTAAATTACAAGTTGATTATCAAAATAGTGCTGTGATAGAAAACATGCATAGATTTTTGTGCTACGTGGTTGCTCGGCAGTTATATCAGTTGAAATCATTGTTATCTCTTGAGTAAACTCTGGGTCTAAAAACCAACCAACGAAAGTATGATTAGCCTTTGTTGGCGTTAGCAGATAAATATCGAAATCATTAATAGTAAATGAGCTTGGATTTAATTCATTGTTTGTGCCACCATTCATTACATAATCTAGTTGATAATTGATTATATCAAATTTTGCATACAAAACATAACTTTTATAGCTATTCGCTTGAATTTCTGTTATAGGCTGAGAAGAAAAATTGCTTGTTTCATACCAGCCAACAAAATCATAGCCCAATTTTTGCGGGTTTTCTAAAATTATTGTTTCCTGCTCGCAATTATAGGAGCTTGGATTTTCTTCACTATTAGTTCCACCATCAAGGACGTAGGATATTGAATAATCAACTATTTTCCACCTCGCCTTCAGTGTGATTGCACCGCCAGAAGTTACAAGATTATATATTGACGCACAATCGTCATATCTCCGCCCATTATACTCCCAACTGTCAAAGCTATAGCCCGGTCGAAAGAAGGTGTTTCTATTTAAGGTGTTTCTATAATTATACACCATCACTTGACTTTCCATTTCGCCCATACCACCATTGGCATCAAAATTTATTTGATAAATACCATTATTTTGTTTAGTAAATTCGAATAACGAAATATTATGGCTATCGTCAATCTCGTCTATGACATTGAGTGGTATCGCTGTTGCCATATTACCATCTCCACTGTATGCACTTGTGACAACGGCAACAACTCTTCCATTTGTGTTGAATATTGGTGTGCCTGATTGCAAAGAAGTGAGCAGTTGTATGTATCCATAGCTGTTATCATGATTAACTTTAGATACTAAAGTCTCCACTACACTGATTTCTCCATCGGAAGATACTATTGCTGCATACAACTTATCAGCAAGCTGTATTTTACTGCCATCAGCGCGTTTTAGTGATTTAGATTTTGGTATGTCAATTTTTATTATTGCAATATCATTATCTTTGTCTACGCCTAAAACACTTTCAACTGAATAAACCTTATCTTCAATACTTATTTCCCCTGAAACAGCTCCATCGATAAGAGAACAACTTATCACAGCAGTGCCTTGATTATCAATAAAAAATCCTGTTCCATGTTTTGACGAATTATCTATGTAGTCTACTGTTATCCTAAATACAGCATTATTAGCACGTGAAAAAATTGCGTCACTTGACAGATCTTTTGGTATTAAGCATACACATAGTATTGTTACAAGCAAAATAATTCCAATGCCACCACCTATTCCAGACCACAAGAGTGTTTTAAACTTTTTAGAAAGATTTTTATACCAAGATACAACCCTATCCTTAAATGTTCTTTTTGATATGCTTGTTGTTTCTTCGCTGTTTGCCATATCAAAAAAGTCTGAAATTTTGATATTGAAAATTTCTGTGATTTTTTCAATGGTTGCCAAATCAGGTTCTGACTGGTTATTCTCCCATTTGCTTATTGCTTGAGATGAGACATTGAGCAATTTCCCAAGTTGCTCTTGGGTGAAACCATTTTGTTTCCGTAGTTTAGCTACAACTTGACCATACTTTTTCATAACTATCTCCCTTGACACAAATATTATAGCATAAATATTTTAATTAAGTTGATTTTTTGTCTCTACTAAAAGTTGATTTTCTTTATTTTTGGTTGAAATTTTTAGTCAAAAGTCAAATCAAGCTTAGTTTGGACAAAATTTGAGTGAATATTGAGTAAATGTTGAAATTTAGCTATAGGTGACACAATTTATTGTGTGTTTTGCGCAAGCAAACTAAAACTTAACGAAGTTAAGTTTTAACCACATAGCGCAACCATAAAAATACAAATAAAAAAACTTAGAAAGATTTCTAAGTTAAACATTTCTAAGTTTTTTTGAGCAACCTATTTCTTTTTGCGCGGTGCAAATATAAGGCATAGTAGCGATGAGCCAAAGGTTACAAGAAGTCCCCAGCCAACTGTGACGTAAGCACCATTTTCGCGTAATAAATCCCAGAACTCTTTGCCACCAGGCAATAGGTCGTTGATGCAGTAAACGCCTACCATTATAACAGCAACTAAAGTGCAAAGGAAAAACATAAGTGCTGCTACTTTTGCTCCGATAAATGCTTTATTGCTTGATGCGCGTGCAATTAAGTTTATAAGAGTTAGCAAAAGCATTATTCCAGCAAATACAAGTGCAAGAATTATAAACACGCTGGCTACCGTTTGATAAGTGCCTCCTTCAAAGTTTATAAAGTCAAATACGCTTGCATCAACGCTACTTGCCTCAAAATTACCACTAGAATCGGTACCATATGTTGTTATTACCGGTTGAGTGCACATTACTATGGCAAGCACGCCGAAAATTAATGTGATTATTCCTCCAATCATATTTCCTCCTTTTTATAATTGTAATACTTTAGTGGCTATTTTGTCAATAAAATATTTGTCGTGTTGGACAAAAATTAAAGTTAGGTCGCTCTCTTCTATCAGTTCCTCTATTTGCAAACGAGAGATTATATCAATAAAATTTAATGGTTCGTCCCAAATATAGATATCCGCCTGCTCTGATAAGCTCTTTGCTATAAGAATTTTCTTTTTCTGTCCGTCGCTTAGTTTATCCAAATTTTTTATATCTTTAATTTTTATGTTTAACTTGTCAAGTAGCATGAAAAACACTGTTTTATCAATCTTGTTTTCTTCTATAAAACTATTAATATCGCCTTTTAAAAATTCAGTGTCCTGACTTATATAGGATATCTTTAAATTTGGTTTTCTATATAAACTGCCATTGTAATTATCATCTTGCCCGAGTAAAATCTTTAACAATGTTGTTTTGCCACAACCATTGTCACCTAAAATTGCCACGCGGTCGCCTGAGTAGACCTCTAAATCTAGTCCCTTAAAAAGTTCTCTTTCGTCTATATTTTTAGACAAGTTTTTAAGCATGATTAGTAAAGAATTTTTAAACCTCTTATTAGGCAAAACTTTCAAGTGCTCATCCTTTTCTACATCTTTTAAAAGGTCTTTTTTGTCCTCTATCTTGTCATTAATGCGTTTTTCTATTGTTTTAGCCCGTTTCATAACGCGAGCAGCTTTACTTCCAACATACCCTCTATCTGGACGCAAGCCCGATTTGTTGTCTACTCCTCCGAATTTTGCTTTTTCAGCAGTAAAAGACCAATTTACAATTTTCTTTTTACTCTCTTCTAGTCTATCAATGTCCTTTTCAAGTCTTTCATTATATGCGATATTATAATTTTGCTGTCTTTTAAAGTTTTCTTCCCATGTGCTATAGTTGCCTTTTATAAGCTCAATTGAAGTTTTATTAAATGAAAGAACATGGTCAATACAATTATCCAAAAAGTATCTATCATGCGATACTATAATATAACCTTTTTTGCTTTTTATATAATTTAGAATAACCTCTTTTGTTGCTTCGTCCAAGTGATTGGTTGGCTCGTCTATAAGCGCAAAAGAAAAGCTATCTGCAAACATGATTGCAAATTGAAATTTAACCTTTTCGCCACCGCTAAGCAGTCCATATTGATTATTAAGTAAACTTAGATTAAAGTCTAAAAGGTTTAGCTCTTTATATATCTTCCAGTCTTCTATGTTTTGCTGAGAAATCAAGTCTACTAAAGACTTGGACGGGTCAATTTCTAATGGGAAATAATAAAAATTTTTTGCGCCGGTTATTGTTCCACTACCTTTTATTTTTCCTGCAAGCAATTTTAAAAGAGTGCTCTTTCCGCGACCATTGCGTCCTATTAGTCCTATGCGCCAAGAACTATCTAAAGTAACATTTAAGTTTGAAAAAACAATATTATTTGAGTCATATCCAAAGGATAAATTTTTTATATCTATTTTTGCCATAACATCCTCCTAAACAAAAAGTGATACAAGAAAATGTACCACTTCTATATACAAAAAACATTTTCTTGCACGACAAAAGCATGCGGTCTTTTGTCTATTCAATTTTTAGCAAGAAAATGTGCTCATTTTTAGATATAACTCTCCTTACACTTTAAGTATATTTTATATTTAATTTTTTGTCAATATTTTTTAAAATATTTTAGCGAATTTAAATTATTTTTTAGCTTTTAAATATTTTATTTTTAAATTTCTTTTTAATTTCTTCTGATTATTTATTTTATTATATTTTTTAACATATTTTAAATTATTATTTGCAGTTAATAATTTCTTATTAAATTCGCTTTCTTTTTGCTTTGGCTTTCTCTTGGTTTTTAATATTTTAGTAAAATCCATATTTTCAAGGTCTATACTCTCTTTTCTCTTTCTTTCCTTTTCTACTCTTTGGGGAATTTTTTGATTAACATATGGAAGTTTTACATTGTCTTTACGCTCACGGATTTCTAACTGGTTATATGGAAGAGAAATCTTGTTGAGTTTGAGCTGGTTGTAAACAAGCTCAAGTATATCGTGATAAACGTCCCAATAGTCTTCTTCGTCACACCAACATTTTGCTATAAACTCTATGCTGCTTGAATTTAGTGCATTGAGTCTACAGAAAGGTTCTGGATTTAGCAGAACTTTACCATTACTCTTCATGCACTCGATGATAAGTTTTTTGACTTCTTCAACATCGCTTTCATATGCTACATTGAACTTTATATCAACCCTTCGTGTTTTGCTTGTGTCATAATCAACTACAGGGCTGTTAACAATAGTTGAGTTTGGTATTGTGATTCGTTTGTTGTCTGATGTCATAATAGTTGTGAAAAGAAAGTTTATCTGAACTACATTTCCTTCTTTTCCGTCGACTTCGATATAGTCACCTTTCTTGAACATCTTATTCGAAACTATAACTATACCATTTGCGGCGTTTGCTATGATATTTTCAAGAGCCATTCCAATAGCAAGGACGAGAGCACTTAAAGCTGTTAGGAGTCCTGTGATATCTATTCCTATTATGCTTAAAAGTATCAAAACTAAAAGTAGATACAAACATATCTTTAGAATTGTGCAAATGAAACCTATTGTTATTTTTTCCATTCGGGGTTTTATTTAGCAGTCTTCTTGTTAAATTCATCAAAAGTTTTACAACTATTATGCCAATTATCAGCACGGCAAAGAATATTACAATATTCCATGCATTTGTCTTAAAAAAGTTTACAATATCATCCCAAATTGCATTCCAATCCATAATTTCCTCTTTTGCTAAAGCTATCTAAAAATATTTAGCAATATAATGATAGGACAATTTAGCAAAAAAGTCAATTATTTATTTAAAGATTTTATCTTTTCCCAAGTAAATTCATCTCGCCCAAAATGACCATAGCAGGCGGTCTCTTTATATATTGGTCTTAGAAGGTCGAGTTCCTTTATTATATTGGAAAGTGAAAAGTCAAAATTCTTTTCGACAAATTCATATATTTTTTCCATTGGAACTTTGTTTGTTTGAAAACAGTCTATATATAAACTTATTGGTCTAGGCAAGCCTATGGAATAGCTAACTTGCAATTCGCACCTATCGGCAAGATTATTTGCCACAATATTTTTGGCGACATATCGAGCATAGTAAGCACCAGACCTATCAACCTTAGTTGCATTTTTAGAGCTAAAGCATCCGCCGCCCACTCTGCCGACGCCGCCATAGCTGTCAACGACAATCTTTCTCCCAACACAACCACTATCTGAGAATGAACCCCATATTGTGAATTTACCACTTGGATTGATTAGATACTCAGTTTTATCAGTCACTTTGTCGCTATATTCTTTTAAAACTTTATTGGCAACATTCTCCTTTATATCACTATAAATTTGAGTGTTTTCTAGCTCTTCACTATGAGACACAGAAATGATTATTGTTGTTATCTCGCTTGGCTTTTCGTCAACATACTTAACTGACACTTGACACTTTGCATCTGCAAAGTATTTGCCATTTGTTTTGCGATAGCTCTCATAGGCTCTCATAAGTTTATGGGCTATTATTATTGAAAGTGGCATAAATTCTTTAGTTTCATTTATTGCATAGCCGAACATCATGCCTTGATCATTTGCACAAAGTTCTTCTTTGTTCACAGCTTGATTTATGTCTGGGCTTTGCTCGCTAAGCTCCTTTATAATAGTAAAGTCATTTTTATAACCAATCTCCTTTAATATGTCTCTGGCTATCTTTTCGTAGTCAATTCTAGCTTTTGTGGTTGCTTCGCCATAAATAAAAAGTTTATCATTCTTGATGGCACACTCCACTGCCATTTGACTGTTTTTATCTTGTCTTAACGCTTCATCTAAAAAGGCATCTGCGATTGTGTCGCAAGTTTTATCTGGATGCCCAATATTTACGCTTTCGCTAGTTATTATTTTTATCATAAGTCCTCCAATTCCATTATTGATATAAAATTTAAATAAATATAAATTATCTCTTTTAGTTTTTTAAATTTTTCACTTCTTATTATTGATTTTTTATTGTGTTTATAATAGCTTAATTTATTAATATTTCCTTTTTCATTATCTTGCAACTGAGTTGTTTCTTTGTCTTGAAGATATAACCTTTTATTTATCTCAAGCATTATAGAATAGAAATTATTTTCATGTTGACTCAGAAGAAAGTCAGGAATCATTGAGCCACTATATGGTTTATTTATAGAAACACTAAACCCAAAGCTCTTGAAATATTCTATTGTAAAATCAAGTAGTTTTTGGCTTGAATATATTTCATTTACTCCTATGCATATATCAGGCAAAGCATCTTTATCAAATTTTGTCATTATAATATCACTTGAAAATGAATGGCAATCGACTAAAATTGTTTTGTGCTTAGCTATATTCTTTGCAACTACCTTATCAAGTTTTTTATGATATGGAAGATAAAATTTTTTTATTACTTTATTTTTATACTCATCACTTGGAAAGAACATATTTTTGCCCTTATTGGTTTTTGTATAAATAGCTCCCAATCCAAATTTTGACATAACTTCATCTTTATCATCTAAAAACTTTTCGGTATCACAGACTATTCGTGAAATTTTTGCCCGAACATTTGTCCATCTTTTGCATGAAAAGAGTTTATCTGTAAGTATATCTGTCATTACAAAGTTAAAATCATTGATTTCGTCGTTGGAAATTAGCTTTGTCTGTTTCTTGAAAATGCTAGGCAGTTTTAGGCTTGAATGTGGAATATGCTCTATGATTTTATTTGTCATAATGTCTCTCCTCACTTTCCAACATATCTTTAAATTCGTTAAATGATAATTTTTTGCCTTTAAAATTTTTGTATGCAAGTGTATGGACATTTGCTATTAAGCCGTTTGTGTCTATTGCCACATGGAAAGAACAATCATCCTTTGCCTTTACATTACTTCCATTAAGCCATTTAAGTCCATGTTTTGCGGCAAGAGCTAAAAATTCTTCTCGATTTGCACCTAAATCTATAAAAATAATTTCATTTTTTGTCGCATTTTCTAAATTTTCTTTTTTAAATTCTTTTTCCATTTTACTCTCCTTTTTTGTTCTAAATTCCATAAAGAGAGAAAAAAGAAAAGCCCATCGTTCTGATGGACTTTATCGCTTTATTCTATTTTGATATTTAGCCATCAGTCAGCCTTTAGCACCTTGAAAAACTCAGGTTGCTGTGTGGTCAAAGGGGCTGTCCCTCGCACACTCTTTATGGTTATGCTATCATTATATCTATTTTATATCTTTTTTGCAAGCATTTTTACAATGTTTTTTATATTTTTTGCTTTTTTGGTTAACGTGACAGCCAGTTTTTATTGAACATGTGGGCTTTATGAATTTGTGGGTGCGACAAAATTGTTTTGCGGTTTTCCGCAAAACAATTTTGTCGCACATCCCTAATAAAATTCAACAATATTTAAAAATTCAACAATACTTTAAGCCTTTACAACTTCTTCGTCTTCTTGTTCTTCATTTTGAGCAATTTCACCACGAGCAGTGGCTATTTTTTCATTGCATCTATCAAAATATTTTATATAAGATTTTTTACAATATTTTTTATGCACTTCATCTTCATAGTTGTTAGGATTATTGAAGTTGTAAGCTCCATTAACCTTCCATTTTTCAAACAAGCCTATTTTTATAGCACTCTTAGGACAGAAGAAGGAACATCTCATACACATAATACAATTTTTGCCAAAATGGAACTCTCCATTTTCAACTGTTATATTATGAGTTGGGCAAGTATTTACACATTTATTACAATGGATACAATTATCATTGACTTTATAGCGTTTGCCGTTAAACCTTCCACCCCAAAACTCTATACGAAAGAGCCACGCGATAAAGCTGCCCATAAAAACACTATCAAGCTCGGCAGGAACATTTCGTAAAATCTCCTTGCAGTCTATAGGTATAACTTCTTGAGCGGTTGTCCACATTTTATAAGCCATATTGTCAGTATGACGGAAGATGATATTATATGGCATAACATAATGATACTCATTTGTGACGTCATAGCCCTTTTGATTTAAAATCTTCTTCAGTTTTATTGATGAGATATTATTAAGTTTCAGTGGCTCACCAGAGGTTTTTACGATAAAAACCCTTTTGCCTTTGACTTCCTTTAAAGTCTTTGCAAATTCAAGGATTATCGACGGTGCGTTGAAAGCATGAACAGGATAACCTATTCCAATATAGTCATAATCATCCACATTATAAGTAAAATTATTCTCTTCTATCTTATATGTAACAACTTCGCAGCCACAACGCACAAAAGAGTCAACATATTTGTTGACCACTTTTCTTGTGTTACCTGTGCCTGAAAAATAACAAATTAAAATTTTCATAGTTTAATCCTTTAATTCTTTTCAATTTTTGCATTGAAATTTTCATCAAAATAGTATCTATTATTCTCGTTTGCGTCATGAGAGTCAAGCCAAATCTGTGCAAAAATTTTGTCTTTTTTTGAAAGTCTGTCAAAATCCCATACATTTTCACGATATATTGGGTTATACCAATGCCCTGCCTTCATGACAGTGAAAGCACTAGCAGTAAACTCTTCTCCGTCTTGTGTGAGCCAGTCTAGTTTTGTATACAAATCCCCATTGAAGCTATCAGACAAAAGTTTGCCACCATGAGCTTCTGCCACTTTCTGCAAATCTTTTATAGTTATGTTTTGATAATTGTCTATATCATAATAATAGTTTATAAGTTTTGCATTTTCTTTTTGCCTTAGAGATTGATAGTCAATAAATTCACCATTTTCGTCTTTATTTTCAACGAGCAGATTAAATTTAGACCAATCTTTGCTCAAGTTTTCATAGGCTTCCCTGCTGCCAAAATACGCTATCAGTTTTGCTTCATCCTTATGTTTTGCCCAGTAAGCTGGAGAATTTTTGCTTTTAAAGAGTCTTTTAATTGCAAAGGTTGAAATAAGACCTTTTGGAACAATCTTCCCTGCACTATAAATTTTGTGCGTTTTTGCAATCTTTTGCCAATACATATCAGTTGTTTGTTTTTGATAGTCAAAAAGTTCATTTAAAAGATTGCCATCATAGAACCACATACCATGAAAGTTGCGTGTTGCATTATAGTATGGCTTAAAGAAATCTTTAGTAGAGCCGCCTATCATTTTGAAGCCATCGTTGAGCGTGTCATAGCCAGTGATACAGTTGACTTGCCCGCCGCCAATATTGAAACATCTCTTCCAGAAAACTTTTGATAAGTCTTTTTCTCTATCTTCCTTTAAAATACTCGCAATAAGCACTCCGCTGTCATGTGCCGTTGCCCATTCTAGTGGTGCGTTGAAGCATGTATGGAACATAAGCCCATCGCTCATATTATCAGAAAGCATATTTTTGTGAAGCATGGCTGTTTGTCTTAAAACGACCCATGTTTTAATCTTAGACTCAAGAACTCTAAATTCTCCCCTAAGTTTAGTAGCGGAATAAATATCATAAGGGCTTACAAGAAGAGGATCTCCTATTTGACCCCATGCATGTTTATAATTGCGATTACCATAGAGTGCCACTGTTGAAATATGTATGTATTTAGGTTGACTTTCAAGCTCTTCTATAGAAGAGACTAGTGCATTGGCTCCCACTTCATTACACTCTATAGCTTTTTCTGGATGTTGGTCTGAATGTGGTGGAATCACTGCAGCCAAGTTGATGACATAATCACACCCTGCCACCAATTTTTGACACTTAACTTTTTCAGCGATATTGCCATATATTATTTCAAATTTATTTTTAAACTTCTTGTATTTTTTCAAAAGTTTTTTTATACGTTTATCATCTGGTAAAACCAAAAATTTAAATTTGTCTATAAAATCAAGTTTAACAAGCTCTTCAAGAGTAGCCTGCCCCATATTGCCTGTTATACCTGTTACTACAATTTGCATTTTCTTCCCCTTGTTTATAAATCTAATCTATTTTAGCATATAACCAACTCAAATCAAAGTATTTTTTAATAAAAAAAATATATGTTACGAATTTAGGAATTTTATAACATGTATCAAGTTCAAACAAATAAATCAAGAAAGTCCTAATTAGGTCACATTTTAAAACTTCTATATTGTTAAAATAAAGTTGTCTTAATTAGGACATGATAAATTGGAGTGAGTTATGACTTTAGGTGAAGCTTTTACAATTCGGCTTACAACTTTATTAAAAGAAAAAAATATATCCTTATATAAATTTTTAAAAGATAGTTGTATTGCTAGGTCAACAATCGTTAATATCGCGAAAGGCAATACAAAGTGCCCTACACTTGCAATTATATACCAAGTGGCTGATGGGCTTGGAATGACGCCCATTGAATTTTTGGATGACCCAGTATTCAAAAGAAAAGATTTAGATTATATGTAAAACGAAGAATGACTTTGAACAAGAAAATTAATTATGATGAAATTATAAATAGATTGGGCTACTTCCGCACTAAAGCTAATTTGTCTATGCGAGAATTAAGTTTTAGATTAGGTTATACTGAACAATTTATTAAAAGAATTGAAAACAAAAGTGTTGAACTTAAAGTAAAGACTCTTTTAGATTTTTGTGATGTTGTAGGTATCACTATCCAGGACTTCTTTTATCTTGGAGATCAATATAATAAAAATGATAAAGATATTTTAGAGCTTATAAGTGACCTTTCTGAAGATGACACACAAATGGTGATAGATTTAATTAAAAGACTAAAATAAAACCCTATGGAATTTCCGTAGGGTTTTTCTCTATTTTGATTTAGGCTGCTATCGCTAGAATTGCTAGAGCTATAAGATAACATACTAAAAAGGTTAAACCTAATGTTATGATTGAAATTATAAGTTTGAGCCACCATTGTTTAAACCTTTTTATTATAACTAAATTGACACAGCTGAAGATTGCACTGATAAGTCCACCAACAGCACCGCCAACGACAGGAACAATCTCACATAGTGCAGCAATGTTTCCCCATATCATAATAAAAATGAATGGCAGAATTGAAAGCAGATATTCATACCACTTAACACTTGGAGTAAGTTCTATAGTTTCGCCTTCAAAGGTCATCTTGCAACCCTGAATAAAATTGCCTGATAAAGTTGCCGTCTTTTCGTCTTCAGTTTTATAAGTCGTTTTATCAACTTTTGTAAGTGGCTTGCCAGCAATAGATATCTTTTTCTTTCCCGTCCAAGCACTCTCTTCAAAAACTATTTCACCAAGTTTTTCATTATTTATAACACTTTTCATAGATACCCCTTTAACAAATATTTATTATTTAATAACAAGATACAACATTTTATAACATATGTCAAGTAAATAATTAAATCAAATAAAAATTATAAGAATTTACTTAGTCATCTTATAAAAAATAAAAATAAAGAAAAATATTTTTTACTTTGTCTTTGTCTATTTTCTGGAGCTAACGGCGGGGATCGAACCCGCGACAGCGTCACATACTTTCTTCGATTGCAACTTGCTCTTCGCAAGTCTTTACGAGGCGAAAGCATGTTCCTTCTCCCACAAATATTCCTATTTGCGGGGACCCTATCGACAGGTCGCGAACTTGCTTTACCTTATTTTTAATATTTTTTATTTATCATATTTTCTGGAGCTAACGGCGGGGATCGAACCCGCGACCTGTCGATTACGAATCAACTGCTCTACCGACTGAGCCACGTTAGCATATGGTGCAAATGCACCTTTGTGTTTACCATAAGTCAAGTTTAAATAAAAATCAATTATAACGCTTTTATACGCTTCTATCTTTTGGCAGATGTCATTATATAATTTTATACTATATATAGTATTATGTCTCTCAGATTAGACACCTTATATTGTATTTTAGTGGGTTGAGACTAATTTGAATGATACTCGCTCTTCCTCTTCGTCCTTTGAGAGAACTTCAACTTCTACCTGCTGGTCAAGTTTGACAATCTCATAAATTTGTTTATTGTTTGCTTCGGTTGCATTCTTGATATGAAGAAGTCCTGTTGCACCATTTTCAAGTTTTATAATTGCTCCAAACTGCAGTATTTTTACAACCACGCCCTTATAGATTGCACCAACATGGAGTTCTTTTATTGCAAGAAGGCGCGGGCTTTCTTGAAGTGCTTTAAGGCTTAGAGCAACCTTTTTATTTTCTCTATCAACTTCAATAACTTTGAAATTATACTCCTGCCCTTCTTTTATAACTTCGTCGGGTTTGCCAATCCTTGAATAGGACATATTTGAAATATGAATAAAGCAGTCAACACCGCCAACGTCTACAAAAGCACCAAAGGGAAGTATCTTCTTTACTTTTCCGCGAACGACCTTATTGATAAAAATTGAATTCCAAAAAAGTGTTTCATTTGTTTCTTTGATTTTATCTTCAAGAAGTTTGATGCTTGCTATGATTGATTTTTTGTCTTTATCAATCTCTGTTGCAACCGCTTCAAATTGTTTGCCAACTGTTCTTCTAACATCTTTTGTTGTGTGAGATATTTCAGCGATTGGGACAAACACTGAGTATTCACCAAGCTTTGAATAAAGCCCTTGTCTATCTGCGTTTGTTACAACAAAGGTGAATTTGCTGCCAAGTTTCAACCTGTTTGCATTTTGAGTAGCGATTGCTATGCCGTCTGCCATAGATTTCGACACGATAAGCATGCCATCATCTGTTTTGTTGTTTGTTATAAGCACCTTAAATCTATCGCCTATTTTTAAATTGTCATAGTCATCGACTTCTTCTTTAGGCAGGTATGCGTCATTTTTGCCGCCTATATTAAAGATACAGCCATCGTCATGTTTTATTACCACAACGCCATCAAAGATTTGTCCACGTTTGTAGTTTGTAAACGTTCTATCAATCGCGGACATATCAAATTTTTCATCGGCAATTTGTGGTTTTGATTTGTTATTTTCTTCCATGCTTTAAACCTCTATACTTGAAAGTTTATCATTTTATTTTTTCTTTGTCAAAGGATTCATTGCAAATTCTCGTAGTTCGTTCATTTTTGCAGTCACTATGTCCCCTGCTTTATTCATCTCTTCTTCAGTGAGTTTTTTGCCATAGAACTCTTCTAGCGTAAATGGAGTGCCGACATATATTCTGTTACGTCTAAACATTTTAGGTTTCTTTGTTATAAAAATTGGAACGATTGGAACTTTTGCCTTGATTGCAAACATGGCTACGCCGTGCTTAACTTCACCAAGCTCCATATTCTCATTATGAACGCGTGTGCCTTCTGGGAAGATGACAAGCTTTTTATTGTTCTTTAGCACCTTAAGGCAATTTTTTATTGCTGTGATATCATTTGCCTGTCTGTCAATCTGTATAGCACCAAACTTTCTTAAGAAAAAGCCCATAAATTTGTTTTTAAAAAGCTCTTTCTTTGCAAGATAGTATTTTTTCTCCCAAGTTTTCACGGCAAGCATAACAGCGTCCATATTTGACGTATGATTGCTTGATAAGATACATGCACCTTTAGGTATATTTTTCTTCCCTATGATTTTAGTTGGAAATAACATCCTTATGAACAGTGCTAAAATTATTTGAACAAAATGAAACATAAATTTCCCCTTTATATTATGATACAACTAATTTTTGTTTTAGGCAAAGATTTTAAACAACTTTTTCTATGTAAATTTTGCGGTTTAAGGTTTTATAAAAATCTAAAAATATATTATTATAATTTTGCTTACAATTCTATTTTTGTTTAAACAAATTAAACATTTTTTAAACCTTGCTATTCTTTAAAATTATCGCATTTGCGGCGGCGTATGCGGTTGAAAAAGCGGTTTGAAGATTGTAGCCACCTGTTAAGCAGTCAACGTCAAGCACTTCACCAATAAAGTAAAGGTCTGGCACTTTTTTGCTTTCCATAGTTTTAGGGTTTATCTCTTTTAAGTCTACACCGCCTGCTGTGACAATGCCGCTTTCAATAGGATAAAGTCCGCTAAATGAAAGTGCAAAATTTTTTAGATTGTAAATTATTTTATTTCGCTCTGCGACTGTGATTGAGTTGACCTTTTTATGCTTATCAATACCGCAGCAGTTTAAAAATATTTCGGTAAGTCTATGCGGCAAAAGACCTTTTATAATATATGAGATATCTTTGTTTAAATTGTCTTTGAAATCGCGTAGGATACGCTCTTCTAACTTTTCGTTTGTAAGAGCTGGTTTAAAATCAAGTGAAAGCTCTATATCTTTATTATTTCCTATAAAGCTTGAAAGAGATAAGGCTATTGGTCCTGTGATTGCATCATGTGTGAACATCATCTCACCAAAAAGGCTTTTTGTTTTGCCATTGACTACAGCATTTAGCTGAACATTTTTTAGTGACAAGCCTTCAAGGTTACTGCAAAAACTATCTTTTATCTTGATAGGAACAAGAGCTGCTGACGGCGTAACCACATTTAAATCAAACATTTTTGCAAATTTATATCCATCGCCGCTGCTGCCTGTTGCACTATAACTTTTTCCACCTGTTGCGACTATAACTGCGTCAAATTCATATTTTGACTTTTCTGTTTTTATAGCAAAGTTTGACTTTTTATCTATTGTCACAACCTTTTCATTTAGATGCAAATCTAAAAAATTGTTATCAATATTTTTTACTAAAGTTTTAGTGACATCGCTCGCCTTATCAGAGCACGGAAAGACCCTGCCGCCACGTTCGGTTTTGAGCGGACAACCTAAACTTTCAAAAAATTCAATAGTATCTTGGCTGTCAAATTGGTTTATTGCTGAATACATAAACTTCTGTCCATGCACAACGTTTTTTAAGTATCCATCTTTGTCGCAGTTGTTTGTTACATTGCACCTGCCCTTGCCTGTGATATATATCTTTTTGCCAAGTTTTTCGTTGCCGTCAAAGATAAAGGTTTCTATTCCTGCCTTTGTGAGAAGTCCTGCTGCAAAAAGTCCGCTTGCTCCGCCACCTATAACTGCAACTTTCATAAATCACCTTTTTCAGTTGAAGATGAACAAGTTTCTAGTTCAGGATAAAATGAAATGAATATTTTATAGTCTTCTGGGAACTTTTCTTTACTTTCCTGCAATATTGGTTTGACTAGCTTTAAAAATTTTTCCTTTACCTGTTTTTTCTCTTCTTCTGTGTAGTTTTCCCATCTATTTAGTATTATCTTGCCATCTTTTTCAAGTTGCAAAAGTTTCTCATAGCAATCTTTAATATATTCACAATCGTCTTTATTTAGCGTTATATTTTTATCATATGAAAATACATGGCTACCTAACGGATGATTTTCAACTTGTCTCGGAATTTCTATATTGATTTTAAATATATAGCAGCCATGTCCTTGATATAATTTTTTAAAGCCTTCAGGTGCTTTTTCATTTAGGACTAAAATATCCTTATCTTTGTTTAAACTATAAGATCTAAAAGTGCTTGCGCCATACATAAAAGCACATTCATAACTATCAGTAAGATATATTGGCACATTATCTCCATCTCTATTAGATTTATAGTTGGTTATAAGTTCCTTTAGTTGTCCATTTTGCGTTCCGTGATATAAAATCATTCTTCCTTTCCTTTTACTTATAATTAGTTAGTTTTATCTTACAAGACTGTTGAGTTCGGTTTCTGTTAGGTCTTTATATTCGCCGCGACTTAAGCCACCAAGTTTAACTTCGCCTATGCGGACACGTTTTAGAAGCTTTATATCTCTTCCTATTGCTTCAAACATGCGTCTTATCTGTCTGTTTTGTCCTTCATCTATAACAACTGAAAGTTTGGTGTTTTTGCCGTCAAAAGACAATCGTTCTACTCTGGCACTTGGCATTCTTTCCCCATCAACTACCACGCCTTTACGCATAACCGCAAGTTCGCTTTCCTTTATTTCTCCTTCCACTGTGACGCGATACTCTTTCTCCATATGGTATCTAGGATGAGCCACCTTATTAGCAAAGTCGCCATCATTTGTGAGAATTATAAGTCCTTCGGTATCGTAGTCAAGGCGTCCTATTGAGAAAAGTCGTTCATCACACTTGACTAGGTCATAGATAGTCTTTCTGCCCTTTTCGTCATGTGCTGTGCATGCATAACCCTTAGGTTTATTGAGCTTTATATACACAAAAGAAGAAGGAAGGGTTATAACCTTACCTTCTATCGTCACCTTATCTTTCTTTTCGTCAATCACCATACCTTGCGGTGCAACCTTTCCATTGACAAAGACTTTGCCTTCTTCTATAAGCTTGTCACATTTTCTTCTTGAAGCAACTCCGCTATTGCTTAAAAACTTATTTAATCGCATTTTACCACTGTTCTATTAGGTCTTTTAATTTCTCCCAAATAGAATTTCTCCTTACATTTTCCATTGTATATATTTTTTCGCTAAAATGCAAGTCATTATCAATAAAAATTTCAACTTGTCCTATTGCTCGTCCGCTTTCAACAGGTGCTTCAACACTTTCGTCTATAGTATACTTATATTTGACCTTTTTAAGTTCATCGGTTCTTAGTGGGTAATAATAGCTGCCATAAGTGCCAATTTTGACATAATCTTGCTGTCCGCTTTCAACCTTTAGCTTTGTTTTGAAGGCATAGCCGCTTGTAAGGTCAACTAAATGGTATTCTTTAAACGCTTTGTCAAGAAGTGCCGCACTTTCTTCAAACATTGGTCCGCAATTTAGCACAACGCACACAACGTCCATGCCGTCACGCTCGCAGCTTGTGACTAGGCATCTGCCTGCATCGTCTGTGAAGCCTGTTTTAACGCCGTTGCAACCTTCTAGGCTTGAGAGAAGTTTATTCTTATTCTTTAGATATCTATTTTTACCATCGCTGTTTGTTATCTTGATATTTTTCGTTGATACTATCTCTTTGAAAGTTGGGTTTTGCATGGCATAGCTTGTGATTAAGGCAAGGTCATAGGCTGTGGTATAGTGGTTTTTTGAGTCTAGACCATGAGTGTTGTCAAAATGAGAATTTGTGGCACCTATCGCTTGAGCCTTTTTGTTCATCATTTCTATAAATTTTTCTACGCTGCCGCCGACATACTCGCCTATGGCAACACTTGCGTCATTGCCTGAGATGAGCATAAGACCATATAATAAATCACGCAAGGTGAATTTTTCGCCCGCTCTTAGATATAAACTTGTGCCACTGACACCAACGGCTCTTGGAGAAATCTCGAACACCTTATTTAAATCTACACCGCTTTCAATCGCCGTTATTGCAGTCATAATCTTGGTGGTGCTTGCCATAGGAAGTTGGGCGCTCGAATTCTTTTGGGCAAGCACGCGTTGAGAACTTGCTTCCATAACGCACATTGCCTTTGCTGACGTGTTATAGCTTTCCGCAAAAGTGTTGTTGCTATCAGAAAATAATAAACTCAGTCCGCCTGCGGTTGCTGCGAACAAAAATATCAATACAAACAAAAGGCAGAGGGCTGACCTAAGTTTATTCTTCATTATTTTCACCTTCTTGTTCAGCCTTCTTCTCTTCCTGCTCATTGACCTTGGCAAGAAGTGCATTGAACATATTAAGCACGGTTTGATAGAGTGATTTATTTTCAACATTTATAAATCTCACTTCGCCGTTTGACACAATCAAAAAGCCGACCGGAGTTACCGACATACCACCGCTTGAACCACCCGCCATTGGGAAGTGGTTTGCAACCCTTCTTGCTGAAAGGTCGGCATACTCACCGCCGCCTACAACATAGCCAACTGCCACCTTTGAAATAGGTATTATCGTTGTTCCGTCGTCAGTTTCCACCTTTTCGCCTATGATTGTGCTTGAGTCGACTATGGTTTTTATCTTCTCCATTGCACTATCAATAAGTCCGTTGATATTTTCATTGCCTGTGTAAAATTTCATAACTCTCTCCTTTTTCTTTGACAGAAAAATCTGCCTCTTTTATTTCTTATCTTTTGCATAAGTTTGATTCTTATGCAAGAAAATTAGGTTTTATTTGTCTTAAGCTCTCCCGTTTTTGCAAGCTCTGCATGTTTCTTTTTGCTTAAAATGATTGCATTAAGTAAAGAATACACAACATCAAAAAGCGAAATTGACATTATAAGTTTCACTGCAAATTGACAAACTTCGCGGTTATAGGACACGGTGTCATTAAGTGATAATGACGCGGTGGGTTTTTGATTTTTGACATTGGTCAAAAATATTGTTATTGCGAAGTTGACAAGCCCCGCAAGCATGGCGGATAGAAAGGCATCTTTGACGCCGATATTATAAAACACTGAAATCTCTTTCAACCTTGTTTTATCTTTTATCTCCTGCAAGAGTGTTTCCATGAAAATAACTTCACTGCTTTGAAAGTCCATTTCTTTTGTCTCTATTGCATCGTCACTTTTTGTTATAATCTTCTTTCCCTTAATCCAAAACTGCTCGTGCAGAAGCTTCTTTTTATACAAAAATACGCCCAGTGCACCAGAAAAATCAAGGACGTTAAAAGATACCCTTGCTTCAAGTTTTATTGGCAGGAAAAACAAAATTATTAGAAAAAATGGAATTAAAAGATAGTAGTTCACTTTAGCACCTCGTAGATTGCGTTTGCTATTATTTCGCCTGCTATAGCCACGTTTTCTCGTATGTCCTTTGGTGCTAGGACTAAATCCTGCGGGCTGTTTTCATTAAGATCGCTTGCAAAAATCATAAATGGCACACCTATTGAAAGGCATGGCACGCCCATAGTGTCTTGGTCAATACGTCTTGAAAATCTGGCAACACCGCTGCCCGGCGTCATGCCGCTGGTGGTTATTTGAAAAGAGCATCCAAGTCTTTTGGGATTATTTGTTGTTAGGCTATCAATTATTATACAGTAGTCTATATACATACACTTAACAAGCATTTCAACCATATCAACCGTTTCAATCCCTGTTGAGAAAAAGATATTTGGACAGAATTTATAGATATTATTTGCCTTATTTAATACGTCTATTGTGATGTTATCAAAAACTTCCTTACCAAGTCTATCTGCCGCAATATCAGGGTTTCCAAGACATACGATAAGAACCTTATCTTTATGGCGAAGGCGAAGATTTTTCATAAATTTCTTTAGGTGCTCAGATAAATTTTCAGAAATAAAGGCATGACAATCTATGCCATAATCATAAAGTCTTGGGCAATTCAAAATAAAATATTCCCCTTCACGCATATCGCTTTTTTCATCTTCAACATTCAAAATGCCCGTGCTTATACCAAATTTCTCAAGCTTTTTGACAGTATAGCCAACGCTTTCTAGGTCTTTTCCGCACTCATCAATCAAATCATACATAACTATATTTTGATTATTTTTTAAAAAATTATTTATTTTACTTGATTTTATTATTTTATTGTGTTATACTCTTAGAGAAATTTTAAAGGAGAATACTATGCCTAATATTAAATCAGCAGAAAAAAGAGTTAAAATAATTGAAAAGAAAACTGCTCAAAACAAATCTGTAAAGAGCAAAATTTCAACTTATATTAAAAAATTTAAGGCTGCAATCGAAAATAAAGATATAGAAGTCGCTGAAGTTGCTTTGGGCGATGTTGTTTCTTTGCTTGACAAAGCAGCTAGTGATAACGTTATACATAAGAATAACGCTGATAGAAGAAAAGCTCACTATGCTAAACTTTTAGACGACCTTAAAAAAGAAGCTAAATAAGTTGAACTTAAAGAAATACAAAATAGAAGGATTAAAAAGTCCTTTTATTTTTTTCAATATTATAAACGTTTTTTAAAAATCATTTTTTGTTAAATAAAAATCCACCATTTAAGCTAGTGGATTTTTTTAAACAATTATACAATTTTTTTAAGAAATATAAAAAAATAGCTTAAAATTAGTCAAAATACGACAAAAATTATCATAATTATATCTTGATTTTTGTGTTTTTGTATGTTACAATTATTGCCTATCGCGTAAAGGAAAAGAATATGGAAAGTGTATTACAAGAAAAATATAGTGTAACTCGAGAAAAACTAAACTTTAAGAAAATAGATATAAGAAAAACCCAAAATCAAGATTATGGATATCTTAAAACTAAGAAAATTTTAAAAGAATTTAGTGCGTTAAAAGGAAACTACATTTCAGCTGAAGAGATGTATGCTTTTTCGTTGTCACATAATTCTAGAGAAGATATTGAGCTTGTGTATGAAAATATTGCTTGCTCATACTCTGCTGAGTATATCTATAAATTTGCAAACTTCTTTGCAAGCGAACTATCATTAAGGCAGATGCGTGAACTCTATAGCAGATTTGTTGACACAGGCAATGAAATCTATATAAGCAAATTTATTAAAGATGTTTTGCCTAAAATCAACGCTAAAGATTATTCTGATGAAGAAAGATATTGCTAAAAAAATCACGGAAGCAAAATTTCCGTGATTTTTTGTTGTCTTTAAATATTTTAAGTTATAAGTTGTGATAATTTCAAATTATCTTAGTAATTTAAGTCAATAAGACCAAATTTGCCATCTTTTCTTCTGTAAAGAACATTGATTTTGCCTGTTTCTGCGTTTAAGAACACATAGAAATCATGTCCAAGACGCTCTATAGCAAATCTTGCATCGTCAACAAGCATTGGGTCAAGGTCAAAGGTCTTTTTCTTGTAAATTGTTGGGAGCTCTTCTGGCTCTTCTTCAATAAACTCGAATGGCAAGAAGTTTTCTTGTTTTGAACCTTTTGCCTTCTTTTCCTTTCTCTTCTCATTATTTCGAACGATTTGTTTTTCAAGTTTTGGAAGTGCATAGTCTATATTATCATACATATTATCGCTTGATACTTCACTTCTATATAATAAACCTTTGCTTGTGATTGTTATTTCAAGCTTTTCTTGTTTTGCTTCCTTTTGACATACTACCTTAGCGTTTACGTCATCGTCAAAATACTTTGAAAGTCTTTCTAGTTTTTCATTTAAAATTCTTTCAAGTCTTTGAGAAACTTTGTAGCCACCTCTTGCTAGAATATCTATTTTCATAATATTTCCTCCTATATTTTTATATTAGCAAATTTATAGAAAAAAACAAAATAAATTTAAGAAATGTTGATTTATTTATTAAAAATATTTAATTAAAACCACTTTCTAACTTGAATTTTTAAATATGCTCGAGCGAAGAAAAAGGCGGCGGAAGGAACGCAAGTTTTTGCGTTCCCATAATAAAACCGCATGGTTTTATTATGAAATTTTGTTTTCAAAATTTGTTCCGCCGCCCCTAGTTTCAATCAAGCACAAATACTTGTAAATTACCATATTTCTTAATTTTAATCAAATTAAGTTTTTATCACAAAACAACTAAAGCTAGACCTATTAGTCATTTGTGAAAGTAAGTTTTCCGTCTTGCTCGTCAATAATGATTTCCCCTTCATTCTTAAGCTCGCCAAGCAAGATTTTTTCTGCAATTTGGTCTTCAACTTCTTGTTGAATATATCTTTTAAGTGGTCTTGCACCATACTCTGAATTTGAACCCTTCTCTACGATAAAGGTAAGAGCATCTTCTGTTATCTTAAGTGAAAGGTTCTTCTCTTTAAGTCGTTTATTTATATTAGAGATTAGTATCTTGGCAATCTTGACAAGGTCATCATGTGAAAGTGGGTCAAAGATGCAAATAACGTCTATACGATTGATAAATTCTGGTTTAAACTTGCTTTTTAAGGCGTCCATATAGATAGCTTTTGAGTCAATAACTTCATCATCTTCTTGTCCGCCAAAGCCAAGTTGTTTGCGATGCTCTTTAACTTCCTTTGCACCTAAGTTGCTTGTCATGATGATGATAGTGTTCTTAAAAGATACCGTTCTGCCCTGACCATCGGTCAAACGCCCATCATCAAGGATTTGAAGCAGAGCATTTAGAACGTCTGGGTGTGCCTTTTCAATTTCATCAAAGAGCACTACTGAATATGGGTGACGACGAATCTGCTCGGTGAGCTGTCCGCCTTCGTCATAGCCAACATATCCTGGAGGTGAACCTATGAGTTTTGAAACTGAATGAGGCTCCATATACTCACTCATATCAATACGAACAATGTTGTTTTCGTCATCAAACATAGCTTCTGCAATAGCCTTGCAAAGTTCTGTTTTACCAACGCCTGTTTGTCCCATAAATAAGAATGAGCCTATTGGACGCTTGCTATCTTGAAGTCCTACTCTTGAACGTCTGATTGCCTTAGCAACGGCGTCAACTGCAGCATTTTGACCAACTACACGTTTATGCAAGATATCTTCAAGGTGAAGTAGTCTGTCTTTTTCGCTTTCTGTTATCTTTGTTACAGGTATACCCGTCCACTTAGATACAACCGCTGCAATTTCATTTGCTCCGATTGAGTTTTTATTTGACTTTTCCTTTTTAACATCAAACTTCTCTTCTTTCTTCTTTAAGTCATTTTCAAGATTGATTATCTCTGATTGAAGACGAGCAGCCTTTTCGTAGTTACGCTGCAAACTTGCCTCGTCGCGGCTTGCTGATAGTGATTTGATTTTATCTTCAAGCGACCTTATCTCCTGTGGCTTTAGTGTGTAGTTCACTTTTGCCTTTGAGCTTGCCTCGTCTATAAGGTCAATAGCCTTATCTGGCAAGCTTCTATCTGAGATATATCTATCAGAAAGAACGGCTGCAGCTTCTATTGCTTCGTCTGTGATTGTGATTTTATGGAAGGCTTCATAGCTATCTCGGAGCCCTTTTAAAATTTGTATGGTTTGCTCAACCGATGGTGGATTTACCATAATTGGTTGAAAACGTCGCTCAAGAGCCTTGTCCTTTTCAATGAATTTACGATATTCGTCGGTTGTTGTAGCCCCGATAGTTTGAAGCTCTCCCCTTGCAAGATATGGCTTTAACATATCAGCAGGAGATGTTTCACCTTTCTCTGAGCCTGCTTGGGCAAGAGTGTGAATTTCATCTATAAAGACAATGATATTTTTGCTTGCAATGATGGTTTCAATGGCATCTTTGAGTTTTTCTTCCATTGAACCACGATATTTTGTGCCTGCCATAAGTCCGCCTATCTCTAGTGCATAGACAACCTTATCTTTTAAAACTTCTGGCACGTCACCTGACACGATTGCCTGTGCAAGACCTTCAACGACCGCTGTTTTACCAACGCCCGCCTCACCTATAAGCACAGGGTTATTCTTGGTTTTACGGCAAAGAATTTCAACCACACGTTGTATCTCTTCTTCACGACCTATAACTGGGTCGAGTTTATGTTCCTTTGCCTTCAAGGTGATATCTGTGCCCATTTCAAGCAGTTTGTCAGGCAATGTGCTACCTGCTTGCTTATTTGCCGATTGCTCGCCTTTTTCTTCGCTAGTGTTTGGGCTTGCCGACATAAGTGCTTTTGTGACCTTATCACGAAGACGCTCTATATCAACGCCATACTGTCCAACAAGTATTCTATAGGCAACGCTGCCTGTGCTTGACAAAAGTGCAAGAAGAAGGTGCTCTGTGC
The DNA here is from genome assembly GCA_944362965.1 of uncultured Clostridia bacterium. Taxonomy (GTDB): domain Bacteria; phylum Bacillota; class Clostridia; order Christensenellales; family UBA1242; genus Caccovivens. The sequence goes on from CALVTR010000002.1 coordinate 30,353, forward strand.
CAAGAAATGAATGGTTCATTTGAAGAGCTATTTGCTGAGCTATTCTGAATAAATCCTTTGTTCTTGGTGTCATTTCAACTTCGTCTGAAAAAAGAATATTGTCTTCGCTGACATTGTCTTCAAAGAACTCAAACAAGCTTGGTTCTGTGACGCCAACTTCGGCTAAATACTGGCTGGCAAGGCAATCTTTAACGCTTGTTAGCCCATATAAAATATGTTCACTTCCGATTAGGTTTGAGCCAAAACGGAGTGCAAATTTGCTGGCATTTTTTATAACCTTTTGTATGTTATCTGAAAATGCTGATGATTGATAATTCATAATTTTAAACCCCCTTTGTTAATTCTCTGACCTTGTTAGATATATACTCCGCTCTTATGATATTTTCCTTTTTTTTATCATAAAATTCAAAAATTTCTTTTAAATTCGCGCTCATGCCTTCATAATACAATTTTTGATATTTTTCGTCGGAAAATATATCTATAAAGCCTAGCACTTGACCAAGCTTTACAAGGGATAAAAGCTCTATCATTTCGTCTTCTTTTAGTATATGGCAGTTTGTAAGCGTTCCATAGGCGCGGCAAATTTTATCTTTGTATAGGTCATAATCGTTTTCTAGTAGAAGCTCTCTTAGCTCACGTTCCTTACTGCAAACTGAATATATGAACTCGCTGACCTTATCTATGATTTCATCTTCACTTAGTCCTAGTGAGCCTTGATTTGAAATTTGATAAAAGTAGCCTAGTGCCTTGCTGCCTTCGCCATATATACCGCGAACGGTCAGCCCATCTTCTTTTGCAAGTGTGATTATTTCGTCTATCTTTCCTGTAAGCTCGCACGCCGGCAAAAAACACATGACAGATGCTCTCATGCCTGTGCCAAGATTTGACGGGCTTGCTGTGATAAAGCCAAGCTCACTATCAAAGGCGATTGGCATGCTTTTTAGAATTTCGTCATCAATCTTGCTTATACGTCTGTATGGCTTATACAAATTAAAACCTTTTTCAAGGCATTGCTCACGTATATGGTCTTCTTCATTTATCATGACGATTATCTTTTCATCTTCGCTGATTGCGACTGATGAGATATCTTTATTTTCTATAAGCTCCTTACTTATAAGGTGTTTTTCAAAGAGTGCATTACATTCATTGAGTGATAAGTCTTTTAGTGACATACAGTTGAAAACGTCAAACTCTTCAAGTGTTTTCATGACAGAGTTTGTGATATACTTTGCGTCTATATCACTTTGGAGCTTTGTGTAGAATTTCAATCCTTCTATATTGCGTGCAAGGCGAATACGCGAAGTGATGGCGATATTATCAAATATTTCCATTGCCACCCACCTTTTTGCCCTTGTGTTTCTTATCGCCATACATCTTTTTTACTGCTAGTTTTAGCTCGGGTATTTCTTGATAACAATGACTGCAACCAACAAACCCTGTTTGCAGAATTTCATTGTAAGTTGTGTTACAATATGGACATTTGCTCATGGCTATATTATACCATATTTTTATAATATTTCTAGCAAAATACATATAATTATTTCAATTTTTATTAAGAAGAGCCAAAAGAGACCCAAAGGCAGAAGAAAAAAGGCTAGAAAAAGAAAGACAAGATAGAATTGACGATTTACAACAATTTTAAAAGACTTGTGGTTCTATAAGATACGAATATATACAAAAAACATATCATTTGAAGTTTCACTTCACTTTGATATGTTTTTTGTTTGTCTTATATTAAGTTTTATAGGTTTATTTATTAAAGAAATTCGTTATTTGAACTCCACCTTGCTTTTAAATAGGTCCCATAGGAGCAGTGCAAAACATTGCTACTATCGGAGCTACCATCTCTAGCCCAAAAAATATCCAGCCGACCATTTCAACTACCTTGTAATTTTCTACTCTGTTATATACTTCGTCAAAGTTCTTTAACACTCCACTTCCGTCATTTATCGTTACAAATTGTTCTACTGTTACAGCTCGCCTAAATTCAATTAAATATTGTTCTTCTATCCATTCATACTGTGCTATGTTTATCTCACCATTTTCATACTGATTTCTTGCAGTTACAACAGTGTTTTGATAGAGATTTTTTAATCTATTCCACTCGTTTTGACTGAGAACAATCTCTTCTGAATTATCCTTGTCGGTCAATACCACTTTGTCTGAATTGTCTTCAACATAATCACATATGGCATTATTATCACTATATATCTTATGCCCTTCAAAAGCATTTAATTTGTCATCTTCTATATTTCGCAAAACACTTCCTGTTATACCTGCGGTTAGTGGTCCTAAAGCCAACGCAGCACCAAGTGAACATAACGATACAAAGCCTATTTTGTCTAAAACTGTGCCTATTTTGTTTAAAACTGCTTTTGCTCTCTTTTTTGCCCGTTCCCTACAAAATTGTTTAAAATATTCGTCTTCTGTCATTTTCTTTCTCCTTTTAATTTTTTAAATTTAAAAGTCGAAATCTTTTTTATTCTCTAGAAAAACAAAAAAGACAAGACTTTTTTAGCAAAGTCTTGTCTTTGATTTTTAAGCGGGCTTTTTGCCGTGATGTCGCCTAAAAAACGTTGTGTTTGCAACGCGACTACTCCCTTTATGTTTTTAGTATAGCACAAAATTTTTATTTGTCAACAACTTTTTTAAAATTTTTTTAATTTTTTTGATTTATGCAGTTACAAAGTGAGCCTATTTTTTATTTTTATGACCTTGCTCCGCTTTCAAGCTCTGTTATCAAAAGTTTTATTGAAGCGTCAACTTCACTTTTTATAATTTCCAAATCCTTCATAAGTTCACCGCTGTTTAACTTTTTTATGGTATATATCTTGGAGTCAAGAGTGACATCATTTATAGCACGGAAAACATTATCTTGTGCAATATCAAACTTTTGGATGGTTGCTATTCTGTTTCTAAAGCATGGCAAATCTGTCTTTTCTAGTTTATAAAGTTGTGTAAGCTCTTGCCAAAGTTGGTTTTCTTCTAGTGCCATCAATATAAGAGTGCACTCATAGTTTAGTCTTATGGCATCATCTCTTGTCACTTTAACTTTCATGTTTTTCTCCTGTCTTATGCAAATAATATACCATAAAAATATCATTGTGTCAATAGCAAAAAGATGCTATTAAAGATAGCACCTTTCTATTCTTTTTCAATACCTTTCATTGTGAGAGATATTCTCTTCTTAGGAATGTCAACAGATAGAACTTTGACGTCTACCCTGTCGCCTACTTTCAACACTTCGCTTGGATGTTTGATATATGAATCTGAAATTTGGCTTATGTGAACAAGTCCATCTTGATGAACGCCAATGTCCACGAATGCACCGAAGTCGACTACGTTACGCACAACACCTGAGAACACCATGCCTTCTTTAAGGTCTTCAAGTGTGATTACGTCACTTCTTAAAACCGGTTTTGGCATGCTTTCACGAATGTCACGACCCGGTTTAAGTAGCTCGTTTGTGATATCATTGAGAGTTGGAACGCCTATTTCACATTCTTTTGCAACCTTATCTTCACCCTTCAATTTGATAAGATTTGGTAGGTTTGAAATGTTGCCATTTTTAACATCTTCCTCGCTCATATCAAAGAGTTTTAGAAGCTTTCTTGTGGCTTCGTAGCTTTCTGGGTGAACAGCGGTGTTATCAAGTATCTCTTCGCCGCCTACAACACGCAAGAAACCTGCACACTGCTCATAGGCTTTTGGACCTAGTTTTGACACCTTCAAAAGTTCTTCCCTATTCTTGAAGCCCTTTGCTTTTGCTCTATAATCAACTATATTCTTAGCTATAGACATATTAAGCCCTGAAACATAGCTTAAAAGTGATGGGCTTGCTGTGTTTAAGTCAACACCTACACTGTTAACGCAGTCTTCAACAACCCCTGTTAGCACTTCGGTTAGGCGGTTTTGTGGCATATCATGTTGATATTGACCTACACCTATTGATTTAACGTCAATTTTTATAAGCTCGGCAAGCGGGTCTTGAAGGCGTCTTGCAATAGAGACTGCTGACCTGAGCGAAACGTCATAGTCTGGGAACTCTTCAGCGCCGAGTTTTGATGCTGAGTAAACTGACGCACCTGCTTCGCTTACAACCGCATAGCTAACCGGACGTGATACGTGTTTGATAAGCTCGGCAACAAAAATTTCAGCTTCCTTAGAGGCTGTGCCATTGCCGATTGAAATGATGTCAACTCTGTCTTTTTCTATAAGTTTTTTGAGCTTTTCAATAGACTCTTCGGTCTTTGATTGTGGTGGTGTTGGATAGACAACTGCTGTGTCTAGCACATTGCCATTTGCATCAATAACTGCAATCTTGCAGCCTGTTCTATAAGCTGGGTCAAGCCCCATGATTACATTATTTTTAAGTGGTGCTTCCATAAGAAGTGGTTTAAGGTTGACTTCAAACATCTTGATTGCCTGCTCGTCTGCCCTATCGGTTAGATTGCTTCGACATTCACGCTCTAGGGCTGGGAACAAAAGTCTATCATAGCTGTCTTGCAAGGTCTCTTCCATAAGTTTATCGGTGTCTGAGTTGTTCTTCTTGAAATACTTATAAATAACCTTCATAGTAAGCTCTGGATTTATCTCAATTTCAACCTTTAAGCACTTTTCTTTTTCACCACGATTGATTGCAAGTATACGGTGGCTTGGAATGGTTTTAACTTCTTGTTTGAAGCCGTTATACATCTCGTATGTTGGGCTGTTCTCGTTCTCAACAAGTTCGCACTTTATAAATGCCTTGTTCTCAAGTAGCTCACGAAGCTCTTTGCGGAGCTCTGCATTGTCTGACACTCTTTCTGCGACAATATCTTTTGCACCTTGAATTGCATCTTCTACTGTTGGCACTTCTTCTGTGATATATTTTTCAGCTTCCTTTAAAATTTCGTATGACTTAGACTGAGCTTGCAAAATATCAGCAAGTCCTTCAAGACCTTTTGCAATAGCAACTGATGCCCTAGTTTTACGCTTTGGCTTATATGGTCTATAAATATCTTCAACTTCTGTTAAGGTTTTAGCATTCTCGAGAGCTGTTTTTATCTCGTCAGTCCACTTGCCTTGCTCGGTTATAGCCTTCTCAACCTTTGCTTTTTCATCGTTTAAGTTTCTTAAATATTTAAGTCTATCGGCAAAAGCTCTTAGGGTTTGATCGTCGCAAGTGCCGTGCATTTCCTTTCTATAACGTGCTATGAATGGTATTGTGCAACCTTCATCAAGAAGGTTTATGATGTTTTGTGAATACTCCTGTTTTAAGCCAAATTCTTGGGCAAGAGTGGTTGTGATGTCCATTAAATTTTCTCCTTTATCTTCTTTATTATTTCTATTACTTTTTCTCGCAGTGGCGAAAAGCCATCGTCTGCAATAAACACCTTCTTATCAAATATGTTGGAAAGTGGCTCTAAAGAGCTTATTTCGACTTCAATATTGTTCTCTCCTTGCAAGCAACATATTGCGTCTAATAGCAACTTATCATCTATCAAAGAGTCGTCATGCATAAGATTTGAAGTGTTCAATTTTGCAAGTTTGCCTTCTGCAAGCATATCAATATTATAGCATTTTCCGCTTGAAAAACAAAATTTTAAATCGTTATAAATGAAATTATATAAATTTATTGCTCCTTTTCCTTCTTCGCCATCGCTGATAGGCGAAAAAATGCAGGTCTCTTCATATTGCTTGATAAGTTTTTGGTCGTCTTTATCAATAAAGTTTAGTCCATAGAGATAGCACTTTCTATCAAGAAAGCCATAGCTTTCAAGTAGTTCCATAGGTGAGCATTTGTTCATATTTGCAACCCTGCCAAGCTCTTCTAGTGTCTGCCCTACTTTAAATAAAAGCGGAGTATCAGTCCTTGCTGAGAAGTCTGCAATATCGTTTAAAAAACTTTGATTTACGTCTGCTAGGCTTTCTATCTCTAAGATAACGCGGTCGCCGACTAATGCAGATGTTGGCATTGAACCATAAAGGCTAGCATCAACTATCTCTTTGCCAAGCAGTCCATATTTTTCTAGTGAATTTGTGCCATAAGAAAAGGAAGGAACTTTGATGAAAAGCTCTTTTACCCCCGCCATTTTATTTTTTAAAACCGCATAATCTATAAGAGTGGCTAGGTCTTCGTTTGAGAGCTCTTTCAAAATTTTTTGATATAAATCTTGGTCTAAAGTGAAAAACTCGCCAAGAGCTGAATAGAGCCCATCACAATAAAAGTTTGAAAAGCCGCTTAGCAATACCTTATTTTCCTGTCTTTGCATAAAACCTCTAATTTTTACCTATTATACAATAAATGGAGATTTTTAGCAAATGAAAGAAAGAGTTATTTTGCATTCTGACGTAAATAATTTCTTTGCTTCGGTGGAGTGTGTGACGCGGCCTGAGCTTAAAGATAAGCCTGTTGCTGTGACCGGAAATCCTGAGAAGCGAAACGGCATTATTCTTGCTAAAAATGAAATTGCAAAAAGCTATGGCGTTAAAACCGCACAAACCATTGGTGAAGCAAAGGCGATATGCCCTGAGCTTGTCTGTTTACCGCCGCATTATGACGTTTATGAAGAGATAAGTATGCAGCTGCATAGCATATACCTTGATTACACAAATTTTGTTGAGCCACTTGGGCTTGATGAGTGCTGGCTGGACGTGACTGATAGCCTTAAATACCTTAAAATGACCGGAAAGCAGATTGCTGACGAGCTAAGGAAAAAGGTTAAAGACAAGTTTGGCTTTACTGTGTCGGTTGGTGTGTCATTTTCAAAAATATTTGCAAAACTTGGCTCAGATATGCGTAAACCTGACTTTACAACCGAGATACCTAAAAGTAAATTTAAAGAGATAACCTACCCACTGCCACTTAACTCTATCGTTGGAATTGGAAGGCGGCTTGAAAAGAAATTTGCGTCCATTGACGTTAGCACCATTGGCGATTTTGTTAAGCTTGATGATGAATATCTTGACGGGCTTATGGGAATTACTGGGCTTAGGCTTAAACAAGACCTTTTGGGAGAGCGGCAAGAGCCTGTGGCTGACTATTACACCCTCCCGCCGCCTAAAAGTATAGGAAACGGAACAACAACGCTGAAAGATATTGTGACGAGAGAGGACGTCAAAAAAGTTGTCTATTTTCTTGCTGAAAAGGTGTCTTATAGGCTTATAAAGCACAAAGTTAAGGCTGGAGTTTTATCTATAACTTTAAAAGACAAAGACCTTAAAACCTATCACAAAAGTCAAAAAATTGTGCCAACAAATAAAATTGACAACATTGCAAAGGGCTGCATGGCACTTACTGATAAGATATGGAAGTATAATTACCCGCTGCGTGCTGTTCGCATAAAAGGCTCAATGCTGACAAGTGCAAATGTGTGGCAGATAAGCATGTTTGACGATGTTAAACCTGATATTTCGGAGACTTTGAAGTTTATCAATGACAAATATGGAAAGATTGAGCTTGCATCAAGCATGGCTGACTTTATAAATAAAAATTCTCATCCGCAAGAGTGAAAAACAAAAAAAATGTGGATTTATGTTAAAATATATGAAAAAACATTGAAAACTTCGCAAAATTACAAAATTTGGCAAAGATTTTTATTATTATTTCATTTTTATTTTGAATTTGCGTCAATTTGTAATATACTTAGAATAGTTAAAGAATTTTAACTGAAAACAAATTGTATTATAAAAATATCTAAAAATTGTAAATTAATTCTATTGAATTGAAATATATATAAATAATAGTAAAAATTATAGGAGAATATTATGAAATATCAAATTTTGGTTGATAGCGCTTCTGACCTTTTGAGCGACTATGTTAAGGATGAAAATATTGGATTTAAAGTTATACCACTCACAATCAACGTAAACGACAAGGAATATGTTGACAACGACAAGCTTAATGTTGCTGCAATGCTTGAAGATATGCATCAGTCAAAGAAAAACTCTTCAGCTTGCCCTGCCCCAGAATCTTTTTTGCAGGAGTTTGACAATGCTGAATATACTTTTATCGTGACTATCACTTCTAAACTTTCTGGCTGCTATAATGCTGCTTGTGTGGCTAAGCAATCTTATTCTAAACCTGAAAATATTCATGTTATAGATTCAAAACAAGTTAGCGGAACAGAAATACTTCTTGTTGACAAACTTGTTGAGCTTATTAAGCAAGACCTTTCTTTTGAAGAGATCAAAAAAGCTATTGACGAATATAGAGATAAGAAAAGCCTTTACTTTATCTTACAAAAGTTTGATAACCTTGTGAACAATGGAAGAATGAGTAAAATTGCAGGGCTTATTGCAAGCAAACTTGTAATCCGCCCTATTTGCGTAGCTCATGAAGGTGAAATCAAAATGGCTAAAAAGATTATTGGAATCAAAAATGCCTTTGCAAAACTTGTGCAAATGATCTCGGAAAAAGCAAAAGACTTCTCTAAAGAAACAATTATCATCACACACTGCTTTGCTGAAGACGAGGCAAACATTATCAAATCTGACCTTGAAAAGAAATGCAATTTTAAAGAGATAAGAATCCTTCCAATGCGTGGGCTATGCTCTTACTACGCCCTTGAGAAAGGTGTGATTATCTGCCATTAAAATAAAAGTAGGAATTATTGAAAAGTTTTTATTTTTCATGTATTCCTACCTTTTTTATAAAGTTTTATGATCTGAGACTTATATCTATCGTGCAATTTTCAGTGATATTTATGATAGCATAATAGTAAACATATGTAGTGTGTGCATCAGCACTATCTATAATTTCATTATCTATATATAAAATCACTCTTCCTGTATGAATATCTATCACAGACTCAAAGCCATAAAAGGTATTTTCAGATGACCAATCAATTTCGTTAACATAAGATTCAAAGTTAGTAGGACCATTATTATATACTATAACACAAATCTTAGTATTTATTGGAACTGAAATCGTCGTATCTATAGGATTGCTAGAACTAGCACCTGTTTCTATTATTTCAGTATTTCCTTCACCAATTATATAAGCATCAAGCATATCACCTTGCAAGGTCACTTGAATGCCGGGATCTACATATTCTATAAAGCTTAGTGCTATGTCATCTAAAGTGACACTTGTTGTGCCTGTGTAGGTTATAGTTAAGGTTATTGTGCCGGAGATTGTCGGCGTTGTGGCTACGTCTTCTACTGGGGTCGAATTGCCTGTGATTATGCCTGAAATTTCTAGACTTGCGTTTTGCAAAACTCTATCACAGGTTGCGGTGTAATCCGTTTCTGTGGTGTTTATCATATCTATTTCTATTGCGACAACACCTGAAGTGCTTTCTATGTTGCCTAAGTTTAAATCTAAGGTTGAATTTATATATCCTGGCATAAAGTTTTCTATTGTCTCTGATTGCAAGCGTATATCTTTAACATAGAGCGTGGTGTCTTCTATATTAAAGTTTACTACCCCTTTTAGATTTATCGTTTGGCTTGCTGCATACACTCCAACTAGCAACATAGATAGCATCAACACAAAAGCTGATATTGCTGAAAATAATTTTACTTTTAGTGACATATTATAAACTCCTTTTTCTTGATTTTTACGAGTGGCTTTGCCGCGAGAAGGCACAAAAGGCTGACGAGCCTTTTAGAAGGCAAAGACTTTTGCCTTCTTGTGCATTTTTCCCAAAATGCACATGCCTTCTCGCGGTAAAGCCGCTCGCGATAGACGCTGACGCGTCTATCTTTATGCTATTAGTATACCCCCCCCGCAAACCACGTCAAGCAAATTTAACAAATTTTTTAAATTTTTTTAAAATTTTTTTGTTTTTGGAGATTTTTATACAATAATGCCCAGTTTACTTGACCTAAGTTGGTCACATTTTTCGTATTTTGAGATTTTTTATGCATCAAAAAAGCGTTAGCGGATGCTAACGTTTTTTTGAATTTAAGAAAGATAAGTGATGAGTGTTTCTATAGAACACAAGAATAATTATCTATACATTATTCTTTTGGTTTTTCTTCTGTTGTAGCTACATTGATTTGGTCTTGTAGAGAAATTATATACATAAATTGATTATATGTAGGAACTCATCAAGGTCTTTTGCTTTAAATTTAACTGTTTTTCCTTCTAAAATGGAGTTCGGATAATTTGCTGCCTTTTTTGCATAAAAATATTTGGCATATTCTATTTCTAAGTCAAATTTACTTGGGCGATAAATCAATTTTTCTTTTATCTCTTCAAAATTAGATAAAGCTTGGGTGAGTGCCTTTTTTATTTCTCCATTTACTTTTTGTGGCGATTTGCAGATATAAGATGTGTTTGACAGTTTTTTAGTTATAACACCTACTAAATCTGGCAGGCAAGATAAAGCCTCTTCTACTGCTTTTTCGTCACCTGAAATAAAAATAATCGGAATATTATATTTCGCTGCGTTTAATAATGCTAAAGTTTTTTCACCTATTCTTTTGCCATTTAGTCTTATTTCAAATACTATATCATCACTTATTGTGTGTGAAAGCGGATAAGTTATCTCTCCGCCAGCCGCATGATATCCTTCTAAAATTAAGGCATCAAAAGATGAATCTAAACCTGTTAAATTCCTTCCGTCGTCTCCCCTTATAATGTTGCAATAATCTGGTAAATTTTCAAGCAATATGTTTGTTTCAGTCCAGTGACCATCCTTAATACAAATGTCGTCGAATTTTGTTTTTGCTATTTCGCAAATACCTATAACTTCTTTCGTCATTATCTCTCTAAACTGAGCATATTCACTTTTTTCCTGGTTCACTTCGTCCCAAGTCACATTGCCTGCGGTCCCTTCCATATCACATGCTATATACAATTTCATGTTTTCTCTCCCTTTAATTTCAAAATATACTTATTGGCTTCGGTGCCGGCGATTGCACCTTCGCCTACCGCAGTGGCAATCTGTTTTATCATATTTTCTCGCACATCTCCGCAAGCAAAGACGCCTTCCACGCTTGTTTGCATTCTATCATTTGTGATGATATAGCCATTTGGATTGAGCGAGAGTTTATCTTTTAAAATTTCGGTGTCTGGTTTTCTGCCGATAGCCACAAAAACGGCATCAACATTAAGAGATTTTTCTTGCCCGTTGAGCGTATAGGTAAGCTTTTCGAGCTTATCATTTCCTTCAATATTCTTTGATAGAGCGTTCTTTAAAATCTCAACATTCTTCTTTTCTTGTAGGTCATTTTCTGTATAATTATGCAATTTTAAATAGCTTTTGGTGAGCACATAGACCTTATTACAAATGTTTGAAAGATACATTGCGTCTGAAAAAGCTGAGTCCCCAGAGCCGACAACTGCAACGTCTTTGTCCTTAAAAAAGTTGCCGTCACAAAGAGCACAATAACTTACGCCCCTGCCTAAAAATTGTTTTTCGCCGTCAATTTGAAGTTCTCTTGGGTGACTGCCAAGAGCCAAGATTACCGCCCTTGTTTTGTAGGTATGATTTTTGCAAACAACTTCCTTGACAGTGCCATCTAGTTTATAATCAACCACTTCTTCAAGTTTAACTAGAATATCTAGGCTTTTTGCATGGGTTTTAAACTTATCAGCAAGCTCGTTTCCGCTGATTTTAGGAAAGCCAGCATAGTTTTCAATCTCGCCAATAAGGTTAAGTTGACCGCCTACAAAGACTTTTTCAAGCACCAAGACATCTCGCCCTGCACGTTTTGCATAGATAGCTGCAGAGATGCCTGCAGCCCCACCGCCAACTATGATAATATCATAAATTTTATCATCATTTTTTATGATTTCGTCATTATTCATTTTAATCTCCTACCATATATCATACTAAAAAAGAGAACTTATTGTAAAGCGATTTATTAAGATTTAAACACAAAAATTTGACGAATTTTTAGTTATGTTTTTATACTTTTTTATCCTATATAAATAGTTTTTATCAATTTTATAACATAAAAGAAGACAACTTGCATAGTTGTCTTCTTGAATAATTATCTCTTTGAGAATTGAGAAGCTTTGCGGGCTTTCTTTAAGCCATACTTCTTTCTTTCCTTCATTCTTGGGTCACGAGTGAGAAGTCCTGCTTCTTTAAGTTCTTTCTTATACATTTCGTCAGCTTTTACAAGAGCTCTTGCAATGCCGTGACTGATTGCACCAGCTTGACCTGCAACCCCACCGCCAACTACTTTTACGATAACGTCGTATTTATCACCTGAATTTGTGATATCAAATGGACGACGAGCAACTAAGAGAAGAGTGTCTCTTTGAAGATACTCACCCATGTCTCTTCCATTAACAGTCCATTTGCCATTTCCTGGGAATAATCTTACTCTTGCGATTGATTTTTTTCTTCTTCCAGTTGAGATAACTTGACTTGTCTTATTAACTTTCTTCTCTGCCATTAGTCTCTAACTCCTTTTATTTCAACTTTCTCAGGTTTTTGAGCTTGCTCTCTATATTCAGCATCCTTATAAACATGAAGTCTTGTGAATTGTTTTCTTCCAAGGCTTGTTTTTGGAAGCATGCCTTTTACAGCAAGTTCTATTGCCTTTCTTGAATCTCTTTGCATAAGGGTGCCATAGTTCTCTTCCTTAAGACCACCGATATAGCCTGTGTGCCATCTGTGTTTCTTGTCTGTAAGTTTGTTGCCTGTGAGAACAACCTTATCTGAGTTGATAACTACTACAAAGTCTCCGCAATCTACATGAGGAGTATAAATTGTTTTGTTCTTTCCTGTTAAGATATCTGCAACTTGGCTTGCAACACGACCGAGTGAAACGTTTGCAGCATCTACTAAAAGCCATTTTCTTTCAACTTCTGCTGGCTTTGCCATATATGTTTTCATCACTTTCCTCCGAAATAAAATTTATCTTTTTATAATCTTTAAAATAGCTTAAACCTTCGGGATTTTACGCTACTTTATCCGCCCTAAAAGGCAAATTTTATTCGCGGGGCTAGTGCAAACAAAAAACGCCTTAAATTTAAGACGTTTATATTTTATAAAATAACAGAGCGTTTGTCAAGTGTTTTTGCTAGATTTATATAATTTATTTTACAAAAATTCTAAAAGTAAATTGTTATAGGCTGACCTTATAAGTCGTCAATGAAACAAAACCTTTGAAAAATATGGAGATTATTATGCTTGAGCTTCGACAAGTTCTTCTTCACTGCGGCGAGCAATCTCATTGTCAGCATAAAAGCCAACAAGATAATCTGTAAGTCTTGTGTAGTATTCAATCTTATCTGAGATTGCCTCTTGCGCCATTTTTGCACAAACTTCTCTTGCCTTCTCTTTATAAGCATCAATCGCCGCCCTATTGTTACCACATAATTTTGACGCTGTCATCTCAATAAACTCGGGCGTAAACTTTTCTTGAGCCATTTCAAAGTCAACCACGCTGTTGGTGTAGTTTGTTTTATCGTTGTCTATATTGACGCCACTGTTACGGCTATACTCACCTACTTGTGCCTGCAACAAAACCGCCATATCCATAAGTGTTGTTAGCCCTTGTTTGTAGTCTGTTTCATTAAGTTTAATCTCGCTTGGAAGGCTGCCTAAATATTCTTTCATACAATCTTCATATGAACCTACATCAAAGTATTTTGCATACTTTGGTAATGATTTCATAACATTCTCGAAGAGTTCATTTCCCTGCTCTTCTGCTGCTCTCTTCCCTGCAAGCTTATTGGTGTTTTTTATGTAACTTTTTATTATTCCATTTGCTAGAGCAAGATACTCTTCTTTATCAATCTCTTCTTGGCATAAAAGTTTTTTAGTGATGTCGTCTATGTAGTTTATCTGCATAATTTTCTCCTTTGATTATGATTTTATTATAGCAAGGAAATTTATAATATGCAAGCATTTTTGCATAATTATGCATAAAAATTTATGATTATGATATTTCCGTGTTTGAAAAATTTTTATAGTTTTTTCTAAAAAACCGTTGACTTTCTCTTTATTATTATATATAATAAGTTTAGTTGATAAATAAACATTATAATATGCAAGTTTTAAGAAGCTAAAGTTATTTATCATTTATACAATTTAGGGGGTATTATGGTAAACAGTTATGCTGTTGTTGCCATGCAGGACCTTTTAGTCAAAGGTCTGTCAGCCTTTACATTTGTCAATTTTGACCACTCCTTAAACCTACATGAAAATATTTCACACGGACAAGCCGTGAATACATATATAAAACTGAATATGTCAAAAGTAGACGAGTGTGCTGAGCCCTTAAGTAAGGGGTGCAGAGCATGGCTAAACTAAGAGATAAAAAGATTAATTCTGCCACAGGCAGTGATGATAGAAAACTTAATAATGCAAACAATAATGGTGCGAGCGAGCATCAATCTTTTGTTGTAGATAACGTAGAGACAAAGTTAGAGCCTAGCAAAGAAGGGCTTTCTTTTTCTGTGTCTGAGACTAGTGAAAGTGATAGCAAAAACGTTTTAGATAAAAAATCGCAGGATATGGACGCTGCTACCCTTTCAAACAAAGGTGAAGAGCAAAAAAATAGCATTGAAAATGACGATGGGAGTGATGGCGGTGAAAAAGCTGCCAAAACTGATAGTCAAGAAGATAAAGACACATCGCTCGATGAAGATTATAAGAAGATTGCCGAGCTTATGGAAAATCATAGTCTTAGCACGCAGGCAACAAGTTCTAACGTTTCATCTTATGAATATGACGATGAAGGCGTTGATATAAATACAGGTTTTGAGCAAACTGAAATCAAGAAGAGCAAAAAGGTTAAGGTCTCTAAAAAATCCTTAAAGACTGATGACGAAAAGAAGGCTAAGACAAAGAAAAATGTTAAGCCTAAGAAAGTTGTTAAGAAAAGTTTTAAGCAAAGGATGAGAACGCTTGGCATATTGCTGGTGCTTGGCGTGTTTACAGGAAGCGGACTTGGCGTGTGGTATTTCAACAGCGTGTTAAGGTCTAACGTAGACTACGGAAAATATGATGTTTCCGATTATATTGTTTCCGCTGACGAAGTGCTTGAAGGTGTGTTTGGTATAAGCTCTGACCAAAGTAATTGGCTTGAAAGCATAAGAGCTTCAGAGCAATATAGAGATTATTCGCCGCTTGACCTTTCCCCTGCTCAGAACTTTATCTTAGCTGAGTTCAATGCTACTCTTGCCAACAACTTCCACGCTGAAGGCAATGGCGTTGTTTCAACTATTGCAACGCAGTCGGTTTACAGTGAAAAGAACTATGACGGAAATAGATACACCTTTGAAAGTATCAGTAAAGGGCTTATGAGCATTGCTATCTGCTCCGCTATGGATAAGGGAGCAAATTCGGTTGAGCTTTACTCGGGTTCTGACATTGAGCCTAATGATGCCGTTTGGGGCGAGCCTGAAATTTACTCTAGTGATGACTACATTGAGCTTGCCGGCTCTACGCCTGATGCAATTCAACCTTATATTATATCTGACAAGACTATTTTAAGTCAGACCGAAGTTGTCTATGACGAAGCAACAGGCTACTACTCATTTACTATGGAACTTGACCCTGTGACTAGCGTGCTTAGATATGCAAGACAAGTTAGACAGACAAGTGGACTTAGCTCTTACCCTGAATTTGACACGGTTACTCAAACCATCACCATTGATGGAGATTGGAACTTAGTTTCTATTGACGTTCATGAAACTTATAGCGTGGTTGCCTTTGGTATACCCGCAAGCTGCACCGGCACTCTTCTGACTTACTACTACTTTAATGTAGACGACGTTGTTCTGCCTGTCTAAAAGGAGCTTATTATGAGAAAGATTTTTAAAATTCTGTCTTATTCACTTTTATATTTGATTATTTCAGTGGCATCAGCTTATGGTGTCATAACTATTTCAATGAATAATTACACGAACGAGCAAAATTCAACTAGCTCTGGCGGCTCCACTGAAGAGACTGTTATAGCAGAAGAAATTTCCACAATGATAAGCAATATCACAAACTCTAGTGCTTTGGGGCTTGAACTTGAGATTGAAATAGGTGCTGATGGGCAAAACTTTGAGATTGGCGTCGACGGCGAAATCGACCTTTCTAATGGTTTTGAGAACTTGGCAGTAAATGCTGATATAAATATTGCATTTAGTGAGAATAGCTCTTTTGATATCGGCGTTATATATAAGGATGGCAACCTATATTTTGAACTTTTGAACAATAAATTCTTTATAGCAACCGACAATTTGATGACTTCACTTAGTCAAGTGTTTGGACTTCTTGGTGTTGAGATGCCTGAGCTTGGCATTGATTTGGACTCGCTTAGCCTTGACAGCATTCTTGGTATGCTTTCTAACTTTGAAAAAGTGAATGGTGAAGACGGCTTGCTTGTGCTTCAAGTGGCTATTCCTGTTGTAAATCAAATTGACCTTATCTGCACAACCGACTATACACTAACCGGGCTTAGCCTTCCTAAGACTTCTATTGAAGGTATTGAACTTGCTGTAAACGGCAATGTAAGTTACCCTGAGGAAGTTGTAATTGATAGTGTTGACAGTAGTGATTATATTGACCTTACTAATGTTATTGACCTTGCGTGCGGGCTTATTGACTTTATCTCTCAAGACCAAATTGGGCTTGAATATAATGTAAGTTATAATGATTTGACGATTGCTGGCCGCATCGACGTTGATTTAAATAATATCTCAGCTAAAATTACTCTTGCTCTTGGTGATTTAAATGCAAATATAATATATCAAAATGGCATGCTCTACCTTGAAGCTTACAATATCTATGCTAAGTTTGATATTGGGCAGATTGGAGATGTTTTGACATTGGCTCAAAAATACTTTGACGTTGAGTTGCCTAATGAGCTGATTGCTAGCATTGTGTCTGCTATTGAAAGTGGTGATTTTAGCGGAATACTTGACAGTGTTGAGCTGCCTGAAATTGACCTTTCTTCTATCGACCTTTCAATACTTGAAAGCATTGTGAAGAATGGTGACACAACTTCTATTACAATCACTGATATTGGCAAAATTGACGTGACTTTAAGTGAAGGCAAAATAGCGTCTATTGGATTTGATGGTTTTGGCGCTATGGTTGATGTTAATGTTTCTAACTATAGCGGATTTACTCTAACTGCCCCTGCTGAAAGCTATATTGATATTGGATTGCTGCTTCCAACGCTTGATAACGTGCTTGCAATTCTTCAAAACAACACATTCTCTGGACAGATAAATATTGTCTATGGGGAATATCAATTTGACATTGATTACACTATTCACACGCGTGAAGAAAACAGCTTTATCACTCTTTCAACTAGTGTGTTTGGGCAAGATATTAAGGTAAATATATTAAATAATAAAGTTTACATTGAAATAAGTGAGACTAAGCTTATTTGTGACCTTAATAACCTTGAAAATGTTATTGGTAAAGTGCTTGATGCATTTGGAATTGAATTTGATAGTTCTTCTATAACTAGTGGACTTAAGGACTTAATCAATAGCGAAATCAATCCACTTTTAATTACAGGTCTTGTTGAAAATGAAAATGGTGTAACTATTGTTTTACTTGATAAACTGGCAATAACTTTAACAAATGGCTCTAGCGAGCTTAAGATTGATGTAAACTATCAAGACTTGAAGGTTAGCGGCAATGTTATAGGAAGCATACAAGAACTTACAGCCCCAACCATTGATGAAAGTGAGTACTCACCTATTGAAGATATCGTTGACAGTGTGATAAATGTATATAACTACGTTTTAGCTAAGACTTTCTATCTAAGTTTTGATGCAAGTTATCAAGATATTGCTATAGTTGGTGCGTTAAACTATGATGAAAGCGGGCTTTCTCTTACTGCAACACTGAGCTATCAAAACTTAACTGCAAATGTTATGCTTTCTGAAAACAAAGTTTACATCACTGCAGAAAACATCAAGCTTGTGTTTGACTTAAATGACATTGATTATGTTAAATCCTTCTTAAATGACTACTTCGGTGTTGATGTTGAAGGCATGCTTGATGAAATTTTAGGCAAAGTTGGAATTAGTCTTGATAGTAGCAATGATTCTAGCAACTTAATTTCGGACATCTTAAGCGGAATTGACCTTGAGACTATCATAAGCGGTGCAAGCTTTAATATCTCATCTGACACAATCACTCTTTCTGCTCTTGATGGACTTAATGTCAATATTGCTCTTGAAGAAAATATGATTACAAGTATTTCTCTTAGCTACAATATTTCAAGTGAAGAACAAACTGCGATTTCAGCCAATGTTACAATTGAAAATTCAAAAAATGAATTTTCTAT
Source organism: uncultured Clostridia bacterium (assembly GCA_944362965.1). Taxonomy (GTDB): domain Bacteria; phylum Bacillota; class Clostridia; order Christensenellales; family UBA1242; genus Caccovivens. Next base: position 48,542 of record CALVTR010000002.1, read on the forward strand.
TGTAAATGAAAGTGAATATATTGATGTTATTGAACTTCTTGATATTGTAAAAGCTCTCATTGACTTTGCAAGTCAAGACCAAATGGCTGTAAATTATCAAGTTAACTACAATGATGTAGATGTAAATGGAAAAATTGACTTAAATGTTGCAGAGAAATCCGCAAAGATATCAATCAATATAAATGATTTAATGGCAAACATTATCTATGAAAGCGGTTCGCTTTATCTTGAAGCTTACAACATCTATGCTAGGTTTGATATTGGGCAGATTGGAGACGTTTTGACCTTGGTTGAAAAATATTTTGATGTTACACTGCCTAATGAGTTGATTGCTAGCGTTGTATCTGCTATTGAAAGTGGCGATTTTAGTGGAATACTTGATAGCATTGAACTGCCTTCTATTGACCTTGGCTCTATTGACCTTTCAATACTTGAGAGCATTGTGAAGAATGGTGACACAACTTCTATTACAATCACTGATATTGGCAAGATTGACGTGACTTTAAATGAAGGCAAAATAGCGTCTATAGGTTTTGATGGTTTTGGCGCTGTGGTTGATGTTAATGTTTCTAACTATAGCGGATTTACTCTAACTGCCCCTGCTGAAAGCTATATTGATATTGGATTGCTGCTTCCAACGCTTGATAACGTGCTTGCAATTCTTCAAAACAACACATTCTCTGGACAGATAAATATTGTCTATGGGGAATATCAATTTGACATTGATTACACTATTCACACGCGTGAAGAAAACAGCTTTATCACTCTTTCAACTAGTGTGTTTGGGCAAGATATTAAGGTAAATATATTAAATAATAAAGTTTACATTGAAATAAGTGAGACTAAGCTTATTTGTGACCTTAATAACCTTGAAAATGTTATTGGTAAAGTGCTTGATGCATTTGGAATTGAATTTGATAGTTCTTCTATAACTAGTGGACTTAAGGACTTAATCAATAGCGAAATCAACCCACTTTTAATCACAAGCTTTGTTGAAAATGAAAATGGTTTGACTATAGTTTTACTTGATAAACTTACAATAACTCTCACAAATGGCTCTAGCGAGCTTAAGGTTGATGCAAGTTATCAAGACTTAAAGCTGAGTGCAAACGTTATTGGAAGTGAGCAAGAGCTTTCTGCTCCAGCCATTGTTGAAAGTGAATACACACCTATTGAAGATATTGTTGACAGTGTGATAAATGTTTATAACTACGTTTTAGCCAAGACTTTCTATCTAAGTTTTGATGCAAGCTATCAAGATATTGCTATAGTTGGTGCGTTAAATTATGATGAAAGTGGGCTCTCTCTTACTGCAACACTGAGCTATCAAAGCCTATCTGCAAATGTTATGCTTTATGAAAACAAAGTATATATCACAGCAGAAAATATCAAACTTGTGTTTGACTTAAATGACCTTGAATATGTTAAGACATTCTTAAATGACTATTTCGGTGTTGATATTGAAGGCAAGCTTGATGAAATATTAGGCAAAGTTGGAATTAGTCTTGATAGTAGTGATAGTGGCAATATGATATCTGACATTTTAAGCGGACTTGACCTTGAGGCTATCATAAGTGGTGCAAGTTTCAATATCTCATCTGATGCAATCACCCTTTCTGCTCTTGATGGACTTAACGTGAATATTTCCCTTACAGAAAACATGATTGACACAATTAGTGTTGAGTATATGCTTGTAAATGGAGAAAATAGCTCGCCTATCAGTGCAAATATTAAAGTTGAACAAATCGCAAGTATCTTTAACCCTGTTGGAGATTATACTGATATTACGACTATATTAGACTACGTTGGACTGCTTTTAGATTATGTTAGCACAAAACAGATGCAATTTGGCATTGCGGCAAGTTATGGTGATATAAATGTTGAAGGTAAAATTCAACTTGATTTAACTTCTCAACTTCTTATGAGTGCTAGTCTAAACTCAAATGACATCGACAACTTTGATATTTCTGCAAATATTGAAGACGGAATGCTCTACTTTGATTATAGTGGGCTCTGCTTAAAGATTGATAACAACAACTTTAAAGAGCTTCTCGTTATTGTGCTTGAAGTTCTTGGAATTGATGCAAATAGCATACCTTTCCTTGAAGATATCGACCTTGACCTTGATTTCTCTCAAATTGAAACTGACATTGCTTCGCTTGAAATAAGCATTGACGACATAGTAAATATCTTGAAAATGGTGAAGAAAATTGACGTGACAGGAGACAGTCTTGATATTATTCTTGACGGAAAGGCAATCTATAACAATGAAAACGCAAGTGACCTTACAATCTCTCTTATTAAAGAAAATGGTGCTATTAAGTCTTTGACGCTTTCTAATATATATCTTGATGAAACGCTTGAAACAAAGATTGACGCTACCCTTACTTTTGAAACGCTAAGTGATTTTGCTTATGTTGATCAAACCAAAAATTATATTGATATTTCAGGCTCTAACGAGCTTATCAAGGCTCTTATCAATATGACAACTGATACTGACTTCCATGTTCAAGGTTCATTTGATATCTTGGGTTCGCTTGCTGGTATTGATATCTCTTGGAACGTTCCATTTGATATCAAAATCAACGTTGTGGGCAAAGGTGACATTGAACTTTATGGCGTGGTTGGAGAAATCCCGACTATGATTGGCGTTAATAACGACGTGCCTTATGAGTTTGGTGATACTGAAAGTGGCTCTGACAGATACCTATATATCTACTATAAGGATGGCTATATCTATCTTTATAGAAGTGAAAAAGTTGATATCATGTTTGGCGCTAGCTATAGAACTTATGAAAAGAGCACAAAAATTTCAATAGACACCTTCCTTGCTGACCCTATGTATTATATTCAATACTGCTTTGGTTTTACTGACACTATTATGAATGCAATTATTGAGTCTATGAACAATCCACGCACGGAGCCGATGGACTTTGGCAACATTATTAAGTCTTTCACTGTTCAAGATAATAAGAACTTCACGATTGACCTTAATATGCATGAGCTTACAAACAACCCTGACCTTGACAGTCTTATTGTTTCACTTGGAATTGAACAGACTGCTGAGGGAAAGAACTATGTTGGCAAACTGCAACTTAGTCTTTACATGCCACTTGCTGATATATTCACACTTACCCTATCAACGAGCGATGCTCAAATTGTTGACTATGGAACAGAAGTTGATATGAGCCCACTTTATGACTTTATTAATAACTATCAATACGCAAGCGAGACAGAGTGGGAAGCAAGCAATGGCAACTGGCAGATGTCTGGGGAAATACTCTATCAAATAAATTTTGAAACAAATTGCGACGAGACGCTTGAGTCACAAAGTTATCATTATAAAGATAGTTTAGCTCTGCCAACACTTTCTGACTATGTTGTTGACGATGGGCTTACACATAAGAGTTATCACTTTGCGGGTTGGTTTGAAGATGAAACTTTCTTGACACAATTTACAAGTGATACAATGCCTAGAAAAGATATGACCTTATATGCTAAGTGGGAAGTCGTAACACAAAACTACTATACAATAACCTTCGTTACTAATAGTGATGATAAAATTGATAGCATAACTAAACTTGAAGGCGAAAGTATAGATATACCTAGCCTTACAACTAAAGAAATTACTGAAAGTAACTTCACTTCTTACTATGAATTTGGTGGCTGGTTTACAACTGAAGATTTTGAAGAAGGGTCGCAATTCAACTTAACCGCAATGCCTTCTCAAAATACCACCCTTTATGCTAAGTGGAACTTAATTAGAACTGAGTATACACGCTCAGTAAACGTCTATGATGGCGATGAACTTTTGGCTACGCTGCGTGTTAAAGTTGGAGATACAATAGACTTCTCGTCTATAGAAAAGGTCAATGAGACAACTAAGTTCTATCTTGACAAGTCTTTCACAGCAGAGATGACCGACTTTACAATGCCTAACAATGACCTTGATATCTATATCAGAAATATGTATACACTGACCTTTACAAGTGATTATGGAAACACTGAAACTGTTATAGTGCATCTCTATCAAGGCGAGCAAATAGAAGTTCCTGTTCAAAGTAGTTATGTTTTTGATGACGGGCAAACCGCTAGAATAACATATACTTTCAATGGCTATAATAGCGATATAGTTATGCCAAATCATGATACAACCTATAGTGCAGATTGGACCGTTGATGAAAAACATTATTACACAGTTTCATTTGACCTGAGATGGTATCTTGTTATGGGTTGCACAGCTGGTAGCAAGATGAAAAATTCGCCTTCTCCTATTGATTCATTCAAGGTTTTAGAGGGAACAACTATTGACTTAACGCAGTATGCTCCAACCTGCACAGCATACTTGACTGCAATTCCAATAGACGCAAAGAACTTTAAAGCAACGTCTTGGGGAACAAGTGCATGGGGTGACTACACTTCTGGTGGAAGCGGTTTCACAACAATTACTATCACAGGTGACACAACCTTATATGCTTGCTGGGAAAGAGTTTAATTAATTTAAATAACAAAAAAATAACAGAGAATTATCTCTGTTATTTTTTTAAAATGGTATGTAGCCATAGGGTTTTATGCGTTCGGCAGAGAACTCTATGAAAAATATGTTCTTGTTTTTGTCTTTCTTAAACCGCACTTTTAGGTCGCTATTTAATTCTATATAGCTTTCAATAAGCGGTTTAAGCTCATCTTGCAGCACTTCGCATATGTGCTGCGGGTCTGGCATTTTATCATTTTTTAAGATATTATCTATTCTTTTTGCTATTCTATATTCCATTGTTTTCTCCTTTTATATTTATTTTTTAATAAATCCGCATGAAAAAACTTGAGCTTTAAATAAAACTTTGGGCGGAGCAGAAAAAGGCACAAAAGCGTGAGAGTAGCACTCACAAAAGAAAGCAAACTTAAGAATAAAAGCAAACTTATCAGCCCTTAAATGGTGAACATGCAAGGTTACAGGTCTACGCATGCTTTCTTTTAAAAAATTAAATGAAATTTAATTTTTGCTTTTGTGCCGATTGCTGTTTGCCTATTCCATACCGATTGTTGTTTTCTTTATAAAGATAGTTTCAGCTTAATACAGTTTCAAATAATAAAAAATATACAAATTAAAGATGAAAGATTTTATAAAAACACGATATTTTTTTAATGTGAGCTAAAAAAACTTTTTATACATGCTTTTTTATGTTTCGCTTTATATAGCCCATTAGTCCACGATACTTATATGTGCAATCAAAAATTTTCTTTGAGCCGTTGTGAATATTCTCACTTAGCAGTGTGAAAGCCCTTGCACTTTCTATTGATTGCACTCGTCCGCCAAGTGAGTTTGATGCCCCTATTGCGTCATCTTCTGGAATGACGCCAAGAAGTGGCAGGTTTAACGCCCTGACTATATTTTCAACGGTCATCATTTCGCCATTTAAAAGTAGGTCTCCCCGCACTCTATTTATAACTAAGCCTTTATATTCAATATCATACTCATCTAAAAGCCCTATAACCTTATCGGCATCTCTGATTGATGAAAGGTGCGGAGTTACCACAATTATAGCTTCATTCGCTGGAAACACCGCCCTATGAAAGCCCGCTTCAACACCTGCTGGGCAATCTATCAAGATATAGTCAAAACTTGTGTCAAGCTGGTCAATCACATTTTTGATATGCTCGCCCATTATATTTGTTTTGTTATAGGCATGAGCTGAAGGCAATATATAAAGTGATGAGATATTCTTGTCTTGAACAAGAGCCTGGCGTGGTCTGCATCTGCCCATAATCACATCTGTGATATCAAAAACAACTTGGTCTTCAACTCCCATGACAACGTCAAGATTATTAAGACCGATATCAACATCAAAAAGCACCACTCTGAAGCCAAGTTTTGCTAGATACATGCCTAGATTTGCACATATTGTTGTTTTACCTACACCGCCTTTGCCGCTTGTCAAAACAATCTTTCTTGCCATTTTTATCTCCTTGACTTTAATTTTAGCAAAGCATGGCAAATAAATAAAGTGAAGAAATGTCGTTTTTGCCTTGTTTTTGTCTTATTTTAGGCATTTATAAACTCTATTTTGTTTCAATGATTTTGGCTATTGATAATAACAAAAAAGATAGACTTATGTTGTCTATCTTTTAACTATGTGTTTTCATATATCTTTTGCAAAAGTTCTGGGTCGTCAAGCAGTTTGCCTGCACCTAAGATTGAAACATTTTCGCCATCTTCAACTATTCTAAATGGATAGCGGAAGTTTTGTCTTAAATATTTATCAAGCCCTGCAATTTGACTCATTCCCCCAACAAATAAAACGCCATTGTTTATGATATCGGTTGTTATTTCTGGCGGCAGAGATGTGATTGTAACGTCAAGTGACCTTATAATTTCGTCAAAGAATGGTTCAAGCACCACAAGCAAATCATTGGATGAAATTATGTATGAGCGTGGAACTTTGCTTTCTATATCAACTCCTGTGACTTCCATATTTAAGGTGTCATTTGGATAAAGGCTGCCAACTTCAATTTTTAGCCGCTCGCTTGTGCCTAAGCCGATGACTAGACCCTGATTATAGGCTATGGTGTCTGCAATAGCAACGTCTACAGCACGTCCACCCAGTCCTAGTGTTGCACCTTTTATTATAGAGTTCATATTTACAACGGCAATATCTGTGTTTGCTCCGCCAATATTTACTATCATATTTGTTTTTGTTGAGCTGATATTCTTGCCTGCTCCGATACATGAGCATATAACCGTTGGGATTAAGATGACTTCTTTAAAACCAAGTTCATAAAGGAGAGATAAGAAGGTGTCTTTATCTTTTTGAGATAGCCCGCAATTTATAAGCACCATTATTGAATCACGTTTCTTTTTGAAGTCTAGTTTTGCAAAGAAATATTCAAGGAGTGCTTTCAAATATTCATAATTTTTTATCTGTCCGTTTGATATTGGGCTGAAAACTTCAACACTATCATTGGTCTTGCCCATCATCTTTTTAGCTTCGCTGCCAAGCCCTATAATTTGATAGCCTTGTGGCGTTGGCTCTGCCGCCACCAAAGTAGGTTCACAAAGGACAAAGCCATAGTCTTTAACATAGATTTTTGTGTTTGAACCGCCTATCTCAATCGCATACTTATATTTGTTCATATCTGTCTCTCCATTAAAAATTTTCTGTCATTTAAAATTTTACTAAAAAACTGCATTAAAACTTACTTATAAAGATAAAAAGGCATTCTTTTATAAATGCCCTATATTATCTGTAAACTTTTCTTGTATACCTTTCTGTAATCTTGGGCAACCTTCATCCCCTCAAGTATCTCATAAGTTGCATCGCCTTCAACAACTGTTTTCATGATAATTGAATCACCTAAGATATCGCAAACTATATCTTGAATTATTGGTTTTTGTGATGCGTTGAGTGCAACCGCAAGCTTGACAATTATTCCAAGTTTTCTTACAGCGTCTAGGTCTTCTTCTGTTAAGATATCTTTGTATTTAATCCAATCATTGAGTGAAAAGTCATCTAAGTTCTGGCATACGCAGATAAAGCCTGCAATAAGAAGCTCTCTATGAGTAACACCCGCTAATTCTGAATAAACTATCTTTTCAAAACCATATTTTGTGTAATTTTCGCTATTGATGCACTTGCCACAGTCATACATATATGATGCAATTCTAAGTGGTTTTACATAGAATCTTGGTAATTTGTGCATAACTTTGAGTTGTTTAAATAGTATTGTTGCCATGTTGTATACATGACTATTTATTGAAAACTCGTCATTGTTAAATTCATAGTAGCTTTCAAGTGAATTTGAAAGAAGGTCATTGAATTTTTCTTGACTTGCATTTAAAATATTGATTTGAAGTAGTCCTGCCCTTAAATTTGCAGTTGAAATTGTGACTTCTTTGATTGACAAAAGCTCAAATATAGCCTTTATTATTGCAAAGCCCACAACAATTCTATCTGCACTATCATAGTCTATACCCTTGATTTTTTTAATCTTATCAAGGTCAAGTCCTTTTACAAACTGATATGTTTTTTCCATATTAGATGATGTGAGTTGGAAATTGTTGTCTACGTCTAGTGGATAGCGTTGAATCTTCTTTGCTATTCTTCCCATTGAAATAAAGCTGTCGCCAAGCCCTACAAACTTGCTATCTTCTTCTAAATCTTGTAAAACGCCGTCAAGTGCTATCTTCTTCTTTATTTCGTCAACAGTTTTATCAGCGTTTCCTTCTATCTTTGTGTTGTATGTGCCGATTGGCAATATACTGCTGCCGAGTATTGCACGCCTATTATATTTTACAATATAAGAAACATAAGCTCCAACATATACAAACACGCCTTTTGCACTATCTATGCTATTGACAACGGCATTGAATAGATTTTTGATATAATCTTCATCGCTGAGTATAACAAAGTTAAGACCTGTGTTATTATAGATTTCATCTAAAAATCCCCTATAATTTCTTGCCTTCAAAATAACATTTGTTGTCACTGCTATTATTTTGCCCACGCTGTAGCTTTCTATCATCTTTCGATAAACCTTAAGCACTTCCAAAAGTTCATTCTTTGTGTTAGGGTTTATTAGCTCGTCTTTATCAAGCTCTTCACCTAGTGCGACATTTTGATTTTTGCAAAGCGACAGCATACTCTTGCCATTGCTAACTTTATATATAGATAACTTGAGTGCCTTTTCATTAAGCTCAATTATTGCTACTTTTTCCATCTTTACCTCTACTTAAATCTATAGCTTCTACTGGGCAACTTGCCTGACATGCCCCGCATCTTATACACTTATTTGTGTCAATAACTGCTTTGCCATCGCTGTCAAAGCTTATTGCACCAACTGGGCAAATGGCAACGCAAGTTCCGCATCCGATACACTTTGTTTTGTCTACCACGTTATATTCCTCCGTCTGAGACATTTTAGCATATTTTCGCAAGAATGTAAACTAATTTTTAAACACTTTTATAACTTCAAATATAGATAATATACACAAAAAGACGCCAAAAGCAATTTTTAACACCTTGCTTGGCAAAAAACCAGCAAGAAGAGCTGATAAACATGAAAAAATAACGCCGCTTATGATGATATAAAATATACCTTTAGTCTGCAGGTAGCCATTTTTGTAGTGAATAATTAGTGCAAACACTGCCATAACTAAAAATGAGACCAAATTTATACCTTGACAGAGCTTCTGGTCAAGCCCTAAAAAAATTGTAAGCAAGGGTATCAAAATAGTTCCGCCACCCATGCCAAGACCGCCAAAGATGCCAGCTAAAAATCCAAAGAGAACATATAAAAAAATCGTTAAATAGATGCTCATAATATTAGTTTTATACCCCCTGCTAGCATAATTATTGCAAATATCAGTCTGATTGCTTTAGGCGGCAAAAACTTTAAAGCAAACGCACCGAGTAGCCCGCCTGCTACCACGCCAAGCCCAATGGTCAAAAGTGGAAAGGACTGAATATAGCCATTGATTACATAAATAAACGCAGAGATTAGGCTGAGTGGAAAGATAACAGCAATAGCTGTTGCATGAGACTGCTTTGCATCAAGTGAAAGCACCTTCTGCAAGATGGGCACGCAAATCATGCCGCCACCGCCGCCAAAAAATCCATTTAAAAAACCTATCGCTGCACCGCTTAGGAAAAGCAAAAGTTTTTCTTTTTTAGAAAATTTTTTGCCGATTTTTCGCGAATTTGCTTTATTTTCTTTTCTCTCCTTTTTATTCGGCAAATTTTGCACGACAAATCTATTTTTTCTAAAATTTTTTCTTATAATGTCTTTAGCTTTTGCACAATTTAAATTACGGCATATTTTCTTTATGCACTCGTTATTATTTATCATACAATTATTATGAATAAATATGTAAAAATTATTTGATTATAAAGAAAAAATGTTGTATACTACTAAGGTAAATGTCTACGGCATGATATATTTTTTTGTTTTATGCCAAGATTGCTTAACTATTTTTAAAAAGGTGGATTTATGATTAAAACTAGAAATAAACTTAAGTCAACTAAATCAAAACTTTTAAAGTTATGTGTCGCTTTTTTGTTTCCTTTTACACTCTTAGGCGGACTTGCTTCAATCTCTTCGGTAACTGATGCGGCAACTGCTGATTATGTGACCTATTATCAAGAAAGTGTTAGTGTGACAAACCCTTCCTTTGAAGAAGGCTCAACCCCTTACGCAACAGGCAACTCACTTTCTGGTTGGACGGCTATAGAATCATCTTCTACAGCTCAAGGTATGCTTATTGACGTTGGCTCTGGCACTTCAAGTGATGGTAGCACCAATACAACCTTTTCTAATTATCAAGACGTGTATATGCTTCAATCTAACCCTGGCTCTAGAGGTGACGACAACAGAATTTTGATGATCAACTCAAAGCATAACAGTTCTGACTCTAATGTCTACGCTTCAAAAGGTTACAGGTCTAGTTCAATCACGCTTGATGCAAACTCATACTATAGATTTACTGTTTCTGCTAAGACAATGACCAATGGTGATGACAGTGCTTATGCTTCAATCTATGTTTCAGGGCTTGTTGATAGTGACGGCAATTCTATTGAAGCTGGAGTTGAAAACATCACTTCTAATGTATGGAGCGAATACTACATCTTTGTTGCTACAGGTGATGAAAGTCAAACAGTAACTATTGACCTTTATCTTGGTGGCAACGACTCTATGACAAGCACTGGCGTTGTTTTCTTTGATGAAGTCAACGTTAACAGATACTCTGAAAATGCTTTCTATGATTCTTGCTATGAGTTTAATTATGCAGGTGTTGATACCCTTGACGATTTAAATAATAGATGCTGCTTTGTTATTGACACGTTGCAAGATAACTCTGCTGTGATTGACACAACTGGTTATAATTTTGACTTTGAAGATAAAATAGCATCTGCAAACACACTTGGTGAGAGTTGGACAAGAGTTGGAAGCTCTAGTGGTCATGCAATTATCGCAGATGTCCGCAATATGCAACCTGCTGATTTTACAGCGTTGACTGGCGGCTATTCTTATGTTGGTGATGACCTAAGTTATGGAAACAGCCAAACTCTCATTCTTTACACTGGCGAAGATGGCGGTTATGTTGGCGTTGAATCAAAAGATTTTGACATAAAAGCACACGTAATTTATAAAATTTCAGTAAATATGAAAGTTTCTGACACTATGTCAAGCGGTGCTTTCTATGTTAAAGTTCAAGAAAATGACAGTATTTATAGTCTTTACCCTAACCTTTTGACTGACGATGAAGATGATAGCAACAGCTCACTTCAATATTACGCTCTTCAAAATGGGCAGACAAGTGGTTATTCTTCAAATGTTGATAATAATTTTGTCAACGACTATCAAACTATAGAAATTTACGTTAAAGGACATTCTCTATATGATAGTTCTATCAATATTCAGCTTTGGCTTGGCGATTCAACAACTTCGGCAAATGGCTGTGTTGTTGTTGACAATATCACAATCGAATATGCCACAAATGAAGAATATGCTGCAGCATCAAATAGTGTTGAGCTTGCTTCATTCTCGTCTACTCCTTCTAGTATTACAAACTCATATTTCAACGTTACAAACAATGATGAGCACGCTTTAAACTACCCTATCGCTGCATCTGATTGGACAACTGCGGTTGAAGATGAAAGATATAACGAAAGTGGCATTATCTACCTTTATAATGCTGAGCACTACAAAGAAACTTACGCTGGCAAGTATAGTTGGGCTAGAATATATCCTGGACACCCTAATAACACAACAGGCGTTGACCTGCCAAATAACGTTTATATGATGTATAACAATAGAAATAGCTATCAATCACTCACGTCGGCTAGCTACAACCTTGCAAGCAATTCATACTATAAACTTTCATTTGATTATTATAACCAAGACATATCAAATCTAAATCCTTCAGAGATAAAAGTTGAAGTGATTGACGGAAATGGCATCACGCTGTTCTCACAAGACGGTATTGCAAGCACTGGCAGATGGAACTCAATGAATATCTACTTCCACACTGCTGAGACCGTTTCTCATGATATTCAAGTTGTTGTTTCACTTGGAAGTGAAGATAATAAGGTGGCTGGAATTGTTTATCTTGACAATTTCATTGTTGAAAGTTCTAGTGAAGATGAGTTTAATTCAACTGATGCATATTACAAAGCAGACTTAACCGATTATTACCTTAACTTAACAGTAAACGGCGAAGTTTCAAATGAAATTCAAACTTCACCTGCATATAACCTTAGCATTGACCAGATTTATGATAGTAACCTGACAGATGCTGACGAGGCAAATTGTGCAGCAGCTGGTATTATAAGTGGAAGTGATAACCCATATGGTGAAGATTATAAACTTAACGATTCAAATTATCTTGCAATTCAAACAAAATATGCAAGTAGTGCAACTTTGACATCTGCCTATACACTTTCTTTGACTTCTGGTTCATACTACAAATTGACATTTGACCTTGCAACAATATTCAACGTGGGTGCTGATAACGCAAGCACTGACGAACATGAATGTGCTTATGGTGTTACTGTTACTATTGACGGCTATGACGCAATCACAGAAATCGTCAATGATGGGCAACTTCATGAGTATACAATTTATTTAAGTGCATCGGCTGACTCAACCCCTACTATCGCTTTTACTCTTGTTTCTGATTGCAATGAAACTCTTGGTCTTGCACTGATAACTCACATTGATTTCACTTCTGTTGAAGAAACAGAATACACAAATGCAAGCATTTCACCTGTTTATAATCAGCGTGTATTTGTTGCAGAAGCTAGTGCGACTGAAGATGACACAACTACTGACGACGATACTTCAGACGACACTACAACTGATGACACTACCCCAAGTAACACTGCTTGGTTTGCAATTCCTTCAATAATCTTTGCAGTGGCTATTCTTGTTGCGATTATTGGATTTGCATTAAGACATGTTAAACTTAAGAAGATTGAAAGAATTAGAAAGGAAAGCTATGATAGAAAATTATCTGCTAACCACGACGTAATTCTCGTTGAAGCCCAAAAGAGAAGAGACAAAGAAGTAGCGGACCTTATGCAAGCTAAGAAAGTTCTTGAAGGTGACAGAGCTAAGCTTGAACAAGAACACAAGGATTTTGTTAAAGAAAATCAACTTGCAAGCAAAGGCAAGATCTCTAGAGAACTTGAAAAAGAACTTAAAACTTATAACCTTAATATCATTAGAATTGACGAAAAAATCAATATAATTAAGGAAAAAATTGACACCGTTATGTCGGCTGACTACCTGCTCTCACTTGAGCGAAAGATAGTTGCTGAAGAAGATGACGCTTATAGAAAAGAGAAAAAAGCTTACAAAGCAAGTCTTAAAAATAAAGGCGTAAATAATAAGCCTAGTGATAACGGCGAAAATAAATAGGATTTAAGTTAAAAAAAGTGTGCCTTAAGTGCACACTTTTTTGTTTAATAATAAAAATAATAAAATATTTTTGTTTTTTATTTAAAATAATTAAATATTCATAATTAGACAAATTAAATAAAAAAATATTAAATAATTTAATAGGGAATTTAAAAACAAATATATTTAAAGTCAAAATAAGAATTTTTAAAATATTTTTTAATTTTTAATTAATTTATTTGAAAAAATAAGTATTTTTTATATAATAATTATATATTTATAAGGAGCTATTATGGAAAAGATTACAAGTATGGATGTTGTTAAGGGTGCGTTTAATTATTATGATTTATCTAAATATATTTCAGCTGAAGAGATAGAGCAGCTAGCAAGCGAAGTTGACCAAATGCTAGAGCAAAAAATGAATTTTTATAAAGTTTTAGATTTTGTATATGAAAAACTTACAAAGCTGAAAGGTGATATCGATAAAAAATATTGTAGAAAACTAGTATCTGATATTTTTATAAATATGGCGTCCATTGATGACCTAAACGAATTTATTGAAAACCCTATTTTGAAAGATAAAATAAATATGAATTTAGATTATAGAATGCTCACCCTTCATGTGCATGATGGATTTATTGTTGAAAGCAATTTAGTTGCAGGAATGACTTTTATAAACAATAAATTCTTTTATGGTATTGAAGAGCAAGATTTGCTTGAAAGTTTCTGCGATTTTGTGACTGACAATAAGACGCTATATGTGCAATTTTCAAAGAAAAGAATTTTAGGTTTATTTTTCCTTGACCCTTATATGTCATATTTTAAAACTTACAAGAAAAAAGATGGCAGGCTTGAAAAACTGAAAAAGAAAAAAGATGTTGAAATGATATTTGACAACAAAGAAATTTTATATAAAAAATAAATTTTAATTTAAAAAATAATTTAATTTATAATTTTAATTTAACTTTATTATATTAAAAAAAGAGACTATAAAAGTCTCTTTTTATTATTATAAAATAGTATTTTATTTTTAGATTTTACTTAAAAATTTTGAGTTTAGGTTTGATAGTTTAAGTTTAGTCTTCGTCGTCATCGTCGTAGTCATAATCGTCGTCATCATCGTCATCGCTGTCGTCAATATCGTCACTATCTTCGTCGTCATCGTCATCTTCGTCATCGTCTTCGTCGAAGTCTTCATCATCAAAGCTTATATCGTCTTCGTCGTCAGCAAAGTCAATATCAGGCGTGATATCGTCATCATCAAGCAAGCTTGATTTTGTGATGTCATTGACAGATGCCATGTCACCTGTTTCATCATCCATAGTCATAACATCGTCATTATCGTCGCGGACAATATAATCTTCCCAATCAGAGTTGAGTTCGCCGTCTTCATTTTGATGCTCCTTAAGGCAGCTTGCACACATGATTTCGTCTGGTTGAATATAGTTTGTTTTGCAAATTGGGCAAAGCTCTAGGTCTATATCGTCAACATAATCCTTCTTTGCTTCCATTTCTGCTTTGCAAACAGAACAATATTTATCCTTTTTTTGTATATAGTTTAGTTCACATCTAGGACATCTAATATAAACTGGTTTTTTCATATTCTCTCCTTAAAACTTTTTCAAGTTTGCAAATGAATGATTGTTTTTATCTATTCATTTTGCTTAACACATTATACATATATAATTTAAAAATGTCTATTATTTTTTAATAATTTTTAAATTTTTTTTGAGATTTTTGTAGGACTAATTTTTCTTTATTTTAATCCTTTAAGTTCATTTCTGCTTGGCTTTTTCTAAGGTATAATGGCAGAAGCTCTGACTCTTTTATAAACTCACCTTTCTCTGCCTTCAGTTTGCTTAGAGACAAAAGTTCTTCGCAAGTCGGATGGACTGTGATTTCTGTGACATTCTCTTCAGAAAGGCTGACTTTAACCCCCTGCAAACTTGACAGTGTTTCGCCATCGATCACCCTTTCGTCTTCTAGCTTTTTGCCGTTCTTATCATATTTGCACACGTAAAATAGTCCGCTTAGTGCATTGATTACGCAGTAGAAATCTTCCGCTGCGTCGTTATTTGTTATATATGAATATGCCATAAGGTCAAAGGTTGTGAGACTTATTATCTTTTTCTCATCCTTGCTGCCTGCAAGCAAGCCTTTTACAAGAGCTATACCAATTCTAAGCCCTGTGAAAGAACCTGGTCCGACCACGACTGAGTATGTATCGTTTTCTTGAATAGTTTTGCCTATTTCATCTAAGCTTTTATCAATATTTAAAAGTAAGTTTTCTGAATGCTTACAATTTGCGTCCATTGATTTGAATGCCTTTTTCCCGTCTATCTCTATCCCTATTAGTGCTTCCTTATATGCTGATGACAATGCAATCATTTGACCGCTCCTATACTTATCTTTCTTTTATCCCCGTCTAACTTTTCAATTTTGACTTCTATATGTTGGCAATTTATTAATCCTTCTACTTGATTTGGCCATTCAACAAACACGATGCCGTCTATATTTTTAAGGTCAAAGTATTCGTCAAAGCCAAGTTCTTCGGCTTCTTCCTTAGATGAGAGTCTATACATATCAAAATGATAGACAGGAAATTTTCCGCCTTCATAGACGTTCAAAAGTGTGAAGGTTGGACTGGTGACAAGTGCGTTGCTGCCTAGTCCCTTGACAAAGCCTTTGACAAAATGGGTTTTGCCCGCTCCTAAGTCGCCTTCTAGTGTAAATACTACGCCCTTGCCTACAGTGCCTGCTAGTTTTTCTGCCACAAGCATTGTTTCTTCTTCATTATTTGTTATTACTGAAAATATATTCATGTTGCTCCTAATTGCCTTAATTAAATACATATATATTGTAGCACATTTGGGCTTTATATTAAAATTTTTATTGCAAGTTTTCCTGTGTTTTTGCTTTATTTCTCCGCTTCATATAGTATCTATAAAGGTAAATGCCTAGCACTGCAAAGATTACGCCAAGTGCTATGCCAACTAAAGTGTCAGAGAGATAGTGGACACCTAGCACCATTCGAGAGTAGGCTATCAAAAATGGAAACAGCACGCAAAAAATACCGCCTAATATCTTTGTGGTTTTGTATTTAGACGTGGTTAAAATATTATAAAACAAAAAGGTTGCAAAAAGCCCGCCGCATAAACTATGCCCTGACGGCATACTATAGCCGCTTTCACCCCCATAATTTAATATTTGCGGGTTGTTCACGAATGGTCTATCTCGAGCTATTATTAGTTTTAAGAGCTGATTAAAAACTGATGCAACTACAAATGTCACTGCAAAGACGTAGCTAAGCTTTCGCTGTTTTATAAATAAAATGGCAAAGACTATTATAAACCCTAAGTAGCTGCCTAGCATTGTTATAAATTGAAATAGTGATATCCAGCCTATGCTTGCATTTGTTTGCAAAAACTCTATTAAGTTCGTTTCAAATTCATTCATATATCTATTATAACAAATTTTCTTTAAAAACAAACTTTAATCATGAGTTTTATCTAAATTTTGTCATAAATAAATTTAAGTTGACATAAAAAAAGTGGCTAAGCCACATATTTTATATTTTAAAAAATTTATTTGTTTTTTTCGGTCGCGATGTTTTCCTGCAGCCTGATTATTTTAATTTGCTTATGCTGTAGCCATCGTCTATATCATAAAAAGTGGTTTCAAGGTCGCTATCATGGCTGAGAGTGTCGATAAATTTCCTTAAATTTACCACCATTGAGCGATGTTTATGTGGCACTTTGCCATCTGCTTGCACAAAGCCATGCAAATAGATATTATCGGTAAATAGGATGCCGCCACCATTAAGCAAGCATTTTAAATAGGGATAATACTTTATATACTGCCCTTTTGCTCCGTCAAGAAATATTAGATCAAATTTTTCATTTTTAGAACAAAGCTCTTCTATGACCTTTTGTGCGTCATCAAGATAGAATGTCACCCTATCACTAACTGCATACTTTTGAAAATTCTCTTCGGCTTTCTCTGCTCGCTCTTCATCTTTTTCAATGGTGTGAAGTTTAGCATTGCAGCTTTTTAGCATCAATATGCCAGAATAGCCTATTGCTGTGCCAATCTCAAGTATTTTGTTTGGGCTGAGTGAGTGACACAGCTCAGTCAGTTTTTTTGCCGTTTGGTCTCTGACTATTGGAATATAATTCACCTTAGCATAAGCCTTTATCTCGTCCATATTATCCATAAAAGCACCTTAGTCAAGAGTTACTATAGTGAGAATCATTGGACGACGTTTTGTGCGTCTATAGATAAAGTTTGAGATATTTCGCTTAAGTGATGCACGTATTACCGCTGGTTCTACTCCGCGAAGGTCGGTCTCCTTGAGTGAGGCGATGATGCTTGCCTTAGCGTCTTGAACAAAGCTTTCTTGCTCATCAGCGTATACCACACCCCTTGTGATTATAAATGGGTCGCCTGTAACTTCGCCTGCAACATTGTTGATAGTAACACATACAACGCATATACCATCTTCTGAAAGCTGTTTACGCTCTCTAAGAACATTGCTGTCCATATCGCCAATGCCCATACCATCAACAAGGCGTTGTCCTGCCTTGACGAAGCCAACTTCCTTAAGTGAATTTGGTCCAAGTTCCACTTGAAGTCCTAAGCTTGGAAGAAGGATATTCCTTTCGTCCATGCCAAGTGTCATTGCAAGCTCTTTATGAGTTTTTAAGTGTCTATATTCACCATGTATTGGCATGAAGAACTTAGGTTTTACAAGGCTGTGCATGAGTTTTAACTCTTCTTGGCAAGCGTGCCCTGAGGTGTGAACTTCTGCAAGTTCGTCATAAATGACATCTGCGCCAAGTTTGTAAAGTGCATTGATAACGTTGTATACATTCTTCTCATTGCCCGGAATTGGTGATGCTGACAAGATTACCAGGTCATTTGGTCTTATCTTTACGCTCTTAAATTCGCCAGCCGCCATACGTGTTAGTGCACTCATTGGCTCGCCTTGACTGCCTGTGGTCATGATAAGAACTTCCTTATCGTCAAGTTTGTCAACCTTTTCAAGCTCTACAATGTTCTCGCGATTGAAAGTAAGCTCGCCTATCTTCATGGCAACTTCGCTGACATTTATCATACTTCTGCCAGTGAAGGCTATCTTTCTGTTATATTTCTCTGCAATATCCATGATTTGCTGCATTCTGTGAATGTTTGAAGCAAAGGTTGCAACGATAATTCTGTTATTTGGATGATTTTTGATTATCTCGTCAAGAGTTCGCCCTACCGACTTCTCGCTCATAGAATAGCCTTTGCGGCATACGTTGGTGCTTTCACATAAAAGTAAGTTTACACCTTTTCTTCCGATTTCACCAAGACGTGGAAGGTCGGTCATAACGCCGTCAATAGGCTCATAGTCAACCTTGAAGTCACCTGTGTGGACAACTGTTCCAACTGGGGTTGTGATTGAAAAGGCAAGAGAGCCTGCTATTGAATGGCTGACCTTGATAAACTCTATTGAAAAAGAACCTATCTTTAAAACATTCTTTGGCTTGACTGATATTGCCTTGTATTTTACCTTTGGATACTCTTTCATCTTGTTTTCAACGAGTGCTAAGGTAAGTCTTGTGCCATAGATTGGAACGTTGATTTGTTGCAAGAAAAATGGCACTGCTCCGATATGGTCTTCATGACCATGTGTCAAAAGCAAAGCTTTGATTTTTGCCTTATTCTCAATTAGATATGACATATCTGGAATAACTATATCTACGCCAGGTAGGTCATCGTCTGGGAAAGTAAGTCCAGCGTCAACGACTATGATTTCGTCGTTATACTCAAAGGCTGTCATGTTTTTGCCTATTTCGCCTACTCCCCCTAAAAATGTTATTTTTAGTTTGTTATTATTCACGTTTTGTCTCCTTTTATTGTTTATTTTTTATATATATTCTTACAAATGAGTTTCAGCCTTCTAAAAGTTATGTCTGTCTTGTATTTAAACTAAAATACAAGACAAAATCATGAAAACATAAATTTTCATTTATATCGTTACATTAAAAAAGCAATCTTAGTTTATAAGATATACTTTGCGTCTTCAATTTTATCAACTTCCTCAAGACGTTTTGGTGAAAGAATTGTGTCGCTATCAACATAGAAACGCATCCCTTGACTTGAGAAGAACATCACCATTTCAAAGATATGAATTAGTGGTGAGATGAGCGGAAGTATTATGATTATTGAGTAAAGCCCTAGAACAACTGAAAGGACTATTGCAAGAAGGAAGATTATAAATGCTGTTGAAAATACCCTTGCACCCCTTCTTAGCACGGCACGCATGCCTATCATAAACGATTTGAATACATTTTGATTATATACCACTTTAGCTGGTGCCCAGCCTGCATTGAAGGTCTCTTTGAACGCCATCAAAAGTGCTGGAACGATGACAAAGGCAAATGGCATGATATAATCAAAGATTGCGTTATCTACGCGTGTAAGTCCCCACATACTTAGCACGATAAGTGCGTTGAATGGCATGCAATAAAAGACCTTTATTATTGAATAGGTCAAAGAATTTTTGAGTGTCTTTAGGTATGTGCCTGAGAAGCTTTGTTTTTGACATGATGACATATAGCCATACATCATTTCACAAGTTACGTATTTGCCGATATTGAGCAAAAGTGGAAGCAAGATAAAAGATACTAGGCAAAAATAAATGCCTATACCTGCATTTGTGAAAATCTCTCTAAAGAATATGAGAACAAAGTCTATTGCGGCGGTCAGTCCGTTTGCTAGGCTGGAGCCGTAGAGTGTGCCGGTGTCAAATGTTCCGCTTAAGTTTGACTCATTGTAAGCTATTATGCCTGCATCAAGGTAGCTGTTATAAAAAACACATAGAAGGGCTATGCATAAACCGATTGATAAAATATGGTATACAAGAAGCTTCCATACCTTATCAAAGTTTGCACATAATAATCTGACTGAATTTTTAAACATCATAATCTTTGATTTCTCTCTTACAATATAAATAATTCTATAAGGTGTTTTAGTAGCTGCTCGGAAATGCCACTTTGAAAAAGTGGCAAAAGTTGCCTGAAGGGCAACTTTTTAAAATTTTAAATTAAAATTTTATTTCCGAGCAGCGTGCTTACCTAAGAAAAAGGTTGTGTCATGACTGCAAGCCCTGAACAACAAAAATATTATATTCTACCTTATAAACTTACTATTATTATACAATAAAAATTTATATATTGCAAGAAAATCTAAAATATAAACATGAAAAAATTGGCAAATTATGTGAAAATTTAGTTTATAGAAAGGATTTTATAAGAAATTTCGCCACCTTCCATCTTTACTTTGATAGTGTCGCCTTTCTTATGACCAAGAAGAGCTGAACCAACAGGTGAAATATTGCTGATAATTCCATTTGCTGGGTCACTTTCAGTTGAACCTAAAATCTTATATTGAAGCTCTTCATCGAACTCTTCATCATAAAGCTTTACAGTTGAGCCAATGCTTACTGTATCACTTGCACCTTCTTGTTTATCTATAATTTGACAAGTGAGAAGTATATCTTCCATTTCGCGGATTTCTGCTTCCACTTGAGCTTGTTCTTCTTTTGCTGCATCATATTCAGAGTTCTCTGAAAGGTCTCCAAATTCTCTTGCTGCACCTATTTTTTTGCTTACTTCCACCCTTCTTACAGTCTTATAGTAATTGAGCTTTTCTTCAAGTTGTTTCTTTCCTTCTCTTGTTAAAACATGAACCATAATTAGAACTCCTTTTAAAAGTTTTCGATAAATTATAATCTCTTTTTGTTTCTAAGTCAAGTTTTTTGTGACCAATTTTTAAACTTTTTTGTCGCCTTAGTATTATTTTCTCATATTTGTTTACACTAAAAGCGGAGGTATTATTATGCTTACTATTCTCTCTTTTATACTTACAATCTTAGGCTGTATAAACTGGCTTTTAGTTGGTCTTTTGCAATATGACTTTGTGGCTGGAATTTTCGGCTATCAGTCTAGCATACTTTCAAGAATTGTCTATATCATCATTGGAATTGCAAGTTTATTTTTAGTTTTTAAGCTTATCAAAGGCAAAGGAACGATTGCTGTTTTTTCTCGTAGAAATAAAAAGGACCTTGCAAAGAACATTCAAAAAATGGGCAAAAAAGATGATGAAGAAGAACATGAAAGTGCTTATGCAATGCAAAAACTTAATGTTGAAGCTGGACGCGAGCAATATAATGACGAATATGATAGCGACAGTTTTGATGACAGGAACGAGCAAAGACCACGCGGACTTTTTAACGAACACTTTGACGACAGAGATTTTTGATTGAACGCTTTTATTTTATGTTGCCTGTCTTAGTTTGATTACAAAAAACTTGACAAAGAGCTTAAATATTTATATGTAAAAGGAGATAAAAATGCAACGCAATTTATCAATTCTTGCCCTGCTTACTCTATTTGTGGGCTGTCTGTTTTCTATTCTATTTTTTAACCTATTATAATACACAATAAAAAGCCGTCATAATGATTTGATGGCTTTTTTGTTATATCTAAAGATGGCTTTTTTGTTATATCTAAATTTGTCCTTAAAATCTTGGATTAATTTATTTTATTTATGATATTTGCTGCCACTATTTATCATAAAAGCACGGTATATTTGCTCTAGCAAGACCACTCTTGCAAGATTGTGTGGAAGTGTTATTTTCCCAAATGATATTCTCTCGTCCACACTTTTCTTGACTTCTTCGCTTACACCATATGAGCCGCCTATGATAAAGGTTAGCGTGCTTATTTGTTGACTTAAAAGTTCTATCTTTTTTGCAAGGTCTTCGCTTGACACTTCCCTGCCCTTCACGTCAAGCAAAATATTCTTGCCTGCAAGGTTTGATAAAATTTCTGTTCCTTCACTTTGCAAAATTTTTGCAGTGTCTTGATATTTGTTTTGCTCGGCAAGTTCTATTACAGAAAGTTTGCAAAATTTTTGCAGTCTTTTTTTGTATTCATTGCAGGCGTCAGTCCAATACTTTTCTTTTAAATTGCCAACGCAGACAAGCCTTATATTTATCATAGCACACCTATTATAAACGTCATCAAGGTGACCGCACCTGTCAAGATAAAACAGGTCACAAGCAAAACTAGCGACAAGGTGTCTAGTTTGAACGGCGTGTCTTCTTTGAGCATTTGATTGTCTATCTCGCTTGAATTGTCGGTTTCAATGGACGTTGACATGAAGATTTTATCAAAATTTTCAAGGTCTTCTTCATGGGTTGTTTTTGTGCCTTCGGCTAGCTCTTTCACTTCACTTTGAAAAGCAGTTCTCATCATTTCCGTGAACAATGCTTCTTGCAGGTTATGCATACGTTTGAGTGCGGTCTCCTTATAAAGAGCCTTTGAAAGCGCCTTTAGTGCCATGACGAGCAAAATAACTAAAATTATCACAAAAAGTAGTGCCACGATAAAGTTGTTTTGGAAATTGTATTGAAGCCATGTAAACATATTGCCGAAGCCCAAGCCATTGGCGTTTGAAAAGCCCATAAATAGACTTAGTGCGTTGTTTGTAAAGTGTATGATCATGGCTGGATAGATTGTGTCGCAAAGCGTGGTGAGATAGCCGAGATACAGCCCTATGCAAGTTGCGTAGAAGAACTGCTCTATATTCATGTGCATAAGACCAAATAAAAGTGATGAGATTATTATTGCCTTTTTGCTGCCTAAGTTTGATAGACCTTTGAGTAGCATTCCCCTATGTGCTGTCTCTTCGCAGATTCCCGGCAAGATTGCGGTTACCACCAAGTTGACTAGAAATAGCCAGAAAGGATATGAACCGCCACCTGAGCTTGTGGTAAAAGTATAACCAAGTGCCGACAAAATGGCATTAAAGAAAGTTGCAACAAAGACATTTAAAATATATACTATGATACCTATTAAGAAAGAATATAAAACTGCTTTCCATGAAATCTTTTTATAGCCATAATATTTGAACACATCCTTGACTTTTGCTTTTTGAACACCCTTGAACATAAATATAGATATAGCAAAAAGCATGCCGATTTGAACAAAAGCATTGACTAGATAAGTTCCTATTGTTCCTAAAAAATTAAGAACACCAAATTGTGATAACATTCTTATAATCACAAACAAGAATACGATGGCTGTGTAACAAATTATCGTGTTTCTTGTTGTTTTATTTCTAACATTCATCATTTTTCTCCAATTTTTTATGTTACAATTTTAATGACGTCATTTTCAGTTTGTTGTGGCGTTAATTCAAACCACACTTACATATTAGTACAAATTTCCCACGCTGTAAAGAGGGATTTTATTTTTTTGAGAAAAAATATTTTGTTTGAAAAAGTAGAATTTCTGCTGTTTTTAACAATCTTTGTCATATTTTGTCGATTTTGTTTTCTTATGACCACTTTTGCTTGATTATACAACAAAATTTGTTAACCTAGAAAAGCAAACAATGTTATAAACAACATCATTGCAAGAGCAACACCTATTGATATATATATGAAAATTGATGTTTTTGTAGAAGTCTTTTCCACTTCTTCTTTGCTTTTATGTTTAAAATAAAATCTATCTATAATATAAACTATTGCAACAGTTATGCCAAGCAGCAAGATGGCAATAAGATAGAACCACCATGTGTCTGGCAAGGCAAGAGAGAAACTTGTGACATTTTGAAGATATGCAAACAAAATAACTAGGAAGTTGTTTATAAAATGCACGAGCATTGACGAGACAAGTGAGCCTGTTCTTAAAACTAGCCATGCCATAATTGAGCCTAGCAAGAATGGATATACAAGTTGTTGTAGATTTTGGTGCATAAGTGCAAACATAAAGGCAGACATAAAGATAGCTTGCACGTCGTTAAAACGCGTGCGAAGTCCGTTTAAAATTATTCCCCTAAATAATAACTCTTCTGTTATGGCTGGGATTATGCAGGTTACAACAACTGATAGTGCGAAAACACCAAAGCTCATAGGATTTGCAAGTGTTTCTGTTGTTCCATCTTTCATTGGAAAGCCTATTGCTTCTAGGATATTGTTAACTACATCAATAAAATTATATAAGCCAAAAAGAGGAATTAAGCCAACTGCAATTATCAAAAGATATGTATGCCACTTCATCTTGAAATTAAGATTTATGGCTTTATATTCTATTCTTTGTGTTTTGTTGTAAATTAAATATAGAAATACATAGCAGATTGCGGTTACCACGCCGTAGACTGCGTTAAACCATATACTATTTGTTATATCCGCCGCTTCGTCGCCATTTACGCCAGCAATTAAATTTGCAATAAGTGAGAATATAAGTGACAAGAGAATTGGCAAAATAAGGGCAAATAAAAATACCTTTCCGCTGTCACCATCATTATAAAAGTTGCGTCTATCGTAGACTTTTGCGTTTTTATCCATTGTTTTATTATACAATAATATTTTGTAAAAGACAAACAAAGTGCTTTACTTTAAGACAAAATTTTATTAAAATCTTAGTATGATAGATTTTATGGAAGAAGCAATTAAACAGGCAGAGATTGCCTTAAAGCACGATGAAGTGCCTATTGGTGCGGTGATTGTTAAAGACGGCAAAGTTATTGCAAAAGGATACAACAAAAGAGAAAAGACTCAAAATGCGCTGATGCATGCTGAGATTATCGCAATAAAAAAAGCCTGCCGAAAACTTAAATCCTGGCGACTTGATGGTTGCACTATTTTTGTGACGCTTGAGCCCTGCCCTATGTGCAGCGGAGCTATTGCAAATGCTAGAATTGCCCGTCTTGTTTATGCCTGCAAAGAAAAATCGTCTGGAGACAGCCTTTGTGAGAAGATACTTTCAAGTACGCGGCTAAACCACAAAGTTGAAATTATTTATGATGAAAAGTATAGCGAAAAATGCAGCAGGATTTTAAGCGAATTTTTTAAAGGCAAGAGAAAATAAATTTTTAAATTTAATTATTTTTTAAATTTTTATTTTATTTTTACAATTTATTTTTATCTTTATTTATTTATATCCTTTATTTTTTATTTAGTTATATTTAATAATATTTTTTTATTTATATTTTTTAATAAAACCGCATGAAAAAAGCTCGGAAACGCATGCCATAGGCTTGCAAAAAGAAAGTTTCTACTTTCTTTTTAAAAAATTGATTTATCAATTTTTGTTTCCGAGCAATTTATAAAAAACAATATTTTTTAGCGACTATTTAAATTTATTATAAGAGTTTCATAAGCTCTTCATTGTATTCTTCTTCGCTTATTTTGTCTTCCGCTCTCATCTTCTTAAGGCGAGCTATTTTTTCTGTTTTTGTTTCATTTATAATCTCAACATTGTCGCCCACCTTGACAGATTTTTCCTTATCAGGCTTTATCCACACCCAATCTGAAATAAACATTGTAATTATTAGAAGAACACTTGAAACAGAAAGTAGGTTTACAATAATTGATATCACAAGAGCTGTCATATAATAGCCATGGCGTTGGCGAAAGAGTTTTCCGTTCTTCCATATAGCCATGATAAGAAGCACGGCAACCGCTAAGCAACAAGCGATTGTTATAAAATCATAGACTACATAAAAAACTGGACTACGAACAGCTGAGTCTGTTCTAAACCAATCTACTAATGAATAAATTTCCCATGCGACGTCTACAAAATTAAATATTATAGCCACAATTATAAGCCACTTTTTTGTTGTGTTCATAATTCTCCTTTTTATAAAATCAAATATACTAAATATTCTAGCATTAGCATAAAAATAAGTCAAATCATTTTGATGTTTTATTATTTTATGCTAAAATCTTATCGTTAAGAAGGTGTGAAATGAATAAAATTGTTGTAATTACTGGCGGTTCAATGGGAATTGGCAAAGCAACTGCCACTCTATTTAGACAAAAAGGCGACATTGTGCTTAGCGTTGCAAGGCAAATTGATGAAGAGTTTCCTGATTTTAGCTATGTTGCTGATATATCTAATGAAGAACAAGTTAAAAATATTATAACTCAAATTGGAGAAAAATATCACAAGATTGATGTTCTTGTCAATAACGCTGGTATTGGCGTCAACGGTGCACTTGAGCTTGTGCCTTCAAATGTATTCGAAAACACTATGCATGTGAATATTGAAGGTGCTTATCTTGTGACTAAATTCGCCCTGCCATATATGCAAAAAGGAGCCAAAATTATCAATATCTCAAGCGTTTCTGGGCTGTTTGCCTCGCCGTTTAGAAGCCTTTACTGTTTTTCAAAGTCTGCCATCCAAATGATGACTATGTGTCAACGAATGGAGCTTTCAAAGGCAAAAATAGATGTTTGTGCTGTTTGCCCTGGTGAAGTTAAAACAGGATTTATGAAAAGACGTGTGAGAATTGAAGACACAAACGAGCGTTACGGCAAGCAAGTTGAACGTGCCTTTGCCTTTCTAGATAAACACGATGAAGGCAAGCGTATGCCACCAGAAAAAGTTGCCAAAGCCATATACAAACAAGCAAAACGCAAAAAATCGAAGCCTTTTGTTATTGTTGGCGGAAGCTTTAAACTTATCTATCTTGGCGTTAAATTGTTGCCAACAAGCTGGGTGCTGGCTCTTACAAATAAGTTTATGGGCGGCGGCAATATAGATTAAATTTACTTAAATATTCAATTATTTTATTTAAAAATAATTTTTATATTTAAAATATTTTTTCTATTTTAAAACATTTGTATCAAATTTTTCTCTATTTATATTTAAAATTTAATTTTTTTAAATATAAAAACTTATTAAATTTATTGTAAATTATTAAAAAATAACATAGCGTGCTGCTATGTTATTTTATTTTAGTAAACATCAACATTTTTTTGTTCTTTTTGGTCTTCAATTTCAACAACAACTGCTTCTGTTGTAAGCATTGTGGCTGAAACGCTAGCTGCATTTTGAAGAGCACAGCGAGTGACTTTAGTTGGGTCTATGATACCCTTTTCAATAAGGTCGCAATACTCATTATTAAGAGCGTCAAAGCCGTATGCCTTTTTGTCAAGGTTCTCATAGATTTTATTTACAACCACGCCGCCATCAACGCCTGAATTTCTGGCTATCTGTCTGATAGGCTCTTCAATAGCACTTAAAACGATGGCTGCACCCGTTTTTTCATCTCCGCTTAGGCTTTCAACAAGTTTTTTAACTGCTGGGGTTGCCTTCAAAAGTGCAACGCCACCACCAGGCACAACACCTTCTTCGCTGGCCGCCTTAGTTGCTGCGAGTGCGTCTTCAATACGAAGTTTCTTCTCTTTCATTTCAACTTCCGTAGCTGCACCAACCTTGATTACAGCTACGCCACCTGCAAGGCGAGCAAGACGCTCGTTGAGCTTTTCAATCTCATATTCGCTTGTCTGATTTTTGATTTGAGCCCTTATTTGTGCAACGCGTGCCTTAATCTTTTCGCTGTCGCCTGCACCTTCAACTATCGTTGTGTTTTCCTTTTCAACCTTGACGGTTTTTGCTCTGCCTAGCATATCAGGTGTTATATTCTTAAAGTCAAGTCCAAGTTCTTCTGATATAACCTGCCCGCCTGTGAGAATAGCAATATCTTCAAGCATTGCCTTACGTTTTTCGCCAAAGCTTGGAGCTTTCACCGCAACGCAAGTGAATGTTCCACGAAGTTTGTTAAGGATTAGTGTTGTTAGTGCTTCGCTTTCAACGTCGTCGGCAATGATGAGAAGTTTTGCGCCCATCTTTACAATTTGCTCAAGCAGTGGCAAAATCTCTTGAATGTTTGATATCTTCTTGTCTGTGATAAGTATGTATGGGCTGTCAAGTTCGGCAACCATCTTCTCTGTGTTTGTGCACATATATGGTGAAAGATAGCCACGGTCAAACTGCATGCCTTCAACAACTGAAAGCTCGGTCTTCATTGTTTGAGCTTCTTCAACTGTGATCACACCGTCTGCACCCACCTTTTCCATAGCTTCGGCGATTAGGTTGCCCACTTCTTCATCTCCTGCAGAGATTGATGCAACCTGTTTGATATCATTTGAGCTTGTGACAGGCTTTGAAAGCTTTTTAAGCTCGTCAACAACAGTGTCAACTGCCTTAAAAATACCCTTTTTAAGTATGATTGGGTTTGCACCTGCAACAAAGTTTTTCATGCCTTCTCTAACTATTGCCTGTGCAAGCACGCAAGCTGTGGTTGTGCCATCACCTGCAACGTCGTTTGTTTTAACTGAAACTTCCTTGATAAGTTCGGCACCCATGTTTTCAAACGGGTCGTCAAGCTCAATCTCCTTTGCTATTGTCACGCCATCGTTCGTGATAAGTGGTGATGAATATTTTTTGCCTAAAACGACATTACGTCCTTTAGGCCCAAGTGTTATCTTCACTGTGTTTGCAAGTTTGTTTACACCTGACTCAAGTGCTTTTCTTGCTTCAAGTCCTTCTAAAATCTTTTTTGACATAAATTGCCCCCTTTTATTCTATAACTGCCAAGATATCTGGCTGACGAACCACAACATATTTCTTTTCGTCAATTTCAACTTCAGTGCCTGTGTATTTGCCATAAAGCACCTTGTCGCCAACCTTGACGCACATGCCGATATCTTTGCCGTCTGCAGTTTTGCCGCTGCCTACTGCAACAACTTCGGCAAGTTGACTTTTCTCTTGGGCTGCTGTTGGAAGAATAATTCCGCCCTTTGTTTCACTTTCACTTTCTAGTGGTCTTAAAACCACTCTATCAAATAATGGTTTTATTTTCATATTCATTCTCTCCTTTTTCATATTTTTATACGCAAATTTTGTGGCGTTTTCCTTTTGTAAAAACAAAAATTTTACATATAAATTATACAATATTGCTGGCAAAAGACAAACTAAATTACAAAATATTTCTTTCATAGAATGTTGTTTTTTGTCATACACTAAATTAGCATATAAAGGAGTAAAAACGCAAGTGCAGGTGCCAAAAAAGTTTAATTTTTCGTTTTTTAAGTCTAAAAAATTCTTTATTATATCACTTTGTGTGGTGTTTTTGATTGCTTGCACTATTGTCGCAAATTATCTATCGCTTGCTCTTGTTCGGACAAATAGCACAAATGAAAGTGTCAGCTCAAGCGCCTTTGATGTATATATGCTCACTCTTGCAAAGTCGCAAGTGAAAGCGGAAGCTCAAGTCTTGGCAGGCGACTATCAAAAAGTGGGAGCTGGCGGTTATATTTGGGAACAAGATGGCTATTTCTATGTTGTTTCAAGTGTGTATATAAATAAAAATGATGCAACCCTTGTGCAAAATAGCGTGAAGGCAAATCAAGGTTTTGATAGCGAAATTATCACAGTGCATTTTGATGAGATTGTGGTGAATGGCAGCTTTACAGCAGATGAAAAGAAAGTGATTGCTAAGGCAATTAGTGCGTGTTATGACTTCTATTACAATATTTATGATGTTGCTATCAGTCTTGACACAGCGGTTTATAACGAAATCTCGGCAAGGCTTGCGGTCAATAATGCACACAATAGTTTGAGCAATGTCTATGACGATTTTAACACCCTTTTTGACGGCAAAAGCGGAAACCTAGAAGAACTTGGCACGCTTCTTGAAAAAGCCCTTGCAATAAGTCAAGAGCTTTGTGGTGGCACGCCTGAAAACAATAACCAAACCTATTCCTCTGTGCTTAAATATAGATATACCGAGATTTTAGGCGTGCTTTATGAGTTTATAAATGGGTGAAGATATAAAAACTAGGGTTTTAAGTTTTTCCCTAGTTTTTATGTTATAAATTTTATAATGATTTTGTGTTTTCAAATTTTCTTCAAGTTTTTTAAAATATCAAAGCTCATCTACTGAAAATTTGAAAGCTGCTCGTGCCACATTACCGTCGTTGTAGACACCACTACCGTTATCGATATTGCCCGACGTACTAACACCATAAGCAGCATAACTAATAGACAAATAAGGCGAACGGAGCCAATAAGAATATCCCCACTCTCTATCTGTATCACTACTTGTTGTGCCATTTCCACTCAATAAGGTGTAGGCTTCATAATATGATAAGAGCCAGAATTTGTCTGTATCTTCTCTACTATAGGTTATTGTTGCTCCTGTCCAATCATCTGGTGAACCTTTAGGAAAATCTACATCCTGTGGATTTGTTGCTGAACTTGACATGTCTGTATATAGGTCTCCGAGTGTTCTGCCTATTATCTGTGTGTATACTATATCATTATCTGGATCTATATGTAGGTCGGTGAACATGTTTGACATATATGATGCGTTATTTGATGGCGAGTATACCGTTCCTGCGTATGTTGTATCGGTATCATAATACTTGCTTACAAGTTCTTCACTGTTCATATATTGTCTAATATTGCTTGTTGAATAGTCATTAGCGTCTATATTTTTCCAGCCATTTAATTGATGTTTGAATGGTGATGCATTTAAATAATCGTTATTCCATGAACAATATAAGCCACCTTCGTTATTACTTTCAAAACTGCTAAAGTAACTTTCTAAGATAAAGTATCCTTCTCCTGTTGGTCGCGTGTTTCTGTCAAACTCATAGTGATAAGCAACAGGGGCTGTTTCTGTATCTGCGTTATATGGGGTCTCTTCTTCCGCAAAGTATCTCCAACGTAAATACTCGCTTTCTCGTTTGCCTTCGGCGTTGTCTGATGTGGTTGAGTATGTTCCCATCTCTACATACCAATAGCCTTCTCCGGTATATTCACTTACTTCACCTTCGGATGTTACTTGGAGTAAATATTCTCCCATATCTGCAAACTCTACTTCTAAGCCTGAGATTGTTGTTGCTGAACCTGTGTTATTGTTGACTGTTATTGTTAAATCTTTGCTTTCTCCACTTGTCAATTCTTCACTTGGGTTCTTTGGCAAGTATAGACTTGTTGAGCTTATGGTCACTCCACTTGTATTTACCCATGATACCTTGTTCTTGATATAGTTTGCACTAAGTGATGTCATGGAAATTGTAAGGGTTGTTTCGCCTGTTGCAAACTCTATGCTTGATAGGTCTATCAATGCACTTGGTCCATTGAATTGCGTCAATGTGTTTTGTGTGGAGTTGTTTTCTGTTGTTACTGAAGTTACATAAACAACAGGTTCAATGTATTCGTCTATTGTGACTATTATTCCTTCAAGGTCTACTACACTTGAATTTGGTGCGGTTATGGTTAAGATAAGTGAGCCGTCTATTGGTGTTGACGCGTCAAAGTTTTTATAGCCGTCTGAATCTGTGTCAGTCAAATTATTTGTTGCTATCACTCCGCTATAGCTTGCTGAGACACCTTGACTTGTTAAAGTTGTAGGCAGTTCTACGTCAACTATTGTCCACTGAATATCTGTGGTGTTGATTATGTCAAAATATAATGCAAAGGAACCGTGAGCGTTCTCTTCTGTTTCTAAAGAAGTCAAGTCCATATTGAAGCTTCCGTTTATGTAGCCCGGAGTGAAACTTTCAATATCCACCGCTTCACCACCCGCTTCTTGATATCTTACATTTTTCACATACAAGCTTTTATCAGGAACTACAAAGTTTAAGTTCCCTTAATGCTTATTTGCTGTTGCGTTGCCGCAAATACGCCTATGATTAGAACACCTAGCATAAGCATAAATAGTGAAATACATGATATTAGTTTTACTTTTAATGACATAATTCTTCTCC
Organism: uncultured Clostridia bacterium; assembly: GCA_944362965.1. Taxonomy (GTDB): domain Bacteria; phylum Bacillota; class Clostridia; order Christensenellales; family UBA1242; genus Caccovivens. Next base: position 80,550 of record CALVTR010000002.1, read on the forward strand.
ATTTATATTTCTATTTTGTTAAAACCTGTTGTTTTTATGCAAATTTCGACCTTTTTTGCATATCTTAGCCACATTTTAGCACTCTTGTAATCCCTATGTCACAAGTGTGACGGCACAATGGCGTCAAATCACGACCAGAATTTTTTAAGCCATTTGATTTGGAGAGCGGAAACAATGTTTATATATCCAACTCACCCTATCGGACATTCGCTAAGCGTTAGGCTTGAGAGCAGGCGTTAGCCCAAGAGCGAATGTCCAAACTCCATAGGAGTTTGTGAAAGGCAAAAGCCTTTCGTAAATTTTTGCCTTTGCAAAAATTTACACATTCGCTCTTGCGGCGAAGCCGCTCGCGATAGCCGCTTGACGCGTCTATCTTTATGCTATTAGTATACCCCCCCCGCAACCCACGTCAAGCAAATTTAACAAATTTTTTAAATTTTTTTGAAAAATTTTTGTTTTCTCGGATTTTTGGTTCAAGAGCGGAAATATAGTTTGTCTCTTATTCTCGCCCTGCCGGACAATCGTCGAACATTTGGTTCGCAAGCGAATGGGTGATTTTTTAACAAAAAATCACAATAGGCAAAACTTGTTTTGCCTATCGAAAAACTCGAAGAGTTTTTTCCATTCGCTTGCGTGTGGCAAAGAAACCATATTTTAATCACTAGACATATTAAACAAAAAAAGACACAGAATTGCGGATTATCCGCTTTCTATGTCTATAATGCAAGTTTTATCAGTTCCATGAGTTCTTCGTCTTTAAACAACATTTTTATAATATATTATTGAACAACAACGTCACCTTCAAGCCAAGACATGATAAAACCTTCAAGGTCGTAGCCTGTGGAATGATTGAAAGAAGCAATCATATCGGCAGGTGTGGCGTTTTTGAATGAAAAGTCTTGATAATAATCTTCTAGTGCCTTAAAAAATTTTCTATCTCCCACTGTTTCTCTTATAGCATCAAAAAGAAGTAAACCTTTTGTATAGGTGCATTGAACATACTCAGGCTCTGTGTTAAAAGCTGAGAGAGCTCTGTCCATGCTGGTGTCAACACTGCCTGTCACATTGGTATAAACACGGACAAAGGTTTTATAGCTTTGAAGAGCATTGTCAATCATAGTTTCGCTATCCTGCCCATAACTTGAATTATTTTCAAAGAATAGAAGTGTGCTATATTCTGCAAGCCCTTCATCCATCCATGCATGGTTATTCTCATCGTTGCCAACAACACCATACCACCATTGGTGAGCAATCTCATGCACAATAACATAGGCAAGATCGTCGCTTGCAACTTCGTCACTTATTAGCACAAGGTTTGGATATTCCATGCCACCATGAACAAAATTTGATTTAACTATGCTAAGCTGGCTGTATGGATACTCGCCGAATAGTTCGTTGAAAGTTGCAAGAGCATCTTCGCAGACTTGAAGGCAGGTATCTAAGTTAGTGTCGCCATTATAGCCATAGTAGTTTATTATAGTGTTTCCAACCTTACTGCTGGTATGAGAAAAATTTTCACTTAGCACCATGCAAAAGTCCCTTATTTTTTCTCCTGTCATTGTGCTTGTTGTGATATTGTTTTCAGTTGACGCTTCCATAAGTTGCCCTGAGCTTGCAAGCATATAGTTTGAAGGATAACTTATTGTGACATCATAATCTGCACATTCGCTATAGAATGGGTCGCCATTTGAATGATAAAGGTCTGTTTTGAAGCCTACACCGCTTTCATACATGCATATTATTGGGTAAAAGTTGCCTAAGTTTATGGTATTTTCACCATAGCCTAAGCGGTGATTGATATTTGCAAGAGTTGTGATAAAATTTATTGTAAAGGTGATGCTTTCATCTGGGTAGACTTCACTAGGAAGCTCCACTCTCAAAATATTTTGGTCTTCCCCTTCCACATTAAAGTCAATGCTCTCACCGTCACTTGTCACGCTTTGCACTTCAATACTGCCATAGCTTATACCATTTGGATAGGCGTTCTCTTCTTCTGCTGATGACACAACAGATGCAGATGCACCTTCCCTAAAAGCATTTGGATATAGATGCAAATATAGATATGTGAACATATTATCATAATTATTGACAAAGGTTATCTCTTCGCTGCCTGAGATAGTATGAGTGGTGTTATCATAAGAAAGCTCCATCTTATAACTAGAAAGTGGCGTTTCTTCTTTCTTTAGCCCTGTTAAGCACAGAAAAACCACTATTGCAATTATTACCACAAATAAAATTATTGTTGATATAATTTTTGTTTTTTTGTTTAATGTTATCTTTTTCATGCTATAATATACTTGCTTGAATTTTGATTTATAACATTATAAATAAACTTTTACGGGAAAAATATGGCGGAATTTGTGGTAAACTCGGAGCGAGAACAAGGGGCGGAAAGCTTGAAATTTTAAACGAATGTTTAAAATTTGTTTTGCTTGCAAAAGCAAAACAGCAAAGCTTTTAAGCTTTGCAAGCTTTCCGCCCTGTCAACCGGACACACAAAATTAACTAACAAAAAATGTTTGTAAATTCACAACAACTATGATAAACTATTAACGGAGATAAAAATGGCTTTTTGTAAATATTCAACTGAATTTATAGCAAATTCAAAAACTGAAATAGATAATATTTTTTTAAATGACTATCTGCCTTTTTCACAGCCCGAATTTGTGGTTGTGTATATTTATGGTCTATATCTATGCAAAAGTAGTTCCTTTGACAATAGTCTTGAAAACTTTGCAAAGACGCTTAACATGAGTGAAGAAGATGTTATTGGTGCTTTTGAATATTGGGAAGAACAAGGTCTTGTAAGACTGCTTAGAACTGACCCTATTCAAGTTACATATATTCCACTAAATAATGTTCTAACGGCAAACAAACTATATAAGCCAGACAAATATGAAGTGTTCAATCAACAGGCACAAAACATATTTCAAGGCAAGCGTGCAATATCTAAGCATGAGTATGAAGAATATTATGACTTTTTAGAGAGATATCATGTTGAGCAGGAAGCGTTGCTTATGATTATGCAATACTGCGTGGAGACAAAAAAATCTGCCATTGGATACAACTATATTTTAACTGTGGCTAAAAACTGGGCAAACGAAGGCATAACCACAACAAAACAAGTTGAAGAAAAACTTAAGTCCTTTGAAGATAAAGACCCTGCCCTTGCAGAAATTTTCAATGCTATGGGTATAAAGCGTGCCCCTTATGTTGAAGAACGTTCACTTCTAAACAAGTGGCTTAGTGATTATGGTTTCACCCTTGATGTTGTGCTTTATGTGTGCAAAAACTTTAAGAAAAAAGCAAGATTTTCTTTTGAAAAAGTTGATAGTCTTCTCACTAAATACTATGAAATGCGTCTTTTATCTGTTATGGAAATTGACAATTTCGAGAAAGAAAAACAAGAGCTTTACACTCTTGCAAAAGAAATCAACAAGACCATTGGCGTATACTATGAAAACCTTGAAGGCGTGGTTGAAAACTATATTCTTAAATGGATCAACTTGGGCTTTGAAAAAGAGCTTCTTTTAGAAATAGCCAACTATTGCTTTAAAAACTCAATTAGAACGCTTGAAGGTATGGACAGAACGGTTACTAAATTCTATAAGCTTGGAGTGTTGTCGCTTGACGCATTCAATGAATATATGGGGCATGTGCTTGCAGACGACAACAAGATCAAAGAATTATTGTCTAAAATGGGGTTGTCAAGAAATGTAAGTTCTTATGATCGCAACAACTATAAAGTATGGACGCAGGATTGGGCACTTAGTGACGACGTTATAGATTATGCAGCGTCTCTTGCAAATGGCAAGGACAATCCTATCAAATATATATCTAGAGTGCTTGCTGACTATCATGAAAAGGGAATAAAAAATATTGAAGAAGCCAAGAATAACACCCCTATCACAGAGAAAGAACCACAAAGAAAATCTAATTTCACTGGGCGTAGTTATTCTAAAGGCGAACTTAATGCACTATTCCAATCTATTGATGAAATTGATGTTTAGGAGTTTAATATGAAAACAACCATAATTGAACAAGCAAAAAGAATCATTGACCTGCGAAGATACAAGGCTGAAAATGATGCAATAAACAACAAGGTAGAAGCACTGAAAGATGAAAAATTTAAAACGCTTTATCAAACTTATGTGGCTAAAATGATTGAATGTGCAAAAGAAAATAGAGAGTTATCGGCAGCTGACAATAAACTTAAAACGCAATACCTTGCAAGGCTTAAAGAGCTTGGACTATCTTCTATTGAACCTGACTATACTTGCAAAGAATGTGGTGACACGGGCTATGTTGATGGCAAATACTGCGTTTGTCTTAAAAAAGAGATAAATAAGATTTTAAAAAGAGATAGCGGATTTGACTTCCTTGAAAGCTTTGATGATGCCAATTTTGATATATTTGAAAATAAAGAATATATGCAAAAACTTTATGCAAAAATGAAAAAATGGTGTCACTCTGATTTTAAGAAAACTTTGATCTATATTGCTGGTGACACAGGTGTTGGCAAAACTCACCTTATAAAATGTATGGCAAATGAGCTTATAAATTTAAACCATATAGTTAGGTTTACAACATCTTTTTCAATGCATCAAGACTTTGTTAAAAGTTATTCAACAAGAGACCTTGACGAGAAAAACAACCTACTTGAAAAATATCTCGGGGTTGAAGTATTATTTATAGATGATTTAGGCACAGAAATTGGCAAGTATCGTGATATAACGCTCAACTATTTATACCAAGTTTTAAATGAAAGAAAGTTAAATAAATTGCCTACCATTATAACCTCTAATCTAACTCTTGATGATTTAAAAGACTATTATGACGAACGAATTTCAAGCCGCATAATAGACAAAGACACGGCTGTAACTGTATTTATTTCAGGTAAAGATTTGAGGCTAAAAGATATAAAAAACAAGTAAAAACACAAAAAAATGCAGAAAAAACATGATTTTTCTGCATTTTTTATTAAATTATTGACAAATGTTTGAATTTATTGTTTAAATTCTCTTGATAAAAATCTTTTGAAAACGCCTATATTTTTCATTTGAAAAGCATAGTCACTTGTTCCACCATGACCGCTATAGACCTTATCAAATTTTACATTTTCGAGCTTGCACAAACTTTCAAACATTTGTTTTTTGTCTGAATTTTTAAGGTCGGTTCTTCCTATTCCATTTTCAAAAAGCACGTCGCCTGAAAACATTATATTATCTATAACATAGCACTCGCAGCATACAGAATGACCCGGACAATAGTAACAAGAAATATCAAAGCCCCCTATTTTTATTTTTCCGTCGCCTTTTATAAATTCAAAGTGTGAAAAGTCGTCTATAGTGGAATAATCTTCGCTATAAATGGCAACAGGGTCTGTCATTGTTGTTTTAATATTCTCATTTGCGTAAACTTTGGCATTAAACTCTTTCGCGTAGTCATTACAATAGCAAGAGTGGTCAAAGTGTCCATGTGTGAGCAGTATCCCAACAACTTTATCTGTTCCAACCGCAACTTTAACTTTGTCAAGTTTAGCTCCGCTATCTATGATTAGACACTCACCGCCTTTCTTTATGACATACACATGTGCTTCTAAATAGTCACCTAATAATGTTTTTACTTCCAACGTTCTCTCCTTAAGACACCAATAATTATACCACTTTTTATAAAATAATAAAACTTTTTGCAATTATTTTTGACTTTATTATCATTTTTGTTATAATAGATAAAAAGGAAGATAAAGATGCTTAAGTCGCTTTCAAAAAACTATGTTAATGAGTTATTAAATTATTTCAGTGTTGAGCACGAAAATTCTTATGAATTTGAAGAAGGTGATATCACTGATATCATCTTTAGTGCACCACACTCTGTTAGTCAAACTAGAAATGGAAAGATTAAGTGTGCAGAGCCTTACACTGGTGTGATTGCAAAGATTTTACATAAAAATTATGGTTATAGTGTTCTCTACAAAACGAAAAATTGTGGAGACGATGCAAATTATGACGAAAAGTCTCCATATAAAAACAAATTGTATGCAATTTGCAGAAAATATAAACCTATTCTAGTGATTGATTTGCATGGACTTTCTAAAAAACGTGATTGCATTATTAATCTCGGCACTAACTTTGGCAACACCCTTCAAGATGACACTGAAACTTTGAACGAGCTTATACATTGCTTAAGAAATGCCGGTATAAACAAAATTACAACTGACCACCCTTTCTTTGCAAGTGAAAATACTATAGCAAGTTCTGTTTCAAGAAAACTAAAACAAAAGGCAATACAAATTGAAATCAATTTTGGGTATTTAGACAAATCACCTGAACATATTTTGAATGTGATAAACGCCCTGCATAGTTTTTGCCAAAAAATTCGAAAACGTAATGTTGTTCGTTCAAGAGTTATTGATATCGCAAGACTTCGAGACATTGATGAAAAATTCTATCAAAGTCAAAGCCTCAACGATTTTGAATATGTTTCAAGCATGCCGGAAATTGTGCTTTCTGCCCCACACGCAAAGCAAAGTATGCTCTATGGGAAGGTTAAAGCGAGCGAGAGCATGACAGGAAGTATTTGCAAACTCTTCTATAAAGAATTTGGATTTTCAATAATCTACAAAAGCAGAGACAACGAAATTGACTATTTTAACACAAAATATAATGACTATAAAAATACCCTTTTTAAAAACGTTATCAAAAATCAAACAAAGCTTTTTCTTGAGCTGCATATTCTTAACAAAGAACGCGTGCAAGACGTGACAATGTTCTTGCCTGAAGATTATGATAAAGAAAAATTTTATCAAATCATAAACATTTTAAATAAGCACGGGCTTGAATATTTCTCAATCAACTCAATATTTGACTCATATAAAAAATCTAGAACAATCAATCAAATCAGAAACGATTGTTTCAAACTTCAACTTTGTTTTAATCAGCGTCTTATTGACAATGATGAAACCTTGCTTAATTGCGTAAATGCACTTAAAGACATCATATCACTTTTCTTAGATTGATACTAAGCCAAGACCAAGTTCTTGGCTTTTTTGTTTTATGTTTTATTTCTAATAATACATTTTTTATTATGCACATATATTTAAATCTTTTAAAACCAACTTTTACAAATAAAATCACTAAATTTTGCTATTTTTATTGACTATTTTCCCCTTTTATTGTATCATTATATAGTAAAAATTTTTAGGGGTGTAGTTCATCGGTAGAATAAGAGTCTCCAAAACTCCTGAGGTGGGTTCGATTCCTACCACCCCTGCCAGAGTTTATCTAAAGCACCATTTAAGGTGCTTTTTTGTTGATGTTTTGTAGAAATTTAGTCACATTTTAGGCACAAAATTTTTTAATTTTTGTTATATTATTAGTTGCAAAAATTTTTGTATTTCTTTGTAGGTGTTTTCGGGCAAGGAAGCGCGAGCGTGAGCGAGCAAATTGCGAAGCAATTTATAAAATTTTAAGAATTAAAATTTTGGCTTCCTTGCCCGAACCGCTTGCTTTTGTCGAATTTTATGCTATAATCATTAAGTGAGGTTTTTATGATTATTGGAATTGATATAGACGGCGTGCTATGCAACCTTAATGGTTATGTGCATAAATACTTTAAAAAATATCTTGAAGAGAATAACATTCCATATAAATTTGATAAAACAAAAGAATACTTTAATGACCAATTTCATGTTGAAAAGGACTATGAAATTGACTTTTGGCGAGCAGTATCTTTGCACTATGCGAAAAAAGTTGTTATGAAAAATCAAGCAAATTTAGTAACTCATAAATTACATAAAGAAGGTCATAAGCTTATTATTGTTACGTCTAGGCTTTATTCAACAGAAGATAGTGATTTTGGAAGAAAAATTCAGGAGCTTGTTTTACAGTGGCTTGAAAAACATAAAATCTATTATGACAAAATATTCTTTTGTGACGAAAAAATTGGAAAACTTGACGTTATTAAAGAACAAAAAATTGACGTTATGATTGATGATTCTCTGCGAAATATAAATGAAATATCTGAAATTATCCCCGTTTTTGTTTTTAGGAACTCAGCAAATAGAAAAGCAAAGGGTAAAAACAAAATAATTGTAAATGGTTGGAAAGATATTTATAAAAATATTTCAAAAATGAGCAAAGCTCAAAACAAAGAAAAAACACTTAAATAATTTTAAGTGTTTTATTTTTTCAAAAATTCTATCAAACTATTCTTTTTGTCGCTTGGAATTGTTTTTATGATTTTTAATAATTCTATATCTGCATCATACCCTTCAAAATCTTCACTAAAAAATTTTTCTAAAGAACAATCGCATACTTCTAGTATATCTAAGAGCTTTTCCACAGATAAAGTTATTCTCCCGTTTTCTATTTGACTTATACTCATACCTATTCTTAAACTAAGTTCTCTAGCAGATAGATTAGCTTTATTTCTCACTATGCCTAATCTATTGATGATATCTTTTATTTCCATAGTATTATTATATCAAAGAAAAAGAATATTGAAAATATTTTTTATGTATAATTCAATATTTTTTTTAAAATCCTAATGAAATTAAAAGTGCCTTGTTGACTTCTCTCATCTTTTCAGGTGAAAGCGTTGTCACCTTTTCTTGCAAACGGCGTTTATCGAGTGTGCGTATCTGTTCAAGCAGAGCCACAGAGTTTTTAGGCAGGTTATATTTTTCGGCGGGCAATTCAATATGGGTCGGCAACTTTGCCTTGCCTAGCTGGCTTGTTATTGCTGATACTATAACAGTTGGTGAATATTTGTTTCCAACATCGTTTTGAATTATAAGCACAGGACGAACACCACCCTGTTCACTTCCAACAACAGGGCTAAGGTCAGCGTAATAAATTTCTCCGCGTCTTATTTGTCCGTCCATTCTCTTCCTTTTTTAAGTAGTCTATCAAATCGGCTTTTTCAAGTGGTGCAAGTTCTTTTAAAGTTTCTCTATAAACTTCTTCAAAAACTTTTTCGTCCTTTACTTCCATTCTATGCGAGCCGTCACCAAAGTTTGCATGCAAAACTTGACTAATATAGTCGTCTCCGGCTCTCTTTGCATACCTTTTAAGCTTTCTTTTTAACTTTGATTTTTCAAACATGATTATCTCCTAAATAGATTATTTTTAAACTTATTTTCTTTAGTTTGCAAAAAAATCATTTAAATATACAAAAAATGTCAAGGTAAGCTGCCTTGACATATATATTTAATTATTTTTTTATTGAAGGATTGCGATAGCTATTGCCATAACAGGTGTGTGAGAAAGTGAAATCTCTATCTTTTTATCGGCAAAGTTTTGTTGATATTTTTCAAGTGCCTTTCCGTGCAAAATAACAATAGGCTTGCCACTCTCTTCATGAGAGAGTTCTATATCCTTAAATACAACGCCGCTATTTTTGCCCATTTCAAGAGCTTTCATAACAGCTTCCTTTACGCAAAATAATGCACCCGTTCGTTGATGACGCAAACTTTCACAAAAAGATTTTTGAACATACTCAATTTCCTTTTCGTTTGCGATTTTTTTTAAAAATTCTTCGCTTTTATCAACTCTTTCAATATCGATTATGTCAATTCCTACCATTTTGAATTTCCTCCCATGCATTTGCAATTATTCCATAATCATAGCCCTTGCCTGCAAAGTGATTATAAAATTTTTGTTTGTTTTTTATATCAAATTCCTTATTTTTCATGTATTTTAAAGCTAAATTTATTAAATTATCTTTTTCTTGCTCGTCACAAAGCAGCTGCTCAAGCTTTTCGTCTATCACGTTTTCTTTGATTCCTTTAGCAAGCAAATCATACTTCAGTTTACGCTTGCTTTTTGAATTTAAATAGGAATTTATATAATTTTCACAAAACGCAGTGTCATCAATATAGCCATATTCCTTAAGTTTTTCGCTTGCTTTTTCAATGCAACTTTTAGGATAACCCTTTTCACGCAGATAGTCTTTTAGCATCTTCTCACTTTTCATACTTTTTTCAAGAAGAGTAAGCCCCCTATTGAAACAAGCATAGTCGCCATTTTCAATCTTCAAATCTTCAAAAAAATCATCATCAAAAGACTGTCCCGTTTTTAGACAGTGTCTAGCAAGAATTTCCGCTTCATAAACACCAAAAAACTCATCATCAAGATAGAGATTATATCTAAGCCCCTTGCCTATCTTTTTTATTTCAGTTATTGTTTTCATATATTTATTATACAAAAAAGCATAAAAATTTAAAAATTTTTTGCCGAATTTATTTAATTTTCAATTTTTATTCTACTTAAAAAGCTCCGACGTAACCCTAGCATATATGCGAACAAGTCCGCCAGCACCAAGTTTAACTCCACCAAAATAGCGAACAACAAACACGCATACATTTTGTGCGTCCTTCTTTTGCAGCACTGATAAAATTGGTCGACCTGCAGTGCCACCTGGCTCGCCATCATCAACCGCCTTTTCGTAGAATGGTGACTTAAGTCTGCAAGCCCAGCATATATGGGTCGCCTTTTTGTGTTCGCTCTTCAAAAAAGATAGCGCAGCCGTTATCTCATCAAGGCTACAACAAGAAAGCAGATATCCATAAAATTTTGACTTTTTTTCTATTATTTCTATTGTCTTTGTAAAGTTCATGTTAATCTTCTAGTCCACACAAATAGTCAGTTGACACATTGAAAAATTTTGCGATAATGACAACCATTTCTAAATTCGGTATTTGTAGCCCACGCTCCCAGCGGCTAATTGCAATAACACTACAATGTAATTTATCCGCAAGTTCGGTCATCGTCATGTTTTTCTCTATGCGTAATTCTTTCAATCTTTTTGCAAATTTTTCATAATCATTTCAAAATAATTATAAAACAAAAAGATTTAAAATTTTTCACTTTTGCCAATCGGCATAATAAAAGTTTGACTTTTAGTGTTTTTCTCCTTATTTAAAATTTTTTATAACTGTTTGGTTAAATTGAATTTTTTTATTTATTTTTATTTTATAATTTCACCATGCTCACCTTATTATACAATATCAGTCGTGCTTAATCAAAGGTTTTTGACAATTTCTAAAAACATAAAAATATTTGTTTAATAAATTTCATGTCCATTTGGACAATTAAACAAATTTTAAAAATTAATTTGTTATAGTAAGGTGAAATTTTAAAAGGAGAAATATATGAAAAACAAAAGTAAAAAAAGAAATCTTGAAGGACTTATTAATATTGAATTAATACTTGATTTTATACAAAAAAATAAGCTTTCAAAATCCGCCTTTGCTAAGACTTGTGGAATATCAACTGCCCTGCTTACAAAAATTCTAAACGGCTATTGCGATATGGGCACATCAAAAGTCGTTAAAATTGCAAAAGCTATGGGTGTTAAATTTACACAATTAATTAATGATGACAAGGCTAATAACTTTTAACATTTATGTCCGCATGTAAATTAGTCCGTCTTTTTACTAAAAATTGCGAAAAATAAATGTTTATTACACTTAATAAATTTTATCAATGATCTTTTGATAGTTATAAGTTTTGTCCAAAAAAACTTCACATTTAAACTAGCAAAACATTTTTTAAAATCTTTTGCAACAGACTTACACAAAAGTTATTAATAAAACTCGGTAAATAGATAAATAAGCAAAGCTGCCGCAAGGTAGAATGTCTTGCGGCGTCGGAGCGTATATAATCGGAGCAGAGCGACACCGCATATTGCCCGTGTGAGCCTCAGCGAACGTGGGCAGCGGAGCGTGCGAACGGAGTGAGCGTGCGAAGCCAAAAGCGGAGCGGAACGAAGTGAAAGCGGAGCGGAAAGCGGAATTGCAGCTGCGTCGTAAGTGCAGCTGCGATGGAGCGCGAAAGCGAGCATAAGCGGTGCGTCAAGGGGTGCACCGCTTGTGCGAGCGGAGCAAGTTGCGAGCGTGGCGAAGCCGTGCGAGCAAAAAGCGAACGCAGTGAGCAAGCGATGCGAGCGTATGAGCCTTGCGAATGAGCGAGCGGAGCGGAGCGAGTTGAACAAACGAAAAAATAAAAAATACTTTTTTTGTATTCAAGTAAAACGGATTGTTTACGTGAATTAACCCTGCAAAATAAAACATTTACAAAATTATCAAAAAAGTTTAAATATATTTTTACAAGAATAATAATTAAAAAATATGTTTATTTAAAATCCATATTTTTTAAAAAAATTATAAATAAAAATGACAAAATAATACAAAATATATATATTGATTGCTTTATTATTTTTATTATGTTATAATAAAGCGAAAATACGGAGAATAATTATGTTTTTTGAATACTTAAAAAATTTTGACGATTATAGTCTTTTTTCTACAACACATATTTTGCATATTGTTTTTTGCATTGCGATAGCCATTATTCTTGCAATAGTTTTACGAAAGCTAAATAGCAAGCATCAGCGAATTGTTGGCATTGTTATTGCAAGTGTTGTTATTACGCTGCATATTGCAACTCAAGTTTGGCGTGCTGCTTCTTTTGCAGACGGAAGGTCAAAAGGGATAATTGAAAGTGTGGCTTATCTTGTGATGCCTAACGAAATTCTACCTTTTCAACTTTGCAGTATGTTATGTTTCTTAATTCCTATCTGTGTTATGTTAAATAAACAATGGATGTATAATGCTCTCGCGCCAATTTGCGTTATCGCAGGCTTTTTATATTTCTTCTTCCCAGATGGAATTATAAATCGCTATCCACCTTTCAGTTTTAGAGTTCTTGAGAGTATGCTTGTTCATACAGCAATTCTTTTCTATGGCATCTATCTATTCACAAGCAAAAAAGTTGTATTTAAACTTAAAAATATGCGTGAAGTTTTCGCGTCCGCTGCTGTTCTCTTTGGCATCGCCATAATTATGAATGTTATAATAACAAACTTTGACCCTAACGTTGACTTCTTCTATATGATGAAAGGTTTTGGGCTTGGACTTCACCCTGCAGTTAACGCAATTATAATTGCTCTTGTTGGGACTGCCCTATTCTTTGCGGTATATGGTATATGTCAGCTATGTTATAAATTGTCCGCAATTTATCAAGAAAAGAAACAACAAAGACTTGCAGTTGCTATTGAAGGAAATATAACACAAGAAGAAAATAACGAAAAAGATAACAAAAAATAAAAAGCGTAATTTTTTTACGCTTTTTATTTTTCATCCACTTTCTTAGCTTATACATTCAACAAATTTTGCTTTTTAGATAAACTCGGGGCTTTATAGGCAGCGGAAATTATTTGCTTTAAGCAAACAAAATTGCGATAGCAATTTTAAAATTTTAACTTAGTTAAAATTTTATTTTCGCTGCCCCTATGTTATTATAAACATATAACTTATAATCAAAATCAAATTACTTTAAAACAACCTTTATAAAGCTCTTTTTGCCTTTTTTAAGCAAAATTGAGCCATTTTCAAAGTCTTTTTCAAATATTTTCAATGAGAAGTCACTTATCTTTTCACCTTTAACAGAGATAGCCCCACCTTGGATAAGGCGTCTTGCCTCGCTCTTAGAAGGTGCAAGCTTAGTTGCAAACAAAAGGTCACAAATAGGCATCCCATCTTTGAAATCTTCTTTTGAAACTTCAAAAGTTGGAGCATCATCACCACCTTGTGTGAATAAGTTTTCGCTCATTTCTCTAGCCTTAACGGCATCTTCTTCGCCGCGAACAAATTTTGTTATTTCAAAGCATAGAAGTTTTTTTGCTTTGACTATATCTTCTTTGATGAGTGCTCGAACCTTTTCCATTGGCTCATCAGTGAAGAGTGCAAACATCATTTCAACACATGCGTCTGGAGTTTGGTAAATACCTTGATAAAAATCATAAGCAGAAATCTTATCTTTATCAATCCATATTGCACCCTTTTCAGTTTTGCCCATCTTTTTACCTTCTGGAGTTAAAAGTAGCGGATTTGTTGCACCAACCATGTTTCTTTCCTTGCCGTCAGCAAAGCTAAGTTTGCGTGCAAGTTTAACACCTGCTGCGATATTTCCCCATTGGTCTGCGCCGCCCCATTCAAGAGAACAACCATACTGCTCATTCAAATGAACAAAGTCATAAGCCTGCATTGGCATGTAACCCATTTCAAAGAAAGTTAGTCCGCCTTCTTTCAAACGGTTGTCATAGATTTCGCTTGACATCATTTCATTTACGTTGAAGTATTGACCTATATCACGCATAAAATCAATGTATGTGAGATTTTTAAACCAATCATAGTTATTGACAATTTCCGCTTTATTTTCGCCTTCAAAATCAAGAAAAACCTTTAAAGTGTCTTTGATTTTATCAATATTTGATTGTATTTGTTCTTTTGACATAAGCTTTCGCATATCACTTTTGCCTGACGGGTCACCGATGCAAGCAGTTGCCCCGCCCATCAAAAGATATACCTTATGCCCTGCCTTTTGGAAGCGTCTCATAATTACGTATGGCACGCAATGACCTATATGAAGGCTATCTGCGGTTGGGTCAGTTCCTTCATAAACGGCAATAGGTTTTCCGCTCTCAAGCATTTTTTTGAGAGCATCTTCATCAGTGCATTGGTATAAAAGTCCCCTTTCTTTTAATTCTTTAAACAAATTTGTATCTACTTTCATATTTTTCTCCTTTTCTAAATCAAAATCGTATCTATTAAAATCTTCACCGCGAAACTCAATTTTATCTCTTAATTTCCCGTCATTTCGCTCAATACACTTTCTGCTTGCAATATTGCTTGATTTGCAAGTTAAAAGCACCTTTTGTATCCCTAGTTTTTTGCATTCTTCTAATGCTAATTTTAATCCTATTGTGGCATAGCCTTTCCCCCTTTCGCTTAGACGTATGCCATAACCAATATGCCCGCCAACAGTAGAAAGAAAGTCTGTTGCTATGCTATGTCTTATAGAAATATGTCCTAAAATTCTGTCTTCACCTTTACGCTTTAAAAAGAAAACTGACGAAGGCACTCTTCCTTCTTCTAGATTGCGCCCTTCTCTTTCATCCTGCTTTATGTTTAGCCAGCTTTCATAGTCATCACCTATTTTAAAATCAAGTGGTTTTGATTCTGGATTTGACTTATGAAATTCGTCTATATATGCAAGCCAATCTTTTTTATCACTTAATGCTGGAAAAGCTAAAATAAATTTATTTTCTTCCATAATTTTTCTCCTTTATCTAATTTTTATATAAATTTTTAATTTTCTATAATAATAAGTGGCAACAGCATTTCTCGTTTTGACAAGCCTGTATGATGCCCCTTATATCTATGGCTATTTTCTTTAAACAAAACTATTTTATTATAATTTTTCACAACACCTATATAGTCGCCTAAATAGCTAAGCTTATCTGTTTTTGTGCCAAAATAATTTTTATTGATAAGTTCTTGCGACCTATAAAGTTTTATATCCTTCTTATATTTTTTCATTTCATGCAAAAAATTTTGTTCTTGACCTTCTTTTACTTGAAAAGCAAAGGCGCGTGGTTCTAGATATATTGGCACTTTAAGCGTGTCAAGAAGCGGCTTATCTTTATAAATTTCAATATACTCGTCTATGTCAGTTTGACCGTGGTCTGGAGTTATGATTACAAGTGTATTTTTATTATTTTTGACAAAATTTTCAATTTTTTCATTCAAATAATTGATAATTTCTTTCGCTTTGTTGCTATTTACGCCATACTCATGCATTGTGCAATCTGGGTTTTCATTATAGCAATAGATAAATTGTTTGCCATCTTTCTTGCATATTTCATCAAGTTGTGAAAACATTTCATCATTTGTTTTATAATGATAATTTTTGCCCTTTTCCATTGTGATATATGGCGGTGAAATGATATTTATTTGATAATCTGTGTTTGTTCTGTCAGTATATGGCGAAATTTTTATAATATCTTCAATTTTTGACATATCAATAGGTTCGCCGCTATATTCGTCTTTGCCTGTATAAACAGCAACAACGCGGTCTAGTTCTTTAAAATACATGCTCCAGCCGAACATAACATTTTTTGATGGATAATTTGCACATCGAAGCACTGTTGTTGCATTGGTTGTTGTTGATGGAAAAACTGAAGTTATCGTTTTCTTTATATTCTTATACAAAAATTGGTCCTTTGTTAAATTTGATTTTAAAGGAAAAAGCCCAAGTCCGTCAAGATTTATATAAACCACATTTTTATATTGTTTTGACAAGCTTTTTTGCAAAATTTTAACTCTTTTTACGTCTTCTAAATCATTGCAGCCTAAAAATTCAGCAATAGTTGTGCTGACATTTAATATTGAATTTTTAAAATTTGGCTTTATAAATCTCATAATTTTCTCCTTACAAAAAAAACACGCCGGCCTAAAGTTTTAGGACGAGCGTGCTCGTGGTACCACCTAAATTTATGCGAGGACAACCAAAAACATAGATTTTTTTCTGTCTTTGCACCTTATTTTCTCGTTCGTGAGAATAACGCAAAACTTGAAATAAATGTAATTCGCTTTATAGTGTCATTCAGGCTTTCACCAACCGCCCTATCTCTTTATGCCCATTTATAAAACTACTGATTTTACTCCGCCATTTTGTTTTTGCTAAAAAATTACTGCAATAAGCATATAATTTATTTTATTATAAAAGTTGAAAATCAAATTGTCAACACTTATTTGAAATTTTATAAAAATATTTAAAAAAGGTCAATGTATTGCAATTTAATTTTATAAATTGGAACGAAAGTGACACCGCATGTTGCCCGTGTGAGCTATAGCGAACGTGGGCACGCGGAGCGTGCGAGCAAAGCGAGCGTGCGGAGCGAAGAGCGGAATTGCAGCGTCACGTGAAGTGGTGCTGCGATGGAGCATAAAAGCGAGCATAAGCGGTGCGTCAGGGGTGCACCGCTTATGCGAGCGGAGCAAGTTGCGAGCGTGGCGAAGCCGTGCGAGCGGAGCGGAAAGTAAGAGAATGAACCTAGCGAGTGTGTGAGCGGATAAGAAGAGATAATTCTATAATCAGTAGAATATAAGAAATAACAAGTCCATTTTGAGAACGAAACAAAAGAGGCGGAAAAATAAAGTTAATTTAATAAATCTAAATGAAAAAAACAAAATAAAAGTAGAACGAAGAAAAAAACTAAATTACAGGTAAATTTGGACGAAGAGATGAGCGAGCATAAGCGGTGCGTCAGGGGTGCACCGCTTATGCGAGCGGAGCAAGCTGCGAGCGTGATCGTAGGTCGTGCGAGCGGAGCGAAGCAGGAAAACAAAATTAAAAAACAAAATAAAAAATGTGTAAATAAAGCTTTTACGCCGTGCGAGAAGGAAAGCACGTAATATGGCAAAGTAAAATTTTTTTAAAATTAAAAATACAAAAAAAATAATGAAAAATATTCTTACAATAAAATACCAGTTCACTGGTGATTTTAATTTTAGTTACTTATTCTCTTTATTATAATTTGTTTCAATGTTTGTTGTGTCGATATCTTCCACATTTATTATTGTTCCATTAACTGACTCTTCTGTCTCTTTTATCTGTTTGATAAAAAAACTTTTAAGATTGTTATCAAAAAAAGCCATCAATTTCTTGATGGCTTTGCTTATTACATTTGTTATTTATTCTCTTCGTTATTATATGTTTCGGTGTTTGTTGTGTCGTTTGTTTGCGTGCTATTATCTTCTACGTTTATTATTGTTTCATTAGTTGTTGTTCCTGTTGTTGCATTGTCCTTAGGTTCTGTATCAATAACTACAGGTTGGGCATTTTTTGTTTTTAAATATAATTTATATGAATATTCAGCAACCCAAATTAAGCCTATTGTTACAACACCCATGACAATTACAAAGGCAATCATACCACCACAAACAAAGGTTTCTCCAGTATCGGCATCTCTTATGCCAAACATACCCATTGTTATAACTTGATCGCTTGCCCAATACTGATCTTTTTCAGTTTGAGAGAGTGCATTGTATTCGTCAACTGCCTGTCTATAGTCTTCTTCTGTGTAAGTTCCATTTGAGCCATCTCCTTTAGCACCAATCATGCCAACTTGGCTGCCGTTTGTGATTATGTAAATATCAGTAGAAACATTTGTGTTTCCGTCAGAGACTTTTAGAGTCATGGTCTTACTGCTATTAATTGTCATTGACATTTTTACGCCTTCAATGTTAGCTGTATATGCCATGTTATAGTTGATAGGTCTTACAAGAACGTATATGTAGATTATTGCAAGTATTGCTGCAACTACCACAAGTGCTATCATGACACCCTTTTTCTTTAAAAATTCATTTGCTTTTTCTTTAAACTTCATATTTCTCTCCTTAAAGTTATTATAACATAATAATATATAATTTACAAGTAAAATGTTGTTTTTCGCCTTTTAAATTATTAATTTATTTAATTAATTATATTTTATCATTTTATTTTGAAATTTGAGTTAGTTTCCCTATAATAAATATTGGAGGAAATAAATTTATGAGTTGTCCTATGAATATGACAGGCTTTGGACCTTCCCCTATTCCAGAAGAGGCGAATTGGGTTCAATTAAAAGACATAAAACAAGTTTCTGGATTTTCGCATGGTTGTGGAAAATGTGCTCCACAACAAGGCACTTGCAAGCTTACTCTTAATGTTAAAGACGGCATTATCAAAGAAGCTCTTGTGGAGACAATCGGTTGCAGTGGTATGACACACTCTGCCGCTATGGCAGCTGAGATACTGCCAGGCAAGACTCTTCTTGAAGCACTCAACACCGACCTTGTTTGTGATGCTATCAATGACGCAATGAAAAATATATTCTTGCAACTTGTATACGGAAGAAGTCAATCTGCTTTTTCTGAAAACGGACTTGCAGTAGGCTCTGCACTTGAGGATCTTGGAAAAACACTATCTTCAAATGTTGGAACTATCTATTCTCAAGATGGAAAAGGCACGCGTTATCTCAACCTTGCTGAAGGTTACATTACTAAGGAAGGGCTTGATGAAAATGGTGAAATCATTGGATATGAATATGTTGCTATTGGCAGTCTTATGAAATCTCTTCGCGAAGGTGTGGATGCACAAGAAGCTATCAAAAAAGCCACAAAAACTTATGGCAGATTTAGTGAAGCGGTCAGCGTGATTGACCCAAGGAGGGACGCCTAATGGATTTAACGGTAAAACAAACAACCATTGATGAAACTTTGAAAAAATATGGCATCAAAAGCCTAGATGAAGCAAAACAAATTTGTTTAGATGCTGGAATCAATGTGGAAGAAGTTGTTAAAGGCGTGCAGCCTATTTGTTTTGACAACGCTGTGAAAGCTTATGAGCTGGGGGTTGCCATTGCACTCAAAACAGGTGCTAAAAAGGCTAGTGACGCTGCCCTTAAGATTGGCGAAGGGTTGCAGGCTTACTGTGTGAAAGGTTCTGTTGCTGATGAGCGTAAGATTGGACTTGGGCACGGCAGACTTGGAAGCATGCTTTTAAAAGAAGAGACCAAGAGTTTCTGTTTCCTTGCAGGTCATGAAAGTTTTGCTGCGGCAGAAGGTGCTATTGGAATTGTTACATCTGCAAACAAAGTTAGAAAAACACCGCTTAACGTTATTCTCAATGGTCTTGGCAAAGATGCAGCCTACATTATATCAAGAATAAATGGCTTCACTTTTGTCAACACTTCTTATGACCATAAAACCGGTGAGCTTAAAATAGTTGGTAAAAAGGCCTTCTCAAATGGCGAGCGAGCTAAAGTTAAAGTTTATGGTGCTTACGACGTGCCTGAAGGCGTTGCCATTATGCAACATGAAAAAGTTGACGTTTCTATTACAGGCAACTCAACAAACCCTATGCGTTTCCAACACCCTGTTGCTGGAATCTACAAAAAATGGTGCTATGAAAATGGACATGACTACTTCTCAGTGGCATCAGGTGGCGGCACAGGACGAACACTTCACCCTGACAACATGAGATGCGGTCCTGCAAGTTATGGACTTACTGACACTATGGGAAGAATGCATTGCGATGCACAGTTTGCTGGCTCTTCATCTGTTCCTGCTCACGTTGAAATGATGGGCTTTATTGGAATGGGCAACAACCCTATTGTTGGTGCTACTGTGGCTCTTTCCGTTGCAGTTGAAACAAGTAGTAAATAAATTGTAAAATAAATTATTGATTATAAAAAACAAGCTAAAATTCTTTAATTAGCTTGTTTTTTACTGTTTTGATAATTTCTTGTGTTTTAATAATTTTTTTAAAACAATATAAGAAAAACTTGAACACTTAAATAAAGTTTATTCAGGGAGACGCGGTTTGCGTGAGACAATTACGGCAAGAAAAAGCGGCACATTTTTTGTGCCGCCGCAAAAACTCTTGTTTTTGCCTGCTTTTAACAAGTTGAAAGCAGATTTTCTTGCCGTATTTAGATTAATAACCTATAAAAATTAGTTTTTCATCATCAATTATTCTATTTCATCGTCTCTATCAAAATAGCTAGCACCTTCCACTGGTTTAAGCTTATTGATATCAAAGGCAGCAAAACCTTTTGTTACAAGTTTTTCAAAGTCGCCTTCATAGAAAATGCAAACATCTTCAAACTGAGTTTTAAGTTCATTTATCGCATTATCAATGAAGGCTTGTCTGTCTTCTTCTGTTGAGAATTTATTATTGTCTATTGAATAATCATAGCCATTTTTAAAATATGAACACAAAAATCTTATCAAATGCAAGAAATAGTAGTCACTTTGTTCAATCATATACCTTCTATAACGTGCACTAAGTTCTGCGTCATAGAAATATTTTTCTGACTTCATAGGGTCATTACGTTTTACTGAGAACAATGAAAAAGCGTAATTTCTTGGATAAAAGCCTCCCCTGATGTTATGTGAATTAGGATTTAACATGATGGTTGCATCACCATTAACTCTGTAAACTACCCTATGCTTCAGTTGTTTCTCACCGTTTTTTGTTTCTCTTTCAAATCTTATTTTTCCATTGCTTTCTACACTTGCAATATGTTGAGATAAGATATCAAGCATTTCCTTTTCGCTAATTTTTTCTACTGGGAACATATCAAGCATATTTGACAAAGTGTTTTTGAACTTCTGTAGTTTATCATAAGAAATACTGCTTTCAAATTCAGTTGCTTCAGTATGTTCTTCATCTTCATAAACTATTTCATCTTGCAATCTGCGGCGAATCTCGCCAAGAGTATCATTGTCAACTTCACCAATATAATTTTTTATTCTTTGTGGAGAAATCACTTTCAAAACTGGAACGAGATAGCTTGTGAGATCGGTAAATTTGCCAACTTCGTAGCTGTCTTTTTTAAGTTTGTCAGTAAGCGGAACACAATAATATACGCATTTATTTTTACTTCTACCAATTATCACGACCGGTCTTTCGCCGCCAAACTCTTCTCCAACAACAGGATTTAGATCTGCAAAGTATACGCCCTTTATCTTAATCTCTCTATCTTTTCTGTAATAGCGATTTTCAATCATTTTGAACTCAACATGGTTGCCTATTTGCACATGTCCCATTTTAGCTAGCAGTCTGCACCTTGCGTCAGCTTTTACCATATTTTCCCATTCTTCAATACGAGTGCTATATAGCGACTTTATTAAGGCTTCCTGTATTTGTTTCCCTGCTTCTTCGGCAAGCTTTTCAAATTCTTCCTTTAAAGTGCCAATTTCGGTATACTTGCTTGCTATATAGTCAACAAGCGTCCTTTTAAGTTTTGTCTCTAGGGTTTTATTTCCGCATTGAATGTAAATCTCATTATTATATAACTTTAAAAGCACATTCTCTTTGCTGTGCGTGTCTTGAACTGTAAGTATAATTTGGCTGCTATCTGGCTTTAATTTTTCAAAAGACAACACGTCATACCCTTTCTTAAATACCTTAAGAAAAGGAACCTTTAGTTCTTCTAAATCTAGACATATTTTAAAATCACTCATCTTTATCTCCTATGTTTATTATACAACAATAAAATGTCAACGTCAATACTTATTAATACTTGTTTGACATTTTATTTGACCTAAAATTACTTTTTTTATATAATAAAAATATGATACAAATAAGAAAAAGTTGGTATGAACTGCTAAAAGACGAATTTAATAAAGATTATTTCAAAAAATTGCAAGAATTTTTAAAAGAAGAATATTCTACTCGAGAGATTTATCCAAGTGAGCAAAATATCTTTAATGCTTTAAATCATGTTCCACTTGATAAAATAAAGGTTGTTATAATCGGGCAAGACCCTTATCATGAGCCAAATCAAGCTCAAGGGTTATCCTTCTCTGTGCCAGAGAATGTTGACATTCCCCCTTCGCTTGTCAATATAATGAAAGAGATTGAAGACGACCTACATATAACCTGCTATAAAAATGGCAATCTTGAACGTTGGGCAAATCAAGGCGTGCTGCTTTTGAACACTGTTTTAACTGTTCGACGTGGAATGGCTAATTCACATAAGGACAAAGGTTGGGAGATTTTGACGAGAAGGATTATTGAAATTGTCGGGCAGAGAGAGAAACCTGCTGTGTTTATGCTTTGGGGCTCTTATGCACAAAGTTTTGCACCGCTTATCGCCAAACAACACCTTGTTTTAAAAGCTCCACACCCTAGTCCGCTTTCGGCATATCGTGGTTTCTTTGGATGCAAACATTTTTCTAAGTGCAATGAATTTTTGATAAAAAACGGAGAAAGCCCGATAGATTGGAGATAGCTTGCAATCATATCAAAAAAAATGTTTAGCCAAATTGTTTATAAAAGGCAAGCTTTCATTTTAAAAAATAAATAATTTTTATGTGCAAAAAACGCAGACTTAATTGTCTGCGTTTTTATATCTATAGTGAAAATTTATTTTATAATCCTTAGAATTATCTTGTTTCTCTTTTACTCAGCATCAGCTGTATCGTCAGCGTCGTCATCAGACTTTAGACTATCAATAGCTTCTTGAAGGTTTTTGATATCTTCTTTGATTTGTGCGTTTTGAGATGTGAGTAAATTGAAGATTTGTTCAAGAAGTGGGTATCTTTCTGCATTCTTTTCCATTACTTCTTCGCAATGTTGAACTGAAAGCTTAAGACCATCATAAAGGTCAAGGTCTTCTGCAAGCTTCTTTGCCTTTTCTTCATCAAGGTCTGCATAGTTGTTTACGCCATAAAGAACAGTCTTTTGTTTTGCAACAAGAGCTTCTTTTCTTTGAAGTTTCTTCTTATCGCTGTCAAGAGTTTTCTTTATTCTTCTTAGTGGAATAAACTCTTTCTTGCACTTGCGAAGTTCTTTCTCGTTTGCCTTCAATCTTTCTTGTTCTTCAGCAAGTTTTGCTTCAAGTTCTTCAAGTGACATTGCAGAAGCAAGAGCATTTGAATCATCCTTAACTTCTTCATATGTATTTTCTATAGTTGCATCTTTTACTTCAGCCTTCTTTGGCTCTTCTGCTGGCTTCTCTTCAACAGGCTCTTCGCTCTCTTCAGTTGTTTCTTCTGTTTCTTCGGTTTCGTCTGTTAAATCAACTGTATTGTCGTCTTCTTCGCTTTCTTCGGTCTCTTCAGCTTCTTCCTGTGCACTTTGCATTCTTGCAAGTCTTTCCATAAGCTCACGACGACGTTGTTTGATGAAGTCAGTTGTGTCGTCTTCTTCCTCTTCGGTCTCTTCAGTTGTTTCTGTCTCTTCTGCAGGTGTTTCTTCTTCAGTTTCTTCTGTTTCGTTTGTCTCTTCGGTCTCTTCAGGCTCTTCTTCTACAGTTTGTGTTGCAGACTCAGCCTCTGGGTTGTAATCTTCAACAATAACGCCGCCATTATTTGCGCCATTATAAAGAATTGTTGCAATTTCTGGGTCTTTTTTAACTTGGTCAGCTTTTTCAAGAGCGTCAACTCTCTTTCTTAAATCAGCTGTTTCTTCTTGTTGTTTCTTTGATATTGCATCTGTATCCTTGTTTTTATGTGAAAGACTCATAAAAAGGTCGCCCATAAAATATAGGAGAAATCCACCTGCTACAATAATTCCAAGAACAACAACTACGGTAATAATTACAGAACTCATAATTTTCACTTCCTTTTCTTATTTTTGTTTTGGCATTTTTTTTGGGCCCATGCTTTTTTGGTGGAGACGGCGGGAATTGAACCCGCTTCCGAAAAACTTGTTTAAAACTTTTCTACATGTTTAGTTTATGTTATTTTTTAATTATTAACCCGAACATAAACAAAATTAAGTTAATAACTAGCCTTTGTTTTTATAAATAGAGTCAAGGCTTTTTCTATTTACAGAGCACCGCTTAAACCCTTAGAGCAACTTGGTGAAATTGCAATGGGTTGATTGAAAATTGTTCAATCGTGATTTTTTTGTGTTCGATTAGGCAGCGTAAGCTAAGCTTGCATTGTCCATACGAACAACTTTGTTTTCGTTTGCGTTTATTTGCGCGTGTCCTTTTTAGGTGTAGACTCACCACATGCTTTACATTTTAACCAATGCTCCCCGTCGAAACCAATAACGCCCCCAAGCGTTAGCGGTTGTTACCTTTTAAGCACTCGGTCAAGGTCCCTCTGGACTGCCCTTTCCTTTAGAACCTGTCTCTTATCATAAAGTTTTTTACCTTTCGCAAGTCCTATTTCAACCTTAGCTTTTCCGCCGCTCATATATACCTTTGTTGGCACTATTGAGTAGCCTTTTTCTAAGGTCTTACGTTCAAGTGAAAGGATTTCAGCCTTATGTAAGAGTAACTTCCTTGTTCGCTTTGTCTCACTGTCAAGGTGACTTGAATTTTCAGTAGGTGCAATATAGCAATTTCTTAAATACGCTTGCCCGTCTTTTATGACAACATAGCTGTCACTGAGACTAATCTTGCCCTTACTTACTGATTTAATCTCACCGCCTTTCAGCTCGATGCCGGCTTCAAGTAAGTCTGAAACGAAGAAATTATGGTAGGCTTTTTTATTATTAGTCAGTATCCTCATCTCGTCTCCTATTATAACACTGATTGCAATGATTTTCAATACCCTATTTAAAAAAAATTGATAAAATGTTAAATTTTTTGCAATTTTCTTTAAAAAAACGAGTAAAAATCACTTTTTTTCGACTTTTTAGCATAAAAAACATAAATTTTGGAAATTTTTATCTTTGCCATTATGTATTTATACGTTCACTTATATTTTACACTATTTTTAAAATAAAATATACTTTTTTCAAAAGAAAAATATAAAAAACTTGAATTAAATGTCGGAAGTGGGTTCTGTGGATTAATAGGGGTTTGCGTGAGAGAAGAGCCACGCGGAAACGCACGCCTGACAAGGCGTGCAAGGGCTTTTTGAGAGAAAAGCCCTAAATTTTGAAAACTCGTTTTTCAAAATTTGTTTCCGCGTGCCCTTTTTCTCACGCACACCCCTTTTCTTATATATAAAAGCCACTGTTAAACAAATCAAAAATTTGCCAAACGCTCTCGTCAACTAATTTAATAAAAAAGAGCAAGTTTACCCCTGCCCTTTATTTTATAAATCTTACAAATTCAAAGTCTATCTTTCGAGTGTAGATATTTGATGCTGTCAATTTGACAACTATCTTGTCGCCAACTGAGAAAGAAAGCTTTTGTCCTTTAAGTTTAAGTTGTTTTTCAAATAGCAAGAAACCGCTATCTGGCAAATCTTCCACCTTTATCATACCTTCAACGGTGTTAGGGAGTTCAACAAAGATACCAAAATTGGTGACAGAAGAAACAACTCCTTCAAACTCTTGACCAACTTTATCTCGCATAAGATATGCTTTCCATAGGTCGTCAACTTCACGTTCACACTTGTCGGCATTCTTTTCAGTTAGGCTTGATTGCTCGCCTGCTTCAAAAGTAAAGCTTTCAAGTTCTGCCTTTCTTTGCTCGCCTAATGTCTTTTTATGCAACACTTCTTTGATGATTCTATGAATTGTAAGGTCTGGATAACGGCGAATTGGCGAAGTGAAATGGCAGTAATACTTGAGTGCCAAGCCAAAGTGACCTAGACACTGATTGGTATATCTTGCCTTTTGCATAGAGCGAAGAATGACTTTGTTGACAGTTTCGGTGTAAGACTGACCGCTACAACGTTTGATTAACTCTTGATAATACTCTGGCGTGATATTGTCAGGCAATGCTGGAACTTTTATTCCCAGTCCCTTTAAATATTCAATAACATTTTCAGCTTTTTCCTTTCTTGGACTTTCATGCACGCGGTATAGGAAAGGTATCTTGTTATCACAATATTCTTTTGCCACCGTTTGATTTGCAAGCACCATAAAGTCTTCAATAAGGCGGTGTGCATCATTGCGCTCGCGTTTTGTGAAGTCAACAGCCATGCCATTTTCGTCAAATACAAATTGCACTTCTGGGATTTCAAAATCAAGAGAGCCTGCTGCTGCCTTCTTTGCCTGGATTTTCTTAGATATTTCATGCATAAGTTTAAGCTCTTCTTTGACGCTTTCTGTTTTTTCGTCGGCTAGCTGGTCACAGAGAACTTTATAGACATTTGTATAGTTAAGTCTTGCCTTGCTTTTTATAACGCTCTCACAAATTTGATGAGAGATGACATTTGCATTTTCATCAAGCGTCATAATGCAAGATAACGTCAATCTTTCAACGCCTTCATTGAGTGAGCATATGCCATTTGAGAGCTCTTTAGGAAGCATTGGAAGCACAGATGTTGGAAAGTAAACACTTGTGCCACGATTGTAGGCTTCTTCGTCTAGCAAGCTGTCATACTTAACATACTCGCCAACATCGGCAATGTGGACACCTAAGATATAGCCATTTTCTGTTTTTTCTATTGACACGGCGTCATCTAAGTCTTTTGCGTCTTCGCCGTCTATTGTGAAAGTCACCTTATCAGTAAGGTCAAGTCTGCCCTTCTTCTGCTCTTCGGTCACCTTTTGTGGCAACGCATTTGCTTCTTCTAGCACTTCAGAAGAAAAGGTTTCATATAGCTGATGGTCGCGAATTATTGCAAGTTCACAAGCCTTAACGTCATCACTTTTGCCAAGAACTTCTGTTACCACGCCTAAAAATTTGCCGTTATGACGGGTTAAGTTTATAACAACCCTGTCATCTTCCCTTGCACGAAGTCCACCCTTAATTAGCAAGATTTTAAAAGGTATACGAGTGTTGTCTGGTTCAACAAAAAGATTGCCGCCAACCTTTTCCACAACTCCCGCAACACTTTTGACAGGCTTAAAGATGCTGACAACTTGCCCGTCACTTTCGTTGCCATTTTTTGATAAAATCTTAACAATTACGCGGTCTCCATCGACGGCACCATTTTGCATATTTGCTGGAATAAAGACATCTTCTTCACTAGAATTGTCTATTTGACAAAAGCCAAAACCTTTTGCATTGCCAACGAAAGTTCCGCGCATATAGTCGCCTGATGGCACAACCACATACTTATCTTTTTGCTCTTTATATATAAGCCCATCTTTTTCAAGTTTTTTAAAATCACTCTTTACTTCTTCATAGGCAATACCATATGTATTTTCTATAAAATAAAAAAGATTGTCTAGCCTTTTGAAAGCCAAACCATCTTTTTTTAACAGCTCTAGTATTATATTTTTAGCCTGCACTGTTATACACCTATGAACAATTCAGTTACAAAGAATAATATTATACATATAAAGATTATTATTCCCATAGAAATAGTTATTCTCTTTAAAATACTGTCACGTGACGCGCCCTTATTTTGCGAATAGTAGCTCTCTTGGCTTGCACCTGTGAAAGCGTCTAGGCTTTTTGACGAATCATTTGATTGCATAAGTGTTGTAATTATCATAACTATTGCAGCGGCTATTATTATTCCAAATAACACATATCTAAATATTGGAAGAAAGTCAGCCCAAAAGTCACTTACAAGTTGATCATTATTCATTGTTTATTCTCCTTTATAATCTAGTTAAGGTGCAGAACCATATTGTGAGAAGCACAAATATTATCAAAAATATAATTTGCACCCATTTTATTTTCATTTTTGTTTTGTTTATTGATGCACTTAATATATTTTTTAGTAGCCATAGTGAACATACTGCGAACACACATATAAGCACTATAAGCCAAGTGTTACCTAAGCCATCATGTATAGCTCTTCCCCAATCATCAAACCAATTCAAAAGTAGACTATTCATTTTTACCCCTTTTGCCTTATTTTAGCACAACTTAATCGCAATTTCAATACATTGATGAAATTTTAAAGAGCATATTACCTTTTTATTATAAACATTTTAGAAATTAAGTCAAATAAATATCAAGGTTTTCAAGTTTTTTATTAAAATCTTTTGTCTAATTTTAGTAAAAAGTGCTTGGCTAAATAAAAAACACCTTTCTTTTAAAAAGGTGTCTTTTAGCTTGGCTTTTTATTAAATGTTGATAAGACGCATAATTCTGCCATTGACAATCATAAGAATTAAGTCGATAATCCAAATAATGTTCCAGCCTAGAATAATTCTTAAAAGTGCTGCAACAATCTTTCCTTCAGTTAATCTTGTTACAAAACCAAGAATAAGTGCTGTGATAGGAATGATTGCAAGAATTATACTTAATACTCTATTCCAGCCAAAATAATCTTTACCTGTTTTTGCCATATTGCCCCCCTAAAATTATTATACAATATTTTTTTTGTAATAACAATCATTTTTTGTAATTTTTTGATTTAATTTATTGACCACTCCATTGTGACATTTGCTTCAATCTTGATGTCGTCAACATTGATTGATTCCATGCTTCCTGCAACTGATGCCTGTTTTGCCATTATAGCTCCATCATATTCTGCTGAAAACTGTCTTGGCTGATATACATTCACCTGTCTAAAACTATGGTCTATAAGCACGATTTGACCAAGTTTGACTCCTGCACTTTCAGCTAGAAGCGAAGCTTTTTCTTTTGCATCAGCCACTGCCTGTTTTAAGGCTTGGTTTTTAAGAGTCGATGTATCTTCTACTGAAAAGTTGATTCTAAGTGTTGGGTTTGCAAGTGCTGACGAAAGTGTGTCTATGCACTTTGAAAGTTTCTTTCTATCATAATCGAATTTTATTTCAAGGCTATGAGTGATTACGTATTTATCAAATACACGCTTACTTGTTTTGAAGCTTTCAACGTATTTTGTTGCGGTATTAACCCTGAAATCAGTGGTTTTTATGCTGTCTTCTTTAAATCCATTTTTTGCTAGCTTTGCCTTTAGGTTGACAACAAGTTTGTCGCACTCTTCCATTGCCTTTTGATACTCTTTGTTTTCTCCAGTTACTGAAAGTGAAACTGTGATTGTGTCTGGTGCTTGCATGGCAGTGCCAAGACCTGTTAATCTTATAATTCTATCCATATTTTTCTCCCCTTTTTATGTATTTTTTGTTTCAATTTTGGTTATTTTAGTAGGCGGGCGAAAGTTGCTCGCTCGCAGAGCGAGCCCAAGAAAGCAAAAGCTTTCTTGAAAAATTTTTAGGCTTAAAAATTTTTACTTTCGCCTGCCGCCCCTGAATCCAGATAAAGTTTAAAAAAACTATCAATCTTTAAAATTTTATAGTTTGTCATACTCTTCATCTGAGACAGGTTCAAGCCACTCATTGCTTCCACCTTCTGCAGGAATTTCTATAGCAACATGAGTAAACCAACTGTCTCTTGCTGCACCATGCCAGTGCTTAACTTCTGGTGCAATGTATACAACATCGCCCGGTTTTAGTTCTTGTGCTTTTTTGCCATATTCTTGATACCAACCTTTTCCATCGGTGCATAGCAAAATTTGTCCGCCCTTATGGTGAATATGCCAGTTATTTCTGCATCCCGGTTCAAAGGTTACATTTGCAATGCTAACTCCCTTGCTATTCAATGGCTTTAAATAGCTGTTGCCAATAAAATACTTTGCAAACGCGGTGTTAGGTTGTCCTAGCCCAAATAATGAATCACTTTCTTTTTTCATATTTATCTCCTTTTCTTTGTTAATTTTAACATAAATCAAGACAATATCAAAACAATTAGTTTAATTTTTTTAGGTCATAGATATCATCAAAATAAATCTTTTTATAGTCTATTTCAAGATAATGTTCTTCTATATGTAAAGATGGTTTGCCATGAAGTTCTACATAATGCTCATTTTCATAAAATTTTACAGAAATTGTATCATTTTTGCTTAAATTTAATAGTATTTTTGTTATTTCCGCTGCTTTTTCTTCGCTAAGCTGTCCTTTTACAACTCTTTCATGCTCATACTCTTTCATTCTTAAGGCATCATGCAAGCCCTTTAAAGTGTCAAAAGGCATAAACTGTTTTGCTCGCTCTCTCTGCGGCATTTTAACTCTCTCCGCCATTGTGTCCCCCTATAAGTTTATTGCGTTCTATCATAGTGGCATTTTCTTGCAAATCCATACCCTTCAAGACCGCATTCTTGCCATACTTATCTTGCAGTTTCAAAAGGCTTTCAACAAGTTTCTTTTCCTTTCTGACCTTTTCAATATCCGTAAATAGGTCATAACTTTCCTGCCCCATATCCTTTAAATCACCATAGTCATAGCCTAGTTGCCTGATAGCCCTGTGTTTGTCAACAATTTTATCAAAGAGTGACAGAGCGTAGCCTTCTATAAAGGAATAGAGATTTGTGGTCTCTTTCATACGCACACTCCCCTTTACAAACTCTTTATTTTTGTCGCCATATCGGATATATAAGTGAAGCAGTTGCGTGACGTAGCCATCTTTATAAAGTCTATAACAACCTGATTGTAACATTTCTTTCATTACAAGCTTTGCATCTTCAAAATTATAGTTTTTCGGCAAAATTTGCATATTTGATATTGATTTTTTCTTAGTTTTATAAGCCTTTATATCTTTAATTGTGCAACTTTCTCTTCCCCATGCGTGGTCTATCATAAGTTCTGCATTGATACCAAATTCCTTATAAAGCATATCTTCATAAGCATGAGCAAGGTCGAACATGTCATAGATATTTAGTCTTTCAAGATGCTTTTCTGTTCCCTTTGATATACCCCAAAAGTCTGTGATGGGTTTGTGGTGCCATAGCTTTTCACGATATTTCTCTTCGGTTAGCCAACCTATAAAATCTTTCGAATGTTTCGCCGTTATATCCAGTGCAATCTTTGCAAGATACATATTGCTTCCAATGCCTGCCGTTGACGGAATATGAAGTGTATCTTTGATTTCTCCCATCAGTTTTTCAGCAAACTGCTTTGCTTTTAAGTTATACATTTTTAAATAGTCAGTTGCATCTATAAAGCATTCGTCAATGGAGTAGACATGAATATCATTTTTATCTATATATTTTAAATAAATGCCATATATTTCAGCTGCATATTCAATATATTTTTTCATTCGCGGCTTGGCAATAATATATTTGATATCTTTTGGTATTTCAAAGAGCCTGCATCTATTTCGAACGCCCTGAGCTTTCATTTTAGGAGTGACTGCAAGACAAATGCCGCCTTCTCCGCGCGACTCGTCTGCAACAACTAGGTTGGTCTCAAATGGATTTAGACCACGCTCAGCACATTCGACGGACGCAAAAAAGGTTTTCATATCAATCACAAAATATACTCTTTGCTTTTTATCAGTCATACATTCTCCAATTTTATTATACCACAAAATCACATAATAACAATAAAAAAACAAGGATAACCCTTGTTTGATATTTTAAATTTTAGCTTTTATTTTATCTTACCTTTGTTATGCTCTCTTTCTCGTTGTCCCCTATAATTTAAAAATCTATTGTTCCACAAAGTTAAGGGCTCGTTTGTAAGTGCTTTTGAATAAATGACAATGTTTCCGATATCAGTTGTAACATCATCGTTATTTTTATAAAGCTCCTTTGTCATGCCCATCTTTTCATACAATTTGCAAGCACAAGCATTGTCTATATCATCTGTGTATAGTCTTATAACCTTAAAGCCGTTTTCTTTTGCCCAATTTTCAAACATCCTAAAGATTTCGGTGCCATAACCGTGATTACGCTTATCTTCTCTAACGCCATACCAGCCAAGCCAACATTCGTCAAGGTCGCCTTCAATATAATGTCCCCATAGACCTATGATTTCACCTTCACCATCTTTTACTATAAAATATTCATATTGATATTTTCTTGGCAAGTCACTATTCAAATTTTGCTCTATAGCTTCAAAATAATTTTGCTCCGCATCTTCTCGTGGAAAAATTGCATGCTGAAGATGGAGAGCCTGCTTGATGTTATCTTGTGTTATAAGCTCGCTAATCAAATTTAATTTTTTCATTCATTCCCTTTTATTTTTCCATCAAACGTTACATTATTCGCCCTTGCCATATTGATAAATTCTTGAATGTTCTTATTCATATTTGAAAGCGAAAAAATCTTTTTATCACCTATGTATACCGCATAGTTTATTATTCCATAATTGAGCTCTCTAACTTTTATATAGCTTATATCTTTAACATTAAATCGCATTGTCTTTTTAAATGACGGTGTGTAGATTATCATTGTGTCAAAAACAACGACCTTAAACCTTAATATAACAATAAAAAGTATACAAAACAAGGCAAGACAGCCTAGAATAATATAATAATAAAATTCAACATTTGCAAAAATACCGATTATAGCGAGTATACAAGTAAGTGCAAGAAAAACTATAAAAGTGATTCTAAAGCCCTTATATTCTATAACAAAATGCAGTTTGTATTCGTCTTTTAGCTCAATCTTTTTCTGTAGTAAATTATATATTAAAGGCACAACAAATGCAACAATAATACATGTTATAATAGTCGCAATATTCATATCATTCCTTTTTATTTAATATTTCCATTATCTTACCACTAAAAAGTGAAACACGCTTTGCACTTGTTGTGCCATAATTTATATGCTTGTCATCTTTTGTAAATTCTCCAACGTAGTATGTTTCATTTCCGTCAAAGCTTTCACCTTTTTCGTATAAAAAAAGCCTAAATTCACTATCCTTGCTTATTGCGATAGCTATTGCATAACAATCTGTTACGTTTTTTACAAATGTATCTTCAAATTCAACGAACAATACTATACTTTGTGAATGTTCAAAGTCCGCAGTTATGTTTTTTACAGGAACTTTTTCATATTCTTCACTAAATCTTTCACATATCATTCTAGGAGCATCTTCACTAATGAAATATTCAAGATTTTTTGGGTTTGGAGCTATTGTATTTATAAAAAAATCTTTATTAGCATAAATTACGTTTAATAAATTTGAAAAATATATGTATTTATTCATAAATTATCCCTTTTATATAAAATTATTATATCATAAATTTCCCACTTTTAAAAATATATTTTGCGAATACATATAAATACACTAAATATAATTGGTGCGAAAGCGGCGAAAACAAATGTTAAGGCGCAGATTTTCGCTTTTAAAAAAGCGAAAACAAGCAACAATGCAGTTTTCGCCGCTGGTCGAGATGGCGGGATTCGAACCCACGACCTCACGGTCCCGAACCGTGCGCGCTACCAACTGCGCTACATCTCGCTATTTTTAGCAAAAATAAATAATAATTAAATAAATTAAAGATTGTTGAATTGTTTTTTGTTTTTAATAATTACCGCAAGTCAGCAAAGCTTAATCCTTTGTTGCATTAACAAAGTTTGATGCTTACCCAAATATATGATATTTCAATTTAGTGTGTTTTAAAACAAAACTAAAAATGTTTAATTTTTAACATCAGATAGTTTATTTTTCATTTAAATATTTGAAATAAGCATAATCTTCACCATAATTTTGTTTCTTATAAAATTTTCTTGACTGTTATTTTCATAATCACATGTAAGCATGATAAGATCAGCATTTATCTTTTTTGCAAAGTCTTCAACAAAAGTCATTATTTTTGAGCCTATTCCCCTGTTGCGATACTCTGGGTGAACCCTTAAATTCCATATCATCAAGATTGGCTTTTGCTTTTCAACAATATCATGATTTACAACAAGAGAGCAAAAGCCGAGTAATTTTTCACCCTCAACTGCTGATACAAATTTATAATCTTCATTTTTTATAAGTTCTTCATATTTACGATACATTCCATCGACATCAGTTTCAAGCCCATTATCACCATTATAGTATTGCCTATAAAGCCATGGAAGTTGCGATAAATCTTTCTTTATTGTAAAACGTATTTCCATATTTCTCCTAAAAAAATAACTTTGATTTAGTTTTCTCTTTCAAACACATAATATGTTGCAGGTTTTCCGCCATAAATTACTAAAATAAAATTTTCATCATCCTTTACTTCAATAAACATATATTCGCAATCATCTATATTTTTTATTGTGTATCTGTAAGTTAAAATAGGGTCGTCACCGCCATAATGTATTGCAAGATAACCCTTTGTCCACCCTTCAAAAATCCAATAACCCTTGCCATCCGGCAAAAAATATATTTCATCAAATCCGTCTTCATTGATTGTTTTCTTTATTTGATAAGGATTAAACTCTGCAATACTATCTATTGTGTCAGCATATACCCACTTTCCAATAGCCTTTTCATCATTAACAAATTCCATCCCATTTGCAATTTTCATAAAAGTTCTCCGAATTAAGCTATGTGATATCAAAACATTAGCGTTTGATGCGAAAAGACGAAAACAAACAACAATCTTCATCTTTTCCTTATGAAAGCCGCACTAAATTCACACCGTGAATTTACGCTTGGTGCGAAATTGAAAATTTTGAGTGATATCGCGAGATGTGCCAATGGCACAATCCGCCTGAACGTAAAAATTTTCATGGAGCAGGTGACGGGAATCGGACCCGCGAATTACGCTTGGGAAGCGCACATTTTACCACTAAATTACACCTGCATAGTGCCCTTTTGGGCTTTTATTTAAGTTATATTATATTACTTTTTTTATTTTATTGCAACTTTTTTATTTTATTTTTTTACCGCATGAGAAAAGTGGCGGAAGAGCCGCAAGCATTTAGCTTGCAATAAAAAGCGAATGCTTTTTATTTAATTTTCAAAAAGAATTTGAAAATTTGCTCTTCCGCCACTCCTATTTCACACTCGTTTCACTTTTCTAACGCGTCACACTCTTACGTTATCAACAATTTTTGTTCACCATTTACAATATACTCCCGCCCGCTCAAATTTTATAGTAAACATAATTTTTCAACGACTATTCAACTGTTACACTTTTTGCAAGATTTCTTGGCTTATCTGGATCATAGCCCTTAGTGACGGCAGTAAAATAGGCAAGTTTTTGTAAACTTAAAATAATTTGAAGTGGCATAAAATCTTTTTCTGGCTTTTTAACCTTTATAATATAATCAAACGCTTTTTCTGTTTCGCTGTCAGTGTTTAAAGTTGTGAAAAGAACAAGTTTTCCGCCGCGTGCTTTAATCTCATAAGCATTATTGAGCGTTTTGTTAAATAAATTTTCATCGGTGGCAATTACAATGACAGGAACGGATTTATCAATCAGAGCTATCACGCCATGTTTAAGCTCTCCACTTGGCTGCGCGGTAGAGAAAATGTATGTTATCTCCTTTAATTTTAGTGAAGCTTCCTGCGCTGTTATATAATCTCTGCCTCGACCTATAAAAAACACCTTATCGTAACCTGCAAGTTTTTCAGCAAGAGTTTTGAGAATGTTATCATCACCAAAATCTATCTGCCGTTTAAAGTTGTAAAGTGGCAAGATATAATCGTTGCCTTTAAGATAACTTGTTAAGATATACAAAACAATACATTGGGCAAAATACGCTTTTGTTGAAGCAACCGCTTTTTCCTGCCCTGCACAAATAGGAAAGTTTATGCTTGCTTTTCTAGCGATGCTGCTATACTCGGTGTTGGTTACGGCAACAATAATTCCGCCCCTACTTTTGCAATATTCAAGTGCGGCTAGTGTGTCCGCTGTTTCTCCGCTTTGAGATATAAAAATGCAAAGACTTTTTTCATCAATATTAAGATTTTTATACATTATTTCGCTGGCAATTTCACAAAAGACATCTATATTAAAGGCTTCACGCATATAGCTTCCACCAATAAGTCCTGCATGATACGCCGTGCCACAACCGATAAGGTAAATCCTGTCAAATTCATAGTTTTTAAGTTCTTTTAGTTTTTCTTTTATGTCGTAACTACGATAGACTTCCATAATCTTTTCAAGGGCAAGTCTTGATTGATAAATTTCTTTTAGCATAAAATGTTGATAACCTGATTTTTCTTCATTTATAAAGCTGAAATCAAGTTTTTGTGGCTGTTTTTTCACAATTTTATCATTTTTATCATAAATTATCACTTCTTTTTGAGAAAATTTGCCATATTCGCCGTCTTCTAATGTTATATAGCCATCAGCAAAACCAACAAAACACGAAGGGTCGCTTGCAATAAGAGCACACTCGCTGCCAAGAGCTATATAAAGCGGACTTTTATTTTTTGCAAAATAAATATAATCGCTGTTCTTTGAAATTATGGCAAGAGCGTAGGAGCCAACAAGTTTTTTCTTAACCCTTCTTAAATTGTTTATATCAAGTTTGCAATCAAAAAGTTTTGCAATCACTTCGCTGTCGGTTTGCCCATAAAAATACTTACCTTTTTTGATTAAATCATCTTTCAGTTCTTCATAATTTTCAATAATTCCATTATGAACAAGAGCCGTGCTTCCATTTGATGAAAAATGTGGATGACAATTCTCTATTGAAATTTGCCCATGCGTTGCCCACCTTGTGTGAGCAATGCCTATGCCAAATTCTTCATTTTCTTTTATCGTTGACTTTAATTTTTCAACAACGCCTGTTGCCTTATATGTTGTGAAATCATTATTTCTTTTTATAGTCATGCCTGAAGAATCATAGCCGCGATATTCAAGCCGCTCAAGCCCTAGATACAAATTACTTTCAACATTACTTCCAATGTAGCCAATTATTCCGCACATATCTCGCTCCTTAAATGTAAACTAAAGCCAAGTTAAATCTTACAGTAATTTTTATGAATAGAAGCAATTTTTGTTGATTAAAAATAAATTATTTTTCTTTTTTAAATATCGCAACAATTAAATGAATATTTCATAAAAAATAGTATTTAGGAGCTTTTATGACAAAATTTTTAAATAAAAATAGTTGTTTTATTGGTAAAAATGTGAAATTCGGCAAACATGTGACCATTTATGAAAACAATCATATAGATGGTGATTGTTATATTGATGATGATACAGTGCTGCTTCCTAATAATTTTATAACAAATAGCAGTATCGGTAAAAACTGCAAAGTGCACGCTAGCGTGATTGAAGACAGCAAACTAAATGACAATGTTTCAATCGGACCTTTTGCAAGATTGCGTCCAGGTAGCGAGATAAAAGATGGTTGCAAAATAGGCAATTTTGTGGAAATAAAAAATTCTTGTGTTGGGGAAGGCTGCAAAATAAGCCATTTAGCCTATGTTGGAGACAGCGATATTGGGCAGAATTGCAATATCGGCTGCGGCGTTATCTTTGCAAACTATAATGGAAAAGAGAAAAATAAATGCAAAGTTGGCAGTCACGTGTTTATTGGCTCTAACTGCAATATTATTGCACCCGTCACTATTGATGACGATAGCTTCATTTGTGCGGGAACGACTGTGACTGAAAATGTGGCAAAAGAAGATTTTGTGATTGGCAGAGCAAAGCAAGAAAATAAACCGCATAGAGCAAAAAGATATTGGAATTAAAAATTAAAAAAAATTTTTAAATAATATTTTTAATAATTAAATAAAAATATAATTTATTTTTTATTTTTCAATTATTTTTTATTATTTTCACGATTTTTTTGATGATTTTTGTCAAATTTTTATAATTTTATTTTAAAGGAGAAAATTATGGGTATTTATTTTGGAACTGATGGCTTGCGGGGCGTGTATGGCGAAGAACTTACGCCCAGCGTTGCCTTTAAATGCGGAAATAGTTTAAGCAGATTTTGCAAAAAGAAAAAGGTTATTATTGGAAAAGACCCAAGAGTGACTGGTGACATCATATCACTTTCAGTGGCAAACGGGCTTATGCAAAATGGAGTCAATGTGATAGATGTTGGCTTGATCACCACCCCTGCTGTTGCCTTTCTTACAAAAGTGCTTGATTGCGACTATGGTGTGGTGATATCAGCGTCACACAACCCGCCAATGCACAACGGAATTAAAATCTTTGATAGTGACGGCTACAAAATTTCAGAAACGCTTGAGAACAGCATTGAACGCAGGTTTATGTTGCAAGCAAGCCAGCCTTATTATAATGTTGGAAGATACAGCTATCAGCCTGAGCATATCAAAAAATACATAGAAAAAATAACAGCAAATATTGGCGACCTTAGTGGCTTAAAAATTGTTATTGATTGTGGAAATGGTGCTTCAAGCAAAATTGCTAAGGGTATCTTTAAAAATTTGGGTGCAAATGTTTTTATAATCAACAATAAAACTGATGGGTTAAGCATAAATGAAGAGTCAGGCGCGCTATATCCGCAAGGCATGGCGGCAAAGGTTATAAAAGAAAAAGCCAATCTTGGGCTTGCCTTTGATGGTGACGCGGACAGAATTATTGCGTGTGACGAAAATGGCAATTTAGTTGATGGTGACGATATTTTATATATTCTTGCAACCTTCTTTAAGGACAAAACAAGTGCTGTGGTTGGAACGACCATGTCTAACAAGGGTTTTGAAAATGCGTTAAATAAAAAAGGCATCAGTCTGCTGCGAGCTGATGTTGGTGATAAATATGTTATTGAAAAAATGAAAAGTAATAATATCCTGCTTGGCGGAGAGCCTTCTGGTCACATCATTGTTAAGTCTTATAGCACAACCGGTGATGGAATTTTGACAGGATTACTTCTTGCCGACATTATCAAAAAAACTGCAAAGCCGCTATCTAAGCTTATAAACTATAAAAAATACCCGCAGATAAATATCAATGTTGAAGTGATTGATAAATTCCGTATTTTAAATAGTGAAAAGCTTACAAATGAAACATTGCGTTTGCAGCAGCAATTTGCTAGCTTTGGGCGTGTGCTTGTGAGAGCAAGTGGAACAGAAAACAAAATCCGCATAATGTGTGAGCATAAGTCAAGATTAGTCGCTTTAAGGTCGGCACAGGGTTTAGAAAAAATTGTTAAGGAAATTAGTCAAAGATAAAAAGTCAAAATTCATTGTTATTATAAAAATTTATTTATTAAAAACTTCTTATAAAAAATTTTGCATGATTGAAAAAAGTGGGCTTTTAAATAAAACCCACTTTGTTTTCTTAAAATTTATAGATTATTCTGCAGCTACTACCTCATAGATATCTTGGCTGTTTTCAACAAGTTGTGCAGTATAGCCTTCTGCAACGAAGCTTGTGTTTTCACCTTCTGCTAGGTTGTCTGCAGGGTTGAAATTATGGAATGTTCCACCTGTTACTGTGATTGATGCTTTTTGTGCTGCATAATTTATATCTTCGCAGTTTAAAGTAAACCTGCAATCATCAGATGGGCTGAGTTGTTGAATAGAGTATTCCCCGCCTTTAATTTCAACAGTGCCTTCATAGCTATAAATAGCAGTAACGTTTCCGATAAATGTGCCATTTTCAATTACAAGTCTGCCCGTATCCATAACGTCAAGAGCATAGCAGTCATTTTCAAGTGCATGGACAGTGCCGTTTCCAGTGATAGTTAAATTTCCATTCTCGCGAACAGAAATAACAGACCATTTGTTTGCTCCAGGTGTTACATCCCATAATGGCATTTCGTTTGAAAGTGTTTTGCCGTTTAGGTCAAGTTTAACTTCGCGTGTCACCACAACAACATCTTCTACAACTATATTGTCTGTGAGTTTGATTATATCATCATCTCCTTCAAGAGCATTGACAAGTTCTTGATATGATGATACTTCAGCTGTTGTCTCATCATCGCCACAAGCTGTAAGCATGAAGAGTGTTGAAACCATCATGATTAGAGCAACGATTGATATGATAATTTTTTTAGATTTTGTTAATTGCATATTCCCTCCTCCTTTCTTATTAGCAATTTATCTATTTTCATTATAACACTTTTCTTTTTTTTAAGCAAACAATTTTGCATCTTTTTTGCATCTTTTTATTTATAATGGCAAATCTTTCTTGTCAAAGCGGAAGATGCCGATTATAAAGGTTACTATTCCTATGGCTAGAAGGATTCCAAATTTCCATAGATAGCTCAGCGAGCCTGTCATTATTGCTGTGATATCGTAGAGTGTGATTATTGACAGATAGTTAAAGAAGTTCATAGCTGAAATTCTCATGGCTGATGGAATTACGTTTGAACCAAATAGTCCCAAGATTGTGCAGACAAGAGAGAAGATGGTTATGCCGCCACCCACGCCCATTGAGTATTTTGTTCTATTAAATATAGCAGAGCACATATAGCAGAAACCAGCAAAGGCAAACATTGTTAAGAATGCACCTAAGTTATAAAGCAGAATTTGACCATAGTTGATTGCAAATGCGTTTCCGCCTGAAATCCATACTGCTATAACGCTTGTAACAGTGAGAAGTGCAAACATTGCAAAAAGTGCAACAACTAGATATACCATTTGTGTTACTGCAACTGTTCTACGCTTGGTTGGAGTTGAAAGAACATACGCCATTGAGCCTGAGTCCACCTGCCCTGCAAGCAAGCCGTTTGCTGTCATGATGACGAATACCATTGGAAGCAAGAGACCTGCAATGCGGTAGAAGATTGAGCCTATGATAAGGCTATAGATATCCATGTTGCCAAGTTCGCTAAGTGCTTCTGATACCTTCTCTGGTATTTGGTCTGTTATACTTGCAGTAGCTTCGGTATAAGCCTGCTCCTGCGCACCTTCTACGTCTCCAAGCTCGGCAAGCCACAGCTCATAGGTGCTGATTGCTGTGTTTGAAAGCACTTTAACAGTGACTGCATAGAGCTCGGCATTCTCTCCGGCTTCTTCATCAGTCATGCCACCTACGACTGATTGGTCATAGTAGGTTTTATATGTCACGTCGTGCATCATTTGATTGACTGCTGTGGTGGCGGCTTCTTTATATGGCTCTGCGTCAAATTCACCTTCTGGAGCTGTGTATGATGCCATTGCCTGTTCAATCATTGTGCGAGTAAGAGTTGCAGAGTAGGCAGCAAGCTCCTGCGTTGTTGTTTCTTGTTCTAGAGCTTGAGCATAGGCACCTTGATAGATAACGCCAAGATAAGCCTCCTTTAAAAGAGCCTTTGATTTGTCCGCAAAACTTTCATCTTCGCTTGTAAATCTATCTTGGTCATATGTGGTATAAAGAGCTGTAAGGAAGGCTATCTGTTGGTCACTTGTTAAAAATGAAAGCTGTGGGGCTAAGCTTAAGAGAATTTTAACTTGGTCTATAGTTTGATTTCTTATAGTCTCTAAAGTTTCACCTGTTGGTTCTTGCCCGTCATTCGCGTTTTTATACTCATCTATTGCTTGATTATAAGGAGTCAAAATATAGTCATAGACAAGGGTTAGCGTGCTTTCATCCATATTTTGAAACGTCCCTTCAAGCTCGACTGATGTTAAATATAGATTGTAGCTATCTATCGAGTTCTCTTTTAAATAGGATTCTTGGTCTGCCTGCGTGAACACATCACTTAGCGAGTCGCGGATGTCATTTATTCCTAAATTGCCAAGCACAATTATGACTATAGCAAGCATGATGACTGTTGGCAAGGTTACGCATAGCCATTTCACCCAGTTGGCTTTCATGGATTGTTTGAAAAGTGCTTTACTAAACATCTTCTTCCTCCTTCTCTAGTTTTAATTTTGACTTTTCTTCTCTTTTTTGCTGTTTTAAGCGAAGTTTTCTGTCTCTCCTACCTGTTTTAAGAAATTCTTTCTTGACATGTGAAAATTCTTTATTCTGCGCTTTGTCAGTCTTTTTTCTATCTTTTTCTTTCTTCTTATTGAAGAATTTTTCATTCTTTTCGGCAAGATTTTCTTGTTTTTTTGCCTTTTTATGCTCTAATTTTTCTCGTTTTAGTTCTTTCTCAGATAATTTTTGTCCTTTCGCCTTTTCTTCATTGCGTTTTTTCTCTTCTTCCAGTCTCTGATATTCCTTTGCAAGTATCTCTTTAAAGTGCTTTTCAAGATTATATTTGACTTCTGCGATAAACTTTAAATGATAGTTTTTTAGAGTGTTAAACAACCTATTTAAATCCTTATCGTAGACCTTGATTGTGACTTGATTATATTTTTCTTGGTCACGGACTATCTCATACTTAAGCCTTTTGAATTTTAAATAATCTTCTCTTGATAAAAACTCAACCTTATATGTTTTATATGGAAGGTTTGTAAGTTCTTTCATATCGGCAACGTCAATTATTCTTCCGTTGAAGATAAGTGCCACTCTGTCACAAACGCCTTCAAGCTCGTCAAACATTTGACTGCTCATCAAAATTGTTTTGCCCTTTTTCTTCTCGGCAAGCAAAAGCTCAACAAAGGTTTCTCGCATTAGTGGGTCAAGTCCGGTGCTTGGCTCATCTAAAATCAAGATATCCTTGTCTGCCATAAAAGCTGCGACTATTGCGGTTTTTTGCTTCATACCCTTGCTCATACGCTTAAGGTTGGCTGAAGGGTCAAGTTGTAGCCGCTCTACAAGATAATTTGCAAAGCTCATATCTTTGATCCCTAAAAGCTCGGCTTGAGCTTTTAAGAAAGTTGTGCCGTCTCTAAGGTCTGGAAAAGCTATTTCGCCTGGCACATATTCCACAAACTTTTTAATCTCGCAGGCATTCTTCCATGCGTCAAGCCCTAAAACGTGGGCGCTGCCTTGCTCTGGTTTTAAAAAGCCCATGATATGTCTTATCGTTGTGGTCTTGCCACTGCCATTTGTGCCGACAAAACCGAAGGTCTCACCCTTTTTGACAGTGAAACTTAGGTCAAATATACCCTTACCATCACCATAGTCTTTTGTAAGGTGTTCTACTTTAATTACTTCGTCCATTAGAATGCACCTCCAAAATTTTTGTCTTCCTTATAGAATTGCATGAAATAATCTTCAAGTGTAAACTTGACTTGCGTGAAAGATTTGACGCTATACTGACTTAAAATATCAACCAAGCTGTTTATATCTTTGTCGTTTGCTGCAACTATAGCTGTTAAATTATCTTTATCACTATCTCTGACCGATATTTTTTTGATATTTACTGCATTTTTGCG
The DNA here is from genome assembly GCA_944362965.1 of uncultured Clostridia bacterium. Taxonomy (GTDB): domain Bacteria; phylum Bacillota; class Clostridia; order Christensenellales; family UBA1242; genus Caccovivens. The sequence continues at coordinate 123,569 of CALVTR010000002.1, forward strand.
AAGTTTAGGCATATTTGCAATAAATTTTTCAAAATCCTTGACATCTTTAAATTCAACGCGGAAATTTTTATTTTCATTGTGTGTTATGTAGCTAGTGTCAAATTCTGAAACAATACGCCCGTCTTTGATTATGGCTATGCGGTCGCAGGTTGCTTCAACTTCATTGAAGATATGAGAAGAGAGCAAGATTGTTTTGCCGCGTTTTTTCTCATCCTTTACAAAATCTATGAAGGTTTGTTGCATAACAGGATCTAGTCCACTTGTTGGCTCGTCTAGAATAAGCACTTCAGGGTCATGCATGAACGCTGTGATTATTGCAAGTTTACGCTTGTCGCCAAGACTCATTTTCTTAGTTTCAATGGACGGGTCAAGCTTAAACATATCAAGAAGATAGTCAAGACGCTCTCTATTTTCAACCTTTCTTAGACTCCACATCATCTTTATAAACTCCCAGCCCGTCAAACCTTCTGGAAGAGCTATTTCACCTGGCAAGTAGCCTATTTTATCAAGTATTTTATAGTAATTTTTGAAAGTCTCTAGCCCAAAAACCTTGATTTCACCCTTCTGTGGACGAGAAAAGCCCATGATGTGTCTGATAGTTGTTGATTTGCCTGCACCATTAGGTCCTAAAAAGCCAAAAACTTCCCCTCGTTTTACCGAAAAAGAAACATCAAAAACCCCTCTGCCATGACCATAGTCTTGCGTTAAAGAATCAACTACGATAACATTTTCCATCTTCCGCCTCCGCTTTAATGATGCTTCCTTTTATTTTTATTCATTTATAAATTTTTATGTTTATTGTGTAAAAAATTTATAAATATATTTTTGTAAATTTATTATAACAAAAAATAAAGCAAAAGCAAACCTTTTATAGATTTTTTTATTTTTAATTTTTGCGGAAGAGAAAGCCGCGAGATTGCATGAGCGGCTTTGAAACGCAAGGGCTTTCTGCGAAAGAACTTGCGTTTGCTTCACAAACTTTGTTTTGTGAAGCGCTCTTCCGCAAAATCGAATAAAAACAAAAATCACCTTTGAATTATAAAAAAATACTATATTTTTCTTAAATTTTCTAAAAAAACAAGAAAACACCTTATTTTTACTAAAAAAATGCAAATATTTTGTCAAAATACTTGCATTTTTATTAAATTATTTTTCATTCAATTTACAAAACATTTGAACATATGATATCGCCATAACAAAGATGTTGTAGTTTAGATAAATTAGGTCCTTGCTTGTTTTCATTGATAGCGAGTCATCTTCAAGAGAAATATTAAACTTGCTAAGATGTTTTGTTAAAATTGCAATATCGCTTTCATTAAGGTTTATATTCTCAAGAGTATAGCCAAAGTCAACAAAATATACGTTCTCTCCAACTTCTGTTAAGAAAACTGGAAGCTGGTCAAAGGAGTCGATGAGAACTAGGTCTGATTTGACAAAATATCTACCCACGCCTTGTTTTTCAAGTTTTTCTTTTCCAAGCTGTTTTGCAAGGTTTTCTACATATTCTTCTATCATTCTCCCCCCCCGATGACTATTTCGTCCGCATCTAACTTTTCATCTTTTTCTTGTGGCGGTTTCGTTTTGTCTGAAGATTTTTTGACTAAATAATCACCTTTCATCACATATTTAGGTTGACAGTTCTTTTGCATTGCCTGTTCTCTGCTGTTTGTGATAGAGTTCATAACGTCATTGGCGCACACTATTTCAAGCTGTGAAAGTGCTTCAAGCTCGCCTAAATCACTGGTGTTTATACGCTCATCATAGATAAATTGCAAAAATTTTAGAGAAGAGATAAGCCTTGCAAAACATTTGCCTGCTGCAGTTTGCTCTGGATTTAAAAGCTTGAATTTCTGGACAAGTCCTTGCAAATATTCATGGTTATCCTTACCATTTTTATAGTCATCAACTATTGCGTTTATAGACTTTGTATAGAAAACCTTTTTATTGAACTTTGCTTCTAAAAATGGCATATTATAATGAGCACCTTCAAAAAACTGCTGGGCAACTTTTTTCTCAGATATATTATCAAGTTCTGTAAGATAGCTTACAAGGTGTTTTACGTCAATAGCGTTGCATCTGCCCGTCTTCCATTTGATTTGTCTATGCTCATCCCTAAACTTTTTCATACATAATAGGTTGTCATCTTCGTTTTGAAAGTGGAAGTGTGGATTGCCCGTTTCATAGCCAAAGACCCGCTCACGCTTGTCAGGACCAATATACACATTGCGGTGCGACTTATTTGAACTGTCATATCGCATATACATGTGCGTCTTTTTAGGGTCGCCTTCAAGCATAACATACATTGAAATAGAAAAGGACCTATCATAGACGCTTGGCATATAGATAAGTTTCTCTTGTTCCTGCTTTGATGGATGAAGTTTTTTATATTCCCTTAGAACTGCTGGACTAGTTGGGACGAAAATCAAGTTTGTAACTTTAGAAAAGAGCATCTTTTCATCGCTTGAGATAAAAAACTGCACATCATTTGAATTATGTATATTTCTCTTTCTAAATTTTTCTTCAGTTTGAAAGTTTATATTGTTTTTGAAGGTGTATAGTGGCATAGAATAATCATATTGTTCAATAAAAATTGGGTATTTCTTCTTTCTTTGAATATCAAGATAATCACGCGTTTTCAATATAAAAGGTATGTATTGCCATTTTCTGTCTATAAAACCATCTGAATCAAAACCTGTTAGCGCATCAGAGTAACCATATTTTAAAGTTGCTCCGCTATCGTCTGCTTCATCATTGTATCTTTTGATATTATCTTTTATAGCATCTTTGACCACCCCTTTAATTATATGCGGCGGTATATGTAAATTTTCAAGTGCTGCTGTCAGCTTATACACAGCACCTAATCCACTCGTAGTCAAAAACGCTTCCACATCTCTTCTGATTTCGCCGCTATTTATCTTTCTTGTGCCGGAACGCTTTTTATGATAATATTTAATTGACCCTTTATTACGCATTTTACTTTTATTCATACGCCCTCGTCTTATGAATAGTTTAACATACTTTTACACATAATTGCAATATAGTAATTAAATTTTTTCTATTTTTAGATAAATATAGACAAATTATTTTAAAAATTATATAATTTTTGATATAATAGGTTTACGTATACACAAATTTAACGCTAAAATGCGTTTTTAATAATCATTTTTAGGAGAAATTATGAAAATTGTTATTGTTTGTGATATTCTAGGAAAGAAAAACAATGGCACGACCATTGCTTCATATAATCTTATAAATTTCTTAAAATCTAAAGGTCATGACATTAAAGTTATCTGTTGCGACAACGACAAAGACGAAAGTCAAGAGGGTTTTGTGTTTTTAAATCAAGTCAATCTTGGACCACTGAACAAAATTGTGGAAAGAAATGGGGTTAGTCTTCCACATAAAGACAAAAAACTTATTGTTGAAACCATTAAAGGCTGCGACATCGTGCATATAATGATGCCATTTCCTGTTGGCATTGCTGCTTGCAAAATAGCAAAGAAACTTGGAAAACCTGTCACTGCTGGATTTCACTGCCAAGCAGAGCTTGTTTCAAGTCATCTTGGACTTATGAATTGCGAGCCTGTCAACAGACTTATCTATAAAGGCTTTTATGATAAACTCTATCAGTTCTGCGATGCAATACACTATCCAACGCAGTTTATCTGTGATGTGTTTGAAAATATTGTGGGACCAACAAACCACTACATAATCAGCAATGGCGTAAACAAATATATGGAGCATAAGAAATGTGAAAAACCTGAGAACCTTAAAGACAAATTTGTCATTTTAAGCACTGGCAGGCTTTGCAAAGAAAAAGCACATATCATTTTGTTTAAGGCTGTGGCTTTGTCAAAATATAATAAAGATATACAGCTTGTGATTGCAGGACAAGGACCACTTCAGGGAAGGCTTGAAAAGTTTGCAGAAGAAAACATTGCAAACAAACCTATCATCAAATATTTTTCAAGAGATGAAATGGTTGACCTTGTCAACTTTTCTGACCTTTATGTTCACCCTGCAGAGGCTGAGCTTGAAGGGATTGCATGTCTTGAAGCGATAGTTTGCGGGCTGGTGCCTGTGGTTTCTAATTCTAGAAAAAGTGCGACTAAGGACTTTGCTATAACTGATAAAAACCTATTTCAATATGATGACCCGCAGGACCTTGCAAATAAAATTGACTATTGGATTGAACACCCACAGGAGAAAGAAGAATACAAAACAAAATATCTTCAGTTTGGCGAAAAGTTCAATCAAGAAGATTGCATGAACAAAATGGAAGAGATGTTTATGGAAACCTTAAACAAAAGAATAAAATAAACTTATACATTAAGGAGAAAAAATGAAAATTACGATAGTGGGCAACCATTGCACCTGGACAAAAGAGTTGTCAACAAGCTATATTCTTAATGACGACACCCTTATCGACGTTCCGCAAGGCTCTTTTAAAACACTTTATAACGATTATGATTTAAGCAAAATTGAAAATATATTTATCACTCATTTCCATAGCGACCATTTTTCTGATATCCACTATGTTATTGATATATTTGATAAAAAACAAGATAAAAAGTTGAATATTTTGGCACCTAAGGGTTGCAAAGAGAGAATGGTTCAGCTGTTTAAAATATTGGAAGTTTCTTATCTTGAAAAATATTTAGATGACAATGTGACATTCTATGATTGTGAAAATGGAAAGACTTGCAAGATAGGCAAATATAAAATAAAAATATATAAAGTCACACACAAAAATCTTGATGCGTATGGTTTTGTGATTGACGATGGAAAAGTAAAAATAGGTTTTTCTGGAGACAGCTGCATGTGCAATAGTTTGCATAAGATATTAAAACATTCAAAGGCAGCTTTTATTGATTGTGCATCTACGCATATAAATAACAGCCATTTGACTGTAGATGAAGTAGTTTCACTTCAAAATGAATATAAAGACGTTCTTTTATATCCTGTTCATTTTTCTGCAAACTCTGAAAGTGCGGCACAAAAAACAAACCTTGCAAGAACTTTTCCAGGACAAATTATAGAAATATAAAAAAAATCAAAATTTATTTTTAATTAAAAAAATTAAAAGATATAAAAATATTTAATAAAAATTTAAAAAAATAAATTTAAAAAATAAATAAAATAAAAATATCCGCGTTAATTTTTTGCGGATATTTTCTATTTTTTTATCATTTTTAATGATTTTTCGTTATATTTTTTATAATTTTTAAAAATTTTTATTCGTTTATTAAATCTTCCCAATCTTTAAGCATCTTTTGCAGATATTCAAAGCAGCTTGAGAATGTTTTTTCTTGCATTAGGTCACACCCTGACTTTTGCAAGGTCTTTATAGGGTTATCGCTGCAGCCAGCTGATAAAAATTTGATATAATCGCTAACCGCATTTTCCTGTTTTGCCAAGATTTTATTTGCAAAACAAATTGCCGAAATCATGCCTGTTGCGTATTTGAACACATAGAAAGCGTTGAAGAAATGTGGTATTCTTGCCCATTCATACCTAATTTCGTCTATGAGTTTTGTCTCGCCAAAATATTTTTTATTTAAAACATAATATATGCCGCAAAGTCTATCCTTAGTGAGTGGCTCGCCCGCTTCGTGAAGAGAATGTATTTTCTCTTCAAACTCTGAAAACATGGTTTGTCTATAGATTGTGCCCTTGACTTCGTCAAAAAGTTTGTTATAAAGTGCAATTTTTTCTTCCTTGCTATTTGACGTAGACAAAAGATAATTTATAAGCAGCATCTCATTTGTTGTGCTTGCAATTTCGGCTAGGAAAATTGGATAGTATGCTTTAGCATAGGGTTGATTTTTGCAAGAAAAATATGTGTGCATGGCATGACCGAGCTCATGCGCCAAAGTGAATACTGAATCAAGGTCGCCCTCAAAATTTGTCATAACATAAGGGTGCAAGCCATAAACACCCGTTTCATAAGCACCAGACGCCTTATCTTTACTTGGATAGACGTCAATCCAACGTTCGTTTTTTGTCCTATCTATAAGTTTGACATATTCATCCCCAAGTGGAGAAAGCGCTTTCTTGATAATCTCAATCGCTTCGTCATAGGTGTATTTTTTAGTCATCTCTTTACCCACTTCTGCCATATGGTCATAGATATAGAAAGTTTTAATACCTAAAAGCTGTTTTTTGATGTCAAAATATTTGAATAGTATTTTAAGGTTTTTGCTCACCTGCTTTATTAGCATATCATAAACTCTTTTGTCAACTTCTTCTGACTTTAGCTCTCGGTCAAGTGCCGACTTATATTTCCTTACTTTTGCAAAATAGCAGTCTGCTTTGACGTCGTTTATATAGTTGTTTGCAAGTGTGTTGATATACTGTCCAAAAGTGCCATTGAGTTTTGTCATAACTGCCTTTCTAAGTTTTCGGTCGCTGCTTCGAATTAAACTTGAATAGTTTGACTGAGTAAGCTCATATGCCTTTCCATTTGAATCTTTAACCTTGCCAAATTTTATATCAACGTCTGCAAGCATATCCATATTGCTTGAAAAACCAGATAAAAAGCCCATGCCTGAAAGCAATTTTTCTTCACCTTTAGAAAGCTTGTGCTTTTTGTTTCTCTTGATATAGTCAAAATTTCTGTCGTAATCTTTAAAATTTGGGTCAGAAATTATGTCATCAAGCATGCTGTCAGAAAGTTTGTTGAGCTCTGATGACACAAAAGATGTTTCAACTGAGATGTTATCAAGAATGTTTGAAAGTTTCTCTGACATTTCCTGTCTTGTGCTATCCGACAATACTTCATCTGACCTTAAGTGTGCATATAATGCTAGCGGCTCAACAAAGCGAGAAAACTCATCATCAAGTTTTAAATATTCTAAAATGGTCTTCTTGTTGTTGAGTTTGCCTTCAAACGCCTTGATTTTAGGTAAATAATCATTGATTTTATCAATTTTTTGATAAAACTCTTTATCATCTTTACATAATGGAGTTAAATCCCAAGTAAACTTACTTTCTATCTCTTCTCTTTTTTTCATATTAAATTTCCTTTTAAAAATAATCGTTATAAATTTACCCTTATAATCCACCCCTTGCGGGTCCAAACATTAGCTCACAAAAAATCTATTAAATTTTAAAAACTAAAATAAGTTCACCCCTTGCGGGTCCTTATTGAGGTAAAAAATCTAGAAGATTTTTTGTCGAGAGTGAAGGGGGAGTTGGGAGGAGAAACAAAAGCATACAAGGTATTATATACCGAAGTATGCGGTTCATAGCTGTTAGCCTTGCGTAGCAAGGCGTGTCAGCGTCATGAATTTGTTGCCACCCCAAATTTCATCTTATAAAATACTTCTCCATGTAGAAATATGACCACGGCTTTGCGTCTAAGTCTGGCGGACAAGCAAAGGTCATCTTCTGTTTTGTAACCGGGTGGACAAACTCAAGCCGCCCTGCCCACAAGCCAAGATTGTTTGACTGTCTGCTTTTTTCTTTGCCATATTTATTGTCGCCATAAAGTGGGCAGTTGATACCTGCAAGTTGCACTCTTATTTGGTGCGACCTTCCTGTGACGAGCTTTACTTCAAGAAGTGCAAAGTCATCTTTTGTTTGTAAAACCTTATAACTAAGCTCGGCTCGCTTTGTGCCCTGTTCGCTCTGCGGTGCAATCTTGACAATATTGTTTTTCTCGTCCTTCTTTAAATAATTTATAAGGGTGTCGCTTTTTAGCTGTGGAACTTTGCTCGTGACTGCATAATAGGTTTTATGCATCTGACCACTTTTTATTTGATTTGAAAGACGCTCAGCCGCCTTTGATGTTCTTGCAAAAACCATAATACCACCTGTTGGACGGTCTAGGCGATGAACAAGCCCAATGTAAGCATCCCCTTCCTTATTATATTTTTCTTTGACATATTTTTTAACCTTTGAAAGCATATCTTCATCACCGCTGATATCTGATTGTGACGGAATGTTTTGCGGTTTGATTGCAACTATTATGTGGTTATCTTCATATAGCACAAATAGGTCTGTTGAATTTTTGCTAGCTGCCGCAGGTTTTTCTTCAGCTGTTAAATTTTCATTATTTGATTGATTTTCTTGAGTTTTTTGCGTTTTTTCGCCATTTTTTTGCATTTTTTCTACATTTTCCGTTAAATTTTCTTTTATTTCCATAATTTTAATCCCCTTGCCCCACATGGCAATACAATTTTTTCATCAGTTGGAAGCCCTATTTCGTCAGCGTCAATATTGCCTTCGTCGAAGATAAGCGTCAATATATTTTTAAGCACGCTTGCCTGCAAGCCTGTTGTGTAAGATGAGATAAGCACAAAGAGTGGTTTATCTGAAAGAACCTTTTTTGTCAGTTCTACAAAATCATATAAGTTGTCTTCGAGCTTCCACATCTCGCCATTTGTTCCACGCCCATAACTTGGCGGGTCCATGATGATTGCGTCATAGAAGTTGCCGCGTCTTATCTCCCGCTCTACAAACTTTTGGCAGTCGTCAATGATATAGCGTATATTTGTGATGCCGTTGAGAGTGGCATTCTCTTTCGCACGCTCCACCATGCCCTTACTTGCGTCAACATGAGTAACTGACGCCCCAGCCTTAGCACAAACAACACTTGCCGCACCTGTGTAGGCAAATAAATTTAGCACCTTAATTGGTCTGTTAGCTTCTTTTATAGCCTTCATTATATCATTCCAATTTACCGCTTGTTCTGGGAAGAGCCCTGTATGTTTGAAGCCCATTGGTTTTATTATAAACTTTATTCCCTTCCAACTTATTTGCCAAGTCTCTGGAACGTGGTGCAAAAACTGCCAACTTCCACCACCTGAAGATGAACGTTTATAATGTCCATCAAGATTTTTATATTTTGCTAGGTCCTGTTTTGCATGCCATATAACCTGCGGGTCTGGGCGAAGCAAGGTAAACTCTCCCCACTTCTCAAGCTTTTCGCCATCACCTGTTGCAATCACTTTATAATCTTTCCAATCGTTTGCTATTTTCATAAAAAATCCCTTACGTTAAGTATAACAAAATAATATCTTTTTATCAATTATTTTTAACTACTTTTTAACTTTTGATATTGACACGGGATGATATTTATGTTATAACAAATATGGATAAAAAAAGGAGAAATTATGACAAACGACAATATTACAATGACTATGTTTGAGCTTTATTCAAAGTATCGTGATGGAGAATTAAGTTTGGAAAGAGCTTCATATTTTATTAAAAAACTTGATGACATTCGTCATGACAAGAAGATTTCAGATTTATTTGATAATAAACAAGATTTATTTGATATTGTCAATATTCATTGCAATGAAATTGACATACTTTTTGATGCAAGTGACAATTATAAAACTACAGCTCTTGAAGAAGAAAACAAAGGAAAAGTTATATGTGACATCTTCTTTAAAAAAGAAGGAAAGAATCATCTTTTCTTAGGCAGATTTGTAAACGTTGACGCAGACACTGCCCGTGCGATTAAAAACTTTTTGAGAAATGGTATATATGCACCACATATTTTTAGCTATGATTATGACAATCAAAGATTTGATAGAGAGCGCTTCTCTAAGTTATCAAATAAAGGGCTTATGCAATACAAAGATTACATTGATTCAAATATCGACTGCCTTACTGAAGTGACATGCATATCTGAAAGTAGTGACGCCCTACGTGATGACATCAAAAAAGGTATAGTTGAGGCTTGGAGAAGAAATATGATACAAAGTCATCTTGATTATCGACTTACCGCCTATGAAAGGGCTTGTGAAATTGAAAATGGTGATGGTGAAGACGAGAGAGAATAACAAAGGAGAAATTTATGGAAATAGACAATATCAAATTTGCAATGCTTGGAATTTATGATAAGTATAAGCAAGGAAAAATCAGTCAAGAAGTGGCAGAATATTTTGTATCTCATCTTGATAGCGTGCAAAGAAAAAATGGCGTGCAAAATTTATCACAAGTCATCTATGATTATGAACATGCTGAAATTGGTATAAGTTTTGCAACAGTCGGCAAGCCATACATCTTTGAAGAAGAAAATAGCAAACTTGTTCGTGAGCTATTCTTTATGGATCAAGGCGAAAAATACCCTATCTATCTTGGTGATATAATTAAGCTTAATAAAAATGTTGAAAATAGACTTGAATACTTTTTAGAGCAAGGTGTTTATTACCCAAGTGTTCAAGCTTTTCATTGGGGTGAAACCGACTTGGAAAATGACAAGCGAAGATTTAGACTATTGCCAATGGAAGAGCTAAAGAAATATAGAAAATATATAAACGACCTTATTAATAGTCGTAGCGTTATGAAATTTGGTAAAGACTGCCCTTACCATATTGAGCAAAAGAGATTTGAAGCTGAAATGTTTACAAAATGGCAAGTATATATGTTAAACAGACCAATGCTTTATAGAATTGATGCTTACAATCTTATTGATAGAAGCGAGGCTGAAAGAAATAAAATTGACGAAAACGGAGATGGCGAGAGAGAATAACAAAGGAGAAATTTATGGAAATAGACAATATCAAATTTGCAATGCTTGGAATTTATGATAAGTATAAGCAAGGAAAAATCAGTCAAGAAGTGGCAGAATATTTTGTATCTCATCTTGATAGCGTGCAAAGAAAAAATGGCGTGCAAAATTTATCACAAGTCATCTATGATTATGAACATGCTGAAATTGGTATAAGTTTTGCAACAGTCGGCAAGCCATACATCTTTGAAGAAGAAAATAGCAAACTTGTTCGTGAGCTATTCTTTATGGATCAAGGCGAAAAATACCCTATCTATCTTGGTGATATAATTAAGCTTAATAAAAATGTTGAAAATAGACTTGAATACTTTTTAGAGCAAGGTGTTTATTACCCAAGTGTTCAAGCTTTTCATTGGGGTGAAACCGACTTGGAAAATGACAAGCGAAGATTTAGACTATTGCCAATGGAAGAGCTAAAGAAATATAGAAAATATATAAACGACCTTATTAATAGTCGTAGCGTTATGAAATTTGGTAAAGACTGCCCTTACCATATTGAGCAAAAGAGATTTGAAGCTGAGATGGTTGAAGAATGGCAAAAATATATGATAAAAAATCAAATGGCTTATAGAATTGATGCTTACAATCTTATTGGCAGAAACGAGGCTGAAAGCGAAGAAACGAGCGAAATTGGTGATGACGAGCGAGAATAAATTTGACTTCTAAATATCAGCAGTGATTTTGACAAATTACATAATTAAATAAAAATGACATAAAATAACAAAAAAATCAGCAAAAAAATAGAAAAATTGCTGATTTTTTATTTTAATTATTTTTTGATTAAGACTGATTTTTTATTATTTCCTGAATTATTTTTATTGTTAAGTATAAGTATTTGACTTTTAATAAATTATTTTATAAAATATTATTATACAAGGGGGAAAATGAAAAATATTAACAACATTAAAATAGCAATTATGGAGCTTTTTGACAAAGCACAAAAAGGTGAAATAAAGGAACGCGTTGCCGTTTATTTTATAGAGCATCTCGACGCCATCACAACTGAGCCGAATGAACTTTTGAAATCTTATTCTCGCACACGAGTGCTTACAAATAAAAATATTTCTGATATCGTTGAATATTTAGTGCCTGAACTTGTTTTTGAAGATGACAGAAAGGGAAAGTTTTATCTTAATGAAAATAAGCAAGCTGAAAATGCTAGAGAAATTTTGTTTATGAAGGACGGAAAAAACTATATCTATCTTGGCTCACTTATTGATATCGACGAGGACATAACAAAAGAAATATATTTAAATATTGCAAAAGCAAATGAGTCCCCTTCTCTTTATAGGCAAGTGCATGATGACAAGGCTTTATTTGATACGCTCGATAAAAAATATATTGATAAATATCAAAAATTCATAGAAAAAAATTTGCGTTGCTTAAGTGCGATTGTAAATAAAGATAAAGAAAAAACATATCAAAACCTTTTAAATGAGCTTACCAAAAAACTTGAAAAACGTGACTTGACACACCGAATTGAAATCATTGAAAATTTGAGAAACAATGATGATAAGGAAACAAAATAAATTTATTTAAAAATAAATATTTGGCTTAAAAAATATATACTAAAATATTAACTAAAAATATAAAAAATCAGCTTTAATTTAAGCTGATTTTTTCGTTAATAATTATAAAACAAAGAATAATATTATAACAACAACCGAGATTGCAAGTTCTATATAGACCATTTTCTTTGATTTTGCAAAATTTTTTGCTATTTGCTTTCTCACTTCAGGCATTTTTGCATTATCACCTATACATATTTCACATTCATTTTTGAACTGATTATAGTCATTTTTATAAATGCTTCTATATTTTTCTGAGTCATAACCTGAATAAACTTGTTCAAACTTAAAATTTTTATATAAAGAATGATTTTTTGTTGGAATGAGCAGCGAGCCTATAAATGAAACTAACACTAAAATAGCAGTTGAAATTAGTGGGATTATATAGTCATTTGAAAAGTCAAAAGGTAAAATATCTAATTTGCTTAGCACAAAAAACACAGCTGACAAGATTATACCTATTATTAAACTTATGCTTAATGATGGCACTATTTTTCTTATATTATCTTTTTGAACAAGCGTATCATATCGTGCTGGAAGGTTGCCAAGAAAATTCTCTATTTCCCTGAAAAGCTGATTTTTGCCAATATCAAGGGATGAAGAATTTATATCTATCCTTTTCTGAGTGGCATATATGGACAATGATTCAAATTTATTATCATTGCTTGCACTAACATAGATATCAAACTCCTTTATTGATTTAGCTGAAGTTTTTATGTTGTCTTTAAACCATTCCGGGTCGTTCTTTTCTTTTATTGTTTCATTGTTGTTTAGGGTTAGAGAATATGTTATGTCGGCATATACATTCTTGGCAAAATAATATTCACCTTTTGCCTTTGCAGTTTTTTCTTTACTACGCTCTTCTTCTTGAAGAGCTTTCACATCTTTATAATAGGATTCAATGATATTAACAAGTTCAATAATATTTTCCTGCGTCAATATCTTGTTTGTAAACTTTTTCTCCATTATATCCCCCTAAAACATAAACTTTATTGATTATTATAACAAATTATTGTTTATTATCAAACATTTTGCTTAACTAATTATATTTTTGCTATAAACACTTGAACTTGTTTTGAGTTAAAATCAAATTCCATTGAATTTGTTCCGTTTGTGCCTAGTTTAACTTCATCGCAGAGCGTTCCTTTCTTGATTGTATCAGAATATTTAAGTAGCATATTTGCAAGCTCTTCGTCACCGCTAAGCTCTATCTTTATATGGTTTACAACTTCAAAACCGCTTTCTTTGCGAAGATTTTGCACCTTTGATACAAATTCTTTAACCATACCCTTTTCAATTAGGTCTTGTGTCAAGTTAGTGTCAAGCACAACTGTCATCTCGCCATTTGTTTCGCTTGAATAACCTTCTTTATTTTTAAGACCAATGAGAAGGTCTTCTTCGCCAAGTGATACTTCTTGTCCGTTTACTGTGAACTCAAGTTTGCCGCCCTGACGAACCTTATTGACATTTTCCGCACTTCCTGCATTTGCAAGATACGCTTTTATTCCGCCTAAAAGTTTGCCATACTTTGGTCCAACTGTGCGAAGTTGTGGTTTAAGCTCGTAAGAGACAAATTCATCCGCATTGTGCAAAATTTCAATTTCTTCAACATTGAGCTCGTCTTTGATAAGTGCTTGAAGCTCGCCGTCAAGAGAAAGTTCCTTGCTTGTGCAAACGATAACCTTTGAAAGTGGTTGACGGTTTTTGACATTGCTTGCTGAGCGGCATGATCTACCCAAGTTTACAATTTCAAGAACTTTATCCATGCCTTCGTTAAGACGCGCATCAATCATGCTTTCATCTGCTGTTGGGTAGCTGCAGAAATGCACGCTTTCTGGCGAATTTTTATCAAGGCTTCTTACAAGGTTTTGATATATTTCTTCTGCCATAAATGGAACAAAAGGTGCGATAAGTTTGCTGAGCGACACAAGAACTTCATAAAGAGTTTTATATGCAGCCTTCTTGTCGTCGTTTTCTTCACTTCCCCAGAACCTTTCACGGGAACGGCGAATATACCAGTTTGAAAGTCTATCAACAAACTCACTGATTGCAGCTGCTGGCGTTTTCATATCATATTTTTCAAGCCCTTCTTCTACCACCTTTATTAGTGCGTTATAGTCTGAAAGTAACCACTTATCAAGGAAAGTCAGTTTGCAATCTTTCAGGCTATACTTGCTTGGGTCGATTTTATCAATCTCTGCATAAAGGACATAGAAATAGTAGACATTCCACAATGTTCCCATAAACTTACGTTGAAGGTCAACAAGATTTTCTTCTATAAATGGCAGTCCTTGTGCCGGGTTGCAACTTGAGAAGAAATACCAGCGGACACCGTCAGCACCATATTTGCCAAGCACTTCCCATGGGTCTACACCATTTTTAAGGCTCTTTGACATCTTAAGTCCATTTTTATCAAGCACAAGTCCTAGCACATTGCAGGCTTTAAATGGTGCTTTATCAAAGACCGCCGTGTTGACCGTGAGAAGTGTGTAGAACCAGCCACGTGTCTGGTCAATAGCTTCGCTGATATAATCTGCCGAGAACGCCTTTTTGAAGGTCTCTTGATTTTCAAATGGATAGTGATATTGTGCAAATGGCATAGAGCCGCTATCAAACCAACAGTCCATGACTTCTGGTGTTCTATGCATAGTCTTGCCACAAACTGGGCATGGGAAAGTTATCTTATCAAGCGTTGGCTTGTGCAGATCAAGCTCACCTGTGGCGCCTGAAAGCTGACGCAGCTCTTCAACTGAGCCTATAACATGAACGTGACCATTTTCGCATTTCCAGAAAGGAAGTGGCGTTCCCCAATAACGATTACGTGAAATATTCCAATCTATATTATTTGCAAGGAAGTTGCCCATACGCCCATTTTTAATGTGGTCTGGTATCCAATTTATACCCTGATTGTTTTTTACAAGTTGGTCACGGATTGCGGTGGTCTTAACAAACCACGCGTCTTGTGCGTAGTAAAGAAGTGGGCTTTTGCATCTCCAGCAATGTGGATATGAGTGCTCTATTGGTTGAACCTTGAACATCTTATCTTCATTTTTCAATTTTTCTATGATAAGCTTGTCGGCATCTTTGACAAAAAGTCCACCAAAGTCGGTTTTATCGCTCATGTGCCCGCTTTCATCAACGAGCTGAACGAAGGTTAAACCATACTTTACACCTGCTTTATAGTCATCTTCGCCAAAAGCTGGAGCAATATGAACGATACCTGTTCCGTCTTCGGTTGTAACATAGTCGTCAACTATAACAAAATAGCCTTTTTTAACTTCATCTTTAACATAATCAAAGAGTGGTTCATACTTATGATACTCAAATTCCTTACCCTTCTTTGTGTAAACCTTTGTGAAAGTGCCTTCTTCAAAAAGTGTTGGTATAAGTTTGTCAAGCATGATATAATTTTTGCCTTCAAAGCAAAGTTTTGTATAGTCTTCATTTGGATTCATACAAAGTGCAACGTTTGATGGAAGAGTCCATGGTGTTGTTGTCCATACAAGGAAATATGTGTTGTCTTCTTCAAGACTTTTCATCTTAACATAAACAGAATTTTCTTTTAATATCTTATAATTGTCGCCATTTTCAAGTTCTGCTTTTGACAGGCTTGTTCCACATCTTGGGCAATATGGCACAACTTTATGACCTTGATAGATAAGCCCTTTCTTGTCCATCTCCTTAAGAGCCCAAAACACACTTTCAATATAATTATTGTCGTAGGTTATATAAGGATTGTCCATATCAACCCAATAGCCAATCTTTTTAGTCAAATCTTCCCACATTGACTTATATTCCCAGACTGACTTCTTGCAAAGGTCAATAAACTTATCAATCCCATAATTTTCTATGTCTTTTTTGCCGTTAAAGCCAAGTTTTTTCTCAACTTCAACTTCTACAGGAAGTCCATGTGTGTCCCACCCTGCTTTGCGGTAGATATAATAGCCCTTCATTGCCTTGAAACGTGGAATGACGTCCTTCATAGCTCTTGTGAGAACGTGTCCAATATGTGGCTTACCATTTGCAGTTGGTGGACCATCATGCAAAACAAAGCTCTTATCGCTATTTTTGTTTAAATCAAGTCCTTTTTTGATTATATTGTTCTCTTCCCAAAATTTTAGGATTTTTGCTTCATTTGCAACGAAATCTAGTTTAGAATCAACCTTTTTATACATAATTTTCTCCTTTTTTTGTTTTTCCTACCACATTTTTGTAACTTTGTGTTTGCATTGCACTCGGGCTTATGAGATAAAGCTGGGGTTTAGACAAAGCGAGCCGTGCGGGCGCGTCAGCGGTGCGACCGCGTGGCGAGCGGAGCGAAGCTTCTTTGCGTTTTAAAGTGCAGCGAATCTCTTTACTCTTTATAGGCAAACCGCTTTTTAATAAAAATGTTCTATTGCCATATATGCTTTTAATCTTTTTTGCCTATTATATTTTCTTTCGCAAACATTATTCGCCCTGCTTAGCCAAAAAACAATATGCATTACAAAGTGTTTCAATATGTTAAATCTAACAAAAAGCCCATTAAGTTACAAGAACCTAATGGGCCAAACCACTTGTAATCTTATAGCCGAGCAAACACTCGCCCCTTCTATAACGGGAAGTCCCGACAATTTTTACACAAGAATTTATAAAAAATATCCTTTTTCAAAATTGCAACTCCGAAAGTGATAATTTTTAAGCCTTTCTATTGCCTTCCACCACAAACGGCAACTCTCTGGATGAACCTAACTTAAAAACCTTGTCTTTCATCAACGCTTTTATTATTACTAAACATTATTTATTTTAGTCACTTAAAACACATTTGTCAATAAATTTTATCTATTTTTAGGGAAAAGAGATGGTATCATCTCTAATTATCTAATACTGCTCAAGTATCTTTTGAGCCTCTGAAACATTTGCACCCGTCATAATTCCTAGCGGCATTTCATTGTTAAGCCCATTTTTTGTAAAAAGTATAGCAAGGAGTTTATGGTTGTTATAGAACTCATTTAACGCTTCTTCTATAGTGCAGTCAGCTTTCTTTACAACATAATAATTGCTATTTTGAAGCGACGAAAGCATATCTTCTATTTGAACATTGTCAAGAAATGCACCACATTTCCCGCCGGCGATTAAAAACTGTCCCATAGAATTTAGTATCTTTTGACCATTTGCAACACCAATCAAATGATTATCTTTGTATACAGGAATATTGCTGAAATTGGAACTTGCCATAAGAGTTATAACTTCTCTCATGCTCTTTCCTGCATAGGTTATAACAACATCTTTTCTTCCAACTGTGTCGAGTGCCTTTGGCGGTGTTGTAAGCAGTTTTTCAATGTGTTCTATATCTTCAACAACGCTATCATGTGGCTCGGCAATGACAAAATCCTCATTATTATTGTGAATTATTGCATTGCGAAGCCTGCCATAGTCAATAAGTTCATCTTCATATTTGCGGACAACATAATTCATAACAACGCTCTTTCTTATTAAATCTGAAAAGCCCATTGCCCTATTTAAGCCATAACGTGTCTTTAGCGCATAATCTATATTGTTGTAGGCATCTAAGAACCTTTTTGCATTGCTCTTTCTAAAATCTTTTTTGTCTTCTTCCATAATATCTCCAAGCAGTATTTAAATACCTTATTATCATAACATATTTTAAAAAAATTACATACAAAATTTGACGATTATTTCAAAATTCTTGTGTTTGCACTAAAATATCTTTCAAATTTGCTGAAAAATATTGCAAAAATCATTGTTTTATGCTAAAATATAGAAACCGAGATAGATGGAGAGTTAGCGGTGCTCTGTAACCCACAATCCGCTATAGTGGGATTGAACGCTTGTGTGCGGTTTGATTTTGTCAAATATGTGTATGGGCTTTAGGTGAGGAAATCAAGGTCTTATGCAATCAAAATCTTTGAACCATGTCAGAGCCTGACGGCAGCATCATTAAGGAGACACTTTGGTGTGCCATAAGGTAGCTTTGGTGGAGCTTAAAGTTTGTGAGGCAGTTGGTGAAATCTTATCAAGCCAAGTTCTCGGTCCTTTAAAAAATACAAGGTAGGCAAAAGCCTACCTTTTTTGGTTAAATATTACCATTTTGTAATTCAATAGTGCAATCATTTATAAGATTTCTTGTTAAGATATCACCATTTAGTTCCCAGTTTTCATCATACGACGGCACCTCAACATCAATAACAGTTGCTCTCCAAGCACCATTACTATAACACACACCAGAACCCACGCCGTTTAACACTATAAGATAGTCATATGTAGTTGGCGTTGGTGCATAAAGCTCAATTTTATTTAAACTATTATAAGATATTGCTTGTGTTGTATTTAAGCTATTTTCTTCTAGTGCCAAGTAGAATTTTGAGCCGTTAAGGTATACTACTTCTCCATTCCCAACTGCTTGCACTTCACCATTATCCATTTTAACATAAGCAGTAGCAGAACTGCTGTTAGTAAATGTCACATTAAAGTCTTGCAATTCAGCAATATCTATTATTATATTATCAAGGTTTATACTAGTTGAGCTTGTGACCTGAACACTAATGTATATTGTGCCGGAGATACCATCGTAGGTTGCAACTTGGTCTAGTGGAACGCTATCTCCTGCTATCGTTCCGCTTACTGACAAGGTCGCATTTGACAAGCTTGACTGACTGCTTGCGTTATATGTGGTTGCGGTTGTGTTGATAACGTCAATTTCAATGGATATTGTTCCGCTATCTGAGCTTACAGTGCCAAAATCAAGCTCAAAACTTTCCCATACAAAGCCCGGTAAAAAATTATCAATAGTTTCGCCTTCTGTTTGCCCATCAGACAGCCTTATATCTTTGATATAGAGTGTTGAATCGTCTATATTAAATTGAACGTTTCCCTTTAAATTTATTGTAAAACTGCCCGTTGCGGCTAGCACACCAACGAGTAGCATACTTAGCACCAAGATAAATACTGAAACAACTGAAATCAATTTTACTTTAAGTGACATAATAAAAAACTCCTTTTTTATTTTTCTTTTTAGTTTGTTGAAAGATGCCTGTTTTATGCAAAATGTGACTTATTTTGCATTTTTCAGCCCTAGTTTAGCACTTTTAATCTCTTTGTCTTAAGTGTGACGGCACTATGGCGTCACAAAATTTAAAATTTTTTATAACTGTGACATTTGTCACACTTTAAGTATAAGAGCAACAACTTCCCCTTTGATAAAATTTGATTAGTTTGAAAGAAATTTAGTGCGGGTTTGATATCGCTTGCCCTTAAATAAAAACTGTGCGGGTTTGGCTGTGAGCTTTAGCTCTGCCCAAGAAAACATGCGAATTTTTCAAATTCGCATTATGACGCAAAGGCTTTTGCGTCATCAGAAACTCTTTCGAGTTTCTGTTTTCTTGGGCAGTTGCTAAAGCCACAGCCTCTGCTTTTAAGATAATATTATTATATCTTAATTTATCTTTATTATACCCCCCCGCAACCCACGTCAAGCAAATTTAACAAATTTTTTAAATTTTTTTATTTTTTTTTGAAAAATATTAAAATTATATTTTTGTCCATTTATTTACATTATATAATCCTTTTTAGCCCTTGCGGCTCAATATTACGACGAAATTTACAAAGTAAATTTCTAGGGGCGGAAGAGGCTTGGGAGAGAAACCAAAACCTTAGCGGTTAGGCTTGCATTGCAAGACGTGTCCGCGTATGATTACAAAAAATTTATAAAGTCTTAACATTAAAATTTTTTGTAAAAGGTTTTGGTGTCTCACCAACTTGCACTACTTGCATTTATAAAATAAGCAGCTTTTTATTTGCTGCTTATTTTTTAATTTTGTTTATTTTCAGTTTTATTCATTTTATTTTCCATAGCTTTTACGCCATCTTTGACTTTCTTTTCAATCTCGTCCATGCCCTGTTCGGCTTTCTTTTCCATTTGCTTTGCGGTTTTTACTACTTTCTTCTCACCTTTATCTATCATTTCCTTTGTTCCTTGAGAATATTTGTAAAGAAGTGCACCTGTTAAAAGTCCCATACTGAAGCCTACTAGCATCATTATATCTTTCATATTGTCCCCCTTTCAGCATTAGTATGGGCAAAAGATAAAATATTATTCAATTAAACCCTATGAATTTATCTATGTATATTTGTGCGGGAGATAATGAAAGAACATAGATAAAGTATGTGCGGGTGAAATAGGCTTGCGGAAGTGCTGGCTCTTGGAGCCAGCGGAAAAGCAAAAGCTTTTCCAAAATTTTGAAGTTTCAAAATTTACTTCCGCAAGCTTCGCAAAACAGCCTTAAAACATTTAATCTATCGTATTTCTTAATTAAAAAAATACTACATATGAAAATGCAGTATTTTTATCTCATTACATCTCTTTAAGAGCTTTTTTCTCTTCTCTTTCCTTTCTTTTATAATAATCTTCAACAGCGTTGTTGATTGCTTCTTCAACGATAACAGCTGAATAATATCTATTTTGTGGAATATCGTTTTCAATATGCTCTAGGATATCATGACTTGTCAGTCCTAGTGCTTCTTCAAGGCTCATGCCTATAAGCATTTCACAAGCAACGTCGCAAGCAACTATTGTGCTGACACCGCCATAAGCCTTAAACTTTGCTGAGTCAATCACGCCATCTTCGTCAACCAAGATGTAGATTTTAATTATATCGCCACATTTATCATCGCTTGACTTACCTGTGCCATTCGCTCCACGAAGTCCACCCGCGAATTTTGGAGATTTGAATCTTTCTAATATTTCCTTACTATACATAATTATTTCCTCCCTGCTTTAGTTACTGCTGAGATAGACCTAAGCTGTGAAACTGCCTTTTCAAGAACTTCAACAACATAGTCAAGGTCGCTTCTGCTTGTGTTCTTTCCAAAAGATATTCTGATTGAAGATTTCACAATGTCGTCATCTAATTTCATAGCCTTTAAAACATGAGAAGGTTCTGCTGAATTTGATGTGCAAGCTGAGCCAATAGAAACTGCAACACCTTCCATATCAAGCAGCATGAGAAGTGACTCGTTATCAACCATATCAAATGAAATGTTTAAAATTCCATTTATTTTTTGATGTGGATGACCATTTACAGTAACGTAATCAATTTTTTCTTGAATATTTTTAAGAAGATAATCTCGCTCGCTTCTAAGCTTTTGTTGATTGATTGTCATATCTCTAACTGCAATTTCAACTGCTTTGCCAAAGCCAGCAACTGCTGGAACGTCAACTGTGCCACCACGTTTGCCACGTTCTTGATTTCCGCCTGAGATAAGGTTTTCAATTCTTATGCCATTTTTAAGGTATAGGCAGCCAACCCCCTTAGGTCCATAAATCTTATGTGCTGAAAGTGTTAAGGCGTCAATTTCCATATCTTGAACGTCAAGTTTGATGGCTCCGATTGCTTGAACCGCGTCTGTATGGAAGATAATGCCATAGTCATGAGCAATTTTTGCTATTGCCTTGATATTTTGAATTGTGCCCACCTCGTTGTTTACAGCCATGATTGAAATAAGAGTGGTGTCTTTTCTTATTGCACGCAAAAGCTCTGTCAAGTCAACAAGACCTGTTTTGTCAACAGGAATGTATGTTACTTCATAACCTTCTTCTTCAAGTTGATGGCAGGCATCAAGCACTGCATGATGCTCAATAGCACTTGTGATGATATGTTTGCCCTTGTTTGAATAGGCATGAGCAATACCTTTGATCGCCCAGTTGTCAGCTTCTGTTCCGCCTGAAGTGAAGTAGATTTCATTTGATTTTGCTGCATTGATTGCATGAGCAACACGGTCTCTAGCACGGTCTACGATAGCACTTGCTTCACGTCCGTAGCTATGAAGAGAGTTGCTGTTGCCATAAATGGCATTGAAACATGGGAGCATTTCAGCAAGCACTTCACTTGAAACATAGGTTGTTGCTGCGTTATCTAAATAAACTCTTTTATTCATAATAAACCCCTTTTGTCTACTTTTATTTTATCACGAGTGGCAGACAAAGTCAATAGCAAAAATATTTTATTTTATAAAATAAAAGAAAAAACAAAAAAAAGAAAGCGTTTTTTGTGAATTTTTAATCAAATTTTCTTAATTTACAATTAAACACTTCCTTTTCTATTTTATAAATACTTTTTAAGGGCGGATTTTAGGTCTTCGGCTTGCCATACGCCGATATGCTTATCTTGCTGCTGCCCATCTTTAAATATAATAAGCGTTGGGATTGACATAACGCCGAAAGAGCGAGCTAGGTTTGGATTTTCGTCAACATCAACCTTAACAAAGTTGACATTCTTTTCATCTTCTGCCACTTCTTCAAGTATCTGCCCCATCATGCGACATGGCATACACCAAGTTGCAAAAAAGTCAACAAGGGTTACACCGCTTTTGATTTCGTTTTCAAATTCATTTTCACTTATAATCTTCATAATTTTCTCCTAAAAATGCTGATTTATATATTTAGTTTAACATTATTTTAAGTTTTTAGCAAATAATTTTAGTTATTTATTATCTTATTGACAACCACACTTGCTATTGTGATTCCGCAGGCCGCTGGGTAGTAACTTATACTGCCAATGACGCCTTCAACCTTTTGCGGTTTGCTATCGCAGGTGACAACGTCAAGTGAGTTTACCCCTACCTTTCTAAGTTCTCTGCGGATGACCTTTGCAAGTCCGTCATCATGGGTTTTATAGATATCAGTCAGATAAAAATGTGGAATATCATAGCGATTGCCTGCGCCCATAGCTGAGACTATATTTATATTATGCGTTTTGCAATAAATTATAAGTGCAAGTTTATCTTTTGTGCTGTCTATTGCGTCAACAACATAATCAACATTTTCTATATATTTTGAAACATTGTCTTGGTTAAGTTTATCATTGACTGTTTCTATTTGCATATTTTCATTTATTGACAGGAGCATCTCTTTCATAACATCAACTTTTGCTCTGCCAACTGTGTTTTGAAAAGCTATCACCTGCCGATTGAGATTGCTTGGCGTGACCGCGTCAAAATCAATGAGTTTAAGTTTTTCTACCCCTGCCCTTGCAAGCATGAGTGCCACATAGCCGCCCACTCCGCCAACGCCAACAACTGCAACTTTTGACAAAGCAAGTTTTTCAAGCATATCTTTTCCTATCAATGCCTCTGTTCGTGATTTATCCATTTTTATCCTTTTAAGTTTGATTTTTTTATTTTCAAATAAATCCGCTTGAAACAGGCTGCCGAAAGTGGCAAACCTATCTAGGTTTGCCGTTTTGCTTTTTTAAAGCAAAACAAAATTTTGAAATTTTTTCAAAATTTACTTTCGGCAGCCCATTGCAACAATAAACACTCATTTGTAAGTGTTTATTGTTGCAAATAGCGGACATTTGTTTTTATAGATATTTTATTTAATTATAAGATAAACTTCTTAAGGTCAAATTTCTTCTTTGTTTCTTTGAATGCATTTTGAACATATGCTCTATCTATTTTAACGGTTGTCATAGGCATTTCATCAGATGCGTTGAATGAAATATCTTCAAGTAAACTTTCCATTATAGTATGAAGTCTTCTTGCACCTATATTTTCACTTGTTTCGTTTTCAGTTGCTGCCATTTCTGCAATTTCGTCAAGAGCATCATCAGTGAACTGCAGGTCAATATTATCAACCTTTAAAATGCTTGCGTATTGCAAAGTTACAGAGTTCTTTGGCTCTGACAAGATACGCTTAAAGTCATCTTTTGTAAGGTTGTCAAGGTCAACTCTGATTGGGAATCTGCCTTGAAGTTCTGGAATCATATCTTCAATATTTGAAACATGGAATGCACCTGATGCGATAAACAAAATAAAGTCTGTTTTTACGTTGCCATATTTTGTTGCGACTGTGCTTCCTTCAACTATAGGCAAGATGTCTCTTTGCACGCCTTCTCTTGAAACGTCTTGATTGTTAGAGCCGCCAGCCTTGCCTATTATCTTATCAATTTCATCAATAAAGATGATACCTTCTTCTTCAGTTCTTCTGATTGCTTCAGCATAGACGTTGTCTTTATCAATAATGCGGTCGCACTCTTCACTTGTTAAAAGTTCTCTTGCGCGTTGAACGCTCATTCTTCTCTTCTTATGGCGTTGTGGCAAAAGTCCATCAAAGACTGAGCCTATATTTATCTCTGGTCCACCAATAGCCACCATTGGCCTCTGGCTGTCAAGAACTGAAACTTCAATTTGTTCATTTTCAAGTTTGCCTGCCCTTAAATCTTCTGTAGCTATTGTTTTATCAACTGCAATATCGCTTGCCCTTCTTGTGTCGCAGATGGCGTCAATAAGTTTGCTCTCAACGATTGGGCTGACCTTTGCCTCAATTTCATGCGATTTTTCATCTTTAACCATTCGGACCGCAACTTCGACAAGGTCACGTATCATGCTTTCAACATCTCTGCCCACATAGCCAACTTCGGTATATTTTGTGGCTTCAATTTTGATAAATGGAGCGCCGACGAGTTTTGCAAGACGTCTTGCAATCTCTGTTTTACCAACACCTGTTGGACCACGCATGATAATATTTTTTGGTGTTATCTCTTCCCTAAGTTCTTTTGGAAGGCGGCTCCTTCTATATCTATTTCTAAGTGCGATTGCAACTGCTCGCTTTGCCTTAGACTGACCAATTATATATTTGTCAAGTTCTTCTACTATCTGTCTTGGAGTTAAATTCATCTTACACCTCCTCTACTGTGATATGGTCATTTGTGAATACGCAAATTTGACCTGCAATTTCAAGAGCTTTCTGGGCTATCTCTTTTGCTGAAAGTTTTGTGTTTTGTTTGAGTGTCTTTGCTGCGGCAAGAGCATAGTTCCCGCCTGAGCCGATTGCACAAACATCGTCGTCTGGCTCTATAACTTCGCCTGTGCCTGACACAATCAAAAGCTGGTTTTTATCGGCAACTATCATCATAGCGTTAAGTTGTCTTGCTGCCTTGTCTTCACGCCATGTGCCTGCAAGTTCAACCGCACTTCTCATAAGGTTGCCTGAGAATTTATTGAGCATATTTTCAAAACGCTCGCAAAGTGAAAAGGCGTCTGCAACTGAGCCTGCAAAGCCAATCACCACCTTATCATTATATATTCTTCTTACTTTGTGTGCATTTGACTTAAAAATCACGCTTTCGCTCATGGTGACTTGTCCGTCGCCTGCAATAGCTATCTTTCCATCGCGTTTTACGCCGCAAATGGTTGTTCCTCTAAACATGCTTTCCATGTAAATATTCCTCCTTAAATCTTGTGAGACTTTCTACCGACCTATTGAATAATTTTTCTAAAAACGATGGGCTTGAGTAGTCGTCTCTTGTTTGTATTATATCATAATTTTCTCTGTTGACATTTTCTTTTAATAGGCTTGTTGAAATTATCTTATGTGACAAAAGCCCAAGAAAACTTGACTGTGGCAAGCAAATCATCTGCATATTGTTATAATATTTATAGACATTCATTGCAGTCATAAATCCACTTGCTATGCAATCGTAGTAGTTTGAAAGCCCAAGTATTGAGCCCGCAAAAAACACGTTTTCGTCTTGGCTTGACTGATTATACTCATTTATCACATATTTTGCGTTTAAATACACGGCATCTTCCACTTGTGCTTTTTTCACAAGTGCTGCCCTTTCAAAGCCTTTTAAACTTCTTGTTATTTCAAGTTGCCTTGCCTCGTCGAGCTTCGATGATATGCCCTCTAATATATATCCATGCTCTGACTTTTTAAGAGACAGCACCGCATAAGGCTTTTCACTTACATCTTCAAGATATATCGGCATAAGTGCAAAGTTTTTAAGTGCGTCTTTCCCCGTCCATGCAAGGTCTTCTATGGTATGCTCGCAAAAATGTCTGTCGCCACCAAGTTCGTTTAAGACCTTGATGATGGTGTTGACAAATTTGAGATATTCACTATAGCTGAGCGGAAGATATAGATGCTCGCTATCCCCCTTCTTTATCTTTAGATAACTCTCATCAATTCCTGTCACTATAGGACATACCAGTTGTTTGTTAAAGCATCGCATTGAGCCATACTTATGTAGAAGAAATTGAAACAGCCTTTCATCGGTATTTGAACCTGTTGCTATCACATTTATCTCTCTAGGATTAAGCTCGGATATACAAGCCTCAAAATACTCAATGTTCTTGCTGTTTTTGACAAGCTCCTTACCATACTGCAAAATCTTAGTTGCTATGCAGCCCTGATAGCCCTCTTGAGCAAGTCTTTGTTCTTCCTTTATAAGTGGAGAGCCAAGATAGATTAGCTCTCGTTTTAAAAGCCCCGTCCATAGCTCTTCTTTTTCGCTTTTTTCATTTTTACATCTAGCACAGTTGCACCTGTAGGATTTGTCAATATCGAAAACATGCACCTTTACGCCATGTCCTGCAAGAAAAAGTGCACACTCTATGCCGGCAAATCCACAGCCTATAACATTTACAACTCGCTGATAAAAACTCATAATTTATTTAACTCCTTTAGTCTTTTAGCGTTTGCTATTTAGACTATTAAAGTATATTGCATTTTCTCTTACTTGCGAATTTAAAAAAATGCGATAAAAGCGGGAAAAAGCTTAAAGTTTGTCGGTTTTTGACGCTTTACATATTTATTTTAGCAAAATATTCAAATTTTTCAAATTATATTTCAATATTTTTAAGATTTTAATATTTTTATTGGTTGAAACAAAAAAAGCTATGGCAAAAACCATAACTTTTATATATCTTCTACAAATCAAATTTAACATATTTATCAGAAAATTTGCAGCTATTGTGAAATTCGTTATAAATATCATCGCCTAGCGTTTTAGAATAGACTTTTGACTGCATAACGGCATCATATTTATCAATTTCTTTGACAAATTTTGCTTCAGGTGTGGTGTTTTCTTCAAATTCAAGCCACAGCTCTTTGATTTCTGGCATATTATACTCACTTGCAAGACGCTCAATGCAGACAAGTTCTCTGTGCTTTTCTTCCTTTGGCACGTTATCAAAAGGTGTTGTATCGCCCGCATCTATTTCACATAATTCGTGATAGGCAATCATCTTTAGCACTTTTTGCTGGTCAAGTTCTGTTTTTTCTTTTGACATAAACTCAAGAGCAAGCATCATCATTGAAAAGGTGTGCTCGCCGTCATTTTCAACTCTTGTATGCTCGCCGACATTTCGCATAAGCCAGCCCTTTCTAAGTGTTGTTTTAAGTTTTGCTATTTCTTCATAAAAAGTTATTATTCTGTTTCCTTTGTGTAGTCACATTCATTATTTGAACATTTGATTTTCTTGCCTTTGATTACAAGCGGGCTTGAACATTTTGGGCATTTTTCGCCTGTTGGAATGTCCCAGCTCATAAATTTGCATTCAGGATAGCGTGAACATGAATAGAAAATCTTGCCCTTTTTGCTTCTTCGCTCTGTCATATCGCTGCCACATTCTGGACACTTGCCAACCTTTTTGGCTGTCGCTTCAAGTGGACGAGCGTTTTTGCATTTTGGGAAGTTGGAGCAGGCTAAAAACTCGCCATAGCGTCCATTTCTTATCACCATTTTCCCGCCACATTTTTCGCAGATTATATCAGTCTCCTTTGGTGGCTCTTTCATGGTGAGAGAGCTTGCGTCCGCTTTTCCAAGTAGTCCTTCAAAGCCATTCCAGAAATTTGAGACCACTGTGTGCCAATCTTCGTCCTTATTTGCTATGTCGTCAAGACGTTGCTCCATGTGGGCGGTAAACTTGACATTGATAACACTTGAGAAGAACTTTTCAAGGTATGTTGTTATCTTTCTGCCAAGTTCGGTTGGTTTTAAATAGCGGCCTTCCTTTTCGGTGTAGTGTCTTGAGGCAAGCACTGTGATAGTTGCAGCATAGGTTGCAGGTCTGCCAATGCCCTTTTCTTCCATTGCTTTGACAAGGCTTGCTTCTGTGTATCTTGCTGGTGGTTTTGTGAACTTTTGCTCTGGCATTATCTTATTTAAATCAAGCTCTTCCCCTTCTTCAAGTTTTGGAAGTTTGCCTGCCATGCCTTCGTCACTTTTTTCTTCAACAAATTCCTTATACACCTTAGTGTAACCTGGGAACTCCATTGTCTTACCAGTGACTTTAAAGCCATAGTCCGCACAATCAAAGTTGACTGACACATTAGAATATTCAGCTTCGCTCATCTGACTTGCAAGAAAACGTTCGTAGATAAGTTTATAAAGTCTATAATTGTCGCTTGAGAGTGTTTCCTTTGCCATTTCGGGCGTGATATCCATTGTGATAGGTCTGATTGCTTCGTGTGCGTCTTGTGCACTCTCCTTTGTGTGATAGATATTTGGTTTCTCTGGCACAAACTCACTGCCATACTTTTCTTTTATAAACTCGCGGCATGCATTCTGTGCATCTGTTGACACACGAACAGAATCTGTTCTGATATAGGTGATAAGGGCGATTTTGCCTTCGCCTTTGATATCAACGCCTTCATAGAGTTGCTGGGCTGAACTTGTTGTTCGACTTAGGCTCATGCCAAGTTTATTTAGTGCATCCTGCTGCATAGTTGATGTTGTGAATGGTGCTGGAGCATGAGATTTTGTTTTGCTCTTTTTAATCTCTGTGATTTTGAATTTTTTGCCTTTTATTTCTTCTAGAAGTTTATCAACTTCTTCCTTATTTTTAGGCACAAATTTTTTCTTCTTGTATGTTGCGAGTGTGGTTTTTATCTCGTGGCTATCCTTCTTTAAAAAGGCAGTCACTGTCCAGAACTCTTCAGGAACAAAGTTTTCAATCTCTTTTTCTCTATCAACAACAAGCTTGAGTGCGACCGATTGCACACGCCCTGCACTGAGTTTTGGTGCTATCTTTTTGCATAGGATTGGTGAAAGTTTATAGCCAACTATTCTATCAAGCACCCTTCTTGCCTGTTGAGCATTTACAAGTTTAAGGTCAATTTTTCTTGGATGTTCAAGCGCTTTTGTGACCGCTTTTTTAGAAATTTCATTAAACTCTATTCGGCAGGTTTTGTCTGGTTTGAAACCTAAAATATTTGCAACGTGCCATGAGATTGCTTCGCCTTCACGGTCGGGGTCGGTTGCGATTAAAACTTCATCTGCCGCAGCAGCTTTCTTTTTAAGCTCATTTATAAGCTCTTTTTTTTCAGGCACAATTTCATATTTAGGTTCAAAATTATTCTTTATATCTATGCCAAAAGATTTTTGCGGAAGGTCTCTTATATGACCTTTTGTTGCAAAAACTTCATAGCCATTGCCTAAATATTTTTTTAATGCTTCTCTTTTAAATGGTGATTCGATTATAACTAATTTCAATTTATCCTCCATAGGTGGTTTTATACTATATTATAAGTGTCAAACAAAATGTTAATTTATGATAGACATATTTGTCCGCCCGGCAACCTTTTTATTATTCCACGAATTTCAAGCGTTGTCAAATAAGTGTTGAATAAACTTATATTTAGTCCGCAATTTTTCGTTAAATAATCAATATCTTTCATTCCGTCTTCAAGCAACGACACAATAGCTTGCTCTTCTATTGAAAGCTGATAGTTTGTTTTTTCACTTCCCCCGCTTTCCATGTTATAGTCCTGCAAGATGTCGGCTGACTTTGTTACGCACTGTGCCTGCCCTGTTTTGATTATTTCATTTGTAAGCTCACTTGATGGGCTGTCTATATTGCCTGGCACGGCGTATACGTTTTTGCCATAGTCAAGTGCAAAATCTTTTGTGTGCATTGTTCCACTTTTCATACTTGCTTCGGTGATTAGCACGCCATCACTGAGCCCTGCAAGTATGCGATTGCGTTGCGGAAAAGAATATTTTGTTGCCTTCTTGTTCGGGCTATACTCGCTCATTAGAAGCCCTACCCTTGCTATCTCGTCAGCAAGTGACTGATGCTCTGTTGGGTAGATTTCGTGAAGTCCTGAGCCAAGCACCGCAATGGTCTTACCACCAACTTCTAGGCATTTTCTATGTGCGATGCTATCAACGCCATAGGCAAGCCCGCTTATGATAACAACCCCTGCCGCCGCAACATCTTTGACAAGTCTTTCAGTTGTCATTCTTCCGTAAGCGGTAGGCTTTCTTGTGCCGACAACTGCAAGTGATGGTTTGCTAAGCAGACATAAATCACCCTTACAAAACAAGAAAAATGGTGCATCATTTAAGTTTCTTAGCTTCTGCGGGTATTTTTCATCATATTTTGTAAGCAAAATTATATCATCGTTTAAAAGGTTGTTATAATAATTTTTTATACGTTGTTCATCCGCTCTTTCCTTCATTTTTTCAAAATTTTCCTTTGAGAGAACTTTCTCGTCAAACTTATTTTTGCAAAAATGCTTTAAAGAAACATCATTTCCAAGAACTTCTATTATCTGTTCTATTTTTGAATATGTGAAATCAAACATAGACAAAAACACTAAAAATTTTTTCATTTCACTTTCTATTTCTATCATTAACTTCAACCTTTTAAACTATATTTTTCTTGCCTTTAAACTTAGATTTTAACTAAAATGCCGTCAATTTACAAATATTTTTGCTTTTTTTCTTAAAATTTTTAATTATTCCAATACTTTCTATCAAGTGTTCTATATGAAATCGCTTCTGCTATATGGCGTGCTTCAATGTTCTCACAGCCGTCTAAATCGGCGATTGTTCTTGCCACTTTCAAGATTTTATCATGTGCACGAGCTGAGAGCTTCAGCCTTTCAAATGCATTTCTGAGCATATTATCACCCATAGCATCAAGTTTGCAATACTTCTTTGTCATGGCGGGTGTCATCTTGGCATTGCAATAAATCTTCTCACCCTTGTAGCGCTCAAGTTGCATTTTTCTTGCCTTGTCAACCCGCTTCTTAATCTCGGCTGAGCTTTCTTCCTGCTCTTCGCTTTTAAGCTGGTCATAAGTGACATTGTCAACTTCAATATGTATATCTATTCTATCCATGATAGGACCTGACAATTTTGAAAGATACTTTGATATCTGCCCCGCTGAGCAGTGGCACTCTTTATCTTTTGAACCATAGTTGCCACATGGGCATGGGTTCATGCTGGCAATCAAGGTAAATGATGCAGGATAGGTTATTGTGGCATTGCTTCTTGCAACTGTGATAACGCCATCTTCTAGTGGTTGACGCAAAGTCTCTATTGTATGGCGTGAATATTCTGGAAATTCGTCAAGGAATAGAACGCCATGATCGGCAAGAGATATCTCGCCTGGCTTGCTATTGCTTCCGCCACCTGTCAAACTGACTGTGCTTGCTGTGTGGTGCGGGCTTCTGAATGGTCTGGTTGAGACTATGCCTTGATTTAAGTCTAGCTCCCCTGCAATTGAATGAATCTTTGTCACTTCGAGTGCTTCTTCAAAAGTTAGGTCTGGCAAGATTGACGGAAAGCACTTTGCAAGCATACTTTTGCCGCTTCCTGGTGGACCTATCATCAAAAGATTATGTCCGCCAGCTGCAGCAATTTCTAAAGCCCGTTTTGCCATAGCCTGACCTTTAACATTTGCAAAGTCCATGCCGTTTGCTGTGTTAGTGTGAAAGGCATTATAGTCGCAGGTCTCTATTGGCTCTAGTTTCTTGTCTCCTCGCAAGAACTCCACCGTTTCAGTGAGAGACTTCACACCATAAACCTCTATTCCTGCGATATAACTTGCTTCAGTTTTATTGGCAAAAGGAATTATAAACTTTTTGAAACCTAATTTTCGTGCAGATATCAAAAGCGGCAAAACTCCACGAACTTGTTTGACTGAGCCGTCAAAGGAAAGCTCTCCAACATAGACATATTGGCTTTCATTTTTTATCTTATTTTCATCATTGCATGAAAGAATTGACACTGCAATGGCTAGGTCATAAAGCGCGCCTTCCTTTTTTATATCAGCAGGAGCTAAGTTTATTGTTATTCTTTTTGTTGGGTAAACAAAACCGCTATTTTTTATAGCAGAACGCACCCTTTCTTTTGCTTCCTTTATAGCAGTGTCTGCAAGCCCTACTATCTCAAAATGTGGCAAGCCATTGCTGACATCTGTTTCAACATCAATTGGATAGCCTTCTATTCCTTTAAGTCCAAAACTCTTTACTTTTGCAAGCATAACCTTCCCCTTTTCTTATGATTATAGTAAAAAGTTCGTCATTTTACAAATAAATTACTTTAATTTAAAACTTTACAAAAAATAAAAAAGATTGTCACTATAAAATGAAAATCTTTTTTATGACACAAATAAATAGGAAAAATAGAGTTTTTTAATGATTTTTTTAATTTTTACTGCTTTTTTCTGTATTTTACCCTTAATTTTCTTAAATTGTCTTTTTCTTCATCACTTATTCTGTATGAGTCGCAAACCTTTTGTATTGTCTTGTTTCGGACAAACGCGTTGTCAAGTTTTTGAAGAAAATTATACATAAAGTTATAATCATATATGAACGCTTCGGCATAGCACCAAGCCTTAGCCATTTCTACATAATAGTCATGATTTTGCACTTTATCAATTTCAGATATAACCCTTTTTAAATTGTCTTTTAATTGAAATTTTAATAGCCACACAATGCCAAATCTAATCTCGTAAGACTCTTCTCTTTTAAGAAGCGAAAAGAAAAATTCTTTTTCACTTTCAAAGCCTTTAAGTCTTGAGACAATAGTATCACAAGCTCCCCAATTATCAATGTATGGCAAAAAGCGTTTGAGCATTGTCATCCTATCTTCCATAGGCAAATGAGAATGGGCAATATAAAAACCTGAAAGAATTATCTCTTCATAATTATCTCTTGGGAGCTCATAAAAATCAGCACCTATTCTTACTAGACTTTTTGCAAAATCGTCTAGCATCTTGGTTTTTATGCCCTTAATTTCATATCTTGTTGTGATTATCCCCCTATCAAAAGCCGCCTTTTTTG
This sequence comes from uncultured Clostridia bacterium, assembly GCA_944362965.1. GTDB lineage: Bacteria > Bacillota > Clostridia > Christensenellales > UBA1242 > Caccovivens. Next base: position 156,516 of record CALVTR010000002.1, read on the forward strand.
TGTCACTTATTTGTTGAATATAGTCCTTGACCATCTCTTTTATCTGCATATTTCCCCATTCTTCCTTTCTTTAGGGTTATTCTAATATATAGATATTTTTTTGTCAAATGTAAACTAAAAAAATTTTGATAAGTATATTTGTAAAAATTTGAAATATTTTGTAAAAATTATAAAATTTATTTTGTATTGATATAAAAAATTACTATAATAAATGGCGTGAGTGAGGCTAGGTATGAATTTTGAGCGTTTTATTTTAGAAAAAGAAGTTGCACTTTACCTTTTGATTTTGAAAATTTCCCCTAGTTTAAAAGGATATGCTTATATTATGTGCGGAATATGTAAGATAGCCAAAGACATGACTAAAAAACATAATGTGACAAACAGATTGTATGATGAAATATCTCAAGAATTTAGTGTCAATAAAAATTTGATTGATAGAGCTATGCGTCATGCAATAGAAGTGAGTATAAAGCGAAATGGAATTGCTGATTTTGAAAAATTTTCGTCTTTTGATTTTTCTTCCGAAAAGCCTACTCCACGAGAGCTGCTCACCGTCCTTGCAGAAAAAGCTGTTTTAGATAAGTGTCACTTTTTGCATCAGTTTTACAAAGAGTGCGAAGAAGTTCCAGACGAAGATGAAGAACCGCTGCCCTACAATCTGTGGTGATATTTTCTTGTAACTTTCATCAAAAACGCGACCTTTAGTGGTGGTGTTTTTATTGACGATAGTCAATCTAGCCGTAAAGATAGCGTGGAATGTTAAAAGGTTTTGCATGGTAAAAACAACGTTGTTATATAAGTTGTCGCAGGTTCCTAATAAATAGATGAAAACATAGAGTAAACAAAAAAAACTTAGAATAAGTGAAAAATACGCTTAATCTAAGTTTTATCTTGGTGTTCCCAACAGGACTCGAACCTGTGACTAGCCCTTAGGAGGGCAATAATTTTTATTTTTCAACTTCCTTTAGTTCCTTCTCAGGCATCAATTTGCGTATCTTTTGTGCCATTAAATAACTATTTTTAATAACTTTTGCAATTTCTGTAATTTTTATTAGGTATCATAATTTTATCAAAAAACTACAACTTTTGATGATAAATTTTTCCAGTTATTTTTCCACTAACAATAAGGTTTTTATCTAATATATTGCCCTTATTTTTATATAATATATTATAGCATATTTGCTGTAAGAAGTAAAGAAAAAAAGAGAATTGATTTTATTTTTTCAATTCTCTTCATCTTCATTATTGTTCTTTATCTCTAATAAATCTTTGTCTTGTGCATTCAGTGGGGAAATGATTGATTTGCCCAGTTCCTTTTCTATATCTTCTCTTGTATTTCTTGCTATGTTTCCACCTCTTCTTGCTATAGATTTATTTTCACTAAAACTTTGTGGATTGCTTTCTTTTGATATTGCTGTTGTCATTACTTCTGCAAGTTGATTTAGTGTCAGTTCAATATCTGTCATATTATCTCTTAAATTTTCTTTCTTTAAGTTTTTTACTGCTTTATATTCCTTTACTGACATTCCAGACCAAGCCTTTGTCATTTCATCTGTGAGTATTGCAAATTCTAGGCTTGTTTTAACTCCTTTGTCTTTCCATTCATCTGTCAATTTTTTTCTTATTTCTATTCCTTTTAGCCTTTCTGTTATCCATCCTTCAGTGTAGCCTTTTGCTCTATATAGTTCAACACCTCTTTCGAATGCTTTTTGTGGGTCTGCTATTTCGTCTAGGCGGTCATTTCCAATCTGTGCAAGCCACATCTTAAATGGTTCTGCTTTTGGGCTAGGAATTGATTGTATAAGCCTTAAAATGCCTTTTGTGTTTAATACATCGGTTAAGTAATGTTTTCCATCAGAAGATTGCAATTTCAGTTGTCCCACATCTTGGGACAACTGACTTCCTTCTTGTTTTAATTTTGTTTTTAATGCGTTCCAATATTTGCGTGGGCGAGGGCTATCAGTTAGAACTGCTATCACATCAACCACACTGAAATACCAATCTTCTTCATTTGCATTCCATTGTGTCCTTATTTTCTTTTCTTCAAATACTTTTATGTTTGACATTTCTTTCTCCTTTTTTATTATAGCATAAGTTTATTTAAAAACCTATTGTTTATCATATTATGCAATAAATAAAGAATCGACTTTATTAACAGACTCGAATCCACTTTGTTTTATGTAGTGTGCATAAGTCTTTAAAGTTATGTTTGAGTTTGCGTGACCAACCCATTTAGATACAGTTATAATAGGTATATTTGCTACAAGGCAAAGAGAGATAAATGTGTGACGCAAGTAGTGTATAGTTGTCTTTTTTATATTGAATTGTTTTCTAAATTTATCAAGCCATCCTTTAGGTGTGCAAGGGTGCATATTCCCACCTTCAAGACTTATCATTAAATAATCTTCATCATATAGACCTGGTCTTTCGCTTACATAATTATCATACCACTTTTTGTATTCGATAAGATAATTAAGTGCAGTCTGTGATAGTGGAATTTCTCTCTTTGATGTCTTATTTTTTGTTTTACAAACATATACACCATAAGTAGAATTATATAATCTATCTCTTTCTATCTTCATTGTCTTTTTTTCAAAATCTATATCTTGCCACCTAAGCCCATTCATTTCACAAGATCTAAGCCCTGTCACTAAAATTAACCCAAAATATATTTTCCATCTAATATCACTTACTTTATCAAGACAATCAAGGAAATAGATTGACTCTTCTTTGCTTAGAACCTTATCCTCGTCTAGTTCATCTGCTTCTTCATCTTCTGGGAATACAAGTTTAATATATTTTGTTGAAGTGTAATTGTCTTCAAGAACTCTATCTCTTACAGCATTATTAAAAATTGTGCTCATAATCCTTTTATATTTTAAGATTGATTCTCTTTTGTAATGTCTTTCTTTAAAGTCAATGAAAGTAAAATAATCATTCTTTTTTATATGCAATGCTTCACAAATTATATTTACACTCTTTTCATTGAGTGGTTTACCATTTTCTGCTTCAAGTAATGTTGTTCTAGAAATATTAAACTGACTACAAAAAATATTTTTTGTTTTATATTGTTTTATAATTTCATCCCATAAAGATTTTTTTAGATAGATTTTTGGTTTACTAATATCCTTGTTTTGTAGTTTATTATAAAATGCCTTCACCATATCGGGAGTCAATTTATCAAAGGTTATTTTTTGAAATTCTTGCTCAAATAGATTTATTGCGTCAATAGCCCTATGACAATATGATTTTGATTTGGTTCTTTCTAGTTCTTTAAGCCATTCTTTTGCATAATCTATAAATCCAACTCCACTTTGTGCTCTTTTTCCATTTAAAATTTCTTCTTGCTCTTTTTTGAATTTATCTTTTTCTTCTCGCAAGGCTTTCATTATTTCTTTTTTGCCTTTTAGATACTCTGGAACTTTCCAAGTTTTAGATTTTTGCTCAAATTTATTAGTTTTTGGATTTTTAATGCTACATTTTATGCGAAAGGATATTAGATTTCCATTTTTATCATAATTCGCTAAATGATACATTTCGTTTCTATTTTTTCTTAAAGTTTCCATATAACCATCCTTAATTCTTATCAATATCTTTTAAAGTTTCTTCTACAGAAGGGAATTCTTCTTGTTCGATTTCAAAATCCAAATATTTAAGGAGTTGAAGTAAATTTACATAAATCTTTGTGCCAGAGTATTTAGCACTTATAGTGCCTTGTCTAATTAATTGTCTTATATAAAACGATGTAACAACTGTTTCAGGGTCATATCTTTTTATAAATTCCAAGCAACCATCAACAGTTCTTAGCATTGAGATATTCTTTATCTTAATCATTTTCCTTCTTCTCCTCCTTTTCTTTTTTACGATTTTTTAATCTATTTGCGAAATCTTGCTTATGTCTTTGCATCTCTTCTTTTGTAGGGAATATAAAATCGTTTGGGTGCTCTGTTTTTAGTGTTTCTAATACTTCATCGGTAGTAAACATTGTGCTCATTCTAATATGAAGTGGTGTTTTATCAAATGTTTCATCTTCCAAGACATAATACTTATTTATTTGGTTTAGTGTAAGGAAGTTTGCTACATTTCCACAATTTGGTGCTCCAACAATACAATATGTGTCTTGGAAAGGTATAAAAGCATATATATTAAATCTTCTAAAAGTCGAATTCACTTTTCCATTAGAAAGTTTGCGTTGCAACATAATTGGTCGTCTTTGGTTGATAATTTCAATCATATCTTCTGCAAATAAATTTTTTTGAATATTAAAGTTTATATCCTTTGAAAAATAAGAATGTTTATTTAAAAACTCTTTTAACTCACTACCAGCAGAATAAGACAGTTTTTCAATAATATTCTTTTTAGCACCATCAGAAGCGAGCCTTGATTTTCTTAGCATTTGAATTAAAATGTTGATTTCTATGTCATCAAGTCTAAATTCGCCAGGCACTAAAATGTCTTCGTTATCACTTGTTAGATAATAGCCATCATAAGGATTGCCTTCAAGTGTGTAGTTAGGCAAGAGATGATTTTTAAACAATCTAATATATTCTTGAATGGTGTCCTTACTAAGTATTACTTTAAATTTTTCTTTAATTATCTCTAAAATATCTAAAACTTTTAGTGGTTCATCTTTTGAAGCATCTTCTGTTAGAACCTTATAGACATAAATTGAATAAAACTTGGTAAATCTATCTTTTTTACCTTTTGGAGTATCTTGGTCATCATAGGCATTTTCAAGTATATTTAACTTTGGATTTTTATCTTTCATCTTCTTTCTCCTTTTGTTATGTTTTAATCATAACACTTTTATTTTAAAATTTCAAATAACAAAACGGGAATATTCCCGTAAGTCTAATTTTTGATATATCGACTTTTTTTGCTTAAAATTTATTCTTTTAAATAAAAATACCTACCGTGAGATGCACGATAGGTATATGTTTTAACTTATCGTACAAGCATTTCCACCTTGTTCATTTTG
>CALVTR010000003.1 GCA_944362965.1 uncultured Clostridia bacterium
GCACCAAATAAATATAGATATAAAGTCCATTTTGAAGTGAACAAAAAAGTTTAACAACCTTAGGATTTCACTTCATTTTAATTTTACATGGGAAATATGAAAAATGAAATATCAAACATATTATGAAAAAATATAATTGAACATACCTTTTTTATTGACTTAGTAAATTCTTTATTGTAAAATAACATAACAATATAAATTAAATGGAGTAAAAAATGAGAAATATTAAAAATTCAAAAAGATATATAGATTATGAAGATTTAATAAAATTAGATGATGAACAAAAAATTCTTGTTAGTAGAATTATTATAAATAATAAATTTGCAAAAATGCAATTATTTGTAAATGCACAATTAAGTGAAAAGTTTGATTTGAGTGAGTTAAAAAAAATAACCGATATTCATTCAAAACTATGCGATGCTGATGAAAACAAAAAACGCCCCGTTTGGGGTATAGAACTTACCGTAAAAGAAATAAAAGAAGTGTTTTCAAAAGAAGATGTAAGTAAATCTCGTACTGATTTTAGTTTACCATTTAATCATAAAGAAAATAAGCCTAAAAAGAAAAATCCAATGGATTTAAATACCGGCGAAGAATTATATGAATATTTAAAAGATAAAACTGATGAAGAAATTGAAGATTATTTTGTTTCTCGTGGTGCTGTAATTGAAGATGGTATTATGTTAAACAATGGGTTAGCCACTCTATATCGAATTGAAAAAGATTCAGTAGAAAAGCAATATGATAATAAAGAAGTATCACCATTTGATGGTGAAGATGATGGACTTGAAAGATAAAACACGGCTATACATTTTGCAAACAAAACTCTCTAACATATTTGAGAGTTTTTTATATATCAAAAATTAATTGCCAGTTGAAAAGATTTTTGATATACTATTTCAAGGAGATAAAATGTTAAAGATTGATTTTTGGGTTTGTGAAGATGTGATTGCAAGAGAAATGATTTCAAAAAGCCGTATGCCTGTTGAGTTTGCTAACTACCTATGGGACAAATATAAAAAATCTTATATGGAGTTGCAACATAACCCGATGTGTGACAAAAATTTGATTGACTATGGCATTATAAGCGAGCTTAAAGAACAAGAGTTTTTTAAAAAATTCTTAATTGAAGCTAAGGAAAATAAAGACACTATAGAAAAATTATGGGCAGAAAATTGTGACATTATAAACGAATTTTTAAAGAAAATTTTAAGAACTGATTACAGCTTGGCTATGACTGCCTATATCGTCAGCCCTAGACTAAAGCTAGGACATAATTTAGGAAATAACTGTCTTGTTTGGGGACATTCAAACGGAAATTCTGACAAAAATTATAATCTTGTTTATCTTGTGCATGAAGCATTGCATTCTTACTTCCCTAGTGACAATTTTTGCCATGCAATAATTGAAAATATAGCAGACATTGAGCTTGCAAGATTTTTAAATCATAGCGACACGAGTTACACATGTCATGACTTTACTTTAAATGAACATCTAAAAATCTACCCTTTTTGGAACTTATATTTAAAAAGAAGTGAAGATGAGATTGAGAGGCTACAGAAAATAGATAAAATACAATATGATATAAAAGCTTTTGAAAAGTATCGTGAATCGCTTGCAGGCATGAACATAGATGAATTTATTAACTTTGCTAAAAAAATAAAAGACAACATTGCATTTGATACATATTATACATTATATGATTGTGAACAAGCCGAATAATTGACAGATTTAGTTATTTTTGATATAATAAATAAAGGAAGTGAAATTATGGTTTTTATGTTGACAAGCTGTCTTGAAACACATATTAAAGAAGAAAATGGAAACAAAATTGCAATACCTATTCCTGATACAAATCAGGTTTTGACTAATATAAAGAAATATCTTAAAGACACAAAAAGGATTGTTTATGTTGCCAATAATCCTGCAAACTTTGAAGAAAACGATTTAAGAACGTCTTGCTTCTTTGAAAGTTTTGAGCTTTCTGGGCTTAATTTTGATGAAAAAATTGTGCTTGACAACAGGAATATAAAAGATGCTAAAAACATTTTAAACGGTGCCGATTTAATCATTTTAAGTGGTGGTAAAATTCTTTGTCAGCTTAAGTTCTTTAAGAAGATAAAGTTAAAAAAGATTTTGAAAAATCATGATGGGTTATGCATTGGTATATCTGCGGGCACAATGAATTTAGGGAAAATCGTTGCCAACTTTCCAGAAGAGCTTGCCGACCTAAAAGAAAAACGTTTTGTGAAAGGATTAGGATTTTTTGATAAAATTATCATTCCACATTTTGATGGTGAAAATAAGGTTTATCAAATAGAATGTAATGAGATTGATGTTGTCCGCGACTACATTCTTCCCCTTTCAAAAGGCAAGAGTTTTATAGGGCTTCCTAATGGAAGTTATGTTTTAGTTGATGGACAAAATACCACATATTTTGGTGACTGTTATGAAATTGCTGATGGTAACGTTACAAAAAAGGAGTAATTTAACGATGGAAAATAATAAGAAAATCAAAAAATATATAGAGTTTTCTGACCTTAATAAGTTTGATAAAGGTCAAGTTGTTTACATTAGCAGGATTGAAATTTTAAATAAAATGGCTGAGATGCAAATTCAAGGCGAACAAGATAGCTATAAAATAAGCATTATGAGAAAAACACTCGATAAATTGTATAGCAAAAATGATGAATTAATAAAACCGCTTGCATTTGTAGATATGAAAGTAAGTGAAATCAAACATGTTTTCAGTGAAAGAGATTTATATGGGCGAAATGTTATGTATATCTATACTACTGTTCCTAATGCTGAAAATGATGGCGAAGAAAGCGAAGCGGAATAAATTTTGTTGAAACTTGATTGACTTGTGTTTAAGCCTTAGAAAAATTTTCTAATTAAATTATGAAAATCCTATTGTAGTTTAATAAATAAACAAATTGTCTGTATATAATTTGACAAAATACTCTTTCCATGCTAAAATACTCTAGATTATAAAAGGACTTATATTATGGCTATTATTAAAAATGAAAAAATAACTTCAAGAGACAACGATTTTGCTCAGTGGTATACTGATATTGTTAAGCAAGCACATCTTGCACACTATAGCTCAGTGAAAGGCTGCCTTGTGATTGAACCTTACGCTTATGCAATATGGGAAAATATACAGGCTGTGCTTGATGGAATGTTTAAAGAAACGGGACATGAAAATCTATACATGCCTATGTTTATTCCTGAAAGTCTGCTTAAAAAAGAGTCTGAACACGTGGAAGGCTTTGCACCTGAAGTTGCTTGGGTGACTTATGGCGGGAAAACTCCACTTGAAGAAAGACTTTGCGTTCGCCCTACCTCAGAAACGCTATTTTGTGACTATTATTCCACTATTATAAATTCATATAGAGATTTGCCTAAACTTTACAATCAATGGTGCAGCGTTGTTCGCTGGGAAAAATCTACAAGACCTTTCCTTAGATCTAGAGAGTTTTTATGGCAAGAAGGACATACCATTCATGAGACAGCAAAAGAAGCAGAAGAAGAAACCTTAAGAATGCTTAATATCTATAAAAAATTCTTTGAAGAATATCTTGCTATTCCTGTGCTTGTTGGTAAGAAAACTGAAAAAGAGAAGTTTGCTGGCGCTGAATATACCCTATCACTTGAGGCACTTATGTATGACGGAGTATCGCTGCAGTCTGCAACATCTCACTATTTTGGGCAAAAGTTTTCTAAGCCTTTTGATGTTAAATTTGTTGATAGAAACAATCAGCCTCAATATGTTTATCAAACATCTTGGGGTTGCAGCACAAGAATGATTGGAGCTTTAATTATGGTGCATGGTGATGACAATGGACTTGTTTTGCCACCTAAGATTGCACCTAAACAAGTTGTTATTGCATCTATCAGAAATGATGAAAATGTGCTGGGTGCAGTTGATAAAATTGCCGAAACTCTTAAAAAAGCAGGTTTACGTCTTCAATGTGACGTTAGTGACAAGAGCGCAGGTTTTAAATTTGCTGAATATGAAATGAAAGGTGTTCCTGTGCGAATTGAGGTTGGTCCACGTGATGTTGCAAACAATCAAGTTGTTATTGCAAGACGGGACACTGGCACAAAAGAAATAGTTAAGTTTGAAGATATAGAAAGGCATGTCCTTGCACTTCTTGATGAAATACAAGCAAATATGTATGAAAGAGCACTTAAACATACTAAGGAAAGGACTTATACCTGCACTACACTTGATGAAGTTAAAAAGATTATGGAAACTAAGCCTGGCTTTATTAAAGCTATGTGGTGTGGTGCCCCTGAATGTGAAGCTAAAATGAAAGAGATTCGCGGCATGAAGTCTAGATGTATACCTTTTGAAGAAGAACATATTGCAGACACCTGCATAGTTTGTGGCAAAAAAGCTAAACACATGGTTTACTGGGGTATTCAATATTAAAATTAACAAAAAATCTATGATTAAGTCATAGATTTTTTAATAAAATCATTTTGTTTTATATATAAAATTAAACAAAATATAAAAATAATAATTTATTTTTTAAGCCTTATTTAATATTGATTTTAGATAAAGTTAAACGAAGAAAAAAGCACTTAAAAGCGTTAAGTCGTGCCAAGTTTGGCACGGCTTAACATGCAAAAACTTTTGCATAATGCCCTTTTGGGCATTGCTTTTAAGTGCGTAATTTTATAATAACCAACCTTCTCTGAGCAATTAAATAATTTTACACCTTGAATGGCAACAAATATAAATTATTTGATAGCTTTTTGAAAGCTCTTTAGTTACTTCCTTTGCACATTCCATCATATTATCATCTAAATTTACAAAGGTATCATCTAGAATAATAAAAGGCTTTTCTTTCTTGTAAATTTTATTTATCAAGCTGATTCTTTGACAAAAAGATATGATGTCCTGCAAGCCTTGTGATGAATATTCAAACTCTTTGCTGCCAACACTGGTTTGCTCTTTAACGTCCCATTGATTATCAATAACAAATCTTTTAGCGTCTATATTAAATTTTGAAAGTATATTTGAAAATTCGCTGTTGATTGAGCTTACGTAACGTGAAGCCACATTATCTTTCGCTCTTAAAAGATAGTCTATTGTCTTTTCTACTATGCTATATTTCTCTTCAAGCGTAATTAACTTGTCTTTGTATTCTTCTATCTGACTTGACATGTATTCTTCCTGATTTATAGCGTTGTCAAGGTCAGCATTCAAATTCATAATTTTGCTATTTAAAGATAGTTGCTCTGCTTTTAAATTGCTTTGACTTTGCAAAAGCTGGTCAAGAGTTGTGCTTTCTGGCAATGAAACATCAGCGTAGTCATCTTTTAAAATAGCGTTTAATTTTTCAAGTTCTTTATTTAACTCATCAATTTTTGTTTTAAAGTCAGTTGTAAGTATGGCTGCTTTTTGCTCTTCTTTATCAAACTTTGACCTTCTTTTATATAACACAACAGTCACAACAGCTAAAACTATTGATAAAATTATGATTGTAATAAGAAGAGCTATTCCTATTATATCAAAAGCATACAAAACGGCTGCAGCTGCCGACAAGATTATCGCTATCGGAATCATGATATATAGTAGTTTCTTAAAAGGATTTTCTTTTTGAGTGCTTAAGTTTTCTATAGCCTTGTTTTGCATATCTGCTTGTTTGGAATAAAGTTTGTTTATCTCGGTTGAAAACTCTTGCACCTTGTTTTCAATAAGAGACTTATTTTTATATTTATCTTGCTGAAGCTTCAATTTTTCCCTTTCAATAGAAATTTTATCGTTGAGCGACAAATTTTCACCTTCTAATTTTTCTAAGTTTTCCCTTTGTTTTTCAATTTCTTCACTTAATGATACTTTTAGAGACTTTATTTGCCCAAGTTTTAGTCGTCTTTCTTCAATCTCTGATTTTTTAGGTATTTGTCTTTTTATTTCAAGTCGTTTCTCATTTAGTTTCTTAATTGCTTTATCAATGTTTGCAAGGTCATTTTGATATTTATTTACTCCTGTCAAGTTGGCTGTAAGCTCTGAGTTTGCTGAGCTTTTAAAGTCAAGTTGCGGAAAGAAAGCCGTCATTTTGAAGGACTCCTCACCTATTCCAAAGAGCTCTTCACCAAGCGGCGTTTTCTCTTCTTTTATAGATGTATTGGTCTTATAGTCAAATAATTCAAAGCTGTCACCTTCTGGAGTTTTCCCAAAAGTCCTAGTCACTCTAAAGGTGTTTTCGCCCTGCTTATATTCTATGTAACCACCATAAGTTCCGCCCTGCCATGACATATACTTTGTGCGTTCTGACTTATAGTCACTGCCCCTTGTTTTTGCAGGAAGTCCATAAAACATTGACTTTATAAAAATGGTAAAAGTGCTCTTACCCCATCCATTTTCATGCAGGAGCTGAGTTATTGATTGTTGAAAGTCAAAGTCAATATTATGAAGTTTTCCAAAGTTTTCTATATGTAATTTTGTTAATATCATATCGATATATCATCTCCCCTTAATGCTTCAATTCCTAGTTGACATATTTTATTTTTAAGTTCTTCATCTTTCTCTTCATTTTCAACAAGAAGTAAAAATTCAGCCTTAAATGACAAATCCTCATTTTTTATTTTTTCAAAATCTATTTTAAGTTTTGTGTTATCAACAAGCTCAAAATAATAGTAGCTATCCTTCAAATCACGCTCTATTGAATGAATATATTTTTCGCTATCTTCTGTATAGTAACCACTTAATATAACTCGTGCAAGATCGTCTCTGCTACAATTATCTTTTAATTCATTTTTAATTTTATTTATTATATCACTGTAATTTGCAAGCCCTGTTATATCACAGTTGACTATACAATAATGCCTACTTGGATATGATACAAAATTAACTTTTACGTTATCTTCTACAATAACTTCAATATATCCTTTATCACCTGTTTCGTCAAAGCCATTTGAAAACAAACTTCCTGGATATGAGGCAACTACACCTGCAATATCAAATTTAGAGCTGCTATGAACATGTCCTAAGGCTATATAATCAAAGTGATATTTTGATGTATAAATGTTTATATCAATAAAATCAGAGCTTGTTCTATTGTTTATATCACCATGAAGAAGCAGAATGTTCTTTAGGGTTTTATCATAATATTTCTCTATAATATCTGGTGCCACTTGTCCAAAGAACACCACATTGTCAAGTCTATAAAAAGGGTTATAATTATCTAACATGATAAAATTACTTGGAAGAGTTATATTAAAATCAAATCTTTCATCATGGTTGCCTTTAACATATAAAACAGGTCTAGAAAAATTTTCGACCGCCTTAAAAAAATTTGCAACTATTTTTGATTGAACATTTTTTGCGTGAAATAAATCGCCGCATATCAAAACTATATCATAGTCTTCTTGATATGCTTTCTGGAACAACTTTGTTATAAGCAAATTTTGCTCATTTCTTATTTCTGTTTGCTTATCTAGTGGCAATTTTATATTTTTTGCACCTAAATGAATGTCTGCAGTGTGGAGTATCTTCATAAATTTTCCTTTGTTAAATTATAACAAAAAATAGCCATGATTACAAATTATTTTATAAGAAAAAAATAAAGCAAAATTTAAAAAATAAAAATTAAAAACTTTTATTTAAATTAACTAGCATATAAAAAAGCTTTCAATTAAGAAAGCTTTTAATCCTCAATAAGAGACACGTTTATAAAACCATTTGTTGTTACATTTATATATTTGCTTCCATTGTTAACTACAAGTGGATTTGAAAATACGTCTGCCTGCCACTGAACATCAATATTCGAGCTATCATTTCCGTTTGCATCATATGCATAAAGTGCGAAAGCTAAACTGCCTAGCACACTTAAGTTTATATCACCGCTCTGAGATGTTAAATTAACTTCATTATTTATTACTGGACTTTCATAAATTATATTCATGTTGCCACTTTCAGTTTTTATAGAGAGATCATCAGCATATGAATGTATGTTTATATCACCAGATGTTGTTTCTATAAAACCTTTCCCACGAAGAGCTTGAACCTGAACTCTGCTGTCAGTTCCCCTTACATAGATTTGACTGTTTGTTGACATTTCCCCAATATTTATAGTGCTGTTATTGGCAAAAGGCAAGCTTATATCACCTTCAACGGAATCTATTGTGAGTGTTGCATCATTCATTTGAACAACTGAATCATTGGCATTAAGCGAGCCTTGCAAGTTTGTTATATCAAGATAGCCGCTATCCATATTTAGCACCACATAGCCACTAAGAGTGTTTGCTTGAAATTCTCCGTTATTTAAATCAAGAACTATACCTTTTCCTCTAGCATTTGTGTATGTTAAATTTGTAAACTCAACATTTCCAGATGATGTGTGCAACTCAAAATTATTTGATATGGTCATATCTGAAATATAAGATACAACTCTTCCTGTATTTGACTTTATAAACATATCATTAAAAGTTCCATTAAGATATCTATTTAAAGAAATTTGACCACTATCAGTTCTTATATTTAATGAATTGACATCAATATAACTTAAAATTCCTGTTACGTCTGGATTATTTGATAAAGCTGTTGCATTCCCAATAACTATATTACCGCTTGTGTTTGTTATATTAATTGCGGTATTGCTAAGTGCATAGCTTGACTGAGCTGGCACGAGAATACTGATAGTTATTTCTCTGTCAAAGAACAAGAAACCTTCTGGCTCTGTTACATCAATATTTAATATCGAGTTTGCTGCATCAGAAAAGTATATATCTATTGAAAAGTTTGTATTATCACTAGAATTTGCAAAGCCCTTGCACCTATTTTCAACCTTAACAGCATCTCTATCAACTTCTTGAGACCTTTCGACCACAACATTTGCATAACCGCAATTTATGTTTATCTCTTCTATTTCAGAATATGATATCGTTTCATTGGCGGAAGTCCGATAAATCGGCTCACCATCTGTCTCATAAATCATATATTGAAAGCCTAAGACATTTTTAAATGGAGAAAAAAGCATGACAACTATTACCACTAAAAAAGCAGCTACTATTAATAGCAATAATATAAATAAATAAGTAGCAAAGCCTTTTTTAACGCCACCTTTTGCCATTTTCCCTCCAATTACAAAAATCAAATTTAGATTTAATCTATACAAAGATTATAACACAACTAAATATAATTTACAACACTTAAATAAAATTTATTAGTCTAAGATTGCTTTTATTCTTCTTATGCCGCTTGAGGAAGATTCTTCCTTAATAATTTTGAAATGATGAAGCTCTTCAGTATTTTCGGCATGTGGACCGCCGCAAATTTCCTTGCTTACGTCGCCTATCGTGTAGACCTTTACTTCCTGCCCATACTTATTTGTAAATGTGCCATGTGCACCCTGTTTCTTTGCTTCTTCAAGGCTCATGATTTCGCAGGTTACAGGAAGTTTTCTTGCGATTGCGTCATTGACAAATTTCTCAATTTTGTCAAGTTCTTCTTTCGACATCTTATGGTCAAGGTTAAAATCAAAACGAAGTCTCTCTGGTGTTATATTTGAGCCCTTTTGCATAACCTGTTTGCCATACATTTTTTGAAGCCCTGCAAGAAGAAGATGGGTTGCTGTGTGAAGTCGTGCTGACTGTTTAGAGCTGTCTGCAAGTCCGCCTTTAAAAGTGCCAGCAGATGCAACTCTTGATTTCTCTTGATGCTCTTTAAATTTTTCATCAAACTCAGCCTTATCTACGCTGTAGCCACGCTCTTCGGCAAGCTCTTTTGTAAGTTCAAATGGAAAGCCAAAGGTATCATAAAGTCTGAACACTGCTTTGCCGCTGAGTTTATTTTCAACCTTTTCTCCAGTTTTGGCAGCAAATTCTTTATGTTTTTCCACTCCTGCAATAACCTTTTCAAACTCTTTATGACCTTCTTCTAGAGCTTTAGAGAATTTTTCAATTTCCTTTTCTAACTCTTCCTTAATAAACTCTCTATGAGCGGCTATATCTTCATAATCCTTGCCATATTCATCTACATATATATCTGCAATATCTAGAAAATACTTGCAATCAAGCCCAATATTTCTTGCACAATTTATTGCACGGCGAATAAATCTTCTTAAGATATATCCTTGACCAATATTTGATGGAACAACACCGCGTTCATCACCCAAGATAAACACTGATGACCTTAAGTGGTCAGTGATAATTCTATATGCTCTTGTTGCTTGTGCAGTTTCTTTATACCCAAGCTTAGCCTTGTCTGAGATAAAATCTATAACTTTTTTAAGGCAACCTGAGTCGTATACACTTTCTGCACCATTGAGAACAGTTACAGTTCGCTCAAGCCCCATACCTGTGTCTATATTTGGTCTTGCTAGTTTTTCAGCTTTTGCACCTGGTTTTTTAACATAATATTGCATGAAAACGTCGTTCCATATCTCTAAATATTTTCCGCAATCGCAAGCTGGTGAGCAATTTTCACTACATTTTGGCTTGCCTGTGTCATAGAACATTTCAGTGTCAGGACCGCATGGACCTACGCCGCCACCAAGTGCCCACCAGTTGTTTTCCTTTGGAAGATAGAAAACTTGGTCTATTCCGCACTCCTTCCATGCATTGTAAGCTTCTTCATCTCTTGGAGCTGTTTCATCGCCTGCAAAGACAGACACCGCAAGTCTTTCTTTAGGAAGTCCTAAATATTCCTTGCTTGTTAAAAACTCGAAACTGAGTTTTATCATAGTCTTTTTATCGCAGGCACCAAGTGTCCAATTCCCAAGCATTTCAAAGAGTGTCAAATGGCTTGCATCGCCAACTTCGTCTATATCGTTTGTTCTGATGCATCTTTGAACGTCAAAAATCTTATCTCCATAAGGATGTGGCTCGCCAAGCAAATATGGAACGAGTGGGTGCATACCTGCTGTGGTAAAAAGCACTGTTGGGTCGTTTTCTGGTATTATAGAATAGCCAGGTATTTTTTTAAATCCATGTTTTTCAAAAAATTTAAACCATAATTCTTTTAATTCTCTATCTGTTTTCATAGTGTGTCCTTTTAATTTATTTGGCTTTTAAGAAAAATCTTCAAACATGCAAAAGATATGTATATTTGTGCACGTGTCAATTTGATACAATAGACTTCCTGTCATTGTTAAAGCCAATTTTATGCTTTTATATTTTAGCATATTATATATAAAAAAGCAATTATTTCTTAGTAAATTACGTCTTTTAAATAAAGTCCATGCGGGCTCATTGTCTGCCCTGCTTTGCTTCTATCACCCTGAATAAGAGCTTGTTTTATGTCTTGCAAAGATAATTTGCCTAAAGAGTAGTCTACAAGTGTGCCTACTATAATTCTTACCATATTATATAAAAATCCATTTCCACAAACATCGACCTTTATAAAGTCACCCTCTTGTGCCACTTTTATATCATATATTGTGCGGACAAAATTTTCAACGCTTGTGTTTGCCGAGCAAAAACCATGAAAGTCATGTTCGCCTATTAAAAGTGCCGCCGCTTCTTTCATTTTATCTATATCAAGTTTATTCTTTACAACACCTACCCTTGTGGCTAAAAATGCATTTTTAACGTTTGAGTTGTAGATTTTATATCTATAGCATTTTTTATGAACTGAAAATCTTGCATGAAAATCTGTATCAACTTCTTCGGATGATTTTATCACAATATCATCTGGCAGCACATTATTTAGTATATCAGCAAGTTTTGATATCGGCACAGGGAGCGTCATGTCAAAATGCGCCTTTTGATTTAGTGCATGAACGCCAGCATCAGTCCGTCCGCTTCCAAAGATTTCAACGTCTTCCCCTATTGCTTGTTTAATTGCTTTTTCAATTTCACCCTGTATGGTTTTAACATTGGGCTGTTTTTGCCAGCCGCAGTAGTTTGTGCCATCGTATTCTATGCTTAGTAAAATTCTTTTCATATTTCTATTATAACTATTCTTTTTTTATTTAAAAAATAAATTTTAAAAATTGATAAATTTTAATGTGATTTTATGTTAAATTATAAGTGAGTAGAAATTATTTTGTTTTATAATTAGGGCTATTGAAAGTGGCGTGCCGTTAAGGCAGGCGGTTTGCCGACAGGCAAAGCAAAAATTTTTAACTCGTTTAAAAATTTTACTTTCAATAGCCGTGCACAAGAAACATTATTAAAACCCCACCTTATTTTGCCATACAAAAACTATTTAAACATCGCCTTGTTTTATTTGACTAAACACCACCTTAATTTGTTTGACTAAAATAGCTAAAAAATATATACTTTTATTAGGAGAAATTATGAAAAAAATTATTACTGATGCATGCTCTGCCGCTGCAGATGTTGCCTATAAATTATCTGAAGTGATACCTATCTACCCTATCACACCGTCAAGCCCTATGGCTGAATATTGCTCTGGACTTAATAGCAAGGGAAAGAAAAATCTATTTGACGAAGACGTTAAAATGATTGAAATGCAATCTGAAGGTGGCGTTGCTGGAACATTGCATGGCGCACTTTTATCGCATGCCTACGCTAGCACTTTCACATCAAGTCAAGGGCTACTTCTTATGATACCTAATATGTATAAAATGGTTGGCGAATGTTTACCTGCTGTTATTCACGTTTCTGCAAGAGCTGTGGCAAGTCACGCACTATCTATATTTGGTGACCACTCTGACGTTATGGCTACAAGAAGCACTGGTTTTATTATGCTTTCATCAGCATCAGTGCAAGACTCCCACTACCTTGCGCTTGCCGCACACACTCTGGCAATGAAGTCAAGTCTTCCTGTTATGCATTTCTTTGATGGTTTTAGAACAAGCCATGAAATTCAAAAGATAAATATGCTTGAAGATGATGAAATAAAAAAGATTATAAAAGATTATTTTATAAACTTTAAAAATTCTTATAAAGAAAAACAATTTGGCACGGCACAAAACCCTGACGTATTCTTTCAAAATAGAGAAGCAAATGAAATTAAATATAGACAAGTTGAAAAAAATCTAAATGAAATATTTGCTGATATTAACGCCTTGACAGGAAGTCAGTATGATTTCTTTAAATATTACGGGAAAGCTGACGCCGAGCATATCGTTGTTGCAATGGGTTCTGCCTGTCAGACGGTAGAAGAATATATTGACAACAACCCTGACAAAAAGATTGGGCTTATCAAAGTTGTGCTTTATAGGCCTTTCCTTTATCATAAGTTTATTGAAGCCTTGCCAGAAACGGTTAAGACTATCACAGTGCTTGACAGGACTAAGGAAAACGGTTCTCTTCCACCACTTGCCCTTGACGTGATTTCTGCTGTGCAGAGATATAATAAAAATATTAAAATTTTGTCAGGCAGGTATGGACTTGGAGGCAAAGATTTTACGCCGTCTCAAGTTGACAGCGTTTACAACAATATGCTTGAAAGTCAGCCACATGATAACTTTACTGTTGGAATTGATGATGACGTCAATGAAAGCTCGCTAAAAATATCAAGTTATAAAGGCAAGCAAGATGCTTTCCAAATAAAAATTTATGGGCTTGGCTCTGATGGTTCTGTTTCTGCAAGCAAGTCGACCATTAAAATTCTTGGCGAAAAATATAACAAGTTTGTTCAAGGTTATTTTGAATATGACTCTAAAAAGTCAGGCAGTTTGACAATATCTCACTTGCGACTTTCTGACAAACCTATAAAAAGCGAATACCTTGTTAAAAATGCCGATATTGTGTCTATAAATAACTTCTCATTTGTTACAAGATATAACTGTCTTGAAGGCTTAAATGACAATAGCACGGTTTTAATAAATTCTATCTTTGGCAAGAATGAAATATCAAAGGTTTTGCCTGTATCTTACGTTGAAACATTGCAAAAAACTCATTCAAAACTTTTTGTTATAAATGGTCAAAAGATTGCCGCAGAATGCAGGCTCGGAGCGAAAATCAACATTATTATGCAAGCTGCACTTCTTAAATGTTCTAAATTTTTAGATGACAACGACATCGCAAAAGAGCTTGAAGAAGAAATCAAAAAATTATTTTCAAATAAAGGCGAAGATGTTGTTCAAAAGAATATTGATGCTATGAAAATAGCACTGGGTTCTATTGAAGAAGTCGATGTTTCTGCGTTGCAAGGAAAAGTTTATAAACAGCAATCAGACTATGAAGATGAATTTTATATAAATATCATGAAAAAGCAGAAAAATCTTTGTGGCGACAGCATTCCTGTTTCTAAATTTTCTGAAGACGGCTCTACCCCACTTGATACAAGCAGATTTGAAAAACGCGGTATTGCATTAAGACTGCCTAAATGGATTAAAGAAAATTGTATTCAATGTGGACAATGTGTGCTTGCCTGCCCGCACTCTGCTCTGCAGGCTTTACTTGTGGATGAAAGTTTGCAAGATAAAGATAGTTTTGTTAAAGCACTTGGACTGAATGGCAATTTATTTAAAATACTCCTTTCTCCTGAAGATTGCACGGGCTGTGGAGTCTGCGCTAAAACTTGCCCTGCAATTAAGAAGGCGCTTGTGATGAGTGAGGCTCAAGAAATTTTAGACGAGAAGAAAAAAGAATATGACGAAAGTCTAAAACTTGTTTTAAAGAAGCAAAATCTTTTTCCTAAGACTATGGCAAAGGGTCTGCAATTTGAAAAATCACTATTCAAGTTCTCTGGTGCGTGTGCGGGCTGTGGAGAGACGCCTTATATCAAAATTTTAACTATGCTTAATGGAAGCAATATGATGATTGCAAATGCAACAGGTTGCTCTTCAATCTATGGCGGGACATTTGGCTCTTGCCCTTATGGTAAAGATGAAAATGGCGGCATTCTTTGGGCAAACAGTTTGTTTGAAGATAACGCAGAGTTTGGTCTTGGAATAAAACTTGGTAGCGATTATAACAAAAACAAAGATAAAAAGGTTTGGATTATCGGTGGTGATGGCTGGGCTTATGATATTGGCTTTGGTGGGCTTGACCACATACTCGCAAGTGGAGAAGATGTCAATATTTTAATTCTTGATAATCAAACATATTCAAATACTGGCGGTCAAGCAAGTAAGGCAACTCCAACTGGTGCAGCAGTTAAATTTGCAGAAAATGGTAAAACCCTAAGAAAGAAAAATATTGGCGAAATTGCCATGTCATATAAAGATGTTTTTGTCGCTCAAGTGGCACTTGGCGGGAATATCAATCAAACGATAAAGGCTCTTAATGACGCACAAAACTATAGCGGCGTGAGTCTTGTTATTGCCTATGCACCTTGCGTAAATCAAGGTTTTGATATGTCTAACATGATGAGTGAAATGAAAAAGGCTGTTGATTGTGGGTTCTGGCCAATTTATGAATATAACCCTATTGACAAAACCTTAAATCTGCAGAGCAAACTAAATGAAGACAGCTATTTTGATTTTCTTAAAGGCGAGCGAAGATTTGTTTCAACTATAGAAAAAGGAAATATAGACCTTCTTGAAAAGCAAAAACAGCACGCAATAGAAAACTATAAAAATCTTGAAAAATTAACAGAAATAAATAACAATAAAAAATAAAAAGAAAAATAAATTTCTTTTTATTTTTTTATTTTAAATATTTTTATTTGAATTTTTTGTAATTTTACTTGAATTTTTTGTCTATATTTTTTATTTTTTTATTAAATTTTTTGGTTTTTTATTTTTTATTATTTTTAATTTATTTTTATTTATTTACATATTATATTTACTTAAAAATTTTGATACTTGTTTTTTATATTCTTGAAAATTTACTTCAATGCTCTTTATATGGGTTGCGTCTTTGCCTATATACAATGCCCTTCTGCTGTCTGGAATGCAATCATACAGCTTATAGACCATGCTTGTTGGAACAAAATTGTCGCTATCTCCATGAATGAAAAGAACAGGAAGTTTTAAATTTTTAAGCTTTTCACAGGCATCTATAGCTTTTAAATCTAAACCCTTTGTGTTTTTTGTGTAGTGATAAAATATCTTATAAAACCACTTTGATAAAAATTTAGCTCGTGAGTAAACATAATAAAGCTCATTATTTGCGTTGTCATAACCGCTGTCTTCTATGCCGCAGATGACATTGTTTGGCAGAATTTCCCCTAGCGTCATGCAAACAGTGCTAGCTCCCATAGATATACCATGCAATACTATTTTATAGTTTGGTTTTATTGATAGCAACTTTTCTATCCACTTGATTATATCATAATGCTCGTATAATCCCATTGAAAGGCTGTCGCCTTCACTCTCGCCATGAGTTCGCAGGTCCATAGCAAAGATATCATATCCTAAGTCTTCATAGATTTTGGCATAGTTAAACATATCAAAATGCGTTCCGCCATAGCCATGCACGAGAATTGCAAGGCGAGTTTGTCCATTATCTTTATAAAAACCGTAGAGTTTTAGGTCATCACTGCTTATAATAGACAGCTTTTCAAAATTATCAGAAGAAAAATATTCTTGCAGAGCTTTATCGTCTTTTTCTTGGATCTTATTTCTTAGTTCAATCCCCCTTTTTAGTTTCCCTTTACGCGAAAGTGAAAACCTAAAGGCTATTGCACCTATTAAAAGATATAGTGCAAATACAACTAGCATAAGCACAAGCAAGGCAAAAATAATTATCAAAAAAATTTTCATAATCCCCCTTATACTACAACTGCTTTGACGCTCTCTCCGCTATCGGCATCTTGATAAGACAGCCAATAACCGAAGCCTTCTGGTCTATTTTCATCCAGTGGGAACCAAATTGGATAGCCTGAAAGCTCTCTTGGTGGAAATTTTTGATAAACTCCCGGAACGCCATAGCAAATATATTTTAACTTGTCATCTTCATAGATAAGACCGAGAACGTAGTAGTCACCGCTTGAATCTATATTTACTTTAACCCATTTTGAGTCTGGAATGAGCTGCTCAAGATAATCTTCGTTTGGGTTATTTTCAAAAAGACTATCTATTTGCTGTTTCATTTCTTGGTAGAATTTGTTTTCTATTGGCTTAGCTTCATTTTCGTCTATTTCTTCAACCTTTTCTTCTGCGTCGTCCATTTTGCGAATATGTGAAAAATAGAACTTTTTATATTCACAATTTTCGCATTTTTTGTCGCATATTTCAGCGTCTGCCATAGCCTTTGTTATAGTATTTTCTATTTCTTCTTTTTCAGCATCATCGAAATCTATATCATATTTGTCAAGAACTTCTTCAACTTCACTTACATTTTTACTTTTGGATAGTGATTTTATCGCAGCATCAAACACTTGCTCTTTGTCTACATAGCCTTCACTGCTTCCATATAGTAGCGGCTTAGGCTGCCCGCCCACAAAATTTACAACGGCACAGGTAAACCTTTCTGGAATCTGGGAAAGCTCACTTTTAAAAGTGAAAAGCATACCTGACGAATGTGTTAGACCTGCCTTTGTTATGTTCTTGCCATCGTTTATTCCGAGTGTGATAATACCCTTTGGCTCAATACCGAAGTTATATAGTCTGAGCCTTCCATTTATCATATCACCATCACTTTCAAGCGTTAATACCGCTCTTTCAGACTTATCTTCAACCCCATTTAAAACTATACTTTTTTTATTTAACATAAAAACACCTCTTTATATATTATACTAAGAGATGTTTTTTAATGATTTAAATGTTTTGAGATTTTTTGTTTAATTTTAGCATAATTTATCGAATAATCCTTTATCTGAATTTATGCTGATATGTGCAAATACTAATTCTCATCATGAGATAATTTTTTATTTATCTGTCGTATAATATCTTTTTCATTAAAGCCAGCTTTGCTGTATACTTCGCTGCCATTTCCGCTGCCTTGATAGCTGTTGACATCGATTACTAAGCCGTTATCTCCAACGTATTTATACCATCTTGCATCATTTGATGCTTCGATTGCCACGCGAAGGCGTGCATTCTTTTGAAGCACTTTATTTTTATAACTTGTAGATTGCTCTTCAAATACTTCAAGACATGGGAAAGAAACCACAGAAACATCGTATTTTTTGCTAAGCTCTTTTGCAACATTTAAAGCAAGTCCAACTTCGCTGCCTGTTGCATAAAGCACAACTTGAGCATCCTTTTGAGCTGGTTTTAAAATATAGCCGCCCTGCAAAGCTTCTTTATATTTTCCATCAACCACTTGCATCTTTTGTCGTGATAAGATAAAGGCAACAGGACCTTCCCCAGATAATACATGATTATAGCCTGCAAGAAGCTCGCTTGCGTCGCATGGTCTGAATACTTTTAGACCTATTATAGAGCGAAGCTGAGAAAGCTGCTCAATAGGCTGATGAGATGGTCCGTCTGCTCCAACATAGATACTATCATGGGTGAAGAAATAGCTTACATTTAATTCCATCATACTTGCAAGGCGTATACTTGGAAGCATATAATTTGAAAATGCTAGGAATGTGGAGCAAAACGGGATGAAATCTTCATATAGGCTTACACCGTTCATAATTGCTGCCATAGCGTGTTCACGCACGCCAAAATGTATGTTTCTGCCGCGACGATTTCCTGTGTTGTAGTTCCCGCCATTTTCTATGAAGCAGCCTGTTGAATTTGTAACGTCAGCACTGCCTGCAACCACTTGCAAAAGTTTTTCTGCGATTTCATTGAAAACAATCTTATTAAGCTCTCTTCCGCTTAGTCCTTCCCACTTATAAGACGTGCGGACAAGTTTTTCAAGGTCTATACGTTTTCTATCAAAGAAATTTACAAACTGTCTATAAAGTTCTGGGTTTGAAGTTGCATAAACAGCTAAATTCTGATTCCATTTTTCATGGTTAAGTTTGCCACGTCGCGAACTTGCCATGCAAAAATCTCTGACATCATTTGGAATATAAAAATTTTCGTATACGCCAAGCTTGCTATTAAACACCTTGAGCTCTTCTTGGTTTAAAGCAAGACCATGCACAGATGAGGTGCCTTCTTTCTCTGTGCCTATTCCGATTGTGGTTTCAAAAATGATAATAGTAGGATTGCTCAGTTTTTTTGCCTTTTCAATGGCTCTTGAGCAGGCATGAAAATTGTTTCCCCTTTTGCATCTAACTACACTCCAACCCATAGCTTTGAATTTTTTTGCAACATTTTCTCTATTTGATAAATTAAGCGAGCCATCCATTGTGACTTCATTTGAATCATATAAAATGATAAGTCTGTTTAAGTTTAATGTGCCTGCAAGTGAGCATGCTTCTTGTGCAACACCTTCCATAAGGTCACCATCACCTGCAAGGCAGTAAGTATAGTTGTCAATTATAGGAAAGCCCACGCTGTTGAATCGCTCTGCCATGATAGAAGATGCAAGTGCCATTCCCACAGCATTTGCCACGCCTTGTCCAAGTGGACCTGTTGACACTTCAACGCCATCAGTTGTGCGATATTCAGGATGACCTGGAGTTTTTGAGCCAAGCACGCGTAATTTTTTTAGGTCTTGAAGTGAAACATCGAAGCCGAAGAGTGATAAAAGTGTGTAATAAACAGGACAAGCATGGCCATTTGACATAACAAATCTGTCTCTATTTAAAAAATCAGTGTCAGAGACATCAAAATTATAGTGGTCTTTAAAAAGTGCGAGCATGATTGCACTTGTGCCAAGTGCTGCACCTGTGTGCCCACTGCCAGCATTTGAAATTGACTGAGCTGTTATTGATTTAACATAATTTAATGTTTTATCAATTATATTCATAATTCATCTCCTAACCTATCTATTATTTGTTTTGCAGCCGATAAAACTGCTTTTCTATCAAATGACAACGTCATATCTGAATTATTCTTTAAAAATTCATCACGGCTTTGATAAGCTATCTTACTTGGGGGTTCTTTCAGCTTTAACTTTGGAAGTTCAAGATAAACAACATAAGAATTGTTAAAAAGTTTGGAATATTCTTTGAATAAATCGTAGCTTACTGAGATAACACTGTTTTCATAATCTGCACAATTTGATACAACACTCTTTTCTCGCTTTTTAAAATATTCAAGTCCGCATTTTTGTAAAACTTCTTCTGGATTTATTAGGTCATAGGCTATAAGCTCTTTGCAATCAGCAAAATACATATCAAGCATATCTGCAAGCGTCTTAGCCACATTTTTTGCAAATTTTTCATCAAGTGAAACAATCACCATATTTTTAAGAGTTTTTTCGTTTTTCATATAGTTATGATATCATAAAATCTAAAATTCTACAATCAAATATCAGAATTGTTTTCTTTATTGTCTCTTATAACGTTTTTGGGTCGTTTAGGCTTCTCCTTCTTTCTAATTCCCCAAGTAAATATAAGCAAAAGC
Source organism: uncultured Clostridia bacterium (assembly GCA_944362965.1). Taxonomy (GTDB): domain Bacteria; phylum Bacillota; class Clostridia; order Christensenellales; family UBA1242; genus Caccovivens. The sequence continues at coordinate 20,229 of CALVTR010000003.1, forward strand.
ACATATATTGATATTAAAAGAGCAATATCTATTGTTGGCACAGGTGCTGTTGCATAAACGACGCTATCATTTTCGATTGTCACAGCAATGCTTCCATTTGACGAAGTTGTCAAAATTTGGCTGTTTATATCATGGAGTCTATTCAAAACTTCAACTGATGGCAGGTCCCTATTTTGTGCCACGCAAAGAACGGCATATTCAGGTCTGACAAGTTGTAAAAATTCTTCGGTTGAAGAGCTTGACGAGCCGTGATGGGCAACCTTTAAAACGTCGGCTTTTAAATAGTCACCATACTGCGTAATTAGCGTGTTCTCGATTGTTGCATCGGCGTCACCAGTAAATAAAAACTTTTTTGTTTGATAGGTCATCATAATAACCGCACTTATGCTGTTTGTTGACGAATAATAGTCACTAGCAGGAGACAAAAATTCAACTTGACAGCCACCTAAATTAAGTTCTATGCCCTGCTTGTTATAAATTATATTGCAACCCTTCTCTGTAACAAGAGAAATCACCCTATCATATGTTTGTGTTGTTGAAATCATAATGTTTTCACTTGACATATCTGCAGCTTCTTCGGGCGTGTATACTTTTGGTCTAAAAACTGTTGCAACTTGAATGCTTTCAAGCACTTCTATTGCTCCGCCAATATGGTCAGCATCGGGGTGAGTTAAAACCAAGTAGTCAAGGTATGAAAGCCCTTCATTCTTTAAAAAATTATTCACATAAGCAGTGACAGTTTCGCCTTCATCTTCTTCACCCGCATCAATAAGCATTGTTTGCTCATTTGGAAACTTTATCAAAATGCTATCACCCTGACCTACATCAATAAAGTGAACTTGGAAATCATAACCTTGAAATTTGTCTACAATAACGACATTATAAAAATAAAGCAGTCCGCCGCAGACAAAAAATAAAACAATAAAAATAGATGTGAAAAGCACTGATAGGCTACTTCGCACAAGCACATCACTTTTTATTTTTATCTCTTTTTTCTTTAGTTTCTTAACTTCATTTTTCATTTAATTATTGTTATATCACTTGGAAATGCTTTTAATTTATGTTTTCTTCTTTTGTTAAACACTTCCATTATTTGCGGCATAGCATCCACTGCGGCTTTATAGCCCTCCTCTATCATTTCGTCCATGCCATCGGTTTTTGTAGACTTAAAACGTTTTGTCTCTGGTGCTATGATTACGTCTGAATTGACATAGCCACGCACTGCGTTACTTTTCATAAGTATTCTTATTGAGCACATAAGCACGTCAAGCACCTTTGTTGAGTCTGTGCCATAAGTGCGAGATTTATTGACATCGACAGAAATAACATAATCACAGCCAAAGTATCTTGGCACGTCAGCTGGTATTGTGTTTTGAAGTCCGCCGTCACATAAAATCATATCATCGTATATAACAGGAGTAAAAACGCCAGGAACGGCACAACTGCCCATGACGGCTTTTGCAAGGTTGCCCTTAGCAAGACATATTTCTTTTGTCGACTTTATATCAACAGCAACTGCAGCATAAGGAATTTTTAAATCTTCTATGTTTATATCACCTAGATTGTTTGTTATAAGCTCGCCAACACCATCTATCTTAGAAGGTGTGAAAGGTATCAAATTCTTACGAATATCTTTTTCGCGAAGATTTTTTACGATATCATACATCTCTTTATAAGAATAGCCAGCAGCGTAGAATGCACCAACAAGGCTCCCAGCACTTGTGCCAGCAACAAAATCAAATTTGATGCCAAATTCTTCAAACGCTTTGATAGCTCCAAGATGCGAAAATCCCCTTGTGCCACCACCGCCAAAAGCTATACCTATTTTTATCTTTCTTCCAAACATTAAAAGCTCCTTTATGGTTTAATTATAGCGTAAAAGTATCTAAAAACAAAATAATTAAAAAATATTCATATTATAAAAGTAAAAAACACTTGCAAAAGATGTAAAAATTTGCTACAATAACATAGTAACTTTGTGGCCTCATGGTCAAGCGGTTAAGACGCCGCCCTCTCACGGCGGAATCAGGGGTTCGATTCCCCTTGAGGCTACCATATTGGGGTAACACCAAAGCATTTTCAAAAAAATTAAAAGGTTTGAGCTTTTAATTTTTTTGAACTCCTAAAAGGAGAACGCGGGCACGCCTAACGGCTAACCGCTAATGCTTCGGTTTTCCTCCCAACTCCCTTTCCGCCCCAGACAAAAATTTTCTAAATTTTTGTCTTTTGGGTCCCCGCAAAATCTCCGATTTTGTGGGTAAAGTTAGGACCCACAAGGGGTGAAATTATTGCGAGCATAAACCTTAGGCTTGCGACTAAGCCATGCACCTGGGATTTTTTATGCGGATAAGTAAATCTTTCTTGAGTTGAATACGTTTTAACCTTCCACTCAAGTCAATATAAATAATATAAATAAAGTAAGAAATCAAAATACAGCATAAAGAAAATCTTTATGGCTTGATTATTATATAAAAAGACAGCTTAATGCTGCCTTTTTTGTTTGAAATCTTCTAAGAAAATTCTTTGATTGTTTGACTTTTTAAAATTTATGGAATCTAAAAAGCTAAAGTAGTATATAAAATTATATCATAACAACTAAAATAACTATAGTTGCTATTATAGTTGCTGCAAGACATACCAAATTTACTATCAAGGCAGCTAAGCCAACCTTTCTTTTATTTAACTTTCTTTGATATACTGCAAAATTTATACCACGTAGAAGCACCATCAAAAATACAAATGCTATTAGGAAAAAGGCTATTGCACCAAGCAGTGAAAGAATAGGAAAATTTGTTTGTCCGTCTCCAATTTCAGTGGATGCAAGGTTTGCAGAACATAATGCTCCGAGAACAACAAAGAGAATAGTTAAAACTGTGCCTACACCTGTCAATATAAATGATTGGACGGCGAGTCTTACATTGTTATCTTTTTTCTCTTGTTCATATGTGCTTAGCTGCAAATATTGCGCTTTTGCACCAAACATGCGTCTAAAAATTCCCATGTATATATTTTTAGCATAACATATTAAAGCTTTAGTTGTCAATCAAAAAATAAATATAATTGAATAATATTTTACAAATCATTTTGATTTATAGACTAATGCACGCATACTATTTAAAATTGCAAGTAAAGTTACCCCTACGTCTGCAAAAACCGCACTTAACATACCTGTTACTCCAAGTGCACCAAGTAGCAAGAAAGTAAATTTTATTCCCGCTGATAATATTATATTTTCCCACACAATCTTTCGTGTATATTTAGATATTTTTATAGCGGTTGCAACTTTTTTAGGGTTATCATCAATAAGCACAACGTCAGATGCTTCAATGCTTGCTGGGCTACCATTTATTCCCATGCTTATGCCAACATCGGCAAGCATAAGTGATGGTGCATCGTTTATTCCATCTCCAACGTAGCCTAAAAATACCTTTTTATCTTTTTTAAGCTCATCAATATATTCATATTTATTTTGTGGGAGAAGTTGAAACTTTACTTCATCTATCTTTAAAATTTCGCCAACATGCTCAACTATTTCCTTCGTATCACCCGATAGCATGATGGTTTTTATTCCCATTTGTTTCAGCTCTTTGCAAGCATCGATGGAGCTATCTTTAATTTTATCACTTAAAATTATTTCACCTATTTTTTCATCATTTTTATAAACTTCAACACTAGTATTTACATGATTTTTAGATTTTCTTCCCACAAAGTAACTTTCATCATTATATCTATAATAAACGCCTTCCCCTGCAACTTCTCTTACGTCTTCAACTGGCACAAGCTCTTTTTGATTATATTCTAAAATGGATTTTGCAAGTGGATGAAGTGAATTTTGCTCGCCAAGACTTGCAAGAAATACTATTTCTTCACTTGAATAATCGCTAGAAGAAATAACATCTTTAACTTCAAAATTGCCTGTTGTCAAAGTGCCTGTTTTGTCAAACGCCACAACATTCAATTTTGCACAAGCATCAAGATAATTTGAGCCTTTTATCAAAATTCCCTTTCTTGAAGCATTGCCAAGCCCTGAAAAGTATGATAACGGAACAGATATTGCAAAGGCACAAGGGCAAGATACAACAAGGAAAATAAGTCCGCGATATATTGCCGTGTCAATATTGCCTGTAATTGCCCAGACAATACCCCATACAAGCACTGCAAGAACTATAACTCCTAGTGTATACCATTTTGCTATCTTTGAAATAAGCGTTTCAGTTTTTGATTTTCGCTCTGCAGCATTCTCTATCAAATTCATTATTTTGCTTATTGTGCTATCATGATACTCAGTTGTCACTTCTATATTTAGCACGCCATCTAAGACAATAGAGCCTGACAAAATGTTGTCGTCCTCCTTGACGGTGGTTGGGATGCTCTCGCCCGTTAAACTTTGAACGTCAAGTGAGCAATGCCCTTTTATAACCTTACCATCAAGAGCAACTCTTTCACCCGGTTTTACAATTATTATATCACCAACTTTGACTTGCGAAGGCGTGACTCTCTTTTCTATGCCATTATCTAAAATAGTTGCATATTCAGGTTGCATTTTTGTAAGCTTTTCAATAGACTTACGTGATTTATTTACAGCCACATTCTCTAAAATCTTGCCTATTGTATATAGACCAACGACCATCAAGGATTCCATGTATTCGCCTAGACACGCCGCACCAATCACTGAAAGTGTAATCAATATATTCTCATTAATTTTTCCTTTAATTAAAAGTAAAAATGCCCTTATATAGGTTTTGTAGCCTAAAAATAGTGCACTAAGGACAAAAAGAAGCCAGAATGCCCATGTAGGCAAATCTATCAAAAGAGCACAAAGCCCGAGTGCTATACCAATAGCAAGCATTGATATATCAAATATCAATTCTTTCACCATGCTTGTTTTATTTTTCTCTTTATTGTCTTTTTCCAATATAAGTTTTGCACTTGGCTCTGTTTGTTTTATAACTTTTTTTATTTCCCCTATGGCTAATTTTTCATCAGTGCAATCAAAGGTTAGTTTTTTATTTATAAAGTCAATGCTTGCATTGTCAACAATTTCAAGCTTATTTATCTCGCCTTCAAGTGCCCTCGCACAATTCGGACAATCTAGCCCTTCAATTTTAACACTCTTCTTCATTTTTCTGCTCCATAACATGAATTTTGCTTATATCAAAAACCTGCAATACATGCTCATCTGCCAAACTATAATATATTTCCTTGCCCTGTCTGCGACATTTTATCAAGTTCATCTCCCGCAAATTTTTAAGTTGATGAGACACTGAAGATTTTGTCATATTCAGTAGTGCTGAGATATCGCAAACACACAGCTCCCCTTCTCTTAAAACATCAATAATTTTTATTCTAGTGCTGTCAGAAAGTGCCTTATAAAAATCTGCCATACTAAGTAGAATATCTTCGTCTAGCATCTTTTTCCTAACGTTATTTACAATATCCTGATGAATGACGTCACAATCGCATATCATTTCTCTTTTTCCCATAGTGTTCTCCTTTTTGCAACAGTTGAATACATGTTCAACTATTATATTATAATTGAATATATGTTCAACTGTCAACAAAAAATGCAAGTTTTTTAAGAATTTTTCAAATTATTTGATATCTTTAAAGTTTTATTTTATAGAGCAAATCAGTTAAGCAATTCTTTAACGGAAATATTGCTTAAATTAGTATAGACATAAAAAAACTACACTATATGTGTAGCATTTTAAATAAAACTTTAATCTTTCATATCAAACCAACTCGCCATGTGATGAATTGAAATGCCATAATTTGCAGGAATAGATGCTTTCACAATATCTAACTGCTCGTTCATATATACTCTTCCTTCTTGGGCAAAGGTTACAACTTCAGCTTCTTCGGTGTCCCCTGTCTCTGCCCCTAATACGACTATTTTGTTTGTGAACTTTGCATATTCTAGCTCTTCGCTAGCCACATTTAACATACCATCGCTGCTATCTCGATAGCTCATTATAAAAACCCTGTCAGCGTAATCAATTACATGTTGATATGCTGGCTTTGTCACTCCATTATAGGTTATCTCATCGTCAAGCCAAAAAGCTATATCATAGTCAAATTGTATATTGGGATATGTTTGTTTCAAATTATAAATTATGTCAATTAAATTATATAAAAGTTGCTGTCTATCTTGTTCAAAATTATCATCTTGATGCGGTTCAATATCAAGGTGCACGCCGCTATATTTCTGACTGTGCGAATTGTTGTAAGAAAGATATCTTTCAATCTCATTATATAGCTCTTGCGACTGCCTTAGCCACTCAACTTCGCCTATAAGCCAGTAAACGTCTATATCTCTTTCATTTGCAGAAGCAATAAAGTTAGAAGATGTTTCATCTAAATTACCTTCACAATAATATATTTCATTAACACCATTTTCTTCTGCAAAATCTAAGTATTCACTGCCTAGATTGCTATTCCACCACCATACTCCCATGATTTGCTCTTGATTTCTAGAGCAACTTATACAAAATAAAAAAGAAAAGGTAAGCATTAAAAATAAAACCAAACTACACCTTTTCATTTTTCACCCCTTATAATAACTATACAATTATTTTACACTAAAACCACTTCGATTGTAAAGCTAAAATCAAGCTCTTTTACATTGAAATAAAGTTCACAATCATTTTCTGAAAGCAAAATATAGTTTCCAAATTGTTTTTGCAAAATTGCACCATTGCTTGCACTACATTCGATAGTTGGACTTTGGATTATATCTCCATTTAAATCATAAAGTTCGATATTAAATTGTGCTGTATTTGAGCTTGTATATAAAACACCATTTTCATATTCACAACTAGCTGTTGGAATTATATTAAAACTATAATCATGGCTTATAACTGTCACCTTAAATGTGTCTTTTGATACAGAGCCGTTGAAATTTGCGGTCAAAGTTACTGTAACACTTCCACTTTTTAGTGCAATTATTCTATCAGCGTTTATATCTATTATACCTTCTTTATCTACTTCTATCGTTACAACTGCATCATCACTATTTATGTCAAAATAATTCTCACGTGTCTCACCGCAAAACATAACTGCATCATTTGCATTTATTCTTAATATTGTTTGCTGTGCTGATGAATTATCTTTAGATAATACAAAGAATACAATCAGTAAAATTATGCTGACTGCAATGAGCACTAAACTTGAGATAAGAGCTACTAATCTTCTGCCTTCAATCTTAATTTTCACATAAAAATAATATCAAATTATGTCGAAAAATCAAAATAATTTTAAATAAATATAAATAAAAAAGACCTACTTTTATTAAAATTATATAAAAGTAAGTCTTTTGATTTGATTATATTTTTATTTATTCTGCTATTGAATCAACCATTGAGTCTTGGCTTTCAGTTGTTTCATCTTTAACTACGATTGGCATAACAGAGCGGTATTTCTTAATACCTGTTCCTGCTGGAATAAGTTTTCCGATAATAACGTTTTCCTTTAAGCCTAAAAGATTATCAACTTTGCCCTTGACTGCAGCGTCTGTAAGAGTTCTTGATGTCTCTTGGAAGGAAGCGGCTGACAAGAAACTTTCTGTTGAAAGAGATGCCTTTGTGATACCTAAAAGGATTCTCTTAACAGTGGCAGGAACGCCGCCTTCTTGCAGGATTCTATCATTTTCTTCGTCAACTCTGTATACATCGACAATTTCGCCTGGAAGAAGATTTGTGTCACCTGCATTTTCAACTTTAACTTTCTTAAGCATTTGACGTATGATAATTTCAACGTGTTTATCATTGACCTTAACATCTTGACCACGATATGTTGAAATAACTTGGTTTAATAGATACTCTTGGAGACCTTTAACGCCTTTCATTCTTAGAAGGTCTGAAGGGTTGATTGCACCTGCAGTAAGTTGAGTTCCCGGTTCAACGGTTTCACCATTTCTTACCATCAATACAACAGGTTTCTTTGCCTCGTATTCAATGTCGCCTTCTCTAGATGCAACTGTGAAATAGTAGTATTTTGCATCTTGTTTGATTGTGAGTTTTCCTGCAACTTCAGAAAGAAGTGCCTCACCTTTTGGTTTTCTTGCTTCAAAAATCTCTTCAACTCTAGGTAGACCTTGAGTAATATCAAGAGCGGAAGCAACACCGCCTGAGTGGAAGGTTCTCATTGTAAGCTGAGTTCCTGGTTCGCCGATTGACTGAGCAGCAACTATACCAACAGCTTCACCGATTGTAACCATATTCTTATTAGATAAGTCTCTTCCATAGCACTTAGCACAAACGCCATGTTTGCAGCGGCAAGTGAAGAGTGAACGGATTTGAACCTTCTTTATTCCAACCTTTTCAATCTCTTCTGATTGCTCTTTAGAAATCATTGTGTTGCCTTCAACGATAACTTCTCCTGTCTCTGGATTAACAATATCATCAACGGCTACACGGCCATAAATTCTTTCAGCAAGACTCTCTTGAACAACACCATCTACAACAAGGTCGCTTACCCATACACCTTTGACTTTTTCGCCTGCATCTGCAAAGCAATCTTCAGTCGTAACCACTACATCTTGTGATATGTCTACTAGACGACGTGTCAGATATCCAGAATCGGCTGTTTTTAACGCTGTATCAGTTAGACCTTTTCTAGCACCACGAGCTGTAAGGAAATACTCGATTGGAGTAAGTCCATGAACGAATGATGACTTGATTGGAACGTCAATCTTTTCTCCTGAGGCTGTTGTCTTAATACCTGCCATACCGCAAAGAGCATTAAGCTGGTCTTTAGAACCACGCGCACCAGAGATACACATAACTTTAAATGGGTTAAGGTCATCCATACCATCAAACAAAGCTGTTTCAACTTTAGCCTTTGTCTCTCCCCATAGCTGTATGTTGTTTCTAACCTTTTCATCATAAGTGATAAGACCACGCTTGAAAAGTTTTTCATTTTCAAGTGCTTTTTGGTCTGCATCAGCCAAAATTTCCTTCTTATCTTTTGGCTCTTCAATATCGAAAGCGTTTACTGTTAAAGCACCAAGTGTTGAATATTTATAACCTGTTTCCTTGATGATATCTACAAGTTTAGCGCAGGCTGTTGTGCCATACTTATCATATGCACGAGCTAAGATTGCACGTATATCTTTCTTAACAACATTTCTGTTAAATTCAAGTTCACAAATATTTTCTTCTTTGCTTCTATCAACAAAGCCTAAATCTTGTGGAATCTTCTCATTGAATAAAATTCTACCAACAGTTGTTTCAACAAGTTTAGAATATTTTTTGCCATCAACCTCTTTTTCAATCCTAACTTTTATCTTAGCTTGAATATGAAGATTTTGAGTTTGATATGCTATGATTGCTTCTTCCTTTGAAGAATATACATTGCCTTCGCCAAGTGCACCAGGCTTAATCATTGTCATATATGCACAGCCAAGAACGATATCTTGTGATGGAGTTACAATAGGTTCGCCATTTGACAATTTCAAAATATTGTTAGATGCAAGCATAAGTGTTCTTGCTTCTGTGCGTGCGTCAATAGACAAAGGAACGTGAACTGACATTTGGTCACCATCGAAGTCGGCGTTGAATGCTTCGCAGCATGCTGGGTGAAGCTTTATTGCCCTACCTTCAACAAGCACTGGTTCAAATGCCTGAACTGAAAGTCTGTGAAGTGTTGGAGCACGGTTAAGGAATACTGGATGGTCTTTAATAACATCAGCCAAGATATCCCATACAACAGGCTTTTCTTTTTCTATCATACGCTTTGCAGCCTTAATATTATGTGACTTATTAAGGTCTACAAGTCTATTCATAATAAATGGTTTAAAGAGCTCAAGTGCCATCTCTTTTGGAAGACCACATTGATACATCTTAAGTTCTGGTCCAACAACGATAACTGAACGTCCTGAATAGTCAACACGTTTACCAAGAAGGTTCAATCTGAAACGTCCTTGTTTACCACCAAGCATAGCAGTAAGTGACTTCAAGTCTCTTTGTTTTGAAGATTGAACAGCCTTGCCGCGTTTACCATTATCAATAAGGTTGTCAACAGCTTCTTGAAGCATACGTTTTTCGTTACGAATGATAACTTCAGGAGCTCCAAGTTCAATAAGTTTCTTTAAACGATTGTTTCTATTGATTACCCTTCTATAAAGGTCGTTTAAGTCGCTAGTTGCATAACGTCCACCATCAAGTGGAACCATAGGTCTAAGGTCAGGTGGAAGAACTGGGATAACGTCAAGAACCATCCATGTTGGATTGTTTCCACTAGAAAGGAAGGATTCAACAACGTCAAGTTTCTTCATTGCCTTAATCTTGCGTTGACCTTTTAAAGTATTTAAAGATTCTTTTAGTGATTTTGACTCTTTTTCAAGGTCAACTTCACCAAGTAGTCTTTTGATTGCTTCAGCACCCATACCTACTTCAAAAGCATCAGCACCATACTTTTCACAAGCATCAGCATATTCTTTATCTGTGATAACCTGTTTATATGCAAGGTCAGTCTTCTTAGGGTCAAGAACAACATAGCATACATAATATACTACTTGTTCAAGAAGCTTTGGAGTCATTTCAAGAAGTGTGCCTATCTTTGAAGGTATATTTCTGAAATACCATATATGTGTGCATGGAGATGCTAGTTCAATATGTCCCATACGCTCACGTCTAACCTTTGCTCTTGTAACTTCAACTCCGCACTTATCGCATACTACACCCTTGTAGCGTATTCTCTTATAACGTCCACATTGGCATTCCCAGTCTTTTCTAGGTCCAAAAATTTTCTCGCAGAAAAGACCATCGCGCTCTGGTTTTTGAGTTCGATAGTTGATAGTTTCTGGCTTTGTAACTTCACCATGAGACCATTCTCTGATTTTCTCTGGTGAAGCTATACCAATTTTTATGGAATCAAAATTGTTCAATTCAAACATAACATTCTCCTACTTTATTTTTCTTACAAATTCGCTTATTTAAATATCAAATTTAGCATCAATATTTAAAGTTTATTTTAAAATCATTTTCAATAATAAAATTTTAATGTGCTAAGTCTATTCATCAAAATCGCCGAAATCGTCAAAGATATCAAGATTGTCAAGCTCATTATTCTTCGTGCTTTCTTCAAACACATCCTTGAAATCTTTGTCTTCTTGCTCTTCTGCTGTAAGTTTGTTGTCTCCTGCTGGTTGAGCATCAAAGTCAAAGATTCCTTCTTCAAGGTCTTTCTCTGTGTCTTGAGCAAGAGTGTTTGGAGCATCAACTTCATCTTGACTAAGTTCGCTAAGAGAAATCTCTTTATTGCCTTCAGTCAAAATCTTTATATCAAGTCCTAGTGCTTGCAGTTCTTTTACAAGAACCTTGAATGATTCAGGTATACCAGGCTCTGCAATAGGAAGACCTTTTATAATTGATTCATAAGTCTTAAGTCTACCATTAAGGTCATCGGACTTAACTGTGAGCATTTCTTGCAAGATATGGCTTGCACCATAAGCTTCAAGAGCCCAAACTTCCATTTCACCAAATCTTTGTCCTCCGAAGAGTGATTTACCACCGAGTGGTTGTTGTGTGATAAGTGCATAAGGTCCGATTGAACGAGCATGAATCTTAGAGTCAACCATGTGTTCTAGTTTAAGCATATACTTAACACCGACAGTTGTAAGGTTGTCAAATGGTTCACCTGTTCTGCCATCATAAAGTTGAACCTTGCCATCTGGGCGGAAATTATTTTCAACTAAAAGTTCTCTGATATCATCTGTTGTTGCACCATCAAATGCAGGTGTTGCAACTTTCCAACCGAGTGTTTTAGCAACAAGTCCAAGATGAACTTCCATAACCTGACCAATGTTCATACGAGATGGAATACCTAGTGGGCTTAGCACAATATCTAGTGGTTGTCCATTAGCCATAAATGGCATATCTGCTTCTGGAAGAACTATAGAAACAACACCTTTGTTTCCGTGACGTCCTGCCATTTTATCGCCGACTGATATCTTTCTCTTTTGAGCGACAGTGACTCTTACCATCATTGTTACGCCCGGTTCAAGGTCGTCTTTATTCTTCTTTGAGAATACTTGAACGTCTACTACAACGCCGCCTTTTCCATGTTGAACACGCAGTGATGTGTCTCTTACGTCTCTAGCTTTATCACCAAAGATGGCACGAAGTAATCTTTCTTCTGGTGTAAGGTCAGTTTCGCCCTTAGGTGTTACCTTACCTACCAAGATATCATTAGGATGAACTTCAGCACCAACTCTTATGATACCATTTTCGTCCAGGTCTTTAAGTGCATCTTCGCCAAGATTAGGGATATCACGAGTGATAACTTCATCGCCAAGTTTTGTTGTTCTACATTTGATTTCTTGATCGTATAGTGTGATTGATGTGTATACATCTTCTTTTACAAGTCTTTCATTGATAAGAATAGCATCTTCAAAGTTTTGTCCTTCCCAGTTCATATAACCGATAAGAACATTTTTACCAACGGCAAGTTCGCCATGGTCAGTTGAATAACCATCAGTTAAAACGTCGCCTTCTTCAACCTTTTCGCCCTTCTTAACGCATGGACGTTGATTATAGCAAATATCGTCATTAGCTTTTGCAAACTTTGTAAGAGTGTAGATATCTTCATCACCCTTATCAGTAAGCACTCTAATTTCATCGGCTGAAACATATTTTACAGTTCCTGCTCGTTTTGCAAGAAGGACGCAGCCACTATCATGAGCAGCAATAGCTTCCATACCTGTTCCAACAACTGGAGCTTCTGGACGAAGGACAGGAACAGCTTGACGTTGCATGTTTGCACCCATAAGAGCACGGTTAGCTTCGTCGCCATTTACGAATGGAATTAAACTTGTTGCGACAGAAATCATTTGTCTTGGAGAAACGTCCATATAATCAACTTTGCTTGCTGGAACTTCTTCCATAACTGAGCCGTGACGACACATGATACGTTTATTTACAAAATGACCTTCTTCATCAAGTGGTTCTATAGCTTGAGCTATGTAGCTTTCATTTTCTACATCAGCCATCTTATATACAACGTCTTTTGTTACAATTCCCCTTTCCTTATCTACAACTCTATAAGGAGTTTCAAGGAAGCCATAATCATTCACTCGAACATAAGTTGCAAGTGTGTTGATAAGACCGATTGATTGACCTTCTGGGGTTTCAACAGGACAAATTCTTCCGTAGTGTGTGAAGTGAATATCACGGATTTCAGGGTCTGCACGTTCCTTTCTGATACCGCCAGGTCCGATTGCAGATACACGACGCTTCTGTGTGATACCTGAAAGTGGGTTCTTTTGATCCATGATTTGTGAAAGTTGTGATTGTGAGAAGAAGTCACGGAGTGCTTTATTAACAGCTTTAGGGTTCATAATTTGAGATGGTGTTACTTCTTCAAATTCTCGACCTTGCAATGTTTCTTTGATATTTGTTGCAAGTTTTGTTACACCTTTTCTAAAGTCATTGCAAGTAAGTTCACCTACTGTTGCAACTCTCTTATTTGAAAGGTGTTCAATCTTATCAGTGCCTGCAATACCTTCAAGCACGTCAAGATAGCAAGAGATTGTTGCAAGGATATCGTCCATTGTGAGAGTTGTGATTATAAGGTCTTTTACGCTGTTTTTGATAGCTTCAATTCTCTTCTCTTTTGACTTATTTTCAGATAAAATTTGTTGAAGAACTGGATAGTAAACGTCTTCAAAAATTCCAAGTTCTTCTTGATTGCATGGGAATACTTCTGAAAGTGTAACGCGGTTGTTTCCACGCATTAAGTGTTTTTTGCCGTTTACTTGAACCCAAACTTCATTGACACCAGCATTTTGAACTTTTGTTGCACTTTCTCTTGTAAACTCTTCGCCTGCACGAACGAGAAGTTCTCCATCAACAATGATATCATCTGCATTGATAAGTCCAGGAAGTCTATTTTTTAGACCTAGTTTTTTGTTAAATTTATATCTACCAACTCTTGACAAGTTGTAGTAAGCATCTGTGAAGAATGAAACATTCAAGAAGCTTCTTGTGCTTTCAATTGATGGAACGTCTGAAGGTCTTGTTTTTCTTGAAAATTCAAGGAGAGCTTCTTCTTGAGTTGTTTGAGTTTCTCTTTCAAGCACATTTTTAATATAGCGATTATTGCCAAAGCATTTTAGAATTTCTTCATTTGTAAAACCAAAGCACTTTAAAAATACCCCAAGACTTATTTTATTCTTTCTTTCAAGAACTATCTTTAGGTTTTCGCTTGCACCCTGCTCAATTTCAATCCATGCACCATGAACAGGAATAACTTGAGCACGAAGTGTTGCATTGTTATCCTTTTCACGAGAAAGATAAACGCTAGGAGCTCTGACAATCTGATTGATAACTACCCTTTCTATACCATTATAAATAAATGAACCTTGCTCTGTCATCATAGGCACGTCACCCATGAAAACTTCTTGTTCTACTGCCTGCCCTGTTTCTTCAACAACGAAACGAGCTTTTACTTTTAAAGGTGAAGAATATGTTGCCCCACGACGTTTGCATTCTTTGATATCATATTTAGGTTTTGCAAAAGGCAAAATCTCTGTGATATATAATTTTGCTTTTCCAGAATAATCAGTTAATGGGAAAAATTCATCTAAAACCTTTTTAATTCCTTTTTCTAGGAAATCCTTATAAGATTTTTTTTGAATTTCAAGAAGTGGTGGAACTTTTACAAGTTCTTCCGCATGACCGAAAGTATATCTTTCTGTTTTACCTTGTTTTACTTTTCTTACATTTACAGACATTTGCCTCTCCTTCAAACTGTTTATTTGCTGTTTTATTTAATCTTTTCTAACTAACGCAAAAAAGGACCTTATAGCACAAAAATGCTATAATAGTCCCCGCCTATTAAGTTATAAAACAATAATTTTCTTATTCACAGCCGATATTCTGTATTATTATAGCTCATGTTGATAAAAAATGTCAATAGTTTTTTAACATTTTTTTAGCTTTTTATACATATTTTATCGAACTTATAAGAATTTTTTTGTAATTTGTTTTAAATAATGAGACAAAACACCTAGAAAGTTAGACTTTAGCCTAACTTTCCATTGTTTTATCTATTTAACCAGCTAAGGTCATTCTCAAATGCTAGCGTGCTTAATCCTGTTGTTCTAGTAGACCAAACCGGAATTGTTGGAATATCAGTAAGAGTTGCTCCACCTACTGCAACAAAGGTATTATCATCTGTTTTATAATATACTGTGTTTGTGATTATATTTCGATATGCACGCACAGGTGATGACGAACCGTTATCATAGAACAATAATTCAAAATAGTTTCCCGCTTGATTTGCAAGGACAGTATTTTGAGCAGCTCTATCAAAATCAATTCTCTTCTCGATGGATGTGACTGTTACTGTTGGGAAGCATGTGTCAGTTGGTCCAGTATGCCCTTCAACCCAGAAACCAAAGATGCCATTATACTGACCATAGATATATCTAGTTTCTCCTGAGATATAAGTTACGTCAACGGCATTGTAAGTAGACTCAGGTTGAGTTACACTTTGAGGACTTTCATATGTCTCAATACATACATAATCACCATTGCTTTCATCATATGTATACACGTCTTCACCTAGAATATAACTATTGTTTGTATGGTCATATATAATTTCATTCACATCTCGCAAACCTGTTGTTTCGTCTGGCTCTTCTGATGCAAATGATGGTGTATGATAGATTCCTGCAAACAAATTGTAGAATATATCTTCAGTTGTTCCCAATGCTATTGATTGATTTGTTAGAACAAAGTTTTGTCCATAATCAAATGAAGAAGTGCCATAATTATTTACAGTCAAACTTATTATTGCATACAAAACTTTTGTTCTGTATGTTATTCCATAGTTTTCACTAGATATATATGTAGCATATGAGTTATCGCCAATACCTGATGATGTTGTATATGAGTTATGACCGAAATAGTATACATGGTTGAAATTGCCATTCGTTGTGCCAATAGTCTCATCATTATATATTGCATAATTAAATATTGCGTTTTCACTCGTTTTATTGCCTTCTGCATCAAATAATGAGCTATAAGTGCGAACAGCATCTATTGACCTGTTGTCAACAACAGTTGCATCTATTGTTGACGTTGTGTAGCAATAGGCAAGATATGGAAGTCTTGAATCTTCTGTTCCACCAACAAGTCCGCCTACAGATGCTGCTGATTCTGAACCAGATGTGCTTGTGTTAAGTGATAAAAGTGATGTGCAGTAGCTATTTGTCATTGTAAGAGATGCATTGTCTTCTCCTGATAACAAGCCTACAACACCGCCCAAATATGGGTCTGCTTTTTGCCCTGTTACCGCTAGACTGTCACTCTTAACTGCAACATTATCAACATACAATACATTTTCAATGCTTCCAACTGCTCCGCCAAGAATTGAAGCCCCTTCAAGTTCTGCATCTACTATGCAATATTCAACATATGATGGTCTATTGCCGGCATTTGTTATGATACCTGCTATTCCACCGACACTGTTTATTGTGCTTGAAGATGTGCTTACAGTCGTTGCTCTAATACTTTGTTCCATAACAGCATTACTGATTGTTCCGCCTGAAAGCACACCGGTTATACCGCCAACAGCACTTGCTGCTCTTGGAACAACAGAGAATGTTGATTCTATATTTCCATTATCCGACACATGTGCATAGCTCAATGTGCCTGCAACTTCTCCTGCCACATAGCCACCATAATGGTATGCTCTTATTATGCTATTTTGCATAACGTCTACAAATACCATAGAAATATTTGCATTGCTGCCTATTCCACCGAAAACAAAGCCTGCACGACTGCCTTGTATAGATGACGTTCCGCTTACTTCTATATTGTATGCTGTTCCCGTCCCCATGAAGCCAGCTACACTTCCGGCATATGAATATGACGTTAAATTGCTTTGCGATTCCGTGTAAGATGAATTTAAAGCTGACGTATAAGTGGAAGATGTGTTGATATTGCTTGATACATTCTTTATTGAATAAGAAGTTACTGCCCTACCTACGATGCCACCAACAAAGTTTCTACCTATGACAACTGTTCCGCTTGCACTTCCTGTTGTGCCAAGTCTGCCATCTACTGTCACGTCATAGACATAACCATATCTTAGAGTTCCCGCAAGAGTTCCAACACTGTTGGTGTTTGCAAATGCAACTTGAGTTGGAGTGATTGTTAAATTCTTTACTGAGCCTGTGTTATTTGCAGAATATCCTATTTGTGCAAAGAGACCAGCGCTTGTCATATTGTCCATAGAAACAAGGCTTATTTGGCTTATTTCCATACCATTACCTTCTAAAATTCCTGCAAAGGTTGTTCTATAGAGAACTGAAAGGTCTTCATATTCTGAATAGTCAATATCACTTATTATTCTATAATTTGTTAAATTTAGATTTACCCCTGACGTTTGCTCTGAAATTTCACTTTCCATTGTTGCTGCGTCATAGATTAGTCTTGGATTGTGTATTGAACCCCTGTTTGGAGTGTTGCTATCATCAATATAATGATATATTACTTCTCCAGTGTTTGCATCAAGTTCTGAATAACTGAAATTTCTTATTGACAATGCCGCGATATTTGCACTTACAAGTTCAAGTCTATTTAATCCAAACGTCATAAGCTCGGTTCTATAAATGGTATTTGTTTGAACATTTCCATCTTCACCTGCAATATCAACAGTCTCAGTTGTTGGAATGTAGTCAACATAGGTTGTTGAAGTATTGCCGCTGCTATAGAACCACACAGCATTTGTGCCCATAGAATTTTGATATGAATAATTTGCAAAATTCTCATTAGCATTTGCAAAGCCACCAGCATTAAGTCTTTCAATACCATCATATACGATAGGAATAACTGAAGTATTTATTTCATTCTCTCCGGTTAAGAAGCCGTCATCAGTTACTGATCCAACAGTTCCACCTTGATATTCATTATAGAAATAATAACAATTTTCAAAAGTTCCTGTGCTATTGTCATAACTATTGTATCTTGCAAAGCCCGCAGATGCTGTTACATTGTTTCTTAATACTGAAAGTGAGAAAGAATTTTTAATCTCACCACCATTCATATATGCAAAACCTGCCATATCTGATGTTGTTCTTGATAGCGTTATATCTGTGTAGCAGTCGCTTATTACACCTGCATTTTGATATACAAAACCGGCTGCTGCAATCGTTGATGCAATATAACTTTCGCTATCTTTGCTGTATAGAGATGTGTTTGACTGCTCCCCTGCAACATAGCTTGTTATAATCTGTCCTGCTTCGGTATTTGTTACAGCAAAACCTGCAACGTGTTGGTCTTGTTGTGAGTTGTTTACAAGCACGCCATCTTTGAAATATGTTGCAGCGATTTTGCCTGAGTTTTGACCTACGATACCACCCATATTGTAAGGTGTTCTCATATTTATTGAAACGGCACAATTTGTTATATACCCTGAGTTTGTGGCAGCAATTCCGCCCATATAACTTGAGCCACTTAAGGCATTATCAGCTCTTACTACGACATAGTATTCATTTCCGCTTACATTATCCGTGCTTACACGACAGTTGGTTATAATACCTTGATTGTCAGTGACAATTCCACCAAAGTTGAAAGTGTCAGCGGTAGTGACAAATTTCACTGTTCTTAAGCCATACCAACCATAATCATCATTTTGCTCTGTGTTGACATCTGAGCCATCGATGGCTGAAGTGAAATTAACATTAAGATTTCTTATAATAGAGCCTTCTGGAAGAGTTGTAAATAGTCCAATACTAGTTGCAGAGCCTAAATCGTAAGTTCCTGCAAAGTTTATTGTGTGACCATTTCCATCAAATGACTTGAAGGTTGCAGATTGTGGAGTGAAAGCTTCAATCCCTTGAGACTCATTTGCTCTGTTTGGAATGGTTATATCATTCAAAAGGATATAATAACCACCACTTTGCATATCAAGGAAATCATTATAATTATAAATTGGAATTGGACTTTCTTCGCTGCTTGAAGAATAAACGTTAAGCACAAATTCTGTGTGAACAGTTTGGCTGCCTATTGTTAAATCTTCATCATCAGTTTTAGCTGCCGCAATATATGTTCCGGTTGACGGAGAATAACTAAAGTCGGCATAGAACGTGATAAAATAGAACCTATCATCTGGGTCATGCGTCCTGACTGGTGTCAAGTTTAGCCCTGTATAGTTAAAGTAATAATTGCTTCCAGATAGTATGCCACCATAAGCATCATAGCCTAAATAATATGGTTTTCCATCTTCATCGGCTTGACCATAGTCTGGTAATTGGTCATTTACAAGGTTTGTTGTGACTTTCCAAGTTCCATTATGAGCTAGATTTGTCATAAATTCTTCAACGCTGCTTACAACTTCAACATTTGTCGAGTCATATTCAATATAACTGAAAATGTCAACACTGAATGTTGTTTGTGTGCCCACCTGAACATTGATTTCACCATTGCCCATTCCAGAGACTATATCTTCGTTATTTCCAACAGTCTCGCCATTGTAATTTACAACATATTCTTGAATTTCTATATGCGTTGTGCTGCTTGATGTGCGAATGATATCTCCATCAGTCTGGGTTGCAGAGATAGATATATTGAACGCATTTGCATTATTTATATAACTTATAGTATTAGATGATATTTCTAGGTAATACTGCCCATCTTCTTCAACTATTGTTGCAAATGTATCATTTGACAAAGTTGGGGCTGAAATGCTTGAAGAAAGATAACCATATGAATTGATAATAAGGCGATATCTCATTCCCCTTGCAACATCATAAGAAGCATAGTATCCACCTTCATTTGTGCTGACAGGTGTTTTCCCGTCGAGTTCTACTGAAACATAGTTTTGAAGTCTGACAATAAGGCTCTTTGTGACAGTATAGGCAACTTCGCCGTCTTTCATAAGAGTTATAACTATTGAAGTCGTGCTTTCGTCATTAACATTTACTGACGTTAAGTCATAGCTTATATAAATCACACCATTATAAACATAATAAACGTTTTGTGTTGAACCTTCAACCACTTCTGTTTGATTATATGTGTTTATAATATCATTTAACTCAACTCTAAGTCCTGTTGCTGTGGCTGAACCTACTATTGATTTGTCGTCAAATATATTATCCGTTCCCGTCGTGTTCGCTCTTCGAGCAAGGAATCCAAAGTTTGCACTTGCATTTCCGCTGTTATAGTTCTCGGTAGCATTTTCTATTAGAATATAATCAAAATCACTATCATCTGGTGATATTGTTATTGCAAGAAGTCCTGTTGTGCCAGGATATGCATAATTTGATGTGGAAGAAATCCCCACTGTGCCTGTGGATTCTGCTAAGTTTGAATAACTATCCACCACAACTGACGAAATATTTGTTTGTTCAAAATTGATTGTGATTGCAGTATAGATAGCTGTATTTGATTCTGCAAGTATGTAGATAGTATATTGCCCATAGATATCTTCAACATATCTATTTAAATATGCTTGTGAATTTTTGTTTATTGATATGGTAAGATTGAACCTTTGGTTTGACAGGTTTGTGCTGTTATTTATATCAGCAACAAAACTTACATCAAATAAAAATTCTTCACCATATTCAGCCACGCCATCAAGGTCATAGAGATAACTAAAGCCTTGTTGTTTTAACACTTCACTTCCTTGCACGTTTACATTATCTTCACGAACTATATAATAAAGTGGCTGATTTTCAACTGCAGTAGAATCAATGACAATCACATCTTCAATCTTTCGGCTTGAAAGAAGTGTTACTTCATTATATCTTGTATTATTTATACTTGATGCGCCCTTTCTATAGTTTATTGTGACGTTGTCAAGTTCTCTGTTTACACCAGAAATATAAGTAACCTCAGCTTGACTTCCTGTTTGTGAGCAAATTTCAAGGAAAGAAAATTCTACAACAGGTGTTATTGTCAATTTATAATCGGTTTCTTGAGTTAAATCATTTCTTCTTATAACAATAGTTTGTCCTGTAACTTCTATGTCGAGTTCTTCATTCGCGTCTAGATATTCTAAGTTTGAACTGCTATCATCAGCTCTTTGTATCTTGGTTACTTGTGCTGTTACCACTGTGTTTGTCTCTAAGTTAAAGACAACATTATTAAGAGTTGCAACACCTAAAGCATCTACGTCAATTCTTACATTCTCACTTGTAGATGAAGATATTTGCATATTTAAAGCATAGTGCGGTCTGACATATAATTGAGCACTATTTTGTCCCCTTAGATTGATTGTTGTGTCACTTATTGGCAGCGAGCCTGAAGAGCCATTTGGATATACTATAGATGTATCGCTGTCTTCATCTGTGAAGCCTTCGGCATCAGGGTTGAAGTAATTTACAACATAGATATAAAATTCTAGTGCATTGTTTGTGTTTAGTATGCTTGTTGCAGTTATGTTTGCAATGCCTGTTCCCCTAACCGTGATTCTTCCATTTTGGTCGATTGTTAAAATATCTCGGGTATTTGAAGTGAAGGTCATCTCACCATTTGTTGTAAATGGATACAAAGTGCTGTTGAAACTTACATTGTTCATGTATGTGTCAAGCAAGCTTTGATAATCTTGACTTCCCCCGCTGCTTGTTGAAGATGCGGCAAAATAGAACATATAATATATTTCTTTATTGCCAACTCCTTGATAATCGACATACTGTTCTGCTATAAGTTTATTGTTAAAGGCTGCATTAAGAGACAAAAATTCATCTCCACCACTTACAAAGAACGATTGAGCAAGTAAAGTGTTTCCATTGTCTCCGACTATCGCAAAATCACCATAATATGAAGTGCTTGTGAGATTGTTGATTGTTATATTTGTCTCTCCAAGTTCAACCCTTGACCTTGACAAAACAAACGTATTGACATTGGTATAATGAAGATTGCTCTGTTGTTCACCGTCAACACCATTCATTATAGCCACTGTATTGCCGCTTAGTATACCAAAGGCAAGTTTATTTGAATTTGCCACATTGCTTGTTCTAAAATATGCAGAAATAACTGAAGTGTTATGAAGCACTATCATTGATGAGTTGATGCCTGTGTTTCCGATATCAACCGCCTGCATTGCAAAAGCTGAATTCATTGTTTGAACATTTGCAATATTGGCAATTCCAGCGACACTTGCTGGTGTTGGAGTTGCCACTGTTGCTAGCAAGCCTCGAACAAAGGAGCGTGATGTTATTCCTGTAAAATTGTTTTCTGCAATTCCATTTCCGCCTACTGTCTCAATATAACCAACAACACCGCCTACATAATCATAGCCGCTTACTTGACCACCGACAACTATACCTTGTCCGGCAATGTAATCATTTACTGAAGCTGTTTCATTTGCACCTTCATAATATCTATAAAGCGTGAAAATTAGTGTGTCGTTTTGATAAATATTATATCCACTTATGATTGAACTTGCACTGCTGCTTATGCCGGCAAGTCCGCCAACATAGGTTTGATTTGTTAGAGTTGCAGATGAACTGAATGATACAGGAACAAGTGAAATCTGTGAATATGCCATATAATTTGTATAGCCAGTGTAGGTTAAAACTTTGCTATCTATCTTCTCTATTGTTCCGTTATTATACCCGACAACGCCACCAACATAAGTTGTGAGCCCTGTAATTTGGCTTGCAACATAGTTTACAGTCATAGTCCCTTCCATATAGACAAGTATGTTAGGTGTTAGACCTGCGTAGCTATATCGACCACTGCCAACTATATTATATCTGCCATCTTCGTTCTTTAATTGTTCTTCGCTATAGGTTCTTGTTTGTGAAGAATTATCTTCAAATAAAGTATAGTCTTGAATTATCGTGCCGTTATTTCGTCCAACAACGCCGCCGACATAGCCGCTTGTAACATTTATTTCAGAGCTTGTTATTGTGACACCAATATTTATAAGTGTGCCGTTATTTTCTCCCGCTATAAGACCAACATAACTTCCCAGCGAAGCAAAGGCATCTAAATTATTATTGTCAGCAATATTAAATTCACCGCTAAATTTTACATATTCAATATATGCATCTGCGCCTATGCTTGTAAATAGACCATAATATTCAACGTCATTTACTGATGACGAATTTATGATATTTATTCCTGTAATCTCTGCATATTCGCTTGTGCCGACTATTGAACCCTGAAGCTGTCCGAGTGGCAATCTATCGCTTATAGCCGAAACATCGATTGTTGTGCTGATTTGATAATGTGCTGATAGGTTCATATTGACAAGGTCTGTGGCACTATCTATAGTAAACCTATTTTGCTCTGTTCCATTTGCAAAGCGGACATTTATTTCAATAGCCAAATCTTGATACATGCTTAAAATATTATTATTGTCATCAAGCCAGTCGCGAGCCGCTATCCAAAGCGTTCCTTCCATTGTGTCTTGATAGTTTTCTGCATGGGTTACAAAATCGTTGTTTACAGTTAGAGTAATTTGATATCTTCCATCGCTTTCAATATAATCAATGGAATTTTCGTCAAGCATATAGTAAGTTGATGTTGTGCCATCGGTGTTATGAATGGTAATGTCTCCGCCTTCAAAAAGAGCCACTATCTCGCCATTTGTTGCAGTTAAGTTTGTTGGATATGCAATAAGTGAATACTGTCTTTCAGTTGACGTGAACTCAATGCTTGTCACACTTTCTTGGAGTGTTATTCGGCTTACTTCTTCATATACTGATATTCGCACATTTACTGTGTATGAATAAACGCGTCCATATTGTCGGACATGGGCTATAAGTTTGAAACTTCTTGGGTTTTCTATATTACTAAAAGCTGTAAAAGTCAGTGTTGATGTGTCAAATGTGCCTAAGCCAACAATGGTATAAACATTGCTCTCTTCAGCCGATTGATACATGATATCTACAGGCACACCATTCTTTTGTATACCTAAATCAGAGTCAGTTTCCCAGTAAACATAGCTTTGGTCAAAGGTGTTTTCAACATAGGTTGTGCGAATGTCAGCATTCATATAAGCAGGATTTGCAAAGAGATATGCATCTTGATTGTTTACGGTTATATTAAATACAGCCTCTCTTGCACTTGTTAAGTTTGTGCTTGAATAAACATCAGCATAAGCTGCGTTTACACCATAATTTCTTATATTTTCATTTGTGCTGCTTGCATCAATATAATAACCTCTTCCATCACTTTCCTTAAATACATTTAAGGAACCTATATAGTTAAATGCTACTATATCTAAATAATATATTTTTGCGATTGTTTCTAGCCTAAAATTTTCAATGCTATAACCGCTAATTGTGAGCTGAAGCTGGCTTGAACCATTTGCTCTTAAATATACATTGAAGTTCTTGTTGTTATTTGTAGCATCACGGAGTTGGATTATTTGAGATGTGTATGCAAATTGTATACTTGTGATAGCTGTTGATGCTGTATTGTTGTTTGCCACAACTTGAACATCAAAGAATGTGTTTTCATTATCAGTATTATATACATAGAACAAAGTTGAACTTCGGATGCCTTCTTCAAAATCGGCTGTATATCTTATTGAATTTTGCTGATTTTGAGTAATTATAGAGATGTCTCCAAGCGATTCTTGAACTGTAATCGTTATGGTTGTCTGCTCGCCATTATCAAGAATAATTGAATAAGTGCCTGTTCCTAAAGTGATTGGTCTTATATGCAAATTCAAATAGTAGTTGTTGCCAACCTGCACGTAAGGATTTTGCTCATCTATTATAAATCTAGCAACGTCCGTTCCTGATAAGTTGCTTGTTGTAATACTTGAGAATTGAGCATCGGCATACAAATCTAGAAACTCAACAGGTTCTTGAACGTTTAGATCTAAATAAATTCGGTCGGCAAACTCTTCTGTTTGGAAGTCAACAAAGGTTGCACCTTGAACAATCTCGTATTGAAGTGAAAGTTGCAAGCTGCCTTCTTGAATAACATTAAAGTTTAATGTGATTGGTATAATTTGGACACCATTTGTTATTGTTGCATTGCTGTTTCCCTTTATATAAACAGGCTGATTTAAATCATAAATCACAACAACTTGGTCTTGGTAAATTGTGTTGTTATATCTAAGTTGCAAGTCTGTGTCAGTTAAATCTATAAGAAGTTCGTCAAATTCGGCGTCTTCTGGATTTACCGAGAAGGAAAATTCTTGCCAACCAAAAGATGCACCAGCATAGCTATTATAGAAAGTATACACAACGTCTGAGGTTGTAAAATCAATATTATTTATTAGCAAGCTTGTTGGTATAACTCTTACATTTACCGGAATTGAATAAACAAAGTTTACATTTTCATCTTCGCTATTTTCAAATCCTGCATAATAGAAATTGATATTTAAATTGGTCAGTCTTTCAACGCCTGTTGCACAATCTATTTGAAAATAATATGTTGTTTGCCCGTTTGAAGAAAGCTGCCCTATACGCTTAACGTTTACAACATTTGCATCATCAACATTGAAGCGAACTTGCATTAAATCATTTTCGCTTGCTATTGTTACAGCTAAGTATACTGTGATAAAATCTATAGTTTCACCAATGAAAGGACCATCTAATACTGCGTTTTGATAACTTGGAACGAGAGTTATGTCACCATATCTTGCACCTTCCACTCTATATAGATAATCTGAGCCTATTGTATATTCTCGCTCTACAATTCTATAGCCATAATCGTGACTTATACTGTCATAATTTATATCTACAAGCACATAAAAATCTCTTTGACAATATATAATTTCTCCGCCGTCGATGTGGTTTACAGCAAAGAAAGTGAATTTATCTCCTGCTTGCACAGCGGTTGCATTTGCAGTATCAAACGAATAAGCACCATCTTCGTTTGTAACGTTTATAAAGTTATAGAAAGTGTTTTGTGTTCTATCATTTGTTATGCCCTGTCCTAACGTATATAAATTTCCGTCACTATCTATAAAAATTATGTATCGACTGCTATCTATTTCAATTAAGTTTGCTTGAACAAAAGAGTTTACATACTCTTCATTTTGAATAATATCGTTAAGTGTTAAACTTGAGCTATCATTAACACTGCCATAGAAATAGAACTCTAGGTCTCTTTCAGTTGCGTTATCTGAGAATGTAAAATCAGCAGCTGTTGGATAAAGCTCAGTTGACAGCGATAGATAGAGCGAATTTTCCGCAGGTGAAATGTTTGAAGTGTATTGTCTTACAGTTATTCTTATTGTATGAGAAATATTTCCTTCATTTGTGCGGACTGTCATATCGCTAACACCACCCTTTATGCCTGTGATGGCATATGTTGTGGAGTAGTTTTGTGTGCTGAGCACTGATATTGAACAAATAGAAGGATTAGACAAAGTATAGGAAAGCGAACTTGCCATATCTCGGACAGGATTATTGATTGTGAAAGTAACATTTTGTGCATTTTCATCATTTACAAACATTACAACTTCTTCTTGAGAAGCTGTTAAGGTTGTATTTGAATAGTCTTTTTCACCACAAGCTACAAAAAGAAAGCTTGCAACGACAAGTAGCAAACTAAATACAAATATACTTAATTTTTTAGATTTTGTCATACAACCTTCCTTTTATTTTTCTATCTTAAGTTTATTATGATAAAATAATTATGTTTTAATTACATTCTAGCTTCTACATAAGATTTATAGCAATTTTTATTATGTCTTTACAAACCATTGAATTATTCATTCTTTTCTTTGAATATTGACGTTACATAGTCAAGTGGGTGGATTTGAACCATTGTTCTTGAAGTTGGCGAAGTGATAACGAATGCTTGTCCAACAGTGGCAGAAACAATACGGTTACGCTCGGTTTTATTGATACCACCTGAGTTTTTATAAAGCTCGATAAGGTCGTTAACGTCATTTGGTGAAAGTGAGAAGATAAGTGAGTATTGACATGCGTTAATAACCGCAGTTGATTGACGTTTGATTTCTTCTGAACCTACGAAGTCGTTGATATTTTGTGTGATGACTATCTGCATACCACCATACTTACGTATTCTCTTAGCCATAGCTGTCATGAAGTTTAAGGCTATAGGATACTTCGGGTTAATGAATGTGTGAGCCTCGTCAACGACAACAATAATTTTTCTATTGGTATTGTGTATCTTGTTATAATCCTTATTGTTGATAATTTCATTTTCAATATACTTAAATACAAGAAGCATCTGTGCATTTGTCAGCATATCATTGTTTCCAGCAATAAGAGATTGGAAGTTGAAACATACAAAGTTTTCGTTTGTTTCAATAGAAGTTGGACCATTCCATAGGTTTGAGTTACGTCCACCCTTTGCAAACTTACGAATATATGCTTCAGCAACACGAAGATTGTTGAGTGTAAACTCTTCTTTTGCTGTTTTAAGTCTCTCTTGCAAAAGCTCATATAAATCGTCAAATGTTGGATAATCCGTTGGTTTTAAATCCTTAAGTTCTGTGTTCTCGTCTATATTAAATCGCCCGTAAAGGTCAAGAACAAGCGAGTTGATTATTTCAAAAGCATCTGATGAAATACCTTCAAGAATTGTTCTAAAGAATTGTTCAAGGAACTGCAAATGTTGGTTGAAAGAGTCGTCTTGCCTTACTTTCTTTGGTTTACCGTTTTCATCTAATTCTTCATCTTCTTCTTTTTCGTCATCATCTTTGTCAAGGGCACGAATAACGTGGAATGGATTTATAATACCTTGCAATGACGAACCAACGTCGATAAGTTTTCCATGCAAACTATCTGTCAGTTTTGCATACTCTTTTTCAGGGTCGCAGATGAATATCTTTGTGTTATCAGCTGCAAAGTTTGCAAGAAGCGTTTTAGTTGCGAATGATTTTCCTGAGCCAGACTTTCCGATAATCATCATGTTGGAGTTTACTCTTTGAGCATCACGTTTGAAGAAGTCAATGAACACAGGATACTCATTGTCACCAATATAGAAACCATTTTCATCTTGAAGTTCTGAAGATACGAATGGGAACACACCAGCAAGCGTATATGTTGGAATGCCACGTTGGAGCTCTTTTATATTATCTCTCATGGAAATACCTGTGCTAATGAATGCGTCGATTTGTCTTGCAAATAGTTCGGTGTAACGATACCCTTCTTGCTTTAAAACCGCCTTAACGTCTTTTCTCGCAGCATCTTCACAAGTGATGAATGTGTTTACGTCGTATAATTGTTGGTTATTATTTTTAAGCTCTGCAAGAAGGTTTCTTAGTGTTTGAAGGTGTGTTGTGATTTCAATTCTTGTGCTTGACTTTCCTGTTTTTGAAAGTCTAGTTTCCATATCCATGATGGCTTTATCAATTTTCTTTTCAGAATCAAACTTTGGAGCTTTCTTAAACTTCATAACAACTTTTGTTCGGTCAAGAAGGAAGAATGAGGCTCCCCACGCATTGCCCACTTGAAGTGGATACTCAGTGATAGCATAAGTTCTATAGTTATTGCCATCTATATTATATTTTGCTGAAGAAAATTTAATCTTTTCAGGAACTGCCCAATTCACATATTCTGAGAAAGGCACACTTTCAAGTTCTCTTTCATTAAACTCTCTGTTATAATTAGCTCTTAAAAAAACTGCAAGCTCACTTCCTGTAAGTCTCTTAGTAGTGACAGGTGTAAGCGAAGTTGCAAGTGACGAAGCCATACCATTGACTGTGTTTTCAAGTGCTTCAATATCTCTGCCTAAAACAACAAGATAGAAATAGTCCTTATAAATCTTATTTGTCCTATTCTTGTCTTCAATGAAGGCAACACGTTCTTCAAAGATAGGAGCTCTTGCGTCAACTTCTGCTTGTGTCATTTGGTGTTCGTATAATTGGTCAAGAAGTCTATCATACTTTCTGTTCTCATTATATGCATAGCTGTCAAGAACCATAGCTTTATTTATTTTTACTATCTCACAAACTTGATTATCATCCAGTCTTCTTAATGCGTTACCAAAACCGATATCAATAACGTTGTTTTGGCTGTATTCATTTAATAGGTCGAATAGAATAGGTTTAACTTCTAGCACTTCTGCGTAGTAACTGCCGTAGGAAATGCATCTATCTTGATAAATTGATTCAAAAGGAATGATGTTTTTCATGTTTGGCTTACCCTTTTTAGGGTTCTTTTCATACTTTTTCTTTTGCATTGAAAATCTTGCAAGGTGTGCAATAGTCACATAAAACCTATCACTATCTGCAATTTTGAAAAATAGTGATATGCCAAGTATTGCCCATACCATTGCAATCCATATATGCCCTGGGAAGTTTGCTGCTGCAAGGACTATAAGAATTACAACTGCAATTACAGCAAGCAATAAATCAATCCCTGTAAATCCCCTTATAAATTCAAGTTTAACCTTTGTTCTTCTAGGCACTATTCTAACCATATTTACCTCGCTAATTTATTTTACTACAATTTATAGCAAAAATACAAACGATTAAACGAGATTTTACATATTTTTTATAAATAATAAGTTTTTATATAAAAACAAAAACATTATCTTATGAATAAAAATAATTAAATAAAATACAAAAAATAGCAAAAAATTACTTAAAAAATAAAAAAAATGGCTAAAAATACCTTTTAAAGCCATTTTTAATAAATTTTTATTGTTTTTTAGTAAGTTTTTTAAATTTATTTACTATAATAAAACAAAAAATTAAGTTTATTATGTTTTTTTGCTCGATTTATTATATTTTGATTTATTATATCATATTTCTTTGCTATTATTTCATTGTTATAGCCATATAAGTCTGCTTGCATAGTTCTTCCAATTATGCTGTTTTGATTTGCAAGTATTCTATATGGTTTTGTGCTTGAAACATTTGTATAAAATATTTTGTCATTAGGCTTATCACCTTGAGAACCTATGTTATTTATATCTTGAATGTAGGCATTTGGCAGATTTTTATCTTTTATCTCAAACATAGATTTTTTTATGTTTTTTGTCTTATTTTTAGGTTTTTGCCCATAAATTATGAAATTTTTGCCTGATTTTCGCACAAAACGCTGAAAAAATTCGCATTTGTCTGTCACAAGTCGTCTTACCTGTCTACCCTGCAAGATAACATCAATAACCCGGCCTAAATTTAAGCCGCCCACATCATAGACAATCTTTCCAACAGGATTGAAAGTTTCTTCATCTAAATATAGGCTCAAAAAATCCCCTTCAATCATTATGCAATCTTCACTGCAGCTCTTTATGTTTTCATAGTCAAGTGTGAAAAGCTTCTCATTCTCATCATCTGAAATAACAAATGAAGTAAGGGTTTTGACGCTCTCATCAAACATTGCATTAAGCACATAGCCCACAAGTTCTCCGCTTTGCAAAGATATAACTTTTTTTGAAATATAATCACTTAATTTTTCCATGCTATAACATATACGAAGATAACCTAATTTATGACTTAAGCTTGAAAAGTAGACCTTTTTCTACATTTTTTGCAGGATTTTGCAAGTATTTTTAATTAAAACTGCTATTTAATTTGACTTTATTTTTAATTGTGCTATAATATAAGGCATGAAAAAAGAAGAAAAGAAACCTGTTATAACTAAAGATATGATTATTGATGATGTGCTTCAGCTTGACGAAAACTTAGGCGATGTTTTTATGGGGTTTGGTATGCACTGTATTTTTTGTCATCTTGGGCTTGAAGAAACGGTTGAAGAGGCAGCTGCAGTTCATGAAGTTGACCCTGATTTTTTAGTTCAAAAGCTCAACGAAGTTTATGAGCAAGATAGCAAAAACGAAAATAAAAAATAAAACAAATTAGAATTTTGATAAAAATAATATGTATATAAAAATCATAAAAGGCAATGGTTAATCATTGTCTTTTTTGTTTCCGTTCTTTAAAATGTTATATGTAAAAATCTTAAATGCATTTTATGAAAAATTTATATTCTTATTTTCATAAAATTCTCTCATTTTGTTATAAGAATTCTTGTCTAAATAAATGGAAATTGGTTTAGCAGTTTCGTTATTGACGATTATAATTTGTCCTGGTCCTACCATAAAAGTAGAAAATTGCCAACATCTGCTAAATTCAATACTCATATTTTTATTTATATCTAAAGTTATATTTTCATTTTCGGTAACATTGTTTATTATAATCTTGTCATTTTCACAAATAATCTCTCCAGAACGTTTACAAGCGAATATACAAATAACAATCCCCAATACTAATATAATAGGGCTAGCAATATAAACAATTATGCCAAAACTTGAATTTACACTTTCTGGCAATGTTAGTAAATATGGTAGCCACAGCCCTAATTCAAATATTAGTAAAATCATGACAATACTAAACTTTATAAGGCTTTGATTTACTTTTAAATGTAGCATAAATGCATCCCCCTTTATGATAAAATTTTTTTACTATAAGACAATGTTAATCATTGCCTTTTTATTTGTTTATTTACATTACATAGGTTGCTTAAAATATAAAATAATACTGATGATAATTGTTGGGATAAAACCTATCACCATAGTAACTTCGCCTGCTATCACAAGTGGCATGGAAGGCATACCCTGTCCTATAGCAAATAGAATAATACCAGCAACTAATACAATTCCAAAAGAAACAAAAATTATAATTAAATTTTTCAAATCATTGCTCTTTTTAGGACTTTTATTTAATCTCTTCACCTTTATTTACTCCAACTTCTTCATATTTTTTATTTCTTGTTACTATTGCATAGTCAATAATACAAAATATACCAATACCTATACTGATTACTCCAACTATAATTGAGCCAATTAGTGCCTTTTTAGATAAAACGCATGGCAAAATTGCAACCAATAATCCAAGCACAATAAAACAACCGACAACAAGAAAGTGCGCCCATCTATAATTGCCAAATGAAATAAAAAGTGATGTTCTTTTTTTATTTTTACTCATAGTTACGTTTAATTCTCCTTTATATATGAGCTTGCAAAATTTGAAGCACAAGTAAAGACAATAAACAATAATACTTCGATTTAGTATCATTAGAATTAGAGAATATATTTAGTAAAATCCTTTCATATCTGCCATCAAAAATAAAATTTTTATCTTCATTCCAAGAATCTTTTTCTGTTTCTATATTGTAACCTTTTTCTAAATTATAAATTTGATTTAAAAGTTCTTCATGACACAACATTAAATCAGGTCCTTCAATGTTTTCAAGTTTTATAAAGGAAGGAACTAAAATTTCTTTAAAACAATTTAAAATCCTTTTTTCGTTTTTATTAAGTTTCATATTTTATAACCTTTACTTATTAAACAGATTTTGACTGATTTTGCTAAGCAAGATGTCTATTCCACGTCTTGTTTTTGTGGACACGAGAACTTCGTTGTCTTGTATCAAAAGCGGTTTTGTTAAAAGGTCGGCTTTATTATATACAACAATTCTATTTTTTGTAGCACCAAGTTTGTCTAGAAGCTGATTTGTCACACGCATATTGGCTTGATACTCCTTCTCGCCATTTTCTTCATTCATTAAAGATATATCAACAACGTGAAGTAAAAGGTCTGCGTCAACGGCTTCTTCAAGAGTTGAAGAAAAGGCATCTACAAGCTGGTGTGGAAGGTCGCTGATAAAGCCAACGGTATCTGTTATCACCGCATAATTGCCATCAAGATAGAGCCTTCTTGTTGTGGTGTCTAAGGTTGCAAAGTAGCGGTCATCTGCATAGATTTCTTCTTTCACTAGCAAGTTTAAAAGGCTTGATTTGCCTGCATTGGTATAGCCGACAAGAGCTATCTTAGGCACGCTTGATGAAAGACGCTCTTTTCTTGTGGACTGTCTTTGCTTTTTTATCTTTTCAATTTGACTTCTAAGCCCTTCCATCTCTTTTTCAAGCACACGTCTGTTGAGTTCTAGTTTAGTTTCACCCGGCCCACGCATACCAACGCCGCCGCTACCAAAACGTCCGCTTGTGCCTTGTATATCTGCAAGTCTTGGCAAAATATAAAGGTCTTGTGCAAGTTTGACTTGAAGTTTTGCCTCCCTTGATTTTGCCCTACTTGCAAATATATCAATGATAAGCCCAATTCTATCAAGCACTTTAACCCCAAATTCTTTTGAAAGATTTTTCATTTGAGAGCCACTTAGTGCGTAGTCCACGATTACAACGTCTATAATCTCTTCACAATTATTTATGTAGTCTTTAATCTCTTTAACCTTTCCACTGCCAAGCACTGTTGCTTTGTTAAAGTCTTTGATTATTTGATAGAAGTCTTTTACAACATTTAAGCCTGCAGAAATAGAAAGGCGAGTTATCTCGTCAATTTTTCGCTTTAATGCGTCACCTTTTTTAGTGCAAACAGCAACTACAATTGCATTTTCTTGTTCTTTTTGTGTGGATACTGTCTTTGTCATGTAATTATTATATCAAATTAAGTTTATTTTGCAAATTAAAAATAGGATTATTGCATGTAAGGTTTAAGATGAGATATAAAGACAGACAGGCAATATGGGCAATCGGAAGTGCGAGCTTTTAAGCTCGCAAAAGAAAGCAGAAGCTTTCTTTAAAATTTTTAAGAATTTAAAAATTTACTTCCGATTGCCTGTTTGCCTGTCTGTCTTTGCTTTTCTTATTTTCTTTTTAAAACATGCCATCAACTTTATTAAAATAAATTACCCTACAAGGACTTCCCCGTTATTTACATTTATAACAACATTTACAACTTCATTATTCTGCCCAACTATAGAGAAATACCAGAATAAATCATCAAAGTTATCATTCTGCTCGGTTAAAATCTTAAGATAGCACTCTCCTTTAAAATTGTCTGATTCGTAAAAGTCATCAAGCCTTTCACCTAAACTTTCTTTTGCTATCTCTAGTGCCTGAGACCAAGAAACAGTGAAATTATCACTTACATTGTTAAATGTGATTGTATAATCTTGATAGGTCACGCTTACTTCATCGTTCTCACCAAGTGCATAGCCAAGATCTGCCATATACTGATGATTTACAGGATTAAGATACATAACAAATTCTTGAACTTCACCATTTATGGAAAGCTGAGTTGTTATCTCTTCATCTTCAAGTTGCTGATTAAAATTTATAACAAAGAGCGAGAAATCGCATAGTGGCTCATGAACGCCATCTATAATATAAGGTTCTTCTCTTTGCCCAACGCTGATAGACGCATTGACCACCCCACTTTGGTCGCTTCCTTGATAATAGGTCTTTGTTATCTCACTTATATTGTCTTCTAGCTCATTTGCTCCCCCGCAGCCAACTAGCATAAGTGGACATATTAGCACAAGAGAAAATAAAAATAATTTCTTCATAATTGCTCCTTGCTATATCATTATGTTGGCTTTTTTAAAAAAATGTGTTAAAATTGCATTAAGGTGGTATCATGTTTAATCTTAAATATTACATAGACAAAGCATTAAAAGAACATTTTGCACTAGGTGCAATGAATTTTAACAATATGGAGACGCTTCAAGGCATTATGCAGGCATGCGTCAATACAAAGTCTCCTGCAATAATTTCTGTAAGTGAAGGTGCGCTATCATATATGGGCGAAGATTTTGCGGTTGGGCTTGCAAAAATTTGCAAAGAAAAATACCCTTATCTATTTTTACACCTTGATCACGGAAAAAGTTTTGAAGTATGCAAAAAAGCCGTTGACTTGGGTTTTGACAGCGTTATGATTGACGGAAGTAGTTTACCTTATGAAGAAAATATTGCCCTTACAAAAAAGGTATGCGAGTATGCACATAAGTTTGATATCTTAGTTGAAGGCGAACTTGGGCAAATTAAAGGAATTGAAGATAACGTTTCAAGTGTTAATCAGCACTACACTGACCCTTATAAAGCAAAGGAATTTGTTGAAAGAACTGGAGTTGATACCCTTGCCATTGCAATAGGAACAAGTCATGGTGCATACAAGTATAGCGGCGAGCAAACTTTGCGTTTTGATATTCTTGAAGAAATTGAAAAATTGCTCCCTAACTTTCCACTTGTTTTACATGGGGCTTCAACTGTGGATGAAAGCCTTGTGAGCACTATTAATACTTATGGTGGAGATATTTCAAGGGCTGTAGGAATACCGAAAGAACTTTTACAAAAGGCTGTTAGAGAACACAATGTTATAAAAATTAACACTGACACTGATATTAGGCTTGCAATGACATCACAGGTAAGGCAAGTTTTGATGCAAAATCCTAAGGAATTTGACCCTAGAAAATATCTTAAACCTGGAAGAGAAAAAATTACCGAAATTATAACGGACAAAATTAACAATATCTTCTTTTCAAATAATAAGATTTGAACATTTTAAAACAGTAAAAAGTGCCTATAGATTAAGGCACTTTTTTTATTCTCATTATTGTTTTATTGTTTTTTATTCTCTTTCTTGTTCTTCGAGTTCTTGATATTTCCGTTTTGTCGCCTGTCCGCCGCGTATATGCTTATCTGCAAAGTTCTCATCTAAGACGGTTTTTGTCTGCTCATACAGGTGATAATCTAAATTTTTTAATTTTATAGAAACATCATGGTGTATTGTGCTTTTGCTGTAGCCATAAATCTTGGCTGTTTTTCTTATGGTGTCGTGCGTCTTTAATATATGATTGGCAACGCTGTAAATACGCTCAACTAAATCTTCTTTCATTTAGCCCTCCACTATTTGTATGCTATGAAAGAAGATTGTGATTTATGTCAAATTTTGTAGAATTTTGCAAAATAAAAAAGACCTATCTCATTTTAGGTCTTTTTATACAATGCTTTATAATTCAATTTGGCTACACCAAAAAACAAGAAATATTATTTACTTGTTATTTTTTGTATATTCATCTATCACTTTGACAATTTGCGGTATTGTTTTAAGTTCTTCAAGCTTTTCATCTGGAATAGAAACCTTAAATTCATCTTCAAATGTCATTAAAAGCTCTACAATATCAAGCGAGTCAGCCCCTAAATCTTCCACAACGTTTGCATCATCTGCAATATCGTCTGTTGAAATACATAATTGTTCAGCGATTATTTTCTTCACTTTATCAATAGTGTTCATAAATAAACCTCCAAATGCATTATAACATATTTAAAAATAATCACAAAATAAAATGCGATAATTTATAAAATTTTATCGCATTTTAAAATTTTTGTTTTCTGACTTGTATTCGCCTTTATTTATAAGGACTATAGCCATTTTTTGATTATTTTGCTTGCAAACTTAGATAATCGTTAGGATCTACATAGTCATCATTTAATAATAAAGTGAAATGAAGATGCGAACCTAAATCAAGTTCACCAGAAGCACTTTCACTTGCAGAGCCAATTTTATCACCAGCTGAAATGCTATCGCCTTCCTCCACATCTAAAGTTTCAGCAAGAGATGAATAGATAGAAGCAAAGCCGTCAGAGTGATTGATAGTGACTGTGTAGCCATTGATATAGTCATAGTCAACACTTGCCACTGTGCCATCGAGAACGGCATACACGTCGCTGTTTTCTGATGTTAAATCAACAGCAAGGTGTGCTTCCCATTGATTTAAAGTTGCATTCTCTTGAAGTTCTGTGTCAGAGAAATCTTTAACAACTGTGGCGTTCTCCATAGGCAATGTGAAGTTTAGAGTTGTTCCACCTGTTGGCGTGCTTCCATTGAGCGCTGCAATAAGTGTGAAAGTAAGTGCAACTGCAAAGACAACAACACCGACTGCTACATACACCCCATACTTCTTTAAAAATTCAACAAATTTATTTTCTTTTCCGATTTCCATATTACCTCCTACACCATTTATTGACTAAAAAATTTGATTTATACACTAATTTTGAATTTTTTATTTTTAATATCCTGTCACAATAAGTGGTAACCCTAGTATCCATGAGCTATCGGTTTTAACTAGTTGGAAATTCACCTTTTTGCCTGATACATAGCGAAAATCGTTGTAGCCCGCGTAGTAGCCATAATAGACATCGTAACTTCCAACAGCTTCGCCTTGATAGATATAGTCAAAATGTGAAGTGAAATCCTTAAGTTTTTTATCTAATTGATAGTAGAAAACATAGCCCTCAACATCATTTTTATCAATGTTTTCAAGTATCACCCTATTTTCTTCGGTGTTTTCAAAATCATAATAATACTGCTCACCGTTTTGCACCTGCACAGTTAAATCATTATATGGTTTTGCCGAAACTATAACTACATGAGAAAAGTCACGAAATGGTGAAAAATCATCGGTTTTAAAGTATCTAATTGAAATAAGCAAAATAGCTATAACAAAAAAGGCAATCAATTTTTTCATGAAATAATGATTGCCTTTTTTATATTAATTACACATATTAAATTGTCGGATTTATAAATAAATTTGAAAATTCCTTATTTTAAAGCACCATAAATGCAAAACAAACTATAGCACCAACAAGACACACCACAGACAAAGCTGACAATAGGATTGTTCTATACTTTTCATTAAGTTTTTCAACGCTTAACTCTTTCTTTGGTTTTTCTTTCTTTGTCTTTTTGGGCTTTTTGTTTTCTATAGCTACAGCGGGTTGGGCAATGTTTGATTCAGTATCCCTGCTTCCGTCAGCCGGTTCTATCAGAGCCTCATCATTTATATCTGAATCTGCGGCTTCAATTTGCTTCTCTTCTGTATGCTCTTCTAGCTTAGGTTCTGTTTGTTCTTCAGCTATAACAGCACTTTGAGATGATTGAAGTGTTTTTTCGTTTGTTTCTGTTGGTGTTGAAGCTGCTGCGTTTTCAACAACCTTTTCTTCTAAGTTTTTTGTTTCTTTAGTCTCATTAGCGTTCTCTTCTGTAGTTTTCTTTATAACAGGTTTCTGTGGTGGTTGTCTGACAATATTAGGCTTCTGTGGAATTGGACGTCTTGGTGGAACTGATGGAATTTTCTTATCCATAATTTTCTCCTTATTTTATCTATAGATAAATTTTAAAACCTTTTTAGTTTTTTGTCAAACATTTTCAAGTGGATTTATTCCCCATATACTCTCAACATCTAAAGATTGTGACAAACTTTCAAAAACTATTGATAAAATATACTTATTATGTCCTGAAAATGTGCTTTCCTGCCCTATAATAACATAAGAGCATAGTGCAGCCTTTGCGTCAACACTTAAAAGGTCATTGAAATAATAATAACCATCATCTTCATTATATGTCCAGTTTATAGTTTCAACTATGTCCATATCTTGAGTCACATTGTCACCATTATAAACATAGACCTTTGCCCTAACATACAAAGCATCACTATCATCGCCATTTGTTACACTAACAATTTGTGGCAACCTTTCACCAGGCAAAAAGGAGCCGTCAAAAGTTAGTGATATAGATTGCGCTTGATTTTTCTTGATGGATGTTGAGATAGTCTTGCCAAGTTCCAAGTCCGTCGTGTAGGATAGGTCATTTTTAAAAAACCACCCTGACACGCCAAGATAAATAGCTATGCCAAGAAGCACAAGAAAAGCGAAACACGTGAAAATCCAACCAAAATTTGACTTATTTATTTTCATAATAGTATTTTGGTTGTTTATTTTACAAATATTCTTTAAATTTGTTATTTTTTTTGCTTGTTTTGCGACGTTTTGCACGTTCTTCTCTAAATCTATCTATTTGATTTTGTTTGAATATTGCACTTTCTTCTGCTAGTTTATCTCGCTTGACTTGCCATTTATATTTCCTATTGCCATAAGCCATATCATATGACAAGATTGAAAGACCTTGCAAAAGATAGATATAATATGAGAAAAATCTCCATACAAGAAGCACGAGCACCAAAATATTGCCCTGACCTATGACAGATGCAAAGGCGGCTTGAAAGGAAATTTCATTCAAGCCTGTTCCACCCGGAAGTGGAAAGAAAGATGAAGAAAGGTCAACAAGCATAGACATGACAAACAAATTCATATACATGCTACCTTCAAGTCCTGGCATAAACAACTTAACAATAAAGTATGGCATTGAATAGTTGACTGTTAATTTTGCAAAGCATATGAGAAACATTGATATAAAATCTTTTGGTGACTTGGCAAATTGTTTCATTACGTCTTGAAAATCACTTATATATTTAGTTATCTTTTCATATTGCTTATCATAATTTTTTATAATCTTCATCTTATGAAGAAGCTTAAGTATCTTTACAACAATCTTCTTGCCTAAACTTTTGCATACAGATAAAAAGACAGTGACAAAAAGTATAACAAAACCTATCACAAAGCCAATTATACTTGTGACAGAAACAAAGGTGCTGAAATTATCATTTGTCCATGAAATGATAAGACAAATTAAACTCATAACAACCCAAGCCATTTGGTGAAATTCATATTTTGCAAGTGGAATTGAAAGTGATGTGTGAAGTGGCAT
Organism: uncultured Clostridia bacterium; assembly: GCA_944362965.1. Taxonomy (GTDB): domain Bacteria; phylum Bacillota; class Clostridia; order Christensenellales; family UBA1242; genus Caccovivens. Next base: position 59,472 of record CALVTR010000003.1, read on the forward strand.
TCCCCTTGATTTCATATATGAAATTTGAAAAGGCTGTCCGCCTGACGACATAGGTGTGACACTATCATAGTATCTTCCAATACCTGCAACCTTATAGGATAAGCCGGGTTGCCATTTGCCTGTTGATTGTTTGACTAGATAACTTATAGCCAGCGTTTCAAAGCCCATTGTTGCTGCAAAAAGTAAAATAACCACAAAAAGATAGGAAATGCTTAGCCTTATACCTTCCGTTTCAATCTCTTCTTGAGTGAGTTGATAGACAAGTATACCAACAACGACCGCGATATTGACAATAAAGAAAATTAAATTTAAAATTTTGCTTTTTTTGCTGTTATGTTTTGAAACCGACTGCTCTGCTTCGTCAAGTTTTTTTCTTTGGTCTTTAATTGATGCCTGCTCTTCTTCCGTTATCTCTTGCTTAGGCTTTTCGAGCGTAGTGACAAGTTCTGCTTTGAGCTCTTCTTTTATCTGCTTTTCTTCATATTGCTCAAATTTTTCTTCTTCAGTTTCAAACAGTTTAACTTCCTTTTCCTTTTTCTCCGATTGTGGAGCTTCTTCTCGTGATAAAAGATTACTTGTTGCGTTTTGATTGTCACTTGTTTTATCTTCAGTTTTTACTTCAGCATCTTTATTATCTTCATTATTTATATTATTTAAATTATCTATATCACTTAAAAGGTCGTCAATGTTTGATTGAACAAAAAAAACTTCTTCTTTTTGAGAAGAGCCTTCTTTTTTCTCAGTTTCGACCTTTTTATTTTTCATGTATATATACTAGCAAAAAAGACACCTATTGTCAAGCAAAGGTATCTTCTTAAAAAACTAAAAATAAAATATTTTAGTATAAATCAGAATATCTGTTTGAATATTCTGTTATTTCATAGTTTTGACGTAAATAATTTAAGTTTGTGCTTTCAAAATATGAATAATTGTCGCTATAAATATCATCATAAAGCACATCAAAATATGTTTTATCAACTAGGATATTCACACGTGTTGTGTATAGAGTTTCAATAGCTTCTTCACTTAAACTGAATGATGAAGTTATGCCGTCAAATAAGTTTTCACAAGCTCCTGTGTAAATAAGCACGTGAATGCCATATTCAGAGCGAACTAAACCTGATATATCACCAATTTTTGCATTTCCACCATTATAAAGTTCGATTGCCGCATCATTGAACGAATCAACAAAACTTGAAACTGCATTGCCTTCACTATCAATACCGATTACATAGTTTGACTCTGCGTTGAACATTCCTGTATCTTCGCCATAGGTATAGATAAAGCTATTGATTGTGTCTCCAACAGCATTCACACTTTCATTCTTGGCATTACCAAGACTTATAACCATCTTGTTATAAACATCGTCAACTGTAAGACCATTTGTGTCTTCCACTTCTTCATAAACGCCTGTTGTCTCATTATAAACTCTTAGCACAGGTGTTATCTCAGAATATAATTTATCTAGGTCTTGTTGATATTGAGCTTGATAGTATCCGCCATCATCAGCTTCCATCTTAGCAACTATGGCATCATATTCGTCTTGTTGCTCGTCTGTGAACATAAATAGAACATTTGCAACTGTGAAGAATTTTGTGTCATCACTTCCATTTTTAAAGTAGTAGACATTATTTAAAGCATCTTGAACATTGGCATCATAACTTGAATCATTTTCAAGCACATACTGAGTGTATGACTGTCTAACCCTATTTGCATAAAGATCTACTATATCGGCTGTTGTTATTGATGACAAACTGTCTAGATTTCTATTTGAGTAAGAATATTTTTCAACAACATAATTTTCATATGCAACCTTATAAAGCCTATCTATTTCTCTTTCAAATACGCTTTCAGTGTCGGTAGATAAATTTTGTCCATACTCTGTGGCTCTTAAATCACTGAAATAGTTGTTAAAAGCCTTCTTATAATCGTCATTTGCATTACGGACGTATTCTCTGATATTTTCATAGATTAACGCCCTATCATCGCTGTTATTGAAATCTCTATTAACTGTTGGATTAAAATCGCCAAGAAGCTCTTCTTCAACATTTGTTCTCTCTATAACATAAACAGTTTCACCTTTGGAATTTGTTGTCTCAACTATTCTTGCATTTTTCTCATAGCCTTCAAATGTGATATCGTCACTTGTTTCTTCTTCGCTTGTTCCAACAATCTCATCGTAGTATGATTGAAGATTGCTGTCAAGTGAGTCTACAACCTGCTGATAAAGATAGGTCTTCTCCTTAGTTGAAAGACCTGTTCCGTCCATATCAATACCGAACTCATCTTCTGCGGTTAAAATAGTTATCTTTCGATTTTCAAGGAGTGTGAGCGTTTCTTTTATTGCCTCTTCACGAGTATAGCCATTGTATTGCTCATATGTGTAGCCATAACTTTGATAACCTGAGATAAGGTCACTCTTTGTGATTTCTGCTCTCTTTCCTGTCTCTTTATCTTCAACTACTGCAACAACTTGGTTGTAGTATCTGCCATAATCTGTTTCAACTAAAGAACACCCTGCAAGCAGTCCCATGCAAAGTAAACAAAAACTCATTAAAAATCCGGTAAATTTCTTTTTCATGTTCTCTCCATACTCATTATAGATAATAATAACATATTACCATAAAAAAATTCAAGCAAATTAAAACAATTTACAAAATTTTCTAGCATTACTTTCTATTTTTCGGTTTGTAGCGCACTTTCAAAAAATCCTATCATCTTTTTTACCATTAAAAGCACGTTACCATTTACTTCAAATTTAATTTTAACGTTGCTATCAAAGGTTAGTTTTCCCTTATAATCTCCAAGCACACCAGCAAGTCTTTTATCAATTATTTCCTCTTTCTTATCTAAAAATACCACATTTTCATACTTGTTTATTCTTATCTTTTGAATACTAAATTCACTTGCAAGATTGCGCATATAAGCAAGGTAGCAAAGATTTTTCACTTCTTCTGGCACTTCTCCATAGCCATCTTCTAGGCTTTGCAGGATATTTTTAAGTTCGCTTCTAGTGCTAAGCTCACTTATCTGGGTGTAGTAGGCAATACGCTGCTCATTATCTTCAATATAATCTTCGCTGATAAAGGCGCTAAGGCTGACTTCAAGTTTAACGTCACTACGTTTAACTAGCTTTTCGCCCTTGATATCACGGACTTCTTCATCTAATAGTTTGACAAACATATCATAGCCAACTTTTGCAATATGCCCATGTTGCTCTTTCCCAAATATGTTGCCTGCACCACGAAGTTCTAGGTCTCGCATAGCAATTTTAAAACCGCTTCCAAGCTGACTGAACTCTTTTATTGCTTCAAGACGTTTATATGCATCATCGGTCAAGTGTTTATCTTTGACATAGGTAAGATAAGCATAGCTTAATCTGTCACTCCTGCCTATTCTTCCGCGAAGCTGGTAAAGCTGACTAAGCCCAAGCCTATCGGCTTCAATGACAACCATTGTGTTTGCAAGTGGAAGATTTATTCCATTTTCAATTAGTGTTGTTGAAACCAAAATATTATAAACACCATTATAAAGTCTGTCTATAACATTTTCTAGAAGTTTTTCATTCATTTGACCATGTGCGACGCCGACACTTGCATTCGGCATAAGCTTTCTTATATGACTTGCAAACTCTTCTATACTCTCCACGCGGTTATAGATAACAAAAGCTTGTCCGCCCCTTGCAATCTCGCGGTTTAAAACGTCTTTTATAAGCTGGTCGTTCTCTTCCGCCACGTAAGTTTGTATCGGAAGGCGGTCACGTGGCGGTGTTTCTATAACAGAAATATCCCTTATCCCTGATAGTGACATATTTAGCGTTCTTGGAATAGGAGTTGCAGAAAGCGTTAAAACATCAACATTTCTATGCTTATCTTTTATCTTTTCCTTATGTTCTACCCCAAAACGTTGCTCTTCGTCTAGGACTAAAAGCCCTAAGTCATGATATTCAACCTTATCGCTCAGCAGTTTATGTGTGCCTATAAGCATATCTATTTCGCCGTCTTTGCAACGTCTTATGATATCGTCAACCTGCTTTTGAGTTTTAAATCTGTTTATAACTTCAACTCTCACGCCGAATGGTTCGAGCCGTTCTTTTGCAGTCATATAATGTTGTTGAGATAAAATTGTGGTTGGGCAAAGCAGGCTTACCTGTTTGCCGTTATAGATACACTTAAAGCAAGCACGCAGTGCGACTTCTGTTTTACCAAATCCAACATCACCACAAATAAGCCTATCCATAACCTTATCGCTTTCCATATCTTTATCAATATCGCTTATCGCTTTGAGTTGGTCTGGAGTTTCAGGATAGCCAAAGGCATCAGCAAACTGCTTTTCTAAAAATTCATCTCTCTTAAATTTAAAACCTTTAAGAAGAGAACGCTCTTTATAAATGTCAACAAGACTGATTGCCATCTCTTTGATGCTTTGACGAACCCTTTCTTTAAGCCTTGAGAACTCCCCGCCACCTAGCGATGAAAGTTTAGGCTCTTGCTCGCTTCCAATATAAGCCGAAATGGTGTTTGCTTCTTCACTTGGAAGATAGAGAATATCACCATTTTTGTATTCTATAACAAAGTAATCTTTTTCAACATCGGAAATCTTTAATCTTTCTATCTTTATACATTTTCCTATGCCGTGAAAGTTGTGAACAACATAGTCGCCAAGCTTTGGAAGATAGAAAACTGAATGCCTGCTCTTTGAAAAAGATGTGTTTGACGACCTAAATAGACTGTCACAGCCAATACCTACCACACCTTCTCGCAAAAAAGAAAATGAAAAAGGCATTGCAAGTGAAGATATATAAATCTCACCTTTTTCTATCTTTTGATTTTCATCATAAGTATGATAGGATAGTCCATTCTCAGTCAAAAAATCGGCAAGATTTTTGGCAAAACGTTCTTGTCCTGTGAAGAGAATTGTGCCTTGATTTAGATTTTTAAAATCTAGTAAATCCTGTTTAAGTGCAAGAAAGTCTGTAAGATAACTTCGCTCGGCAATCTTTTCATTATGATAATCAGGCTTTGTTATCATAAAGTTATCAAAGATTAAATCAGCCTTTTTGTATAAGTTGTCAAATTCTTCATAATTTTTGTAATTATAGAAGGACATAGTTTGATAGCTTTGTTTTAAAAGCATTATCTCTTCGTCTATTTTCTTTGGCTCGTCAACAATTTTACAACCTTCTAAATCAAAGATATTGTTTTCACCTATTGGCATTTTTGCAAGTTCTATCTCAATTTTTTCAAGTTTTGATAGATTTTTCATGGTATTTTGGTCAAAAATGCTTATATTTTCAACTAAATCATCAAAAAATTCAACGCGGTATGGATTTTCATTTGACGAAGAAAAGATATCTAGTATATCGCCACGAATGGCAAACTCGCCTGGCTGAGAGACAAGGCTTGTGCGCTCATAACCTAAGCCTACAAGCTTTGAAATTATATCGTCAAGGTTATAACTAGAGTTTTTTTCTATCTTTATTGGAGTGAATTTAGATAAATCAAACTTCACTATCATTGAGCATGGCAATAGGATAAGTGCGTCTATCTTGCCAGAGAGATATCTATTTATACTGTCAACAAAGGGAAGCAAGTTTTTGTCATTTTCGTCATCGCTCTCTCTTGCATTTGATATTATTTCAACCTTTTTGCCAAAAGCTTCAAGTCCCCTTTTAAGTTTGCCCGCAGAGACAAAATTATTGCACAAAAAAATTAGGTGAGAGCAATTTATTGATAACATTATTTTCTCACCTTCACCCACTCCTGATATAATTCTATTTTTAAGAATGTTTGATAAATCTTTTTCTAAATATTGCATAATTTTAGTTTGATTGTTTTATTTGATTTTTTCAAGTATCAGCTCGCCTGCCTCTGCTATTGCCTTTTCAAAAAGCTCTTCATCTTCTTGCTTTATATTTGAAAGCACGTAGTCTGCAAGGTCTTTGCTCTCGTCGCGTCCTATACCAACTCGAACTCTCTCAAAATCTTCTCCGATATATTCGACAAGAGAACGCAGTCCATTGTGAGTGCCAGACTTTCCCCTTTCGCGATATCTTATCTTGCCTTTTGGCAGGTCTATATCATCAACGGCGACTATAAATCTTGCATCTTTAAATTTTTTCTTAAGCAAAACAACACACTCGCCGCTATTGTTCATATAGGTTGTTGGCTTTACAAGCATGATAGGATTGCCGCTAAAACTTCCCTGACCAATTAGTGCCTTATACTTTTCTTTTTTAACGTCAATACCAAGTTTTTTTGCTATATAGTCTACAACTTTAAAGCCCAAATTATGAAAAGTGTTTTGATACTGAATGCCGATATTCCCAAGCCCTACGATTATAACCATTATATTTCTTCTCCTATTATTTTACTAAATGGCTCTATAACCATACCTTGACTTATCTTGCTATTTTCAATATAGCTACTTTTTATAACAACATTGTTTGATATGATGCTGCTTTTTATAACATTGCCGCTTTCAAGAACCACGTCCCCCGCAATTATGCTTTCACCCATAATCACATTGTTTGGATAAATTATAACTCCGCTTTCAATCTCTACATCCGCATCAATAAACACTGTGTTTTGTCCATAAATTATCACGCCATTTTTGATATGATAATTCAAAATTTTATTATACAAAACGCCGCCCATATAATTTAAAGCTTTGCTGCTGTCTGCAATCATTAAACATTTATCGTCAAGTGCACTTGCACCCTGCGCTATTGCGACATTGCTCTTTAAAAAGTCTGTTTTAACGATAAAGCCACGAGAAAGTTTTAGAAAATTCATATTTCTAGATGAAAAATAGTTGCAAAAATGATTGAATGTTGCCTTATTAAATAGTGGTGTGTCGCTATAGAAAACCGCTATTATTTTTTTGCTTGTGTTTATCGAGCGAACTCTATCCATGATATTATCGCAATCTTCAATAACTTTTCGCTCGCACCCAGAGCCTGCATTTAGCACCCAATCAAGCAAAGTTTTTCCACATAAAAGTAAATTTGGCATATTTTTTACAACATCGTCATGATATGCCTTTACAGCAACAAAAAGCACTTCATCTTTTATCCAATCGGTGTTAATGGGCTTGATAAGAGAGTTTGGCAAAATCATGCTCTCTTCTTCTTGAGTTGAAAGAGAGTCAAAGTCTATTGATATTTGGTTTTCTGCTACTAATAAATCTATTTCTTCTTTTTCCATATAAAAAGTATATATTTTTTAAATAAATTTGTCAACAATAAAAAGTGTGCAATTAAAAATTTCAAAAAATAAAAAAATAAAAAATAAAAATATTTAAATTTTATTTTTTAAATAAATAATTATGTGCTATCATTTTAATATAAGAAAAAGGAGCAAAATATGTCAAATTCAAAAAAGATGAATTTTATCTATATAGCACTTGCAATGATTTTTCTTCTCTGCCTTGCTTTGTCACTTGCATTTTCAAATCAAAGTTTGCAAACAAGCACTAGAAGTTTAAATGACGATGCACAAGAGCTTGCTGAGTCCACCTTAAGTGGAAGTTTTGATATAAGAGTGATTTCTAGAGAAAACCAAAATATTGCTCTTGAAAATTCAGCTAGTTACAGCGGCGGAACTGCCTATAGAGTTGACTGGTCTGACGCTCAAGAAATAGTTGTCTCTTTTGCAGCCGATGCTGAAAATCCACCTACCACTGACCCTGAAAACCCTGTCTATACACTTTCGGTTAGTGTGAATTATCTTCAAGGCTATATTTCAAGTAATAATTTTGATGTTGACGATAGAATCTCTTTAGAAAATATTGACGGAGCGGGAAGCTCTGATTTGACCGCACTTTCTAGTTTCTCTTATACCTTAAACCTAGACGAAGGCATAACCGGGACTTATGCTGGCAATGAAGTTACAATAAGTGGCTGGGGAATTTATCAATTTGTTATTGACATAAATGGACAAGAAGCTTATTCTAACTATTATGCTATAGAACCTTCTTTCTCAATCGCTGCAGCACCTGAAATTGCATACAATGTTGTTTCAAGTGATAACTCTATGCATGACTCCTTCCAATTCTATCTTGAAAATTTTGATGATTATGCTTATATAGACGAGGCATGTCTTGTTTGGTATGTGCGTGGTGAAGGTGATGATGGAACAACTTATGCGCTTTGCTCAAGCGACCTTGCTTTAGCAAATTTCTCTGAATGTTCTACTTCTTTATATGATAGTTATGAAAGAACAGGTCAAACCTTCCTTTTCAACGACAATGAGATATCTGGCAAGTGGGAAGTTTGGTGTGAATATCGATTCAACAATGCAACATACTCAGTATCAAGCAATGTTGAAACAGTTGAGACTGGTGATTCTTTTGACTATTTTATAATTATTTATATTGTGATTGCTCTTGCTGTGCTTGCTCTTATTGTTGTTATTGTGACATCTGTTGTTAAAAATAAGAAAGAAAAAGTTTGGTAAAAAAAGAATAATAAATTTAAATATTTTTGTCAGATTTGATACTTTAAAATTCCTTAAAAAAATTGAAGCTTTAGACAAACTGGAGCGAAAAACGGCACTTGAATAATGTCTTGCAAGGCAAGACATTGCAAACTTTTTAAAGTTTGCCGTTTGCTTAAAATTTAAGCAAACATTCAAGTGCCTTTTTTCTAGTCTGCAGTTATATTAGTAACTAAGCCTAGATATTAAAAACTAGTATCATAAAATTTTTGCTTATTATAAAACATTGTGGAGATTTGCTCCCATAAAATGCAAGTAGCTATGGCAATAGAATTTGATTTCTTCAAGCGATACTCTGAATGCGTCAATGTCGTTGCTTGCTATATAGAGTTTAAGTTTGGCTATCTCCTGCCCTATCTCTTGAATGTTCTTATGGTTGACAAGAAAGCACATTGCAGCTTCATCTTCTTTCCACACATATTCAAGATTGTCAATTTGCATAGTCATATCCATATTAAGTAAATCATCCGTGCCTGCCAGTGTCATCTCAATTTCATAGCACCTTGTTTGAATTTCCTTAAGAGAGTTTGAAACAACAAGCTCTTCTGTTATACAAATAGCAATAAGAAGCAGCACAATAATTATAAAATTTATATAGTGAAAAAGTTTCATTCGCTCACCAACCTTTTAGATTGGAATGAAAGCCCTTCTCCCTTCTTCATTTGAAGATAAGCTTGTCCTGTTTTGTTTATCGTTAAAAGCAGAACGTCCTTAATGCTGTTATTTTTTGTATTAGAGTTTTCTTTGACAATGGCAGTTACTTCTTCTTGGCTTACGCCAGCAAGAGCTATGTTTTCTTTGATAATCTTCCCATCACTGACGAGCACAATAGGCAGAAAACTATCTTCAGCCTGCGTTTTTAAATCTTCATTCGTCACAGGAGCGGCTGATGCTTTAGGCATAACGCTCACCTTGCCATTTGTTTCCATTATGGCATACTGCACGTCAGATATACTGAAATATCCAGCCCCCCTGAGTGCTTCAAAGATGTCATCCGTTGATAGATTCAGTTTTTTCATTGCTTGATAGTCTATGCCCTTAGGATTGACAATTATAACAGGCTTGCCGCTTATAATTTTGCTGACAAATTGACTGCTTCGGCTGATTAAAGTTAAAACAAAATGCAAAACAACGAGTGTTAAAAGCGGAACAACGCCGTGAAGAACAGGCACCGACACTTCAGCCATAGGTATAGTTGCAAGGTCGGCAATTATCAAAGTAAGGACAAGCTCGAAAGGTTGCATTTGCCCAAGTTGTCTCTTGCCCATAAGTCTGAACACTAAAAGAACTATCAAATAAATAATAATTGACCTAATTATAATTGTAAGCATAATTTATTTTGTGCAATTTATTTATTTTATACCACTTTGTCTCGCTATTTTATTTTTTGATGGCACAAGTTTTTGTTTGACAAGTGCAAATAGTCCTTTAACATCAATTATATTAAACACCGCACCTAAAAGCACAAATGATACCACGCTCACCACTCCGCCAATCACTATGGTTATAAAAAGTGGGAAAACGTAGCCACAAAGGCTTACAATAAATGAAGTGAGTGCGGCTGATGGAAGTATAATAAGTGCAAACTTTAAAAGCTGTGACATGATTTTGAATTTAACCTTTGTCTTTCTCTTTAAAAGCATGATATTTAAAAATGCGGTTATGGTGTAGTCTATGCCCATTGCCCAGATGATAGAGTTTACGCCAACTAGACTTGGCAGTATCCATAAGGACACAAACATCACTATAGCGCCAATCAGAAAGTTGACAAACGAGCGATTTTCATAGCCTAAGGAATTGAGAAGTGCTGATGAGATATTTGTTAGCCCTAGCGGCACTAGCACCCATGCGGCAGATTGAAGCAGCGTTCCGCTTAAGATGTTATCATATAAAAATAGACCTGTTATCTCGCCCATGCCTAGAAACACTGGCACAAAAAGGGCTGAAATCATCAGTGCAAACTGCAAGGACGTTGTTATTCTCGTCTCGATGTGCTGCTGGTCATTTTGAGCAACTGCTTTTGAAATGTCTGGCACAAGTGCTGTAGATAGAGAGCCTATTATAGTTGTAGGAACATAGAGAAGCGGCACCGTCATTCCAACAGCAATACCATATAGACTTAGTGCCTGCTCGCTTGTATAACCTATTGCAATTAGTCTTGCTGGCACAATCAAGGCGATAAGCGGTTGAATAAATGAGCTTGCCACACGCATGATTGTTATAGGCGTTGACTGTTTTATAAGTGGTTTTAAATATTCTTTCCTTGCCTTTTTTAATGTTCCACCATAATAGAAATATAAAAGCACCACAAATATCATTGAAAGCAGGCAGGCTATGCTCATTGACCAACCAAGACTTAATGCGTTTTCAATGGCAGAAAGCGATGAGCTTATCAAAAGAACTCCTACAACAATTCTGACTATCTGCTCATAAAATTCGCTTATACATAGTGAAAAATAGTTTCCTTTGCCCCACAATGCACCGCGAAAGACGCAGTATACTGATGAAAAAATAAGGCTAGGTAGCAATACAAGCAATATTTCATAGCAACGCTCTTCGGTAAAAAGGTTTGTGAAAATTCCTTTAAATAGAAACACTATTAAACATAAAATTACCGAAAGAAATAAAGTGTAAATTAGTGCCACGCTGACAAGAGAGCCTTCCTTGTGCTTGTCTTTTTTAGCTGAAAAGCCCGCACTCATTCGTGAGATTATCAAAGGTAGTCCACTTGAAATCACAGTTAAGAGCACCATAAAGACAGATGACGCAACTTGATATAGTCCAACGCCTTCCGCCCCTACCACTCTTGATAGTATAATTCTAAATATAAATCCCGCTATCCGTGTTAAAACAGAAAACACGGTTATAAGCGCCACCGTTTTAAATAAAGACTTCATTATTCTCTCCTCATATATGTTATTTTGTTTGAATAAAATTTAATACTATAAGGAGAAATTTTATGAAAAAAGAATTAAATCAAATATATATTGTTCAGGAAAATGACAATATTGAAAAAATAGCAAAAAAATACAAAATAAACCCGATAAATATTTTAATTTCCAATAAAATAAGCCCAAAAATGATTAAAAAAGGAGTTATTTTATATATAAATAATAAAAATTAAATTATTTTAATTATTTTTGACATTTTTTTCTTTATTATCTTTTTTAAATAATTTATTTATAAATTTTTCAATTTCTTTATTATATTTCCCGGCAAGATAGATAAGCACTAATGAAGCAATGATAATAACCGCCCATACTGCAAGTCCCCAACCATGATATGGTATTATCTCGCCACTTGAAAGATAGCTTACAGAGAAAATGCCTATTGGTCTTGCTATAAGCTGTGTGATCATAAAAAATGTCCAACTCATGTCTGTTAGCCCCGCAACCAAGCATAGAATATCGTCAGGAAAGCATGGCAAAAGCATCATAATAACAAAAGAATACTTGCAGTCGCCAAGCGTTTTAGACCATTTTTCTTGGGCTTCCTTCCCTATCATAAATCGAACAATTTTCACGCCAAAGACCTTACCTAAAAAGAAGGCAAAAGCGCTTCCAAGAAGTATTCCTGCGAGTGACAATAGTCCCGCTTGAAAAGGACCATATATCAAAGAGCCTGCAATAATCATTATTGGTGACGGCAGTGGCAAGATTGTCACCTGCAAAAACTGGAAAAACACAAAGGCAATTCTGCCCCATATTCCTAGACCCAAAATAAGATTTTTGAGTTTTTCAACCGAGTTAAACTTTTCCCACAAGCCCGTCCAGACAAGTATAAAATATGTTAGCGTCAAAAAAAGAGCTATCACAACTACTACAAGCAGAGTTCTTAGTATTTTCTTTTTGCGAGAAAGTTCCATAATTTATTATAATTCTTTGTGCAAAATATATTCGCTTTATTTTTTTGCTTATTTTTCTTCCACTTAAATTGTAATAATTTTGGCAAAGATACAAATAATAGCTAAAAAAGGAGAATGACTTTGAAGGCTCAAGAAAAAACAAAATCTAACAACAAGCTGTCTGTGTTATGGCTTATAGCAGTTGCTATAATTGCAGTATCGCTGCTGCTCTTTTGTCAATTCTATTTTGGTGATAGCATAAGTAACAAAACCACATTTTATCAAAATACCCACATAAATGGTGTTGATGTGTCTGGGCTTACTAAGGCAGAAGCTAGTGAAAAGCTATCTAAAAACCTTATTGAGAATAAAGATAACATTAAATTGACACTTAAAAATGGTGATAAAACTTGGGTTATAAATGGTAGCGATTTTGAGCTTGTTGGCAACTTTGATGACTCGCTTGACAATGTGCTTGCTTATTGCAATGAAGGAAATATCTTCCAAAAGAAAAAGATTGAAAACCAAATAAAAAATGAAGGGCTTGACGTTAATATCCCCTATCAAGATTTGCTTGGCGGAATTGACGATAAGCTTGACAGCATTGTCAGTGAAATAGAGAAAGAGCCAACAAATTCTGCTGTTGAGTTTAATCCTGACAGCAAAGTTATGTTTTCAATAACGCCCGCTCAAAGCGGTGTGCAAGTTGATAGGCTTGCCTTAGACCAAGCCATTGACGAGGCTCTCGCAAATGGTGAAGAATATATCATAAACATTCCTTTTGAAGAAATTTTGCCAAGCGAAGATATGGACAATTTGCTTGAAAATATTAAGCTTCGCTCTAAATTTTCTACCAATTATGCAAAGTCGTCTGACAATAGAAAATCTAATATAAAACTTGCCCTTTCAAAATTTAACGGCATGATAGTTGAGCCAAGTGAAGAAGTCTCTTTTAATAAAACCACAGGACCAAGAAGCAGTCAAAATGGGTACAAAGATGCAAAGATAATTTTTAACGGAAGCTATGTCTCCGGTATGGGCGGCGGTGTATGTCAGGCATCCACCACACTTTATAACGCCCTACTTCTTGCTGATATTGATGTTCTTCAAGCAAATCACCACTCACTTCCCGCTTCCTATGTTCCACTATCATTTGATGCAATGGTAAGTGAGGGCTATGCAGACCTTGTTTTCAAAAATAATCTAGACACACCTATCTATATCAAAGCCTACGGGACAGATAGTGAAGCAATAGTTGAAATCTATGGACAACCTTTTGATGAAGGTGTGGAGATTAAAACTCGCAGTGAACTTGTTAAAGTTCTTCCACATGGTGGAGATAAAATAATAACTGATACAAGTGGTAAATACAATAGTAAAGTGCTATATAAAGGCGAATATTATAGACTTAAATACCCACAAGAAGGCTATGAAAGCAAGGGCTATATTGACTATTACAAAGACGGAGTGCTTGTTAAAGAAAAAGAGATAAGGCATGATCACTATCAGCCACAAAATGGGCAGATTGTTGAAGGAAGTGCCACCCTTGAAGAAGGCATGACCCTGCCTGCAAGCAATGTGAAATATATCAGTCCACAAAAAGTTACAAAAGAGACAATAGAAAATGCGAAAAAAAAGTGGAATATTGCGTAAAAATTTAATATTTAATGATTAAATTCATTATAAAAAGCTGCCGGCATGGGCAGCTTTTAATTTATAACATTTAATAACAATTTTAAAAATTTATAAGTATTTTAGTTTTGACTCTATTGCGTCGAGTAGTTCTTGCTTATCGTTGTTTAGTTTGCCATCAAAGATGTCACTCAGCAAACTCTCCATAATTGGTTTGTATCTTGTTTGTTTGACTTGTGGATAACGACTTTTGATATCTTCCCCTGTTATTTTTAAATCTTTGATGGACACAACTATCTTATGAGATATTATGTATTTATAGAAAAACAGATATTTATTTGCAAGGTATTTTGATTTATTTATTAAAAGTAGATAAATATTTGGGAAATTATTAAAATACTTAAAAAAATATGGCTTATTTTGCATATGATTTAGTGCTTCATAATAACCTGAAAGAATATTTATATACTCTTCTGTCATCTTTTTGCTCATGCCAAAGGAATTTGTGAGAATTAAATCCAAGTAATATGATATTGAAATTGGTTTGACAGTGTCTACTACATCTATCAAAAAACCTTGTGATTTATGCTCCACTTTTTTTACCATATTAAATCTTATTATAGGACAATCAATACCAAAAATAGGCCAAAGTCCTGCACGGTTGAATTGTCTTAGGGCTTTCATGTATGCATTTTTCTTTGTATAGCCCGGATATTTTTTTGGACTATGAAGTATTCTCGAGATTTCATAGATAACACGCTCGCCTGATATATCTCTTAAATTGTTGATATTTTTTATTGCAACTTGGTAGGTGTGCTTATCTATTTTAAAATTAAGTTCACACTCAAATCTAAAAAGTCGCAAAAGTCTAACCCCGTCATGTGACAACACTTCTTCTGGAGTTTCGATCGTTCTGAGAATTTTGTGTTTGATATCATTGATGCCATTATAAAAATCAAGCAGTTTATCATTTTTTATATCATAATATAAGGCATTGCATGTGAAATCTCGTCTTTTTGCGTCTTCTTTGACATCACTGATAAATTCAACTTTTTCAGGCATATGTTTCCCGCCCTTTGCATAGGTGTCGCGGCGAAAACAAGTGTATTCATAGTTTTTATCACCACTTATAACAATTCCGCTGCCAAGCACCTTGCTTTTGACCTTCAATTTAAATTCACTGCCCTTCAAGCACTTTTCAAGCTCTTCAATAGTTAAGCTTGAACATATATCAATATCTTCATTCTTAAGACCCATTATGGAATTTCTTATGTAGCCACCAACAATATATAGTTCTGTGGGTAATAGGCGAGCTAGTTTTTTTAAATCTTCAGAAATTTCTATATTCATTTTATCACAACCTTCTATAATAGAATACTTAATTTGACAAACATTGTCAAATCTATTTGTAATAAAGTTGACATAAGGATGGCAAATAATATATAATTATAAATATATAATGGCTAGAAAAAAATCGATAAATGTGGAAGAAAAAATTTCTATTCAACCACTATTAAAAAGTAAAGAAAAATTAAATAGAAATTCGGATAATGAACTTTCTATTCTTTTTTACACAGAAAAAGGCTATGAAAATCATTTAGGGCTTCTTACAAAACTTAAAAAGACCTTCACCATAAACTTAAACAAAAAAGACAAGGAAGATGAGCAGCCTGCTGTGCCTGACAATGTCGAACGCTATACAGTTGACTATAAGCAAGGACTGAGCAAAGAACAAATTGACGAGCGAATTGCAAACAATCTTATAAATAAAACAAAGGTTAAATCTAGTAAATCCTATTGGTCAATATTTGCAAAGAATATATTTACTTTCTTTAATATGCTTTGGCTTATAATCGCAGTTGCTCTTATCGCAGTTGGCTCTTACAGCGACCTTATATTCATCTTCGTTATTGTTGCCAACACCGCCATTGCCATAATTCAAGAAATTAGAGCTAAAATAACTATTGAGAAACTTTCAATAGTCACTGCCCCGCTTGTGAAAACTGTGCGAGAAGGCAAGACTTTAGATATTCCTAGCGACCAACTTTTGCTTGACGATATCATAATTTTATCAAACGGAAATCAAATACCGTCTGACTGCAAGATTGTTGAAGGCGTGGTTGAAGTAAACGAAAGTCTATTGACCGGCGAGTCTAATGCCATTGAAAAAGGTATTGGTGCAACGCTTCTTTCAGGAAGTTTTATCGTTACAGGTCAGTGCTATGCGAGAGTTGAAAAAATAGGCAAAGACAACTATATCTATCAAATGGCTAAGAAGGCTAAGGAGTTTAAGGCTCCGCAATCCAACCTTTTCAAAGACCTTAACAGACTTATAAGATACATTGGCATTGCACTTGTGCCTATTGGAATACTCACCTTCTTAAAAGAATATGCTCAAGAAGGTTCAACTATAAAAGACCAAATCACAAACACAAGTGGTGCTCTTACTAGCATGATCCCTGCGGGCATGTTCCTGCTTGTCACCATCGCCCTTGCAATAGGTGTTATCAAACTTGCAAGAAAGAAAACACTGGTGCGTGACCTATATTCCATCGAAATGCTTGCAAGAACAAACGTGCTTTGTCTTGACAAAACAGGCACAATCACAGACGGCACTATGAACGTGGTAGATTTTATGACCTATACAAGCAAGCGAAAAGCTAGCGTCAAAAAGATACTATCAAATATATTAAATGTCCAAAAAACTGTCAATGCAACGTCGAGTGCGCTTATAAAAGAATTTGGACGGAGCGAAGATTACACCGCTTTAAATTTGTGCGAATTTTCTTCTGAAAGGAAATACTCAATAACACAGCTATCAAATAGAAAAACCTATTTTCTTGGAGCTCACACAAGAATTGGATGCAAACTTACACAGGAGCAACAAGATTTTATCAAAGAGCAGCAAAACAAAGGACTAAGAATTTTGGCTCTTTCTGAAACTAGTGAAAAATATGACAAAAATATGTCTGGAAAAAATTCCACCCTGCTTGCCTTGATTGTTATTGAAGAGCATATTCGTGAAGATGCCATTGAGACTATTGCTTGGTTTAAAGATAACGGCGTTGAAGTTAAAATTATCTCTGGTGATGATCCTGCAACTGTTTCAAAAATCGCCCAACGCGTTGGAGTTGAGCACTACGATAAATATGTATCTCTTGAAAACTTTAGCTTAAAAGAAGTTGAACAAATGGCTGACCAATTCACAGTGTTTGGAAGAGTTACGCCTGAGCAAAAATACACTATTGTCAAAGCACTAAAAAATAAAGGAAAAGTTGTTGCAATGACAGGTGATGGAGTCAATGACACGCTTGCACTTAAAGAAGCTGATTGCTCTATCGCAATGGCAGACGGAAGTGAAGTTGCAAGAAACATATCAAAACTTGTTTTACTTGAGTCAAATTTCTCATCACTTCCTTCAGTTGTTAAAGAAGGCAGACAGGTTGTGAACAATGTGCAAAACTCATCATCATTATTTCTTATGAAAACATTCTTTGCAATCATTCTTTCTATCATTACGCTGTTTCTTCAAATTTCATATCCATTTAGACCTAGTATGATGATGCTTCTTGAAGCCTTCGTTATTGGATTGCCTTCGTTCCTGCTTACATTTGAACCTAACACTAAGCCAATAAAAGGAAACTTTATACCACAGGTTTTAAAGCGTTCACTGCCGAGAGCACTTTTGATGCTGATCAATGTTTTAGTTGTGATTGCCCTTTATAACTCACAATCTGCAACAACCATTACTCTATCTGAAGAAGAATATAAAACATTATGTGTTCTAGTGCTCACATACACAGGATTCTTAAATCTTGGCACACTTTGTTTCCCATTCACCCTGCTTAAAGGTTTGACACTTGGAATTTCATTTGTTTTTATAACAGGTGCAATAATTGCACTTCCAAGATTCTTCTCAATAACTTCAAGTTCATTCACAGTGCTTATAACATTCTTTGCAATCATTATACTATCAATTATCTTGATACTGCTTATAAAGTTTAATCAAAAACGAATAGATAAATTGCGAGATAAAGTGATAAGCCTATTGCAAAAACAATAAAAAATGAAGCAAAAATTCAAATATTTGCTTCATTTTTTATTTAAAATAAAATAATAAATAAAAAATAAATAATAAATGGAAATTATAATTAAAAAAGTATGAAAAAATTAAAATATTTATTTAGAACTATTTTTATTATAATAAATTATTTATTTTTAATATCCTTAAAAAACTAACAAAAAAATTGAGCAATTCTGCTCAATTTTTTATTCTCCAACAACATAATCATAGATTGCGTAGCTGTTAGCCCTAACTGTTATTGATATAATTTTTGGAGTATCTGATGTTTGACCGCTCTCGGTTGTATAGCATGCTCCAAAATAGAAGGTAAGTTCACTTTCATTGTTTGTGTCAGTCAAATTAAAATAAACATCTTGATATGTGAAAAAATATTGATTTGTATTTCTATTTGAATAATACACACTTCCATCAGCATTATATAGTGTCTGCTGTTGTGCGTAGAAAAGATGAACATAGTTTGAGCCTAAGTAGCTTTGAAGAGTGCTGCTTATGCCCTGTCTATTTGTTGCATCAGAATAGAATGATTGTCTTCCGCTTTCAACAATTTTATAATCACCTAAGTTGCCTGTAAACATAGCTGTTAGAACAGTTGAATAGAAAGAATCTTCATAAACAGCATAGAAATCATCATAAGCCTCATCAGTTGGAGCGTAAGATAAAGTGTTATTTATATAGACTTGAATATTTGATGGTCGAGAGAGAAAGTAAGGTTTTAAATTGACTCTAACGCAAGCAAGAACAATAATCACAACGACAAGTGCAAATACCACTGCTGAAATTATTGATAAAGTGATTTTCTTATTGCGTTTTCTTTTCTTTAGATATTCATCGCTGACAGAGTCTAGCACATTGTCAACGTTTTGTGATGTATCCTTAACATCTTCCATCTATCTATTCCCCTTTTTTCTTTGATTTCCTTTTACTCTCTTTCTTATCTGCGTCTACTTTTTCTTCACTTGCTTTTTCTTGACTTTCAGAAGGTTTTTCTTCTGCCTGCTCTTCTTGATTATTCTCTTCTGGCTTTATTTCTATACTATCATTAGCACTAGAATTATCTTCAGCAGGCTTTTCTTCGTTCATTAAAGACTTGCCTTGACTTACAACAACATTTACTGTGTTTTCAGATGCTAAAGTGTCTTGTTCTTGCGGCTCCATGCCATCATTTAAGCTGTCTTTATATAGTTTGTCAACTGCGTTATAGTCTTCTTGAGTTATAACACCGCTTTCAAGAAGCTTCTTTGCTTCTTCAAGTTTTCTTGCAAGCACTGCTCTACGTTCTGCCGCTGCCCTTTCTTTTCTATATTTTTCTTCTTTCTCTTTTTGCTCTTTTTCGCGTTCTTCCATGAAAGCAGAAACTTCTTTAGCAGATTTGCCTTCAATAAGCATATCAACTTCTTCCTTATTGATTGTCTCTTTGTCAAGAAGAAGTGCTGCCATTTCGTTTAAGAGATTTTCATTTTCACTTAAAAGTTTTTTAGCACGTTTGTAGTTATAGTCAAGTATTGCTCTTACTTCGTCATCAGCTTCTGCGGCAAGTTTTTCTGAGAAGTCATTTCTTGTTTGATAATCTCTGCCAATGAACACTTGGTCTGAGCTTTCAAGGCTTAAGAAACCTAAGTTCTTGCTCATACCCCAATTATATACCATGTTGTGAGCAATCTTTGTTGCTTGAGATATATCATTTGAAGCACCTGTTGAGATATCTTTAAAGATAAGCTCTTCTGCAAGTCTTCCGCCCATGCAAACGCAAATTTCGTCCATAAGATAGTTGTATGTGCGGTATGAGTTGTCGTTTTCAGGTCTTTGCATTGTGTAGCCGCCAGCCATACCTCTTGGAATGATTGAAACTTCTTGGACTTCGTCAGTATGCTCAAGTTTTTTGGCAAGTATTGCGTGCCCTGATTCATGATAAGCTGTTATTCTCTTATCTCTATCTGTTACAAGACGGCTCTTCTTTTGCGGACCCATCATAACCTTATTGATACCTTCTGTGATATCTTGCATTGTTATCTTTGGTCTGCCCGCTCTTGCTGCAAGGATTGCAGCTTCATTGAGCATATTTTCAATATCTGCACCAGTAAAGCCAACTGTGATTTTTGCTAGTGTTTTGAAATCTACATTATCGTCAAGTGGTTTGTTTCTTGCATGTATTCTTAAGATGCCTTCCCTGCCCTTTACGTCTGGAACATTTACATAGATTTGTCTATCAAATCTGCCCGGACGCATAAGTGCTGGGTCAAGAATGTCAGCTCTGTTTGTTGCAGCAAGAACAATGATACCTTCGTTTGATTCAAAACCATCCATCTCAACTAAAAGTTGGTTTAGGGTTTGTTCTCGCTCATCATTGCCGCCACCTAAGCCTGCACCACGTTGACGACCAACTGCGTCGATTTCATCGATAAACACGATACATGGCTTATTTTTCTTAGCTTGGTCAAATAGGTCTCTAACACGAGAAGCACCAACGCCGACAAACATCTCAACAAAGTCTGAACCGCTGATTGAAATGAATGGAACGTTTGCTTCACCTGCAACAGCTCTTGCAAGAAGTGTTTTACCTGTTCCTGGATAACCTACAAGAAGCACGCCCTTAGGTATTCTTGCACCAAGATCAGTAAACTTCTTCGGTGCTTTTAAAAATTCTACAATCTCTTTGAGCTCTTCTTTTTCTTCGTCAGTTCCTGCGATATCTGAAAATTTAACTTTGCTTGTTGTGTATGCCTTAGCACGAGATTTGCCAAAACTCATAGCCCCTTTGTTTGAGCTATTTAAAAATCTGTAAATCATAAATATGATTACTGATGCAAAGATAACATAGAATATTGGAACAATTATATCTAAAACATTTATTCCTTGTGTTGCAACGTCAACTGCTATCTTTTCGGTATTATCTGGATTGTTGTTGTAATTATTTATGATTGTGCGAAGCTCAGTGAGTTCGTCTTCTGTGATATAGTTGATATAATAATCAGCATAATTTGGAAAACGTCCTTCATACTGCGAATCTTCAAGCAAGAAATACATTGTGTCAGTTGTATAGTATACAGCTACAACTTTTTCCCACTTATTATCCTTATCTGGATTATTACGTCCATCTACAAGTTCTTGAACTTCAGTTGCTCCGCCTGTTATCTCTTCGCCGCTGTATCCCCTGTTTGAGAATATAAGCACAAGCAGCAAAACAACAAGAACAAGAACGATTAAATATGACCATCTAAATTTTGATTTATTTTCGTTCACAAATGCCTCCTTAAATTTTGTTCTTTTTAACCTTATTAAATATGTATTTATTTAAACCAATGTTCTTTCACAATATTTAATAAGCCACTATAATCCAATAATGACTCAAGATATTGTATCATAAAAAAATTTTTCTAGCAACAAATAAGCGGCGTTTTTAATGAAAATTTTTAAATAAATTTATTTTTCGACAAAATTTACAAGTTTAACTCGAATCCAATAAAACAAATCAAGCGGATTCTGTTAGACTTGAGAGAGCGGAAATAAGATTATAATCTAGATTACACTTAATCGGACAGTCGCCAAGCGTAAGGCTTGTGCCCGCGTTCGCCTTTCTAGGAGCTTTAAAAAATTAAAAGCTCAAACCTTTTATTTTTTTGAAAATGCTTTAGTGTTACCCCAATATATTCACCCCTTGCGGGTCCTTATTGAGGTAAAAAATCTAGAAGATTTTTTGTCGAGAGTGAAGGGGGAGCTTTACCCACAAAATTTAAGAAATTTTGCGGGAGCCCAAGTTGGGAGGGTATGGGTTCCCTTAAAATTGCTAATTTTAAGGGTGTAGCATAAGCATACAAGGTATTATATACCGAAGTATGCGGTTCATAGCTGTTAGCCTTGCAAAGCAAGGCGTGTCAGCGTCATGAATTTGTTGCCACCCCAATTTAATCTGGCTGCACCACCATATTCAACTTAAACGTTACATAGTCAATAAACTTATCTACCGCTTCTTCTCCACCGATGCCGTCTAAAAACTTCATAAACTCCTTTCTATTATGAAAGAAGAATTGTCTTGCTATGCCTAAGACATCAGTGTTACATTCACGCAATATATTGATTGAATCTGTAAATTGTCTCTTAATCTGAAGCTCTATCTTTTCTGCAATCTCCTTTGTCACTTCACTGAATTCTGTATTCACCTTTAAACTGTCTTCCACCCCGTCAACTTCAACTAGCTCGACGCCAAGCACAAGCTGTGCAATATAGATAGGATAGCCATTTTCAAATTTGCTTGAAACAAGGGTTTTCTTGGTTTTTATCTTATATTGGAGTGATATGGTCTGTCCATTTTTTTCTATTCCATCCACTGTTATTATTTGATTTACTGACTTAGGGTTTAAAATATTTATACCGTTAAGTTGGTCAATATTTAATACCGCCACCTTTTTCCCACTCTTTAAGAGCACCGCCTGACCTTGATTGACTATATGGCTTGGGTTGCCATTTGTGGCTCCACTTCCGCCTGAACTTTGAGTGCCCTGATTTTGATCGCTGCCAGAGTTCTGCGGACTAGAAATCTCTGAGTTTTCGTTTGACTTATTCTCTTCGTCTTCAATAGTTAGATAGCCAATAAGAGAAGATTTTGTTGGACTGAAATAACCTTTATAAAAAGCTTCAAGAGAGGTGTCGGTGACATAAAGATTGTTTGCATTGTAGCCTATAACTTGTTCAAGCTTAAGCCCAAGATCATTGACTAAATCTTGAGAATTTTCAAGCATTTCCTTAGCCGTTTTATTTGTGCAAACAAAAACAGTGTTTTCAGGAAGGGATGCAACTCTGCTTAGATAGTCAATAGATGCTGCAACGTCTTCTTCAAGCAATTTTTCATTGACAACGGTTGTCTTTGCGTGAGCAAGCCCTACCGAACGTCCCATAGCAATCTGAGCGTTGTATATAGCTTCTGCAACAGAGCTGCCCTTGCCTGATATGACCGAGCTTTTCTCTTGATATGACTGATTTGCCGTTGGAATGAATGTTAAAAGCGAAATTTCATATTCATCTTCCACCCTGTCTATGCCGAGAGCTGTTACAACTCCGCGATTTCTGTTTTCACCAGGCGAGTATATTGCAAAAGGCGTAAAAAAAAGAAGTATTATGATAAATACTATTATCATGGGCATTTTAAACAAGATTTTTATCTTTCTTTTCAATTTTCCGTCTCCTTATTATCAATATAACTAAAAGCACGATTGGAAGCAGATAGTTTATCACTATCGCAAGATATGGAAGCCAAAATAGTGCCGATGTGACCATAGTTTCATACCGACCGATAAAGACATAATAAAGAATACAAAATAGAATATCAAAAACCACTATTGAATAGTTTTTATTGAGCAGCGGAAAGATATTGACAAAACAGTCACAAAAGGCATAGTTGAAAATCTCCATTTGAAAAAGCGTGATAAACATTATTGTTAGCATTGCAATTATGTCAAGCCTGCCTATTGCATTAAATTGCACAGAAAATACAAGTAAGTCAGCAAGTGCGTTGTTGTGCATAAAGGCGGTTATTTGATACTTTGCATAAAAAAGATAAAACAAAATTACAACCAATATCATTGCAAAAATAGAATAAAAATATAGACGCTTTGCCTGCCCTTTCTTTATTTCTATTCTATCCATTATAAGAAAAAGAATTATAAAATCTCCAAAAGCAAAAATGTGATTGTAGAGTGCTGAGAAAAATTCTTTGCCACTTGAAATAAAAAAATCTGGTGTTGAAATTGGCGTGAAAAGTGAAATCACAAGGCAAACTATAAAGCCTGCAATCACCACTCCAAAAAAGAGTTCTATTGTTCTTGAAAATGCCCTAACGCCACTGATTACTGCATGATTTATCACAGGCAAAAAGGCAATAAGTGCCATAAAAATAAATTCATCTTGATAAATTTGCTGTTTAAAATAAACGTAGGTCACGCTAAAAACCAACAGGCATTTGAAAAAGAAAAAGCAAAGCATGGCAATATATATTATTTTTGTGATAACAACGCCTAGTTTATCTTTCAAAATATCATAAAGCTTTTTATCTGGGTAGCTTTCTTTTAACTTTATAAATATAGGAAGCATAACAAAATCTAGCAAAAAAAGCGTTATCAAAACAAAGATTGAATCTGCCGATGTTTGCTGATACATTAGTGACGGCATAAGCAATATTTTGTTTGCGAATATACACATCACTATTATCATCCCACATTGTCTTACACTTATCTTTTTCATACGCGCTCCTTACTCTCTGGGCTAAAGGATTTGGGCCGCTGTCGCATGCTATAAATTGGATCCATAAACACCGCATCCTTCAGATCTTGTGGTATGCGTGGCGAATAAGGTGCTAGATATGGTGTGCTGAAGCTGTCAAAGTTGTTTAGGTAGTTTACTATATAGACTAGCCCTGAGATAAGCCCAATAAGCCCAAGCGAGCCGCCTAAAATGATAAACACAAGTTGCAAAACTGTGATTTGTGGTGCTTGCTCTGGAATGGTGTATAGTGCGATTTTTGAAAGTGCAACTATAATCACACCCGGCGGAGAAATAAGCCCCGCTTTAACCCCTGTGTCACCTAAAATCAATGCTCCGACAACTGAAGTTGCAAGACCTAGATAGCTTGGAAGTCTAAGACTTACTTCATACAAGATTTGAAAGAGCAAAAAGATAAACAATATCTCTAGAAATGGTGTGAATGGCAGTCCTTGAGTTGTATCTGCAATGGTTATCAAAAAATTGAGCGGCAAGATATTATAATGATATAGCTGCAAGGCAAGATAAAAGCCCGGAGCTATCAGTGCAATAAGAAGTCCAAATAGGCGAATTACACGGACAAAGCTTGAGTAGTGATGATTTGTGTAATAGTCATTGCTATTTTGCAGGTCTTCTATAAAAATAAAGGGAACAGTCAAAACTATCGGTGAATTGTCAACTAGGATAGCAACCTTGCCTTCAAGCAGTTTAGAGGTTACAATATCTGGTTTTTCTGTGTTGCCTATCTGTTTAAAAAGTGAACCCGGTCTGTTTTCTAGATAAAAAAGAATGTTATAGGAGTCTAAAATGCCGTCAATCTTGATATTTTTGATTTTTTCTCTCACCTGTTTAACTATCTTTTTATTTGCAATACCCTTTATGTAAGTGATACAAACCTTTGTTTGTGTTTGAGAGCCAACCCTTAGCACTTCCATAACAAGATTTTGAGTTTTTAGCCTTCTTCTAAGCAAGGTTACATTTGTCTGCAAATCTTCAACAAAACCTTCTCTTGGACCTTGTATGACTGGAGATGTTGGCGGCTCTGATGGTGTTCTCGTTGGAAATTTAAGAAGGTCGATTGATAAAATTTTGATTGAAAAGTTTGTTATTATAATAAGTTTGCCATCCAAGATTTCACTTATCATGTCTTTTTCTTTTGCTTCTTTGATATCCACACATTTTAAAATATCGTTTTTTAAGTTTTCAATAGTTATCTTGCCATCATACATTTGAAGCGGAAAATAAACAGCGGACGAAAAAAGAGATTGGTCTATGATGCTTTTTAAAAATATAAAGCCGAGAACTTGACTGCCCTTTTTATATAATCTATAAGAAAAATCCACGCTGTTATTTAACGTGTTTTTTATCTCTTCAATTTTTTCTTTTACATTAAAATAAGACATACCTTTTCCTTTTTTTGAAAATAGTATGTCTTATTAAAAATTTTTTATGTGTCTATTTTTCTATATATTATTGTTCAGCGTAAGTCACTTCGCCATTATAAATGTTATATTCGTCTATGCTTGCTGGACTTGCGCCTATGCTAAGGTTATCTTGATAAAACAGTGAAATATCAACAGTATAGGTATAAATGTTATCACTTTGAACAACATCAAAATTTTCACATTCATATACCATATCGTCAAGATGAATGTTTATTTTTTCTAGTTCTTCATGGCCTATTATCGTCAGCACCTTTTCGTTTGAGTCAAAGGATACACTTAAAAATGGCATAAAAGTGTGAAAGAGCTCGATATTTAGCTTATTAGACGCCAAACTTTCTCTATAGCCTTCATTATTTGACATTGCAACAACATATAAAGAACGCTCGCCGCCATCAATAACTTGCAAATTATAATATGCGTTTGTAGTTTCTATAGGTTCGTAGCCATTTATATATACTATATAATAGTCGGCATATTCAATTTCGCTCCAACCAAGCATACCGCCTTCTATATTATGCACAATCACCGGCGCATCAAGATAGGTATAAGCCGTCCAAGTTAAAGGGTCGCTTATTTGACTGTTATTCCCTTGATTCTCGGCAATATATTGGACTGTTACTGTGTAGGTCTGCCCTAATTCAATGCCCTGTTCTTGCAATTCTTCTATGCTTAGAATATTCTTTTTGCTATCAATGACGATTTCATTTTCTCCGCTTGTGAAAACAAATTTATAACTTAAATAGTTGTCATTCATATCGACTGCAACATACACATTCTTCCCATCATCGACTATACGCAAATTATTTGGTGCGGAAACATTATAATTAAGTATAAACGCAGTGACAATGCCACCTATCGCTATAACGGCAATCACTAATGAAAGTATAATAAAAAGCACCTTCTTCCTGCTGATTGGCTTTCTTATGCGCTTTTGTTTTGCTGTCTTTTCTTTATTTTCTTCCATTTTCACTATTAGTATAACCCATCAAGCAAAAAAATCAAAACATTTTTTAATAAAAAGAAAAAACAATATTGACAAAAGTTGTTAAATGGTATATACTATTGGTAAGTTATTGGAGGAATTATGTTTGATTATATGTCTAATTCTCAAATTGCAGCACTTATTTTAGGTATTGTGCTTTCAGTGTTTTCTATTGTAACAACTTGTATTGCCGTTAAATACGCAAAACATTATAACTCATTTGCAAAATCTATTGCTCTTGCTGTTACTTTGCCATTTCTCGCATTTATCTCTTGGTTCTTCTTAATCTTCTCATTCCTTGACGGATTTAGAGATGACGAACTTTTGAATCTTATCGTTTCAATTATTTTAGCAATCATTCTTGCTGGAACTGTCATTATTGTTGCAAAAGCTTTATACAATAAGCACCAAGATGAACTTATTGACGAAGATGATGCAAAAGAAGATACAGAGCAACCTGCCAAAGAAACAACAGAAAAAGTTGAAGATGGCAATGTTGTGACTACTGAAACTCTTCTTATTACCCACACTCCTGATGATCAAAAAAAAACGATAAAAGACAGTGAACAAAAACTTTTAACTAGCAATAAAACACAAGCTGTAATTGAAAACACACAAAAAAACGATAGCTCAAAGAAAATAGATAACACGGAAACTGCAAAAAATGGCAAGCAAGAAGTAGAGAAAGCTGATGAAAGCAATGGGCGTTCTACTAAAAACGCTCAATCTCAAACCACTTCTGATGAACTTGAGTTTGAAAAATTCCTTGAAACTTTAAGGAAAAAGGCTGAAGACAATCAGAAAAACAAACCTGATAATGACGAAGAATAATAAGACAAAAAATAAACAAAATAATTTATCTTAATGACAAATTTTTACCTTTGAAAATTCACCTATTATTGTAGGTGAATTTTTATTTTGATTTTAAAATTTTAATAAGAAAAATCCATATAGACTTTTCTATATGGATTTTTCTTACATATTTTGAAAATAGATTTATAATAGACGATTTTTCTAACTGTTTGCCCAAGCTTGTATTATTGGCAATGTTGCAGGCTCTCCACCTCCCTCGGCAATCCAAGCAATACCTTTTGGAAGTGGAATTTTCATGTTTTCTATAAAAACAAAGTTGCTAAAATCCGAGCCTACATACCCTTTTCTATTATTTATAACATAAACACAATTTGTTACACTAGCTGAGCCGCTAGCAAGTCCTAAAGTGCCATAAGAGGTTGTGGCTTCAAATACTGTGCAATCACGAATTATAGTTGAACTATTGCCATACCCAATTATTGCTCCACGCGTTGAAGTGTTACTAGACAGGTTTCCTGTGTATAACCCACAACCAGTTATTATTGAATTAGATGCATAACCTGCAACTCCACCGGTATACCTAACACCTTCAATAGCATTTGTCATTAAATATAATCCACTTATAGTTGCATTTCTTAGATAACCAAACATTCCTGTGTATTCTTGAAAATCACCATTACTGTCATAAGACGATCCGCGCATCCATATATCTAAGCTACATCCACCTCCGTCATAATAACCTGAAAATGGACTACTTGGTGTTCCTATTGGAAACCAAGAATACTCAAGTATACCATTGATTGTTCCATCAACCATTGTATCGATATTTGCTCTTTGCTCGCAATATGCGTTTGTATCATAGCCATTTGCAACCCTATATGTTAACCAGCCCAAGTTTTGAGATGTTTCTATAATATAAGGATTTGCATATGTGCCAGCTCCACTTGGCTTTACTCTATTGCTATACCATGTATTAAGCCATATAGCATAAAGGGTGCTATGTCCTGCAACATTATAAATATCACTAGCTACTCTTTTGTTTTTGACATAATTATCATCATTTCTTACCACAGACCAACCCCTAAACACATACCCTGTTCTTGTTGGAATTGGCAGTTCCCCGCCATTATAATAACCATATGGCATACCATATGTGACCGTGATACTTGAAGGACTAACTGTTCCGCCATTGGCATTAAACGTTAATGTGTAGTCACTTGCTTCCCATAATGCATAGAGATTGACTCTGCCATTTCTAGTGCTTGTTAAATTGATTACTGACTCTCCGTCTCTATATGTTGGCGAAGTTGCATTTCGACTTGTGCCCCAACCTATAAAAGAATAACCTGCTCTTGAATAACTATTACTTTTTAAATTTTGAGCTGTGCCATATGTAAAAGTTTGATTTGACATATTACCCGACGTTGCACCATTGCCATTGAACACCACAGAATATGATACTCCTTCCCAATTTGCAATTAGTGTGACGGCACTATCTTTTGATTGCAAGTTTATGAAATATTCACTTGTAACTTTTGTTGAACCATTAGTCCATGAGTTTGTAAGTGATACTGCCGACGAACCATATTTAGCAGTTGATGTGTTTAAATTACTTGCTGTCCAGCCTATGAAGTCATACCCCTCTTGCGTTGGATTTGATACTTGGAATGAACTATTATATTTAGCTGTAGTTGGATGATAAGTTCCATAGTCACCACCATTTAAATTATATTTTATATCATATGTAACCGGCTCCCACTGAGCTGTCAAGGTGACTGTTCCCTTGCTAGAACGTAAATTTCTAAAATATTGACTTTTCACTTTGGTTGAACTATTTTTCCAACTTGATGTCGTGCTAGTTGTGCTTCCATATTTAGCTGTTGATGTATCCATATTGACTGCTGTCCAACCTGCAAACTCAAAACCATCTTTTGTGGGATTACTTATTCTGACATATTCATCAAAGGTTGCTGATGTTGGATGGTATGTGCCATAATCTCCATCATTTAAATTGTATGCAATAGAGTAATCTATAGGTTCAAAATAAGCATACACATGTCTTACTACATTTGTTGTGGAAGGACGAGATATACTTACATTCCAATTTCTGCCATAAAGAGCATAGTTTATATTTTCTTCGGGAATGTTAACTCTATCAAGTGTGTAGCCTGTTGCAGGAGTCACACTAAAACTTAGTGCAAGAGTATCACTTCCAAGCCACGCATCAGATGGATCTAGGTCACTATTTCCACATGACTTACTTTCAGTGGCTGTGCCTTTCCAATCCACATCTCCGCCTTTTGCAGTTAAAACTAGTGTGCCTTTTCCTTCCACAACTTCGCCATAAAATTCAAGTGCAGCGGCATCTGTTGTTTGCTCTTGTTTAGAAAAAGTTCCTGTCCAAGTAGTGAGTAAAAATAACCCAAGAATGAATAAACATATTGAGAAAAATATCCATAGCAATTTTTTTGACTTAACCACAGTTTTTCATCCTTCTTATTTTTTCTTGTTTTTTCGACTTTTATCAAATTTAAAGATTATTTAAGACTATTCTAATATATTATAACATATTTAGCAATTTAATATTAATAAATATTAATAATATAAAAAGATTTTTTAGCTGTTTGCCCAAGCTTGTATTGTTGACATTGTTGCCGGCACTCCACCTTCGGCAAGCCAAGAAATGCCTTTTGGCAGAGGAATTTTCATGTTTTCTACAAACACAAAGTTGCTAAAATCCGAACCTGTGTAACCCTTTTTATTATTTATAATATAACAGCAATTTGTTACAGTTACTGAGCCATATGCCGCTAAGTTTGAACTACTATACGCGTTTCCTTGTGCATTAAAAATCGAACAATTTACTACCCGCGTTGAGCTTCCTCCATAACCTATGATTATTCCTATCCTTGTGTAAGTCACAACATTGGTAATACCACCCGTATCAAACACACAGTTGCTTATTGAACAGCCAGATGTAGAAGCCGCTATACCGCCTATATAACCAGATTCTGTGACCTCAAGAGTTCCAGTCGATATGAAATAATTATAGTAAGGTCTTATATAGGTATTGCTTATAGTTGCACCACTTGTATAGCCGAACAGCCCTGCATAATTATTATAGCTATTACCAAGAAAATGGAATTGAATCATAAATCCGCACCCATCATAATTTCCTCTAAATGAATAAGTTGGAGTTCCTATTGGACATGAATACAAAACCGTAAGGCTACCGCCTATATATAAAAAATCTGTTGCAATTATATTGTTCGTTTGTTCACAATAGGCATTTCGTGCATTACTGTTACCTATTGCCACCATATACGATAGCCAACCTAAATTTTCAGGAGTTGCTATTTTATATGGATTTGCATATGTTCCAGCTCCGCTTGGTGTTGAGCGATAGAGCGACCATGTTTCAAGCCATAAAGCATAAATTGTGCTGTCACCTGCAATATTATAGGTATCAGATGCTTCTATAGCATAACGGGTTCCCCCACCACTAATTGTTCGCCACCCATTAGGTAAATATCCAAGCCTTTCTGGAATCGGTAATTCTCCGCCCCAATAATATCCATAAGGCATACCATAGGTGACGGTGATACTTGATGGGCTTACCGTTCCGCCATTGGCGTCAAAGTAAAGCGTGTATTCATTTGCATCCCACACCGCATAGAGTGTGACTGTGCCACTCGTTGCAAGGTTTCCAACAGATTGTCCGTCGGTATAAGTTGGTCTTACTGCAGTTCTGCTTCTCGACCAGCCCATAAAGGTATAGCCTGTTCTTGAATAGGCATTGGCTGTTAAATTTTGATATGTGCCATAAACGAAGGATTGATTTGCCATACTTCCGCTTGTTGCACCATTGCCATTAAAGACAACAGTGTATGGATTTCCGTCCCACGTCGCATATAAGGTTACAGTCTCTGCTCCCTGTTGCAGGTTCGAAAAATATTCGCTTGACACTGCAGCTGAGCTGTCTGACCAAAAACTATCTGTTAATTTGGATTCACCATACTTTGCGGTTGCTGTTGATAGGTTTTCTGCCTTCCAACCACTGAACTCGTAACCTTCTTGAGTTGGATTTGATATTATAACTGTCTCGTCATACTCGGCTGACTCTGGATGGTATGTTCCGAAATTTCCACCCGCTAAATCATAGCTGATGCCATATGAAGTTACTGACCACTGTGCTGTCAGCGTCACCGTTCCTTCGGTAGAGCGAAGGTTTCTAAAATACTGAGCTGTCACTTTTGTTGAGCTATTTGTCCAACTTTGTATTGTCTTTGTAGTGCTTCCATACTTAGCTGTTGACGTATCTATTCCGCTTGCAATCCACCCAAGAAATTTATAACCGCTTCGCGTTGGAGCCGCTATCTCAACATAATCGCCGAAGCTAACAGTCATTGTTTCGTATAGTTCATCGTTCTCGCCATTTAGATTAAAATCTATTGAATATGTAACAGAAGGCTCACCTACTGCGGTGTTGTTTGTTTCTTCTTGCCTAGTATAACCTATTGGAGTTGATAAAAGAATAGCACCTAAGATAAGCAGCATAAAAGTTAAAACAGTAAAAATTAAACTCTTTGCTTTTGCCATACTCTATCTCCTTATTCATTTTTAGTTATAAATCATTATTATTTTTATTTGTGTGCAAAATGTATCTTTATACTATATATTTTAAATAATTTTTCTATTATAGTCAAATAATTATGTAAAGTTTGCTCCTTACGCTCGCTAAAAATAGCACTAAAAAACAAAAAAGATATCAAAATAAATTTAAAATGATATCTTTTTATGATTTTTGATTTTATTTTACAATAATATTCACAATTCTATTTAGAACATAGATTTCTTTGACTATGGTTTTGCCGGAGATTGCTTGTTTTATTTTCTCATCTTGTTTTACAAAGTCTAAAATTTCTTGCTGAGAAGAAGCTGTGTCTATGTTGAGTTTTGTTATAATCTTACTGTTGACTTGAACTGCTATCTCTACTGTTGATTTAACAAGGTCTTTTTCGTCATATTCTGGCCAAGTTTGGTCAAGAATTTCTGCGTTAAACACCCTTTCATACATCTCACTTGTGATATGTGGTGCAAGTGGATTTAAGAAGATTAAGAATTGTCTTAGTTCTTCTTTTGTGATAAAGCCGTCTTCTTTTATCTTTTTAACAAATATCATAAGAGCTGAAATTGCGGTGTTAAGTTTTAAATTCTCATAGTCATCGCATAGTTTTTTGTTGAGAACTGAAAGCTCATAAATATGCTCTTTTGAAACGCCTTCACCCTTTATCATATCTTGAAGTGCCCAGACCTTATCAATAAATGATGTTATGCCATTTATGCCGTCATAAGTCCAAGGAGTGTTGTCTTCATAGCCGCCAAGAAAGTGAACATGAAGTCTTGCAACGTCTGTGCCGTATTTATCAATAACTTCAAGTGGTGAAACGCCATTTGTTGAGCTTTTGCTCATCTTTTTGCCTTCGCTATCTAAGATAAGTCCACTGCCCATCTTTCGAACAAATGGGTCGCGAGTTGGAACGGCACCTATCTCATACAAGAAGTTTTGCCAGAAGAATGCATAAAGCACGTGACGTGTGATATGTTCAGTTCCGCCTGTATAGCAGTCTACACTGCCCCAATACTTGAGTTTTTCATAGTCTGCAAGAGCGTTTTTGTTGTGTGGATCGGTGTAGCGAAGCCAATACCAGCTTGAACCTGCCCAGTTTGGCATAGTGTCGGTTTCACGTTTTGCAGGTCGTCCACACTTTGGACATGTGCACTCAACCCAATCCTTTGCCTTAGAAAGTGATGAATCGCCCTTTTCATTTGGCATATAGTCCTTAACCTTAGGCAAAACAAGTGGAAGGTCTTTTTCATCAAGTGCAACTTCGCCGCAATGCGGGCAGAGAATAATTGGGAATGGCTCTCCCCAATATCTTTGACGGTTGAATGCCCAATCAGTCATCTTATAGTTTATTTTGCGTTCTGCAACGCCCATTTCTATAAGTTTTTCAGCAATTTTCTTTTTAGCTTCCTTAACAGGCATGCCATCAAACTCGGCTGAGTTCATCATTTTGCTGTTTTTAGAAAGATATTCTTTCTTTTCAACTGCAGTCTTTGATGTGTCACCTTCTATAACTTGAATTTTTGGAATGTTAAACTTTTCAGCAAATTCGTAGTCACGTTGGTCATGACTTGGAACTGCCATAACGGCACCTGTTGCATAGCCTGCAAGAACAAAATCCGCAATAAACATTGGAACTTTTTTGCCATTTGCAGGATTTATCACATAAAGACCTTCAAGGCGTGCACCCGTTTTGTCTTTTTGGTCGCTCATGCGGTCAAACTCAGACCTAAGGGCTGTTTTTCTTCTATACTCTTCAACGTCTGCCCAGTTTGTTATGTATGGTTTTAATGTGTCAACAAGGCTGTTTTCTGGTGCAAGAGCAACAAAGGTTATACCATAGACTGTTTCAACGCAGGTGGTAAAGATTTTAAGCTCTCCAACATTTTCGTCCTTTTCATTATATATTTTAAAAGAAATTTGAGTGCCTTCGCTTTTACCTATCCAATTTCTTTGTGCTTCTTTAAGATTCTCTGCCATATCTATGCGGTCAATATTGCCAAGCAGTTTCTCAGCATACTCACGCATCCTAAGCAGCCAGCTCCAACGCACTTCTTGGACTACTTCACTGCCACAGCGGTCACATTTGCCACCTTGACTATCTTCGTTTGAAAGCACAGTTTTGCAATGTGGGCAGAAATTGACCTTTGTTTTTTCTTTGTATGCCTTGCCATGATTGAATAATTGCAAGAAAATCCATTGCGTCCATTTGTAATACTCAGGATCGCTTGTGCAAATTGTTCTATCCCAGTCAAAAGAAAGCCCAAGACGTCTTGATTGGTCAAGCACAGTTTTCATGCCATTTGCAACAAAATCATGTGGGTCAATGCCTGTTTTGATGGCTGCATTTTCGGCAGGCAACCCAAAGGCATCTCCACCTATTGGGAATAGAACGTTGTAGCCCTTAAAACGCTTAAAGCGAGCAAGTGCATCAGCCGGAATTGTGCCCTTCATATGCCCCATGTGAAGATTTCCGCTGATGTTATAAAATTCATACAAAACATAATATTTAGGCTTTGTTGGGTGAAAATCTATTGCCTTAAAAGATTTTTCATTATACCACTTATCCTGCCATTTCTTTTCAATCTCTTTAAAATTGTAGTCCATAGATAGCTCCTTAAAATAATTATAATGATATAATAAAACAAATTTGATTTTATGTCAAATAAAACAGCTAAAATCAAGTTTTTTATGATGCTATATTGACTTTGTTGCGTTGTTTATGATATAATTTTTATAATTAAAGGAGAAATGAGTATGTATAGAATAGATCCTAAGTATACACAACAAGATTGGGGTGCAGGTTTTTATGAAATGGATTGGGATAGTAAATATAAATATTTAGAAAAGACACTAGCAACACAACCTTTCATTGTGGGAGTATGTCGCTATGATAACCAAGATAAGCAAACTGAAGACCGAGCATTGCTTACACAAGACGGTGTTGAAGTTGCTGTAATCAAGGGACGCGACTGGGATAAATATTCTAGGGAGTTAACACACCTTCTAGCAAGCATTGATAGACTTAAAAATGCTGAAATGGTGACAGCAAATCCAGCAGCTGAACGTGCAAAAACATTAGATTTAATAAGCATTAAATATAGAGAATACTATGATACTTTATATCAACCTATTATTGAGGCAGTAGCAAAAGAACCAGAACTTGCACGATACCTACCTGAAGAAATGTTTACGCATGATAAAAATCTTGAAGAAAAAATAATTGAAGCACGAAAAAAGGTAATTGAACAAAATAAGACAAAAGGCGAAAGATTATACTCAAAACTTATGAAACTTGAAACTGGTCAAACTGAAGATGACCAAGAAAACGAATAAAATGAAACTCTAGCAATACCCTAGAGTTTTTTGTTTGTAAAGTTATTTTGTGCCATTTTTAAGACATCTTATTTGCATTGGCAAAAAAACTTTTTCTTAACTCACTTTAAAAAATTTAAGATAAATAAAAAACTTTTAAAAAATTGTTGACAAGTGCTTTGCTCTTGTGTATAATAGTCATGTTAAAATAAAATCTATCCGAAGACCGCAAGTGTGAAAACGTAAACACTCACCCGTGTGCTTGCCGAGGAAAGAAGATATAGTTTGATTTTTCGTCTCTATGCCTTTTTTCCGCTGGCATAGAGATTTTGTTTTAATAAAGGGCTTTTTAACTTTATGTGAAAAAGCTTAAAAACACAATATTCTTAAATAAGGAGGAAAAGATTTCATGAGTGCTAATTTAGAAGCAAAAAAGCAAATAGTTGAAGAAATCAAAGATAAGCTTTCAAAAGCTAAAACCGTTGTTTTCTCAAGCTATAACGCTTTGACTGTTGCTGAAGACACTGAGATGCGTCGTGAATTTAAGAAAAATGGCGCTGAATACAAAGTGTATAAAAACAAACTATTGCTCCTTGCACTGGGCGAACTTGGAATCAAAGGTGCTGATGAATTTTTACATGGCACTACCGCTGTTGCTTTTAGTTATGATGACGAAGTAAGCGGAGCAAAAATTCTTTGCCAAACTGCTGAAAAAACTAAGAAGCTTGAAGTTAAATTTGGTTTACTTGATGGGAAACTTGTTGATGCTAAGGAAATTGAAGAGCTTGCTAAACTTCCAAGCAAGGAAGTTCTTGTTGCAAAACTTCTTGGAACTCTCAATGCACCTATCTCTGCACTCGCAAGAGTTCTTATCGCCCCAGTGACTGGGCTTGCAAGAGCATTAAATGCTGTTGCTGAAAAACAAAGTGCTTAAATTTAAAGCACTATCCGTTTAAGATTACTTAAACAAAAAAATTAAAATGCAAATAATTTAAAATTTGCATTAAAAAACGAGTTTGAATTATAAACAAACTCACAAAAGTCAAATAAGTGTGAAAACACAAAAAATTTAGGAGGAAATTAAAATGGCTGATGTTAAAAAATTAGTTGAAGAAATTAAATCTATGTCTGTTCTTGAAGTTTCTGAACTTGTTAAAGAACTTGAAGAAACTTTCGGAGTTTCTGCTGCAGCTCCTGTAGCTGTTGCTGCTGCTCCTGCTGCTGGCGCAGCTCCTGCAGCTGAAGAAAAAACTGAATTTACTGTTGAACTTACAGAAATTGGTGCTAACAAAATCCAAGTTATCAAAGTTGTAAGAGAAATCACAGGACTTGGTCTTGGAGAAGCTAAAGCTTTAGTTGAAAGTGCTCCAAAGGCTATTAAAGAAAACGTTCCAACTGAAGAAGCTAAAGCTATTGAAGCTAAGCTTAAAGAAGCTGGTGCAACTGTTAAACTTAAGTAATAAATCAAATTTAAAATTAAAGAATATTGTGTTTAAAAAAATCCGTAGAATTATCTGCGGATTTTTTGTTTGTTAGCTCTATTATTTTTATTTACTTTTAAATTTTATATCAAAAAAATCCATATAGAGATTTCCCTATATGGATTTTCTGATTATTTTTGCATTAATATTTAAAAGATATTTTAGCTATTTGCCCATGAGCGAACTTGAGATAATGTTGCAGGCTCTCCACCTTCAGCTAGCCAAGAGATACCTTTTGGCAGCGGTGCTTTCATGTTATCTACAAACACAAAGTTGCTAAAATCTGAGCCTGTGTATCCCTTTCTATCATTTATAATATAAACACAATTTGATACACTAACTGAGCCACTGGCAAGCCCTAGACTGCCAGAAGATGATGAGGCTTCAAACACTGTGCAGTCACGAATTGTAGTTGAGCTATTGCCATACCCTATTATCGCTCCACGTGTTGAAGTGTTACTAGATAACTCACCAGTGTATAATGCACAACCAGTTATAGTTGAATTGGACGCATAACCCGCAACTCCACCTGTATACATGCTACCTTGAATACTATTTGTCATTAGATACAATCCGCTTACTGTTGCCCGGCTTAGATATCCAAACATTCCCGTGTAAGTTTGATAATCAACTTCATCGTAACGAGAGCCTCCCATCAATAGGTCTAAACTACATCCACCACCATCATAATTTCCTGAAAAAGGACTAGAAGATGTGCCTATTGGATACCATAAGTATTCTATTATTGAACCACTACCTATAGCATCCGTTATTGTGTCTATATTATTTGTTTGCACACAGTATGCATTTGTATCATAGCCGTTTGCAACCCTATACGTCAGCCAACCTAAGTTTCGAGATGATTCTATAACATAAGGATTTGCATATGTGCCACGTCCATTTGGTGATGAACGACTGCTATACCATGTTTCTTGCCAACGAGCATACAAAGTGCTATCACCTGCAATATCATAAGTGTCAAATGCAAATCTCTCATCGGTGGAAAAGTTTCCAGTTCTAGTGGTTGTCCAACCGCTAAATAAATATCCAATTCTTGTTGGAACTGGAAGTGAACCACCAAGATAATACCCGTATGTCTGTCCATATGAGACGGTGATACTTGATGGACTCACTGTTCCGCCATTGGCATTGAATGTGAGTGTATATTCATTTGCATCCCACACTGCATAGAGTGTGATTGTGCTTCCTGTTGTAAGGTTTCGAACAGATTGTCCGTCGGTATAAGTTGGTCTTACTGCAGTTCTGCTTCTCGACCAGCCCATAAAGGTATAGCCTGTTCTTGAATAGGCATTGGCTGTTAAATTCTGATACGTTCCATATACGAAAGATTGATTTGCCATGCTTCCGCTTGTTGCACCATTGCCATTAAAGACAACAGTGTATGGATTTCCATCCCATGTTGCATATAAGGTTACAGTCTCTGCTCCCTGTTGCAGGTTCGAAAAGTATTCGCTTGACACTGCAGCTAAGCTGTCTGACCAAGAACTATCAGTTGACTCAGTTGTGCCATACTTTGCAGTTGACGTAGATAGGTTGCTTGCAGTCCATCCGCTAAAAACATAACCTTCTTGAGTTGGATTTGATATTATAACCGTCTCGTCATACTCGGCTGACTCTGGATGGTATGTTCCAAAATTTCCACCCGCTAAATCATAGCTGATGCCATATGAAGTTACTGACCACTGTGCTGTCAGCGTCACCGTTCCTTCGGTAGAGCGAAGGTTTCTAAAATACTGAGCTGTCACTTTTGTTGAGCTATTTGTCCATCTTTGAATTGTCTTGCTTGTGTTACCATACTCTGCAGTTAAGGTGTCAAGACCGATGGCTGTCCACCCAAGAAATTCATAACCGTCTCGCGAGGGAGCCGCTATCTCAACATAATCGCCGAAGCTAACAGTCATTATTTCGTATTGTTCATCGTTTCCGCCGTTTAGATTAAAGTCTATTGTATATGTAACAGAAGGCTCACCTGCTGCAGTGTTGTTTGTCTCTTCTTTTTGCTAGGTATATCCTATTGGATTTGATAACAAAACAGCACCTAAGATAAGCAACATGAATGTTAATACAGTTAAGATTAATTCTTTTGCTTTAGCCATTTTCTTACCCCCTTATAATACTTTATATCTATATTTTACAAATATTTTTATACTTAGTCAACAAAAAAAGCTTAAAAAGAAATAGATATAATAAAAAATTTCATAATAAATACTAATTTATTATGTGATAAATTGTTATTTTTATGATATATAGTTATCTTTTTTCAGTTCTTAAAATATCACCCTTTTTAAGAGAGTAAGGGCAATTTATTGTGACAATTTCTTGCACTCGTTTTGCGTCATCTATTTCTTCGCCCTTTGAATCAATGATTTTTTCTATCTTTATTGTTTTTAAGAAATTTTCATCAGCTGACAAGATTTCTAAAGTGTCACCCACTTTAAACCTGTTGCGCATTTCAACTTTAACAAAGCCATCCTTTGCATCTTCAACCACTTTTGCTATGAAAACATAAGATTGAACAGGCATTGAATCTTCAAGATATTCCTTATCATCCGCACCAAAATAGAAGCCCGTGGTATAGCGGCGGTGACTGGTTTTTTCAAGTTCATTGTGAAGAACATCATAATCCTTATAACCATCAAGTGCCCTTCTATATGCGTTGACAACTGACGCAACATAATAATCTGACTTCATTCTTCCTTCGATTTTTAAGCTGACGATGCCTGCATCTTTAAGCTCTTGCAAGTGGTCAATAAGGCACATATCTTTTGAGTTTAAAATATACGTTCCACGCTCATCTTCTTCAATAGGAAGCTCGTCAGTGCGATTTTCTTCCCTTATGTAATACTTCCACCTGCATGCCTGAACACAAGCACCGCGATTGCTATCTCGACCTGTCAAATAATTTGATAGTAAACACCTGCCTGAATATGATATACACATCGCACCATGCACAAAGGCTTCAAGCTCTACGCTGTCTCCAAGAGTCTCATGCATCTTTTTGATATCGTTTAGGCTAAGCTCACGTGCAAGCACAATTCGAGTGCAGCCTAAGTCTGCAAAGAACTTTGCTGATTGCGAATTGTTAACGTTTGCCTGCGTTGAAACATGCACATTGAGAGATGGAAAATTTTTACGAACATAATAAATCAAGCCAACGTCAGAGACAATAAGCCCGTCAACTTTAG
The DNA here is from genome assembly GCA_944362965.1 of uncultured Clostridia bacterium. Taxonomy (GTDB): domain Bacteria; phylum Bacillota; class Clostridia; order Christensenellales; family UBA1242; genus Caccovivens. The sequence continues at coordinate 99,648 of CALVTR010000003.1, forward strand.
CATCAATCAATAATTTTAGATATTCATCAAGTCCTACAAAGTCGCTATCTTTTGCAACAATATTGAGCGTTACATACCCTTTTTTGCCATGTTCGTGCAAAAAGTTCATTGCCTTTATTATTTCTTGGTCGTCAAAATTGCCCGCAAAGGCACGAAGCCCAAACTGTTTGCCAGAAAAATACACCGCATCTGCCCCGAAATGCACTGCAGTGACAAGTTTATCAAAATTCCCTGCTGGAGCTAAAAGTTCCATAGTTTTCTCCTTTTATTTATCTACAAATCAATATTAGGTTTTGCTGTTAGGCTGAGCTCAGCAAGTCCTAAGCCGTCTTTTAGCATATAGTAAGCACACGAACCTATCATTGCTGCATTATCAGTGCAATACTTTAAAACTGGGCTAAAAAATTCAATATTATTTTCGCCGCAAAGTTTTGTTAGTTTTACTTTTAGTCTTAAGTTGGCTCCCACGCCACCTGCAACTACAAGTTTTTTTATCTCTTGAGCTTTGCACGCCTTGATTGCCTTGTTTGAAAGCTCATCAGTCACGCACTCTTGAAAAGAACATGCAATATCAGCCTTATTTATTTCTTCGCCACGTTGTGTCATGTTGTGCACAAGGTTTACAACTTCGGTTTTTATTCCGCTAAACGAAAAATTAAATGTGCTTTTTAGTGCATTTGAGACTGTAAATTTATAGCTTGGCTCGCCTTGTTTTGCAAGCTTATCTATCTCTGGTCCGCCTGGATATTGAAGCCCTAGCACTCTTGCAACCTTGTCAAAGGCTTCTCCAACGGCGTCATCAACTGTTGTGCCAAGAAGTTTCATGTTGTTATAGTCGTCAACTCTCAAGATTGCCGTGTGCCCACCGCTGACCATAAGGCAGACAAAAGGTGGCGTTAAAAGCGGATGAGAGATATAATTTGCGGCTATGTGACCATACACATGGCTTACTGCAATAAGTGGAACGTCAAGAGCATATGCAAGCCCTTTTGCAAAATTCACGCCAACAAGAAGTGCCCCCATAAGCCCTGCCCCATAAGTTACAGCTACGGCGTCAATATCATCCGCAGTGATATTTGCTGCAGACAAAGCTTCCTTATAGATATTAGAAATTGCTGTGATATGATTACGCGATGCAACTTCTGGCACTACTCCGCCAAAACGTCTATGAATTTCTATCTGGGTTGCAATTATATTCGATAAAACATCGCGGCCATTTTTTACAACAGCCACGCTTGTTTCGTCACAAGAACTTTCTATTGACAGCACAATAACATCTTTTTTTGTTTTAAGTTTTTCAAATTTGTCTTTCATTCGATTATAGTAATTCATGGAATTATTATATCAAATTTATCTCTTTAAAGCAATTAAAATAGGTGTTTTTAAACCTTATAGTTCTATAAATGGACAAGTTTCAGAAACACCATCTTCTCCGCTTATATCTCTATTTGTCAAACTACACTTTGCAGTTTTGCCATCTTCTTCAATTTTTTTAGGACATTGCATGCAGTTTTCTATCTTTTTATCTCCAATTAAGCATATAAGTTTTCCATTAAAGACTAATTTAAAATAATTTTCAACACGGCGATAAATGCGGCGGTCTTTCAAAGAACTGAGTGCGTCAAGTGCCATTGAGTAATACTTTTTGATTTCGTCTCTTGAACCGTTAAACTTCTTCCAACTGTCTTGACCGTAATATTTTTGGTCTAAATAAATACTTCTTAAATTTGAAAGCTTATCTGCGCAGTTTACAAGTTTTGCACTTTCAGCGGCATTTTTTAGTATTCCCATATGTAAGGTTTTTCTTTGAAGATATGGGAGCGATTTATCTTCTGTTTCATACCCTACAAGCTTTGCAATATCCTTTCCAAATAGTTTTTCTATTTCTTCAATACTTGTGCCCGTGTCTTCAACCACGTCGTGCAATATTCCTGCAATCAAAGTGTTCTCATCAGCCCCTTCTTCACGCAGATATTGGAATACTTCATAAATATGCACAATATATGGTATTGTTGTGCCCTTTCTAAACTGGTGAGAATGTTTTTCTGATGCATACTTAAATGCAAAATTTATTTTTTCTTTATCAACTTTTTCCATAGCACTATCTCCTTTCCATTTTTAATATTCTATCACAAATAATTTTTAATTACAATAGCAGAAAACAAAAAAAGAAAGCACTTATTTTGTGTTTTCTTTATTTTGATGTGTTTTCTATAATATTTTCAAGCTCATCTGCTTGCTTTTTAACTTCGTTTAAGCACTCGTCTATTCCAACATCCTGTCTTGTTCTAGTCATGAATATTTCATAGTCAAGTGAAAAAAGATTGTCCTTATGTTTTGCAATTTTCTCTCCTAATTTCTTCCAATCAATATTGCCAAACTTATTGAGCGTATGCATATCGCTGCTGCCATCATTATCATGAAGATGAAGCGTTATAAGCTTATCTCCATACTTTTCAAGATAATCAAAATCCTTATCATAGGTGTTATTGTGACCGCTATCATAACAAAAACGAAGATAATCATCTTGAATTTCGTCGAACACCTTAACAAACAACTCTTGACAATGTATGTTTTCAATAGCAAGTGGCTTATTTTTCTTGTGACAAACTTTTAAGACATCTAAAAGTCTTTGTTTTCCTATCTCCGACCACTTCCCGTCAAGATGAACAACAACGCAGGTAAAATCATATTTTGCCGCAATCTTAACGTCTTTTATAAGCCTTTTCTTAAGTTTTTCACCTTCCCTGCCTTCTTCCCAAAAATAATGCAAATCTTCCGAGTTGTATTGCATATGAAGACTTGACGGCTTAAGATTATATTTCTTAAAAATTTTCATTTGCGCTCTTATTGTTCCATTTTGAGAATTTAATTTAGGGTCGGCATTTGTAATCACTGTATCAAATCCATGTTCATGTATTAGTTTTGCCCTTTCTTCTGGTGCAATTTTATATCCAAAATAAAAACTTATTCCTTTGTTCATGATAATTTATCCTTTTTACATATATAAATTGGAGTGGAGCTTGCGAAACGACACCACATAAAGCCCGTGTGAGCGTTAGCGAACGTGGGCAAGCGGAGCGTGCGAGCGAAGCGAGTGTGCGGAGTAAAAAGCGAGCGAAACGAAGTGAAAGCGGAGCGAAGAGCGGAATTGCAGCGTCATGTAAAGTGGTGCTGCGATGGAGCGAAAAGCGAGCGTGGCGAAGATGCCAGCAAATCGTGAGATTTGCATGGTGACAAGCCGTGCGAACGGACCAAAGAGCGAGCATATGAGCCTGCGAATGTGCGAGTAAAGCGTGAGCGAGCGTGACCGAAAGGTCGTGCGAGCGGAGTCAACCTATCAATGAAACATCTTCAGGTATGCATTGATAAATTCTTGAATATTGCCGTCCATAACTGATTGAATATTGGTGTCTTCATAGCCCGTTCTATGGTCTTTTACAAGTGTGTATGGGCAGAAAACATAGCTTCTTATTTGGCTTCCCCATTCAATTTTTTTTACGTCTCCACGAATTTTGGCAAGTCTTTCCATCTCTTCTTGTTCTTCTTTTTCTGCAAGACGAGAATATAACATTTGCATTGCCATTTCCCTATTTTGAAGCTGGCTTCGTTCCACCTGACAAGAGACAACTATGCCTGTTGGCAAGTGAGTTATTCTTATTGCACTTTCAGTTTTATTGACATTTTGTCCACCTGCACCTGAAGAGCGATAAGTATCAACTTTCAAATCTTCTGGTCTTATTTCAATATTCGGCTTTTCTTCAATCTTTGGCATAACTTCAACGCTTGCAAAGGATGTGTGACGTCGTGCATTTGAGTCAAATGGAGATATTCTTACAAGCCTATGAACGCCCTTTTCTGCTTTCAAAAAGCCGTAGGCGTTGTCGCCTGCAACTTCAAAAGTGATAGATTTTATTCCAGCTTCATCACCATTAAGAATATCAAGAACCCTTATCTTATAACCTTGTTTTTCAGCATACATTTTATACATTCTAAAGAGCATTTCCGTCCAATCTTGAGCTTCTGTTCCACCTGCCCCTGCGTGCAAGGTCATAATCGCGTCATAATCATCATACTTGCCTGATAAAAGTGTGGTAATCTTTGCCTTTTCAACTTCAGCTTCAAGATTGTGAAGGGAATCTTCCAGTTCTTTCTCTAAAGAGATATCATGCTCTTCTTCATAAAGTTCAACGTAGGCATTGCAATCATCATAGAGAGTTTGCAGAGCATTTATAAGATTGAGTTTGCTTTCACAGCTTTTTATCTTTTTGCCAACTTCAAGCACTTTTTTCTGATCAAGATAAAAGCCTTCACTCATCTGCTCGTCCTTAAGCTCTTTTAAATTCTTTTCAAGGGAAGTCGGGTCAAAGACACTCCTTTATAAACTGCAGTTCTTCATTTATAGTATTTAATCTTTCTTTAACATTTTCTAAAATCATAATAGCTCCTTAAGCAATCTATATTTTAATATTTTTCTTTTAAATAGTCAACATATTTTTACTTTCCGCATAAGCTTTAATATAAGAAGTTTTAGGCATGTAAATGCAGGAAAACTTCCAAGTCTTTGTGTGATTAAGTTTATCACACAGATTAAACAACTTACATATATTTAGTTTAGTAGGTTTACATGCGTAAACTGTAAAAAGATAGGAGGTTAAATTTATGTCTTTTTATATTAACAATACAAATCCCAATCGTCCTGGCCCTATAAACGGCAACCCAATGAATGGAATTTGTGAAAAGGTTTTGATAGAAACAACTAAAGTATTTGATGCCTGCGTCTCTCAAAGCACAGAAACTGGTATAGTGCTACCTGTGACAAGTTTCAATCCGGCAAACCCTGTTCAACCACTTACATTTATCTCTGCAACAAACCAAATTGGTGGGCAGGTCACAGTGACCGACATCGTTATTGACAGGCTTGAGCAGACGCCTAACTATGCAAACGTCACAATGACAATCACAATACCGCTTACAGTCACCTATCGTGATGCAAATGGTGTGATTGGAACAGGTTCATCAAGTATCACTGTAAATAAAAGCACAGTGCTATTTGTTCCGCAACCTTCAATGGCACCTATTGATATCATAGCAACTGCTGCATTTTCAAGTCAGATAGGCACCTTTACCGCTGAAAACACATTCACAGTGACTGGCTGTTTGCAAATTGTTATCAAAGTTACCGCTGTGGTTGACTTGCTTCTTCCATCTTATGGCTACCCTGTCCTGCCACCTTGTCAAGCATGCCAAAACTGCACAGTATGTCCAGGTGTTGGCGACCTTCCACTCTACCCAACGGCAACAAGCGGAAATACTATAAATATAACAAGAGTCTAGAAAACTCTTTACCACTCAAAACATTTATATAAAGTCTTTAAAACTTTATAGAAAGCTTAAAATAATATGATTTATAGTTGCAAGGTCTTTAAAACCTTAAAGTCTTTAAAACTTGATTTGCAACTAAAACTTAATTTTCAATTTTGTGACTGCATATAAAAAAGTCTAGAAAACTTTTCTTGTAATATGTAAAAAGATAATGTGTTTGGCATTATCTTTTTTATTTGTTTTTTAAATTCTTAAAGTATTCAAAGGCAGCGTCTACAACACTATCGACATCTATATTTGCCTTTTCTTTTCCATTTATAGAAAATAGATACTCAATATTTCCACTTTTGCCTGTAACTTGAGAATATGTCAAATTGCAAGCAGCAAAGTTTAAACCCTGCAAATAGAACAAAAAGTCTTTTAAAAGAGACTTATGCACACTTTTATCTTTAATCACGCCCTTATATTTCTTTGCAATTTCTTTGCCGCACTCAAATTGCGGTTTGAAGAGAATGACTATTTCAATGTTATTGAAAAGCTCTTTTATCTTAGGAAAGATGTGTTTTAGTGATATAAAAGATATATCCCCAACAATGATATTTGCATCTTGCACTTGCTCTTTCTTTATAGCACGGAAATCAGTGTTTTCAAGGTTGACAACTCGCCTGTCACTTGCAAGACTCTCAGCAAGTTCGCCCCTGCCAACATCTATTGCATATACTTTCTTCGCACCATGCTCTAGTGCCACTTGAGTAAACCCGCCCGTTGACGCACCTATATCTATAACAACTCTTTCTTTGAAATCAATATTGAATTTTTCTATAGCCGTTATAAGCTTATATGCACCACGAGACACATATTCAGAGTGAGAAAAAATAGTTATGTTTTCATTACATAATAGCTCGTAAGAAGCTTTATCTATAATTTTTCCATTGACACAAACAAGCCCTTCTGCAATTAGACTTTGAGCCTTAGAGCGAGAGCTTGCATAGCCATTTTCAAATAAATATTTATCAAGTCTCATTACAATACTATATCACATAAAAAAGATTGATTGCAATAATACTTGCCAACTTTTTGTTGTTTTTAAAAAAAAATTTGCAATCATCTTTTATCAATCTACGTCTAAATCAGCAAACATTTCATCAAGAGAAAGATGCAATGCTCTTGATAGCTTGACACATTCAACGATTGATGGTGTATGTCTATTACTTTCCCATCTTGACACGGTTTGCTGAGTTGTGCCAATGAGCTTTGCTAAAGCATCTTGCGAATACTTAAACTCTAATCTCCAATACTTTATTATTTCACCTACTTGCATAAAAACTCCAAATTTCAAAAAAATTTTACACAAATATGTGTATTTTACTTGCAATTATTCGTAAACGTGTGATATAATATCATTGTCAATATGAAAGAGATTTATTCAAAAGATAAAAATTTTATGAAAGATGTGCTTATAGACACAAGAGTTATACGTGAGTTTTTGGCAGATAATGATATGTCACTGCATGAGTTTGCCAAGATTTCAAATATAAAACTTGTGACGTTATATCATATCTTACGCAACTTTTTAGATAAAGTCAGCATTGTTGACATCTATAAAATTGCCGGCACTATGAACTGCTCCATAGAAGAACTCATCATTGATTTGACTTATAAATATTGACAAAACAAAAGATAAAGGCTTAGATAAATTTTCATTTAATTTCCCTTTGGCAATTTATCAAGCAAAGAAAAATTCACTAGATTTCTCTAGTGAATTTTTTCTTTTTATAGTTATACTAAGTTTTCTAAATACTATATATAGTATCTATTATATACGCATACTAGCTACATTTAGATATTATGCTTGGTTGTCTTATAGACTAGGTTAAGCACGTTCTTCTGACAAATCTTTCAATTCTTCCTTACGGTCCTTATATAGTTCCCCTAGTTCTTGACTATTATAGACATCTGAAACACGAATAAATGTTGTTGTGTTTGCATGGTATTCTTGCTTCATAATTCTATTTGCAATCACCATGATTTTCTTGTCTATTGGTCTTATAAGCTTTAAATAAAGGTTTTTCTTCTCAGGGCTTTTAAAACAATCTTTTGCATTTCCATCAAAATACTCCCTTATCATTTCATCACGCATATCTACATATTTTATAAATTCATCTATCAACATATCTCTCTCCTTCAATAAAAATCTTACTATAAACATTATAATACAATGGGAATAAAATGTCAACGTGCAACAAAAAATCACACATGAAATCGTGTGATTTTTATCTATCCTAAATTGCCTACAACTTGCATTTTACTAATTTAGATTAAAATCCTCTTTTGCAAGTTTTCTTTTAACTTTTATTCTTTTATTGGCTTTAACAAATTAAAATCTTGAAAACACTTGAAAATTTATTCTAGACTTACAAGGTAGTAGTATACTGGTTGACCGCCATAGGCTGCAGTTACTTCACAATCTGGATATGTGGCTGCAAGTTTCTCAGCAAGTGCGTTTGCTTCTTCCTCTCTGATATCTTCGCCATAGAAAAGCGTGATATTCATAACATCGTCGCTCATCATCTTTTCAACAAGCCCTTCAGTTGTCTCAGAAACAAGTTTACCTTTTGCAAGGATTGCCTTATCATCAAGACCTATAATTTCCCCTACTGAAAGGTCAAAGCCGTCTACGTGGGTGTCACGAACAGCGTAGGTTACCATACCAGAGCGAACGCCCTTGATTGAGTCATTCATAGCTTCTGTGTTTTCTTCAACTGAGCCGTCTGGATTGAATGCAATAGATGCACTGATACCTTCTGGAACTGAACGTGTTGGAATGATAATCAAATTCTTATTTGTAAGGTCGTTTGCCTGCTGAGCAGCAAGAACGATATTCTTATTATTTGGGAATACAAAGACATTTCTTGCTGGAACTTTATCTGCTGCGGCTGCGATATCTGCGGCTGATGGGTTCATAGTCTGACCGCCGAAGATAATTTCATCAACTGAAAGGTCTTTGAATATTGCGGCAAGTCCTTCGCCTGGAGCAACTGCAACCATGCCAAGTTCTTTAGTCTCTTCTTGAACAACAGCCTTTTTCTTTATCTCACGGTTTTGTTCTCTCATGTTCTCAATCTTAAGATTATAAAGCTCACCAAGTTCAAGAGCGTATTCTAGAGCCTTATTTGGCTCATTTGAATGAACATGAACTTTGACAAGGTTAAGGTCACCTATACAGATAACTGAATCACCTATTTGCATAAGCTTTTCGCGAAGCTTGTCAATATCGGCTTCAGTTGTCTTTTTCTTCATGTGAATAATCATATATTCAGTGCAGTAAGCATATTGTATATCTTCAAGAGCGTTTACTTCTGCGATTACATCATCAACAGTTTGAGTCTTTTTCTCATCATCAAACTGAAACTCAAAGTCTTCTTCACCCATAATGAGCTTATAGAAGCCTGTGAAGATTATGATAATACCACGACCGCCTGCATCAACAACGCCCGCTTTTTTAAGAACAGGAAGCATCTCTGGGGTTTGCTTTAAAATCTCTTCGCCAGTTTCAAGAACCTTCTTTAAAAATACTTCAAAATCATCACATTTTTTCGCCACATTGACGGCATTTTCTGCCATAACACGAATTACAGTCAAAATTGTGCCTTCTTTTGGCTTTGTAACTGCCTTATACGCGATATTTGCACCTTCTTGCATAGCCTTTGCAAATACCTTTGTGGTTATCTCGCTTACTTTTGCAGTTTCAGAACAAAAACCCTTGAAAATCTGAGAAGTGATAACACCGCTATTCCCCCTGGCACCCTTTAATGCACCTTTTGAAAAGGCTTTACTCAAAGCGTCTAGGTTGTTTGTGATACACTGTGACACTTCATTTACTGCAGACTTCATTGTTAAGAACATATTTGTTCCTGTATCACCATCTGGCACAGGGAACACATTGAGTGAGTCCACATATTTTTTATTTTGTTCGAGAAGGCTAGCTCCCGCTACTATCATCTTTCGGAATGTTGCTCCGTTTATCGTTTTTATCATAATCTTAAAATTCTCCTAAACTCTAACGCCGACAACATGAACATTGACCGCATCAACAAGCATGCCTGTGAAATATTCTACACTATATTTCACAGACTTTCTAAGTGATTCTGCAACTGCACTTATTGACACACCATATTTTAAAATACAATAAACATCTATATATATTCTGTTGTCGATATGACTTATCTTAATACCTTTTGAGTATGATTCTTTTTTAAATAATTCATTTGCGCTATCTCTTATAGTTTTTGCAACTAAATCTACGACCCCATAACAATCAAGGGCAGCATAACCTGCGACAACACGAATTGCGTTGTCGGATATTGATATATTACCATAGTAGTTATTGGTATCGACTGTCATTTAGCCCCCTATATTTAGATATTTCGCCTTATATATAATACTATATATTTTAAAAAATTACAACCTTTTTTTAAGGTTTGCGTCAATTTTGTTACAAATTTTAAGGTTTTGTAACATTTTTTGAAAAAAGAGTTGATTTTTTCTCTCAAAAATGATATAGTATAGTGCAAAGACAAAAATCATTTTAGGAGGATAACTATGAGCAGAGTATGTGAAGTATGTGGAAGAGGCAAGTCTACTGGTAAACAAGTATCTTTCTCTAATAAGAAATATAATAGAACTTATGAACTCAATCTTCAAAAGACAACTATTGAAGTTGACGGACAACCAAAGACAGTTAAAGCTTGCACTAAATGTATCAGATCAGCTAAGAAAGCTTAAAAAACAGCATAAAAGCTTCGAACTACCGCGTTTCTGCTAGAACTTTTTTCAGTCACTTAGAATTTACTAAGCTCCTTTCAAAAAGTTCTAGCAAGCCTTGTATTTCTCGCTTTTCTGCTGTTTTTTGTTTTACTTGAAATTTTAAATATTACAAAAACTCTACCATCTATCGGTAGAGTTTTTAGTTATGATTATATAAGTTTATATATTTAAGCAAAAAATAAATTAAATTTATGCTTCGCGCCTATTATGTCTTTTGTAGTCCTTCTTTTCTATAAGTTTCTTCTCAAATTTTGCAAATGATTTAAGCTCTTTATAGCCATGGTCTGCTTTATTTAAAAGGTTTGTTAAGGCGTCTACTAGTGATAAAGCAATGTCAAACTCTTCGTTTTGTCTTGCGATATCTGCCATTTGAAGAAACTTTGCTCTTATTCTAGGTATAACATTAGAAATATACAAAGATAATGCTTGATTTCGCAATTCTTTTGCTTTGTCATCGCTCGTAACCCATGAGGCAGAAATTAGGGCCTTGACAGCTTTTTCATATTCAAGATTTCCCCTATAGAGTTCTGCTAAGATTAAAAGCTTCTTGGCTGTTGGGTTCTCGTTTGACTTTATAATATTTTGAATATCTTCATCATTTTCCCAAAGCTTTAAACTATCTTCAAGTTCAAGCCTAGATTGAACAGCTTGAGATATATCATAATTGCAATAATGGCAATATGGGCACTCTTGAACGTTCTCTCCTATTCCCATCATACTTCCGTTGGGTTTAAGGTCAAGGTCTGGCGTGCTTCTGACATAATTTGATATCACCACCATTTGTTCGCTCTCTTTTCCGCAAACCGCACATTTTATCTTTACACGTTCTATTTCCATATTTCTCCCCAATTTTTAACTTTTGACTATCTCATAGTCATCTTTTTTGTCATTTATCGTATAGCCTTGTTTTGTTATCTCTGCCCTTAAAGTGTCAGCTGTGGCAAAATCCTTATTCTTCTTTGCCTGCCAACGCTTTTCTGCCATGTCTTTTATCTCTTGTGGAATTTTGTCCTTTTGTTGCTCTTCGTCTAAGTTGAGACCTAATACTTCATTAAACTTTGTAATCAGTGCATAGACGTCTTTGCTCTTAGGTTCTTTTAAAAGTTTTTGACACACAGCAAGAGCTACCGGCATGTTAAGGTCATCATTTATAGCATTTAAGAAGTCTTCTTGATATCTATTCTTAGCTTCTTCGCTTAATAGGTTTGTGCCATTTTTATGCTCCCTTGCCGTCGATTTAAAATTCTTAAGTGAATTTTTTGCTGCCATAAGTGAGTCATAAGTGAAATTTTGTTGTTTTGAATAATGTGCCATAAAGTAGAAATATCTGAAATCTTCTGGGCTAAAGCCGTTATTTTCTAGGTCTTCAAGCGTGAAAACATTGTGAAGGCTTTTGCTCATCTTTCCGCCGTCAATCTGCAAAAATTCAAGGTGCATCCAAAAATGAACCACTTTATGCCCCTCTAGGCAGTCACTTTGAGCAATTTCATTTTCGTGGTGTATTGTTTTATGGTCAACACCGCCAGTGTGAATGTCAATATAGTCGCCTAGATATTTTTTACCTATAGTTGAGCATTCAATATGCCAACCTGGGTAGCCCATACCCCAAGGGCTTTGCCACTGCATGATATGCTCCTTAGGTGCTTTTATCCATAGTGCAAAGTCTGCTGGGTGACGTTTTTCACTGTCAACTTCTATTCTTGCACCCGCTTTTTTGGCGTTTACGTCCATGCCAAGCTGACCATAGCCGCCAAACTTAGAGATATCAAAATAAATGCCCTTACTGGTTTCATAGGCATATCCCTTATCTTGCAAGCCCTTGACAAATGCTATAATATCATCAATGACGCTGGTTGCTGGAACAATATGCTCTGGCAGGTCTATATTTAAAGATTTGACGTCCTTCATAAAGATATCAGTGTAGAACTTTGCAATCTCCCACGGAGATTTATGCTCTCGCTGGCTTGCCACAAGCATTTTATCTTCACCTTCATCTGCATCTGAGGTAAGATGTCCAACGTCGGTGATATTCATAACGCCATCTATCTTATAGCCGTTATATTTCAGCGTTCTTCTTATATTATCCATAAACAGATAGGCTCTCATATTGCCTATATGCGGATATGAGTATACGGTTGGTCCGCAAGAATACATTTTTACTACTTCGCCATGTGGCTTGAACTCTTCCTTGCGACGCGTTAGTGAATTATAAAATCTTAGCATTGTTGCTCCTTATAATATTATTTTTTATGATTATTTAGCCCTTTTTGTTTTTATAAAAACCTTATTTTAAAACTATGGTCGTGATAAACTTAAGCGGAGAGATACAGTGTGGGTTTAGACAAATGGGCTAGGAAAGGCTTGCCGTTAGGCAAGCAGAAAAGCAAAACCTTGCTTTTCTAAAAATTTTAAGCTCGCTTAAAATTTTCTTTCCTAGCCCGCTTTAGTAAAACAATTAAATTATCTTATTTAAATAAGCAGACAATATATCAACTGCCTTATCAACTTCAGGTGTTGTATTGCCAAGTGATTTATCAAGCTCTTTAAGGTAGTCATCAAGTTCCTTCCTGCCCTTATCGGTAAGTTCAACAAGCCTACAACGCCTATCAAGGTTCGATTTCTTAATAACAATACAGCCGTCTTTTTCTAGTTCTGCAGTCATCAATGCAAAATTAGTCTTTTTTATGCCAAGTTTATCAATAATCATACTTACAGATAGATTTTGATAGATTGAACAGAAAAAGAGTATTTTAGTGCGTAAAATACCGCCATCTTTGTGGCTCTTCATTAGGTTTTCAAGTAATGCTTCAATTTCTATCAGTTTTTCAATCTTTTTCATCTTTTTACTCTTTGTTAGTATAAGTATATAAAAATTTTTTCCCAAATGCAAGCATTTTTTAGTTGATTTTATGGTTAATTGAGATTAAAATATATACATGCAAATTGAAGGACCTATTGAAGATATCATTTTTAGAAATGAACAGAATGGTTATACTGTCTTTATTCTTGACTTTAAATCCACCCCTGTTACATGTGTAGGGAAACTCATCAACGCCAATGTTGGTGAGAATTTATCGTTAGAAGGAGAATTTGTCAACAATTCTAAATATGGCTATCAATTCGCCTTTGAATCCTATGAAGTTGTGCTTCCAACCACACTTGCAGGCATAGAGAAATATCTTTCATCAGGGCTTATCAAAGGTGTTGGACCTGCAACTGCCAAGAACATCGTCAATCATTTTAAAGAGCAGACCTTTGATATTATTGAAATGAGTCCGTCTTCGCTTGCTGAAGTCAAAAATATAAGCATGAAAAAGGCACTTGAGATTGGTGATAAATTTAAAGAGCTTAAAAAGCTGCAAAACACGGTTATGTTTTTACAAAAATACAATATGACCACCAATATGGCACTAAAAATCTATGAGGTATATGGCACAAAAACCATTGATATAGTTAAAAATAACCCTTATCGCCTTGTTGAAGATGTTGACGGAATAGGCTTTATGACCGCTGATAAGATTGCAAAATCTATTGGTATCCCTTTTGATAGTGAATATCGTGTGAGAGCCGGCATCTTGCACGCATTAAACAATGCCGTTGAAAAGACAGGCAATACTTATATGCCAAAAGGACTTTTGATAAATCAGGCAGAAAGTATACTAGAACTTGACTCTGCCACACATCAAAACCTTTATGATGATGCACTTCAAGGGCTAACCCTTGACAAAACTGTTATCAATATGTGGCATGATGGCTACGAGATTATTGTGCCATCAAAATATTATTTCTATGAAAACGCGGTTGCTCAAAAGATTGCTCTTTTAAATTCTTCCACTATCACTAAAAAACAAAATATAGAAGATGAAATCAAGTTTTTTGAAGAGCGAAATCATATAACCTTCCATGATGAGCAAAAGGCTGCTATTATAAACGCCATAAATAGTGGTGTCTCTGTCATAACTGGTGGTCCTGGAACAGGCAAAACAACTATAATTAAGTGTATTATTGAAATTTTAAAGCAAAATAAACTCCGCTTTATGCTTCTTGCCCCTACTGGTCGGGCGGCTAAGCGTATGAGTGATTCAACTGGCGAAGAAGCAAAGACAATACATAGAGCACTAGAAGTGGCGTCTGGTGATATGGCGTCTTTAAGCCGTTTTGTATACAATGAAAACAACCCTTTCAAGACTGACGTTGTTATTGTTGACGAAGTGTCTATGGTTGATGTGGCGCTTATGAGCCATCTATGCAAGGCTCTTCCGCGTGACTGCAAGCTTATACTTGTTGGAGATAAAGACCAACTACCAAGTGTTGGAGCTGGGAATGTGCTTGACGATATTTTAAAAAGCGGTATTATCACTGTTTCTATGCTTACAAAAATTTACAGGCAAAGCAATGATAGTCTTATTATTACCAACGCACACCTTATAAACAGCGGCAAGATGCCTTATATAAACAACAGCTCTAAGGACTTCTTCTTTGAAGAAAAATCCGACCTTGACAGCATTAAAAACTCTATTGTTGATATGGTGGTTAAAAGACTGCCTAAATTTACAGGGCTTGATAGCAGTCAAATACAAGTGCTTGCTCCCCTTAAAGCTGGAGTTTGCGGAATTGACAACTTGAATAGATGCTTGCAAGAAGCACTCAATCCGCCTACCCTTCAAAAAATGGAACTGCCTGTTGGAAATAGTATTTTTAGAGTTGGAGACAAGGTTATGCAAACTACAAACAATTATAACCTTGTATGGAAAAAGATGAACGGCTTTATCGAAGAAGAAGGCGAAGGCGTGTTTAATGGTGATATTGGAAATATTGAACTTATAGACTATCAAACGGGCGAAATGGTTGTAATGTTTGAAGACGGAAGGCGTTGTCTTTACCCGCGAACTGAGATAAGTCAGTTATCACTTGCCTACGCTATCACTATTCATAAAAGTCAGGGCAGCGAGTTTGATATTGTGATTATACCTGCCATTGCGGGGCCTAGCATGATTTTGACAAGAAACCTTATCTACACAGCTGTGACCCGTGCAAAGAAAATGGTTGTTATTGTGGGAGAGCAAAAGAACCTTAAAAGAATGGTGTCTAATAACTATACTGTGCAACGTTTTACACTGCTTAAAGAGCTGCTTTTAAATGCTGACAAGAAAATGAAGGAGTTGTTTGAATAAATAATAAGAAAGTGATTGTATTTTGTGGGTCGTGTTGGAATGGCAGCAGAATGGCACGCACGTTAGAGCGTGCGGCAAGTTTTTTAAAACTTGCAAAAATTTTGCGGATGCAAAATTTTTATTCTGCTGCCCCCTATTTTACTTAAGCCACTAAATATTTCATAATAAATTTTTAAACAACAGCAAAAGGTGTGAATATGTCTGATTTTTTACCGAAGATTAAAAAGATTACAAATAAAGTCTTAGATATCATCTTCCCGAATGACTTTAAGTGTTTATTGTGCGGAAAAGACCTGCCTGACGATAGTTCAATCTTTTGCAGTGAATGTTTACAAAGTGATATATTCAATGAAGGTAATAGATGCATAAAATGCGACACCATGATAAAAGAAGGCAACATTATTTGTGACCACTGCAAAAGCCAAAAACGATATTTTGAAAAATGTGTATGTCCGCTTAATTACAATAACATTGTGAAGGCCGCTATTTTAAAATTTAAAGATGACAATGCAAGGTATCTTGTCACCCCATTTGCAAAGCTTATTATAGAGCGGATAAAAGAAGAAAACTTCCAATTTGATATTATAGTTCCCGTTCCATCACACCCTAAAACTATAAGGCGTAGAGGCTACAACCCACCGCTTTTACTTGCAAAAGAGATTGGAAAGCTTCTTAATAAACCTGTTGTTGAAGCTTTAGTAAAGAATGTTTTAACTTCAAAACAAAAGCGACTAAATTTTGAAGAGCGACAAACAAATTTACGTGATAGCATGACACTTGTTGACAAGTCAGCAATAAAAGGGAAAAATATTTTGATTGTTGATGATATTATAACAACTTGTGCAACTATCAACACATGTGCTAGCCTTCTTAAAGGTGCTAAAAAAATTTATGCATGTGGAATTGCAAGAACAAATTTAAGTTAAAAATATCTTAATTTTATTTTGTTTTTATCTTTTCATATTTACTATTTTGATGCTGACGAAGCAAAAGTTGAACTTGGGACAGTTTCTTTTGACGTTAACTCAGCAGATTATGTAAAATAATCATCACTTTTAAAAAGTTTTTGTTTTACAAAAAAACACCATGTTTGAAGTGAATCTCTAAAGCTATTTAACTTTAAGGTTCACTTCATTTTTATTAGATGTTTTATTTATATTTATTTTTAATTTAATAAAAATATAAAATTTTATTGACAATTTATTATTATTTTGTAATAATAATTATATTAAGGGGGAGATTTTATGAAAAATTTTTTGAAGAAGATGCCAGTGATGATTGTATTTACGACATTGGCAGTGATAGGCTTGCTTGTATACATACTTTTACTTGCACGCCCTATTAGTTATGGTATGGCTTATGTCTACTCACACACTGTTACGGAAGAAGAGTCAGCAGCAATGGGTGAAGCAGCAGGTACAGAAATTTCTATGAAAATTCAAATTAAAAGTGATGAAAAGGCAGATTACACTATTGTTACGAATGGAGAAAGTGAAGAACTTGAAGTATGGATCCTTCGCAATGGCAATCAATTTATTCTAATTCCAGTTACTATGACGGATGAAGAATATCATCAACAGGTAGATGAATTGAAAGCAGATGAAGAGGCATGGAACGCTTTGTGGAATGACACCACAGGTCAAGATGCTTTATTCAACGTCAATGCATTTAAAATTACTCCTTCTAGTTACTTGGCAGAGAGTGGGGCTGGAGAAATGATATGTAATGGTGCTATCATCTTTGCAGTTTTATGGGGAGTGTTTGAAATAGCATTGATTGTGTTTGCTAGTTTGTCGGTAGTATTCTTTGTGAAAGGCAAAAAAACTGCTCTTAAGACAACAGAAGACCAAACTTCTATTGAAACCACTGCGGAAAAGAGCGAAAATAATTAAACCACGATTATCAGGCGCCACATTGTAAAATGAACCCCAAAATTTGAATAATTTTTGGGGTTCATTTTATTTTTGGTGTTTTTTAATTATCTTTTCTAAGCAATGTGGCAATCGCAAGTTTCTTTTCATTTGACGCGTTTTTCATTGACGAAATAAGCTCCATATCTTGCTTATATGTATTTATATCATGATAAAAGAATTGCTCTTCTGTAATACCACACGCTTCTATAATACTCAACAAGGCTTCTAAACTTGGCAAAAAGTCCTTACCATTTTCAAGTCTATTGATATAACCTTTATTTAATCCCGCAAGTTCTGACAATGCCTTTGCAGAAAGCCCTGCATTGTGCCTTGCGATGCCTATTCTTTCAATAATCTCTTCCCTGCTCATCGTATGTTCACCCCTAAGATAAGATTATTATAGGCAATTTTATGTGGCAACTATACATATGTGGCACATTAAAAATTTACATTTTGCTACAATATGGCGATTTTATTTTGAATTTGTCAAGTTTTATGTTATCATAAAGATGATTTCTAAGGCTAATTAATCCTGACTGAAACTTAATGGAATAATCTTAACGTAATCATATATAATAAGATAAGGAGGAAATTATGACAAAAACAAGAAAAATCTCATTGTTTGCCGGTATCTTTGCTGTGCTTGCCATTGTTTTGTTTGGTTTTATTCTTACAGGCTGCGGCGACGTCACACAAGAAACTGACGAAACAAAGGTGCACTCTGCAAACATTACTTCATGGTATGAATACGATGGAGCTCAGTATCTCGACACTTCTGTCAATATCAATTTTGACAATTTAAACATTGCTGACATTGACAAAATTACATTTGAGCTTTATCAAGATGATCAGCTTCTTGGAGATGCTGTTTCTGAAGGAGACAATTTAGTTACCCTACTTAAAGATTGTGCTCAATATTGGGAACAAACAGAAGACACCTATCTTGAAGTTAAAGGCGACAGAACTATAAGCTGTGCTTTTACAACCAGAACAGAAGCAAATGACAATGGTTTTTGGGTTCGTTCTGAATGCTCTGCAACTCCAGAAAGTGTTCCTAACAAACTTGTTGTTAAAGTTCTTGTAGACAACGTTGAATACCTTTCTGAATATCAAGCATAAATAAAAAAGTTTCAGTCAAAAATAAAATTGCAGGCTTAAAACCTGCAATTTTATTTTAAAAAATTTTAGTGTTACCCCAATATGGTAGCCTCAAGGGAAACCCTACCCTAAAAATCAAAGATTTTCAGGGAACCCGCGAACCCAAGTGTTCGATTCCCTTCTTCGTTTATATCTCATCTAATAAATAGATATATTTCTTCACATAAAAAATCCCAGTAGCTTAGCTTGGTTGCCGAACCTAAGGTTTATGTTCGCAATAAATTCACCCCTTGTGGGTCCTTATTAAGACTAAAATTTAGAAAATTTTTGTCTGGGGCGGAAAAGGAGCTTTAACCCACAAAGTCAAAGGCTTTGCGGGTGCCCAAGTTGGGAGGAAAACCGAAATTTTAGCGGTTAGGCTCAATTTGTGAGCCGTGCCCGCGTTCTCCCTAAGGAGTTAAAATAAAATTGCAGGCTTAAAACCTGCAATTTTATTTTAAAAAATTTTGGTGTTACCCCAATATGGTAGCCTCAAGGGGAATCGAACCCCTGATTCCGCCGTGAAAGGGCGATGTCTTAACCGCTTGACCATGAGGCCATATATCAAAAATTGGGAGATATTTTTTGATACTTTCACATTATATCTAATAAACTTCCTTTTGTCAAGCATTTTTCTTAAACTTTTTCAGATTTTGTCAAGTTATTTTTTATTGTTAAAATTCCCCTATTCACATTATAAAAAACTTTATCTATTCTTGTTCTATGTCACTTAGCTCTCTAAATAGTGCAAGATAATCACTCACCGTTTCTTCTGGCGATTTTCCTATTAATTCTACAACCATTGATTGCGGGTCAATATCGGCGTTATGTTTTAGATATTCTTTAAATTTAGCGGTAGTCTTTTGTGGCTCTTTCTTATATTCTTCAAATAGTAGTTCTGAGACCACTTCACCTATTATGTATCTAAAATCGACATCACTTTTTATAGTGCCCTTTGCTATGCTTTGTATTCTATTAAGAATAGCATCTTTATTTGGACTATTTTTGAGCAGCTTTTCCCCTTCTGCTAGTTTTTCTTCTGTTAAAATATCCCCTTTCAAAAAATTTAGAATATCATTCTCTTGAAATACTGCTTCCAAACGGTTACTTACAGACTTAATTAAAGATATATTAACAGCATCATATTCTTCTTCGCTGATAATTTTCTTATCTAATAAATACTTTGCAAAAACCTTTTCAATAAACATACTTTCAACTTCGCCTATGTATTCCGATTTAGGCATTTTCTTTTCTTGCATACGCTGTGAAGTTAAATGCGCAAACTCATGACAAACAGTTGTAAGTCCAAAAACATTATTGGTTGGATTTAGATTTATAAATCTACGCCAATCCTTGATGCCACAATTATTTCCTCGATTTTCGGCTGAAGGCTCGCTAAAATTTAGTTTTACACTGTCATCATTTAAAATTTTTAATAGATTTGTATAAATATCTTTATCAAAACAGGCAAAAAATTCAAGTGAAATTGTTATCATATCACTAAGCGAATAATCATTATCTTTGATAATATTGTTGTCTTTATCTTTTGTTATTTCTTGCCATGCATGATGGAGAGTTTCAAGTTGTTTTCTGACTGAATTTATATAATTATTAAATGCATCAGTTTCTTTATTATGATATTTCCTATTAAATTCTTCAATTTCACTTTTTGATAAAATCATATTTCCCCTTTTGTGTTGATTTCAGTAACTAATATTTTTATTCTTTATTTATTTCAAGATAAGTTTCTATTGCCTCTTCTAAAGACTTATTTGTAAGATCTTTAAGCATTGTTTGCGGGTCAATGTCGGCGGTATGCCCTAGATATTCTTTAAATTTTGCCACTGTCTTTTGTGGCTCTTTTCTATATTCTTCAAATAGTAGTTCTGAGATAACTTCGCCAAGAACATAAATGAAATACCATGCACTATGAACGTCATTTTGCATAAACGAAAGACGACGATAAAAATCTTTGGCTTTAGGACTTTTTGCTATCATTTCTTCTAGAACTTTTAGGTTCTCATTCGTTAAAGAATTACCATTCAAATAGTTTAAGATATCGTTTTCATAAAAAATTTCTTGCAGCTTATCGTTTACTGAACTTTTATAAAAACGGAAATATGTTTTTCTTTCTTCTTCAGTTATAAAATTTATGTTGTAAAGATATTCTATAAACACTTTCTCTAAAAACATGGATTCAACTTCAGGGAAAAGGTCGGATTTTGAATTTGTGCTATCTTGTCCAAACCGAGATAGAAGATGAGCAAACTCATGGCAAACACTTGCAAGTCCATAAAGATTATTTTGTGGTCTCAGTCCTATGCAAAGAGTGCCGTCTGGTTCATATTTAGTATAATTTATACGCCATTTATTATTTGGTGAAACTTCTTGATAATCTTTCTTTGTTTTTTCATCATTAAGAATGTTTATTAAAGTGTTATATAAATCTTTATCAAGGTTGGAATAAAAGTCAAGGACTATCTTTATCATGTCATTTAGGGAGCAGTTTAACTCTTTTAAAGATTCTGTTGTTATGCCTTTATCTATTTCACTCCAACTTTTATGTAGTCTATCTAGATATGGTCTTATAGAGTTTAAAAAATCATTAAACTCTTTTACTTCTTTCTTTTGACAAGTTTTATTGAAACTTTCAATCTCGCTATCTACTAAAGTCATATCTATTCTCCTTAATCATTATCTTCGGTTTCGACGTGGAAAACTTCTTCAATGAATTTTTGTTGCTCGGCTATTGCACTGCCTTCGCAAGCATTCGCCTCTTCAATCGTCATTTCACTCCAATATTTGCCAAGTTCTTTGCTATAGTCAAGTGAGCGAAGTGGCAAGGATTTGACTATCGTCTTGCTTGGGGTTGAAACCATATAGCGATAGCTCTTGAAAAGTTTTTCATGATAGTTTCCATCAAAATCGCAAAGCACAAGCGCAACATTGAAATATGAATCACTTTCGCCACCTACTGCTTTGAGTTTTTCAGAGAAGATTCTTATTGTTTCTTCATCGCTGAGTTCGTGTCCGCCATATCTGCGAACGAACACACCCGGTTGGTCTTCTGGCTTAAATTTTTCAATGACAAGTCCGCTATCATTTGCGATGATTGGCAAGCCTGTCGCGTTATGATAACCTGTTGCCTTTAAACGTGCATTCTCAAGTTCGGTTTCGCCTGTTTCGTCAATATCAATGTTTACTTTGATATCCTTAAGGGAGCAGTATGGCAGTCCAATTTTGTCAAGCACGCAAGAGTAGATTGAAATTTTACCTACATTGGTTGTTGCAATCAAAATACGGCTATCTCTTGACGTTTCTATGCCGTCGTTATAAGTTATAATTTGATGAAAGCCCTCTTGAAGAGTTGGCATATTGTTCTTAAGTTTTATAGAATATCTCTCAACAAGTTCTCGTGGGTTTTCTATAGTATGCGCATTTGCATCTTCAAGTTGACGTTTAAAAATTCGTCTTATACACTCTTCCTTGTCAAGTAATATAAGGTGACCTACTATTTTATAGCTATACTCCTTACCTATTTCTATTATTGACACTCTATCACGTGCTGATAAATTTGTTGCATCAAAGATGATGTCTTTGCCAACATCAGCAAGGGCTCTTGCTCTGCGATATAGCTCGCTGAACACCACAGTGTTTGTTTGAAAGTTATGGACATTGCCTATAATTGATTTTTCTGCAAGTTCTGCTCTTACATCATCACTTGATAGAATAACGCCGCCATCTTCAGCGAGTTTCTTTGCCATTGTGCTCTTACCAGAGCCAACTATTCCTATTAAAATATTCAATGTTTTCATGTTGAAATTTTATCACATAGCGTTATTTTTGTCAATAATTGTCAAACATTTAATCAGAAGCAAATTGAGTTTCTTGTCTAATCAAGATTGTATAGGTTTGTTCAACCGTGCCATCTTCCCATATTATCTTTAGTTCAAGTTTCCTATTATCTTCATCGACTAGCGGATAGAACACCGCTTCGCCTATCTTTTCATTGTTCACTTGTCTATAAAAGCTGCCGCCGACTATCTTTTCATCCCCAACTGTTGCACTACCCGTGTTGTAGTCTTTGATAGAACTTGGAGCGGACAATTTTATGCCCACTCTATTGCCAGCTTTATTAAAGCCGCGTGCGATATCTTCATTATAATATTCGACAGTTTCTCCTTCGCCACCAAAAATTGCAACATGTGTGGCACTATCATAATCAAACGTCAGGTCTCCGCCGATATGTTGGTCATCTCTTTGAACAAGCGAATATTCTAAATTTTTATCTCCACAACTTATCATAAAAAGTGTTGGCAATATTAAAAAAATTGTTAAAAGTAGCCTTAAATATTTCATATTAACTCCTTACATTTAGGCTACCCAAATTTTAATAATTTATCTAAAATATAGCTTTTTTCATGTTTTTTCACGTTTTTTTCTAAATTTTTGCATGTTTTTTGAAATTTTTTTAGTTTTTTTGCCGTTTTCGTCTTCTATCTCTTCGCTATTGTCACCTATTTTTTCTCCCCTATCAAGAGCCATTTGAATTTTTAGAACGTCCGACCTTTTGATTGAAAATTTTGAAAACATCATAATAGCAAGTGACAAGAAAATTGTGCAACCAAAAAATACGATAAGTCCAAGTCCATTTTGAACGGACATTGCTTGAACCGGCATAGTGGAATCAAATTTTATAAGGTCTAGCATAAAACCTATGATTAGTAGTGCGATTGAATTTGCAAGGTTATATGTGAAAGTAAAGTAGCCGGTATATGCTCCCGCATTATTTTGTCCCGTTTTAAAAATCTCTAGTGTGACACAATCGGCATACATAGAAAACGGCAATGAATACATTGCACCTGCACCAATTCCACATAAAACTAGGCAAGGCAGAGCTATAAAAAACATCGTTTGCGTGCTTATAAACTCTCTAAATAAAAAGGTTATGACTGTTAAAAATATTCCAAATACTATCGTTGAAAGTGATATTATAAGTGCTCGTTTTTTATCCATTCTCTTTGAAATATAAACCCATAATGGTTGTGATGCTATTGCTCCACCAAAAAGTGCGATTAGCACCATTGATATTTGAGCAGATGAAAAATGATAGCAATAGGTGAAAAGGTGCATGCCTACCGAAGTCAAAAAAGCTGATGCTATGGTGGCAAAAGAGTAGCCGAGTATCACCATTCTAAAATCTTTCTTTTTGAGCACGCTGAAATAGCCTGCCATAAGTTTGCCAAAGTCAAATTTCTCTTTCTGCGACTGAACACTGTAAATATTATATTTATGAACATGATGAAGGCATGAAAATATCATGATAAGTCCAAAAATGATTAAAAGTGAAGAGTTTATACAGGCTATTTTGATATACCCTTCCTGAGTGTATTCTTGTTGAACTCCGATTGATATTGATGACATGAAAAAATACATAAGAATACTTGGTAATATCATGCCTATTATATTGAAAACCGTTTTGAAACCTTGAACCTTTGACTGCTCGTTGTAGTCTGATGCTATATCAATAGCAAGAGCTGAAAATGGCGTGCCGTAGCAGGTGTTTGCGGTTTCTATTGCAAGCATACCTATAAGAAGCCACAAAAACTTGCCTACCTCTGGAAGTGAGGCTGGCATGGACCATATACAAATATTTAAAAAAGCAATAACGAAAATGCCAAAGAACATAAAACCAAGACGTTTGCCAAAAAATTTATTTCTTGTGTTATCTGATAAATACCCTACAAGTGGATCACTGACACCGTCCCATAGCGACGAAATTGCTATTGCAATGCCGACAAGTGAACCTGAAATCCCCATGACAGCCGTTGCAAAAAACATAATAAAACTATTGAGCGTTTGCGACATTGAACTGTAGCCAAGCCCACCTATTCCATAACAAAACTTTGTGCTAAATTTTAAATTTGTTTTCACTTAGTTAAATCTATGCAAAGCCTGTCTATTTTAGCACGTTAAAATATATTTTTCCCACTTTATGACATCAAAAATTATATGTGCGTGAGACAAATTAAGACATTTTATTGAAATTTGAGCGTGAGACAAATGCGGCGACCGCTCGCTTTATAAAGCGAGCAAAAAAAGAAGCCTAAGCTTCTTTTTTTAAATTTTAAAATACGTTTTAAAATTTTGTCGCCGCAGCCCAAGTGTTAGTTATTCTTCATCTTCATCGTCAGTTAGAACTCGCTCTTCACTTTCTTCAATAGGTTTTGGATATAGTAGCTGTTTTGCAATTTCAAATCTCGAAAGATTATATAAAGCAAGTTCACTTATATGTCTATCTATAACTTTTAATATCTCATCATTCTCAGGGCTGTTGTCAGCTGGAAGTTGCAGTGTCACACCCGGTCGAGATACTTTTTTCTTTGTCTTAATATCTTTATATTCGACTTCTTCAAAAAACATTGTTGCACGATATCCACTTCCACATATAATCTTATATTTGGTTGCTTCAATATCTATCTCTATCTTAGGAATGATTTTTTGAACAAAGGCATCAATATCAACTGTAAACTGCGTTGTGAAAGAGCTTTCTATTGCCTGCGTTATTTGAAGAGAATAATCTTTTGGCTCTTCATCTTTTCCAATAGTGCCTAAATTATATTTTTTGCTAGGTCTTTTAAGTGCACCTTTCAAAAAACTCAATTTATTAACCTGCAAAAACACTTTTCCATTTTCAAAGAGTTTTGATATAACAATTCCAGAATCAGATAAAAGGTCATCAGGCACATCGTAAATTATCTCTTTCGAGTTAACTCTCCCCTGATTTTCAAATCTATAAAATTTTAGTATACTTACAAATTTTTTAATAATATCCTTAAATTCTGCAAATCCAAGAAGAACATAGTGGTATCTTCTTGTGTTATCAAATTCAAGTTTGTTATTTGCGTCCATATTTCTCTCCTAAAATATTCTTATATTTATATAATACAATTTTTAAAAATAAAAATCAAATGTTTAATGCTTTTTTAAAGTGGAATAATTTAAATTGGAGGATAATTTATGGAATTTAATGAAAGTAAAACCAAAGAAAACTTAGCAAGAGCATTCGCTGGCTTATGTCAAGATGGTGCTAGATATCAATTTATCGCTAAAAGTGCCTTCAGTGAAGGTTATGCATACATTTCCGATTTAATGGTGAGATTTGCCAAAAACAAGATGGCTCATGCATCTACCCTTTATCGCACTATGATTGACAAGATAAATAAATCTAAAGACAATGTTAAGATTGAAGCTGGCTATCCTTTTGAGGACCATATTTTAAAGACTAGTTTGCTTGACTCTGCTGAAATTGAAGAATATCAATCTAAAAATGTTTATCCACATTTTGCAAAAATAGCAAAAGATGAAGGATTTTTGGATATTGAAAAATATTTCTCTTTAATAGCAAAAGTGGGCGAAGAAAATTCATTGAAACTTAGATTTCTAGCTGATAAATTTGAAAATAAAAGCTTATACAAACGTGAACAAAAGACAAAATGGATATGTTCAAATTGTGGACACAGTGAAGAAAGCAAACAGGCATGGGAAACTTGCCCATTGTGTAATTACCCTAAAGGTTATGTAGTCATAGCGAAAGATACAAAGACAAAATAATATGAATAAACTTACATTTACAAAAAAACATCGGCATGAATGTCGATGTTTTTATAAATCTTTCTATTTTGAACTTACTGTATTTTTAAAGCTAGCACCAAATTTGAACACAGGGCTTTTTCCTTCTGGGATTGATACCTTTTCCATTGTCTTAGGATTGATACCTTCTCTTGCAGCTCTTGTCTTCATTTCGAATGTGCCAAAACCATCAATAGAAATTTTCTCCCCTGCTTTTAATGTTTCAGCGATTGTTGCTGCCATAGCCTCAAAAGCTATTCCTGCATCTTTTTGTGTAAAGTTAGCCTTATCAGCCACTGCTTTAATAAATTGTTTTTTGTTCATTCAACATATCTCCTTTTTCTATATTGGTATATAACCTATTTATATTTTATCATTTTTAATTATTTTTTACAAACGATTTTCATTAAAATATTTCTCTCCGCCCTTTTATCATACTTTATAGGGCAAGAAAATTGTAGATAGCAGCCACACAGAAAGAAAAGTAAAACGATAAAAACGCGGAACGCGAAATTGTCGAAGATCGTGCAAACATTTTGTGAGCGTGACCATAGACGTGCGAGCCTGCGAGCCCCATATATGCGAGCGAAGCGAAGCACAAGCACAAGCGGAACGATAGTGAATAGTGACGCTGGGCACAAGCGGAATTGCAGCATCCTGCGAAGTGGTGCTGCGATGGAGCTAATGGCGAGCATGGCAGAGCAAATCGGGAGATTTGCATGTAAGCCGTGCGAGTTATGCGAGCGTGGCGAAGCCGTGCGAGCGGAGCGAACGAAGTGAGCGACTAAAGCGAACGAAGTGAGCGACTAAAGCGAACGAAGTGGAGCAAAGCGGAACGAGTGAGCATGCGAGCGAGAGCGGTGCGTCAAAGGTGCACCGCTCGAGCGAAGCGGAGCGAAGCGAAGCGCGAAACGAGTATAATCAAAAAAAATGGCTATAAATATAGTCATTTTAAGTTATAGAAAGAACTAAATTATTGCTTACATAGAGCCCATTATTTATTTTTTTGAATTTTATATAACTATATATTGCAATAGGCTTATTCATAATTTCTCACTATGAAAAAACTATAATTATTGTCACTTTAGACTATAGAAAACAAAAACTCAAGACATATTTAATTTTGGTTTTTATGAAACATATAGTGTATTAAACATATCTTAATTTATTCTCACCATAAAATTACTATAAACATAGTCACTTTAGACTGCAAAAAAACAAAAACTCAAGACATATTTAATTTTGATATATGTTTGCTATATATTGTATTTAAATTTTGTCTTCATAAAATGGCTATATATAGCCAATTTAAACTGCAGAAAAACTGAATTGATGCTTACAAAAAAACTCATGATATATTTATTTTTGAGTTCTATGATACTGTATTAATTATATTATTAAATCATTCTTGTTCTTGCCATTAAATACTATAAGCAAAGCCAATTTTATAATAAAAACTCTTAAAAAATGCAAAGCAACGAAATAACTATATACAAATATTCTGTTTTATTCTGCAAAAGAGTTTTGAAGTTTTCAATCTTAAATTTTGCTTTTTGTTCAAAAAAATATTTAAATAGTTCCAAAATAATTTATAATTTCATTCCATATTATAACAAAATAATCCCACACCTTTTCTAGCCAACTAAATGCACTATTACGAATGCTATAACCATTATGAACTATTTCTATCACTCGTCCTACTATATTATTTGTATCCACTGTTCCGTATTCTCTTGAGTCTCTACTATTTATACGGTTATCGCCCATGTAAAAGATTTGGTCATTTTCTTCCATATTGCTTCCAATTTCATAGAACTCTACAGGGAAGATTTGCCCATTGACAACTATATTATGTGTTTCAGTCTCTTGTCCACGAATATATGCTTGGTAAAAATAGCCTTCATACTCAACACCATTTACTGGAGTAGAGAAAACATAGCTCCACAAATCATAGCCTATTATATAGTCCTCATAAATGATATACTTATCATCTTGCCCTTGATAAGTTATTGTTGAGATACTATCTCCACTTTTTATTCTTATAAATCTATATTCATACTCCCCATTTTCACCTACAGGAAGTTTTGCTATACTTATCTTATCTCCTTCAAATGCAAGTGCTCTTTTTATAACTGTATAATTTTTCTTATTTTCTTCTGACCTATCAACTATTATAATGTCGCCATAATCTACGTCTTGGGTCAATTTTACATACACACTATCCTGAAATTCCCCGTCGTCTGTTGTGATTGGACTTGGGTTAAGTGTTGGTTGCATGGAAGCACCTTCCACAGTTATATATCTATATCCAGTATTAAAAGCAAGGTTTACTGAAAAAACTATCGCATAAAAAATAAGTAAGATATACACAAATATTACAAATAACCTTGTTGCTATCTTACTTTCTTTCTCTTTTTGATAGTATGTTAAAAAAGGATAATCTTCCAAGTTTCCCCCTAACTCAAATATATTACAACTTTAAAATAAGCTTAGTCAACTCTTTTTGAGTATTTGCAACCACAATAATTTTGCCTATATAGGTTGTATTTTTTAGAAAATTCTATGCTTTTCTTATAGCCATCCTGCTTTTTATAGTTGCCTTCTAAAAATTGCACACCTTTTTCTTCGCCTACAGCATTTCCTACACTATTTATTATGTTTGAGTTTTTATGTGGAGATACGGTTAAAGTTGTGCCAAAAAGGTCAAAGCCAAGTTCTTTTGCCTTATCTGCAGTTTTTTCAAGTCTCAGCCTAAAGCATACAGGACACCTTGCTCCGCCTTCCTTTTCTTGCTCTAAGCCTTTTACCCGACAGTAAAATTCTTCGGGGTTATAGCCATCTTCAAGCACAGGAACGCCAACAATCGAACAATATCTTTTTTGCTCTGCTAGGCGATGGGCATACTCTTTGTCTGTGTCTATATTGGGGTTATAATAATATATAGTTATATCATAATCATTTTTTAAAAAGTCTATCACTTGAGTGCTACAAGGTCCACAACAACTGTGCAATAAAAGTTTTTTCATTATTCCACCGTCCTTAAAATCTTTACTAAATCGGCAAATAATGGCTCTATTTTCATTAAATTTTTCACATCTGCGTCAAATTTATGTATTGTTATCATAAGGCAGCCTAAGCAGTCACCGCAGTTGATAAACGCTTGAACATTATATATAAGGCTGTCATGATAGCCCTTAATAACATAGACAGGGAATACAAAATCATTTAATTTGACGTTGAATTGAGCGGCAAGTTCAAATTTGTCAGTAACTTTCTTATAACTTTCCACTAAAGATTGATAATAATCAAAAAACTCGTCAGGGTCTCTGTGAATCTCAAATAGTGAAATTACCCTGCCTTTTTTTGACAAATAATTCTCTCTGTTGATAAATCCTTGCCCATTGACTATATCATATCTATCTTTTGTCACCTGATAGCCTTCTGGAAGCTCAAAAGACATCTCGTTTAAGGTTTCTATCACTCTACGCATAACTTTCTCCTATTAGATTATAGGACAAACGCATAAAAATGTCAATAATAGATAGTGGCTATATTTTTTGATATATATCTTTTTCAATATTCTTTAGCCAAGTTCGTTTATTGCATACATCATCATGTCATTGACATTGTTGTTGGTTAGATAGTAGACCAAGATTTTTCCATCTCGTTTGTATGAGACTATATTTTGGTCCTTAAGCTGTTTCAGCTGGTGAGATATAGTTGTTTGATTGATTCCAAGAAGGCTTGACAGGTCATTTACACACATATTCATCATAGACAGGCATGTTAAAATCTTTATTCTTGTGGAATCCGAAAAGTTTTGAAAATAATCGGCAAGCTTTGAAATGTCTTTGTCATGTGGAAGTAGTGACAAGAGCTCTTGCTTGTTTCGTTCTGTTAATAATAAAAATCTATTTTGCATTTTTCTCCCCTTAAAATCACATTTTTTAAATTTTGCTCATAAGTATTTATGTAATTTCTTTACATCATTATTTTCGCAAATACATAAGAAAAATCAAAATATAAAATTGTTATATTTTGCCGTATATCCAAGAATTTTGTTTTAAGGAGGGAAAATGATTTCATCACAAAGTATCTTATTTGTTCTTCTGCTTTCTGTTATTGCCAATGCCACTGACACAAATTTGAACACAAACACCAACTTCTTGCTTCTACTTTTGCTTGCTCTTAGTGGTCAAAACAATTATTGGAACAATGGTTGTTGCGGACAAAACACCTGTCCGGGTCAAAATAATTTCAACAATTTCTTTGGCTAATTAAACTAAAGTTAAAAAAATCTTAAATAAAATATTTTTTCTATTTTTTTTAGATTCACCGCCTATTTGGGCTGTGAATTTATTTTTTCTAAAAATATTTAAAAAAATTTAATAAAATGTGTAAAATTGTTTTGTATTAAAAATTTTTTATGCTATCATAAACTTGTAAACAAAAAGCAAAGCTTTTAAATAACAAAAGGAGGGGAAAAATGTTCTATTCATTACTTAATGTTGCTGCAAGCTGGACTGAATTTATCCAAAACATGGTAGAAGCTGGAGGTATTTCTGAAGACCAACAAAGTCTATTGACAACTGTCTTTAATATTATCTCTATTGTTCTTTGGGTAGCTCTTGCTATCGTAGGTGCTATTGGTTCAGTTTACGCAATCTATCTTGGTGTTCAACTTGCCAGAGCTGACGAACAAGGAAAACGTGATGACGCTAAAAAGCATTTGATTACCACTATTATCGCTGTTGGTGTAACTCTTGCTCTTATCCTTGTATTCAACGTATTCTTACCAATGCTTCTTGATGCATTCAACGTTGGACAATCAGTTAACGAAGGTAGCGGACAAGAAGGACAAGGTCAGGGTGCAATCACACTTCTTACCAATATGATAGCATGCAGAGTTTAAACCTCTACTGTTAGTTAAAAGCTAAGACACATCTCTTTTGGATGTGTCTTTTCTAGTATTACAACGTCTATTTTACAGTGATATTTGATTAAACATTTTTTAATTTATTTTTTACTACACTATCTAAACCCTTCTATGAAAATGTTTAATCCCCTATCTTTATTGCAATCTAGGGTTTTTATTAAACTTAAAATAAATTTATTAAAATCTAGCATAGTAAAAATAGAAATCTATTTTAATTTTTATATCGACCTATAAGTAAAAACCTAGATTATTTAAAAATTTTGTCAATGGCTTTCAATTCCCTTGCAATAGTAAAAAAAATGTGTTATTATATAACTATAAAATCTAGTTAAACGAGCTTTGTTTGCAAAAATATTATGCTTTAATTACTAAAAATAATTAAAAACCTTATTTTAAAAACTAAAAAGGTCTTATTTTATCCTTTAGGAGAAATAATATGCAATTTTTAACTTCTTTATTAAATTATACCTATTATGGAGATTTGTCGTGGCTGCAAGATGTTTATAATGTGTTGCCACCTATTCTTTATACTATCCTTGCGGTGGTTGGCGGTGCTGGCTCTGTTTACGCCATTATCTTGGGCGTTAACCTTGCAAAAAGTGAAACAGAAGATAAGCGTAAAGCGGCTGCCACGAGAATGAAAAATACAATTTTTGGTGTTGCAATCTTGCTTGTGCTTGTGCTGTTTATAAACCTTGCAATTCCTGAAATTTTGCATGCTGTTTACCCTGACCTTGTATATTAGCAAAAAATTCAACGTTTAATTGTAAACAATTTTTAAATTTTCACATAAAAACTTGTGTAAGGAGAAAAATATGCACAAGTTTTTTTGTAATTATAATAGTTTGACAGAAAAATATGAACTAAGCTTAAATAAAAATATGCTTTTTAATCAAAAAATCAATGTTCTAGCTGAAAACACCTTGCTGCCTGAGATAAAAAATACTCTCCAACAGCTGTATGATAACACTATACTGCTAAAAGAAAAAATAAGTGATGATGAAAAACTTAAAATTTTAGATGAAAGTGAGCTTTTGATTTCCAACCTATACTACTCTCTTTTTTCATCGCCGCTTAACATTGATGAAAATACCGACAATCAAGTGGACATAAAAACCATCTTAGTTAAATGCGTGGAAGAGACAAGTGAGCTTGAAGCTAAGGTCAACATACCTGAATATAACAGGCTTTGTATGCTGCTAAAAAACAACTTTCAAAACCTATTAAATTCTTTTAGCTAAAATGCTTAAGCTTTTTTATAACGCACAATTAGCATTTTTTATCCCTTTAACATAATATGTGAGTGGAGCAAAATGCTCTAAAAGAGAGGTTTAAATGTCTAATTTTTTCAACAGAAACTGTTGTAATAGACCTTGTCCAAGAAATGTTATAATTTCAAATGGTATTACTGGTCCAACTGGTCCTGCTGGTCCTGTTGGACCGACTGGGGCTACTGGTCCTAGTATCACTGGTGCAACCGGTCCGACTGGCCCTACGGGTCCAACTGGTCCGACAGGTCCTACTGGTCCAATCGGTTTAAGCGTTACAGGTCCTACTGGTCCTACGGGTGCAACAGGCTCCACTGGACCTACAGGAGCAACTGGTGCCTCTGGCACTGGAGCTACAGGTCCGACGGGTGCGACAGGTCCTACTGGTCCGACGGGTCCAACAGGTCCGACAGGAGCAACTTCAACTTTCACAGTTGCCACAACCACTACCCTTGCACCTGGAAATGATGCAACAGTAACCACAACTCAAACAGGCTCTGCGGTATCATTTGCTTTTGGGATTCCTCGTGGTGCTACAGGTCCGACTGGCGCTACTGGTCCAACCGGTCCAACAGGAGCTACAGGTCCTACAGGGGCTACTGGGGCTTCTGGAACTGGAACTACTGGTCCTACGGGTGCGACAGGCCCTACTGGTCCGACGGGTCCAACAGGTCCGACAGGAGCAACTTCAACTTTCACAGTTGCCACGACCACTACCCTTGCACCTGGAAATGATGCAACAGTAACCACAACTCAAACAGGCTCTGCAGTAACTTTGACCTTCAATATCCCTAGAGGCGATACTGGTGCAACTGGCGACACAGGTCCAACAGGCGCTACAGGAGCCACTGGTGCTTCTGTTACTGGGGCAACTGGTCCGACAGGTCCGACGGGTGCAACTGGTCCGACTGGGGCTACTGGTGCATCGGGTGCTACAGGTGCCACTGGAGCTGGGCTTGCTGCTTATGGCGGTCTATACAATAATGCAACACAAACTCCAACACTGACAACAGCTAACACATTTGTTCAACTTGAACTTAACACTGAAACACCACTTCTTAACACGACAACAAGTGCAAACGCAATCACAGTTACTGAAGCTGGTGACTATGAAATCTACTATAATATCGATCTGACGGCAACGGCTGAACTTACTTTCTCGGCTGAAGCGAGAGAAAATACAACGGCAATTCCACAAACGGTTACTACAAATACTGCGACAGTTACTACAACTGGTGGTGGCACATTCAATACAAGTTTGACTTGCAGTGCGATTGCTACTCTTGCCGCTAGCGATGTTATTGACCTTGCATTGACAACGACTGGAACTCCGTCTGGAACAACAACAGTTCAAGCAAATGGAAGTTGCATTTTAACAGTTAAAAAACTTAACGATTAAAAGAGATATTTATCTGTAATATTATATCAAAAGAAGAGTGATTATTTTTTAAAATCACTCTTTTATTGAATTAGAGTATTTTTGTAATATGGGGGGATTCCACTCAATTCTTTTAATTTCGATTTATAAAAATTTTTATATTTTAATAGTTTTTTAAAGTTAGCCTTATTAAGTTGAAAATAAATTAAATTTTTCCCATTATTTGCTACTTCACGTTGAGTCATATCTTGTTTTAAAAAATAAATCATAGAATATGGAAAAGTTTTAA
>CALVTR010000004.1 GCA_944362965.1 uncultured Clostridia bacterium
GAACCTACTGTCACATCTGCTGCCTTAACTGACTGTGGATACCATCCAAAGAGAAGATAGTTTCCTTCTGGGTCTGGGTTGCCTTCTGCATCTACTCGTTCGTATGGAGCGGTATATTCACTAAAGGATATTGAGATGCCATTTAAGTCAACACTGCTAGAGCCAGTGAATTGTATTGTTAAAATTATTGTGCCTGAGATGGCTGCGGTTGTGACGTTTTCTATAGGAGTTTCAGAGCCTGCTATCGTTCCGCTTGTTGATAAAGTTACCCCATTTCCACCTGTAGCTTTTGCTTGATAGGCTGTTGACGTTGTATTTACAAAATCAAAGTATACATTGACTGTGCCACTAGATGAGTGAATTGTTCCTAAATCTATATCAAGCTCACTGTTAATAAAGCCCGGCATAAAATCGTCCATCTGTTCGACTAAGCCAAGTTCTGTTTGAATACGTATATCCTTGATATATAGTGTGTTGTCTGTGATATTAAAACTTACCGTTCCACTTAAATTGATTGTCTGGGTTGCGGCAAGCACTCCAACAAGCAGCATGCTTAGCACAAGCACAAATGCTGAAATCATTGACATAAGTTTGATTTTTAATGACATAATCTTTCTCCTTCTTTTATTTTGTTTAATTTAAGACCAAAGCACGCCTTTGATGCAACTTAATAGACATTAATATAACTTAAGGCGGGCTAGCAGTTTTGGCTTTTAATAAAATAAGTGCGTGTTTGGCTGTGAGCTTTAGCCCTGCCCAAGAAAACATGCGAATTTTTTAATTCGCATTATGACGCAAAGACTTTTGCGTCATCAGAAACTCATTCGAGTTTCTGTTTTCTTGGGCAGTGGCTAAAGCCACAGCCCCTGCTTTATAGCGGCAAGTTTAGACAAATCCACCTAAAAAAATCTCATAAAAAAAGATAGAAGATGCTTTCTTTAATCTTCTATCCTTTTTAAACTATTCAACTTTCTATAGCCATGCTGACGGGCAAGTTCTATTGTTTTTAAACCAATCGGCATCTTTAAGTTTAAGATCGCTATCACTAAATACTAGCGTTATGGTATTGCCTGAAACGGTGAAAACTATATTACCATTCATTGGTTTAACGCTGCCGAGAGATGAAAAGTCACTTTTATCAACATAATTATCTACCATTGATGTGACATAGACATTGTCTGTGTATGGTGCAACGTTATCTATAAACTCCTGTGTTGGAAACTGATTTTCAGCGGTATCGGTATATTCGCTTGTTCCTGCACAGCAGCATACGCATACATACTCTGGTGTGATTGTTTCCATAAGCAAAGGACAACTTGAAGTTTTTGAGCCATGATGCCCTGCCTTATACAGCACACAATGTGGAAGTCCGCCGTGATTTTCAGCATAATACTCAACGAGCCTTTCTTCTCCACGCTCTTCAAGGTCGCCTGTGAAAAGATAGTGGTTGTCACCTTGATTTATCATAACGCACACTGAGTAATCATTCTCGCCTGATGACTGAGTGTGGTCATAATAGTAATTATACAAAATCTCAAGCTCAACATCGTTAGAAAGTTGAATTATTCGGCTTGCACCATTTTCATTGTTATAGCACTCAAGAGCCGTCCAATGATTAGCACCATCTGCTATCTCTTGGGCGCGGGCAGCATAGTATTTGCCTACAACAGTTCTTGAAGTTGCACTGCTGTTTGTGAGTGGAAAGTCAATTATATTTTCAACTTTATAGTAGTCAAATATACCAACTCTATCTGACTCGCTATAGAATGCTGCAATGTGGTCTTCATGACCATGCGTTGCAATCACATATTCAAGAGTATTATCTGTGACATACTCGTCAACATAGTTTATGATGGTTGAAGATGAGTCATTGCGAGAGCCTGCATCTATCAAAATATCATTTTCGCCACACTTTATATAGACGCTATCGCCTGTGTATTTATTGCCAAGTTGCAAAAAGTGGATTGATAAATCACCGCTGACAAAGGTTTCTGTTTGTGGTTTATCAACAATAAAAATATCTATCGCAAAGCCGCCGACAAAACCTATTGCAAGAATTATTACAGCAAGAAGCAAGCCGCCAAGCCACTTAAATACTTTCATCGCTCACCTCGCTTGCTTCAACAACTATCACCCTGTAACGCTCTATACCGCGATATCTTATATCGTCAACGGTGTATTTTATATAATAAGTGCCAACAGTTGAATAATCAACATTTGTTTCGCTCACAATCTTTGATGATATGTCTTTGCCAAAAGAAATTGCTTTTGCACCTTCGTCTTGATAGGTTTCACCCACGCTTAAGGTGATGGTCTGCTCGCCAATTATTTCAAAAACGTCATTGCGTGTTATATGCTTTGCTGTGAAAAATCCAGCAACTCCGCCAACAGCTAGCAACAAAACTGCTGCGATAAAGCCTATACCCTGCTTTTTTGATTTACGTTTTGCCATTTTTCTCCTTTATCTCTTATTTGCTCCAAATTCCATGAAGATTGCAGATTGAATAAACCTTTTCAAGTTTTTCATCTGTGGCTAATATGTAAGTTGCCTCTGGTCTATCTCCCGGTGTAAGCTCTCTTACATAATAGCCCTTGTCTGTTAAAACAATTATATGCGAGATATAGTGTTCTGCTGTCATTGGGTGCTCAACTTCGCCAACCTTGACAAAGATAGTGTTGCCGTTCTGCTCTACGACCGGAACGTGTTTTTCAACTGCTGCATCTGTTGAATTTACGTTTACCTCCTGCATCATTTGACCGCAGCAGAAAAGTGAAACTCCCTTGTCTACAAGTTTTACAACAATATTTCCACATACATTACATTTTAAAAATACTAATTTTTTCATTTTTATCTCCTTTTATTTCTACTATTTTTTTAGACAAACTTAAAAAAATATGTCGTTAAATGACTTGTTTGCTTAGATAAATTATATCATACAAAAACAAAATTAACAAAATATTTTTATAAAAAACCATTTTATCTTTTTTTAAAATTTTATTGACAAATTGTATTATTTATATCATAATAAATTTAAGGAGAAGTTATGGAAGAAAAGAAAAAAGGTAAACGAATAAGTGGTTTTTGGATTGCAAGAATAATCGCAATACTTTTGTTTGCTGGCGGTTTGTGCATGATTATAGTAAATTCAGTCAGAGACGAAGAATCCCCTGCGCTGATTATTTGTGGATGTTTTTCAATTGTTATTGGCTTTATTGTGTTGATGTTTACTCTGCTACCACTCATGCAAAAAGGGATGATAAAACTTAACAAAAAAATCATAGAAGAAAATAAAGAAGATTTGCAAGACTTATCAACAACGCAAAGTGAAATTATGAGCAAAGGTGTGAAAAATATATCTAAAGCAGCTGCAGAAGGTGTGCAAGAGGCTAAAGACACAAAATATTGTATGTATTGCGGAAAGGAAATAAATACTAACAGCAGGTTCTGTCAATATTGTGGAAAGGAACAAAAATAAATTTAATTAAAACGTATAGATAAGTTACAATAATACTATTATTTTGGAGAACATAGATGAAGATAAAAAAATATGATGAAATAGTCGAACTTAATAAAAATTCAGAATTAAAATATAAAATTGGAGAACCCAATTCCAATATTTTAAAGAAAAATAACGAAAATTTTGATATAATCCACAACTTTATGTCCACAGATTTTTATCTGCCAAGCAGTAAAGAGAGAGCACAAGTTATAAAGTTCTATGGATTTCCAACAGATGAAGATCCTAGCTGTCTAGCTTATTACTACACAACAATTTCTAGTGATAGTATTTTTAAAATAAGCGTTGGTTTAGAGATGGCTGCTGCAGAAAAAATATTATCTAATTATGGCTATAAAAAAGATGGCGAATACTATGTAAAAGGTGTTGTTCAAATAAAACTTTATCATGATAAAAAGAATATAAAAGAACTTGTAAAAGAAAAAGACAATTTGTTACCTGATAGAGTGTCAGGAATTGAAATATCCCTAAAAAGCAAATATTTAGGCAATCGTTTATACTAAAATAATTACAAAAAATCAACTCAAATTAAAGAGTTGATTTTTTCTTGTCTATTAAGCGCAATCTCTGCTATGCCTTTATAATTCTATTGCTTTATTGATATTGTCTGGAAGATTTCTTTGTTGCAATTTTGCTCCCTTTAAAATAAATTGGCAAGTGATGACCTTTTGTCTTTTTAAGGTAAAAGATTGATTATTTAGTTTATATATTAGGTCGGAGTCGTTAAACTTGCACTTATCGCACCTGCTTTGCAAGTGCTCTTTATATGGGCAGTGTCTGAAATACATATACTCTGGGTAGTAACTTGACAGGCAATATAGATTTGCGGCGCTATTTTTTATTATTTCTATATCAAATTCTTCTTTTGACAAAATTATGTCGTTATAACCCTGCTCTACATAATATTTTACGGCATAGCTGTTAAATACATTCATGTTGCTGCCTATAATTGTTTTTGACCTATCGCGAAGCTCTAGTGCATAATAATTATTTGCAACTATTCCCCAATTTTGACAATATGATATTATATTTTTTAATATTTTTAGCTCACTTTCAATTATCATAACAGGAAGTGAAAGATAAATATTTAAGTTTTTATATTTATCATAAAGATTTTTTATAACTTTTTCGTCAAAATCATAAGGCTTAAAAATCAATAAATAATTGTTTAAATTATAAGCATTTAATTTATCAAAATTATCAAAAATTAAAATATCTTTATTTTTTATTTTTTTATCTATAATTTCTATATTATTTTGAATATATTTTGATTTTTCATTTAATTTATTATAATTTTCTATTATTTTATTTTTTAATTTCTCTATTCCTATTCTTCTTAATTCGTTTAGTTGGGATTTTGTTAAAAATACATTTTCTAGGTTTGCTTTTAAAGAATTTAAAGTAAAGCTTTCTCCCATTTTTGAAAGCTGAGAAAAAACTTCATCATAAGTTAAAGGTGATGTCTTAGCTTGCGGGGCTAGATACTCACTTTCAATGGTAACGAAAGTGCCATTTAAAGATAACTCCAATCTAACCCTTTCGTTTACTTTTGCTGTTAGTGAAGCATCTACTGCTATTTTCTTAACAATACTAAGATATTCATTTTCAAATTCGCTATCAACAACAAGTCTTACTTCACTGCCATTTGGCAAGTTTGCAGTGGTTGTGGCAAGATACATATTGTTTGACAACTTTTTTATATCAACTAAGGTTATAATGCCTTGCTCTATGTTATCTACAAAAAACTTAACAACATCACCGCGTTTAAGCTCGTGATTTGACTGAATTGTTACTTCGTTAAATTTTTTGCCCTTCTTAAAATTTATCACCTTGCCAATCTTTATACCTATATGATTTTGTGCGTAAGGATAGATAATCTTTTCATCAGCAAAATAGCCGCCTATAAAATTGCCACGATTATACACTTTCATAAGAGACTTTATATCTTCATCTGTATACTTAAAATCATTGTCGAGTGCCTTTCTATACACATTTGTTGCAACCGCCACATATCCTTCTCGTCTTGCCCTGCCTTCAATTTTAAAACTTGAAACGCCGCTACCTGCAAGCTGTTTTAAATACGGAAGCATGCAAAAGTCCTTTGTGCTTAATAGGTAACCTTGACGGGTTTGATTGTCGGATGAAAGGCTATATTTAAGGCGGCAAAATTGTTTGCACTTTCCCCTATTGCCGCTGCTATCAGCAAGTAGCGAACATAGATAGCAATTCCCTGAAAAGGCAACACATAAAGCGCCTTGAATAAAATATTCTATATCAATATCACAGTTTTGGCTTATTCGTTTTATCTCGCTAAGCGGCGTTTCTCTTGCAAGAACAACACGTGAAAAACCTAAGGGTTTTAGTGCGTTTACCCCTTCTAAATTTTGAATGCCCATTTGTGTGCTTGCGTGGAGTTCAATATTGGGGAAATTCTGCCTTAAAAAATAGCAAAGCCCTATATCTTGCACAATAAAGGCATCAACTCTCGCGCCTAGAGCAAGTTTGACGTGTTTTAGAACATCATCAAATTCGCTATCTTTAATCAAAGTGTTTAGCGTTAGATATACCTTAACATTATAAAGATGTGCAAATTCTACCGCAGCCTTTAAGTTCTCAGGTGTGAAATTTTCTATATTCCCCCTTGCGCTATAGCTATTTAGACCTAAATAGACGGCATTTGCACCATTATATATTGCACTTTTCAAACTTTCAAAATTCCCTGCTGGTGATAGTATTTCTAAATTTTTCATATATACAATATTAGAACATTTGATGTGTTTTTTCAAGCAAATAGATAAAGATATGTTGCAAAAAATTTTTATTGATGCTAAATTTGTTTGACAAATGACTTTGTTCCATGTTATTCTATTTATACATTAAGGAGGGAAATATGAAAAAATCTTTAATATCTATGGCACTTGGGCTTGCTATCGTGCCTTGTGCGTTAGTGCTAACTGCGTGCGGCGGTGGTGACGGCGGAATTAACATTAATACAGATGGCAACTATGCGGCAGTTGAAACCACTGAATACGCAAACGTTCTTGCAGACCTTCAAACAAGAGGGCTTACTGTTGAAGATATCATTGGCGGAGCTAGACTTACATTAGACGTGGATGCTAACGTTGGATTAGCTGGCGTGACAATGGGAGTTACAATGTCTTCTGATAACTATATTAGAAACAGCTCAGAAGCTGGCACTCTTGACGTTACAAAAGTTGATATGATAAGTGAAAACTCTCTTACAATGACTACAACTGCTGGCGAAGAGACAACTACAACTGAAGCTTCAGCTTATATGTATTTCTCGCAAGGTGTGCAATACGTTGACCTTACAGGAGCTGAAGAACTTTTGACAGGTTTTGGCGCAAGTCTTCCTAGCTTTAAGTTCTCTCAAAGTCTTGTAACTGGCAATCCTGAAGATGATGTTGTTGCAACGCCAGAATTTAATATTGCAGACTTATTACAATATATTCCTGAAGGTTCTTACGGAACAGGACTTGTGATTGAAACAAGTGAAGAAGATGATGACTATAAAGTTAGAATTACTCTTAACGGAACATTCATGCAAGAATATGTTACAGGCATGATTGCTGAAAGTGACCCAGAACTTGCTTCTACTGTAACTTTTAACTCATTTGGCGACATTGTTATCTACGTTGTTTGCAATGCTGACGGACTTGTAGGTATGAATGTTACTGGAAGCGTTGATATGACAATAGCTATTACTGTTGCAGAAGGTCAAGACCCTATGCTTGTTACTGTTGATGGAGATATCGAGCTTAACATGGCAGGCTACAATGGTGAATTTGATATGCCAACTGACCTCAACGAAGAAAACTATTCTCCAATAGACGTTGACGGACCAAAGGAAACAGAACAAGTTCAAGGTTAAAAATTTAATTTAAAAATAAAGACATGGGCTTTAAATTAAGTCCATGTTTTTTTGATAAGCAAAAAAACATAGACTTTTAATTTAATGCTAGCAAGCTTATAAATATAGAAGTCGTCAATTCCCCTTCTGTTAAGTGATATTTCTGTTTAGAGTATTAAAAAATTAAAATTGGGTAAACTCTTTTTTGGAGGAATATTTTATGAGTTTTAACCCATTTTTAGCAAAACCGAAGAAAATTGAAAGCACTATTATGAATTTTAAAATGCTTGCACCAAAGCCATATAATAAAGATGAAGTTGACCCCTATACACGAGTAAGATGCATTCTTATGAACGGAACGGAGTATGAAGCTGTATGGTCGAAGCACCATTTGAATAGACACTGCGGAAACAATGATATAAGACGGGCTGTTGGGCTTATAAGAAATTGTGAGCAGCAACAACAAAAACTTATCTCTGCGCTGAAACCTATTGACGAGAACATTTTGCAAACCACTTTAGGCTATGAACAGCTTGCGGTTGACCTTACTGCAATCCTTGCACAAAGACAGACCAACAGCTTTGTTAAAAACGCATTAGACTTTGCACTGCTTGAAGATTTTGACCACCTTTATAGATATGCCAATCTGCTTGAGACTGATATGGGTGAACATGCAGAAAAATATATCGGCTCTTATACTGAAATCATGCCCGGCAGACCAACAGTGGCTCATCACAGACACCCTTATGACAACATTAAAAAGCCAATAAGCAACATGTCTGCCGACCCTATTACAAAATGTGATGTTTCAATAATAACAGCTGCCGAGCAGCAGACTATGAATTATTATATGAATTTAGGGGCATTCTATAAAAATCAAAAAGGCCGAGAAGTATACAGCGAAATTGCTATGGTTGAAGAAGAGCACGTGTCGCAATACGGCTCTCTTATTGACCCATCTATGACAATGCTTGATGACCTTTTGATGCATGAGTATATTGAATGTTATCTTTATTATTCAATGTATAATGATGAAATTGACGCGCATATTAAGCAAATATGGGAGATGCTTTTTGAGCAGGAAATCTCTCACCTGCACTTTGCACTTGAACTTGTGCACAAATATGAGAGCAAAGATTGGTTTGACGTGATACCCGGTGGAGACTTCCCTGAGCTTATTGCATTTGCTCCGCAAAAAGAATATGTTAGAAAAATTCTTGGTGAAACAGTTTGCAATACCTGCAATCTTGAGAATTATTGTGCTGTTAACAAACTCCCCGACAATGCCCACTTCTTTGACTATCAAAAAAGAGCCGTTAAGGATGTTTTAACGATGCCTTCTCATCTTGTGATTGAAAACCATATAAAGCAATTCAAAACTGACTATAGACTTGAAGACAAGGAGCATCCCGTCAAAAGTTTAAGAAATAGAAAAGAAGACAATGTAGAAATAGGAAGAGTTAAAAAATAAATAAAAATTTAATTTTATTTATTTTTTATTTTATTTTTTGTTTTTGTTTTTATTATTTTAATTTTTGTCTATTTATTTTTTTACTAAATAATTTTTAAAAATAAAAAATACAAGGAATTTCCTTGTATTTTTTTAAAATAATGATGACAAAAGTCGCATGATTGCTTGCAACATCTTTGTAATCCATTTTTTCTTTTTGAAAAACTCACTATTCACTTCTATTGAATTTTTCATATCGTTATCAAATATATTTTCATATTC
This sequence comes from uncultured Clostridia bacterium, assembly GCA_944362965.1. Classification (GTDB taxonomy): domain Bacteria; phylum Bacillota; class Clostridia; order Christensenellales; family UBA1242; genus Caccovivens. Next base: position 9,122 of record CALVTR010000004.1, read on the forward strand.
TTTATTTAAACTTTCAGAATAGATTATCATAGCGTCTTCAAAGTTAAGTCCAAAAGAGCGGTTGTCGGTGTTGCACGTTCCTATAGAAAGTTTGTTGTCATCTACTAAAATGGTTTTGCTATGCAAAAAACCATTGTAGAGATAGACTTTAACCCCCATATCTGCCACTTCCTTTAAATAGGAAAGTGTGGCAAGATATACTGTCTTTTTGTCTGGAACATTTGGCACCATAACACGCACGTCAACCCCACTATTTATCGCAATACGAAGTGCCGCAAAAAATACATCGTCTGGAATAAAATATGGAGTTTGAATGTAAACACGCTTTTTTGCGTTGATTATCATTTTAACAAAAGTTTCTTTTATCTTTTGAACTTGGCTATCTGGCCCTGATGTTACAAATTGCACGGTGGCTGTGCCACAAATTTTTGGACTTGGGAAATAGCCATTTTCTAGATATAGTTTAGGCGGAGTGTTATCGTTGGTGCAATAACGCCAGTCATCTAGAAAACTATTTTGAAGAGCGTAGACGCCGCTGCCTTCCACTCTGATATGGGTATCTCGCCACGGTTTGATTTTTTTGTCTAGTCCTATGTGGTCATCACGTATATTGATGCCACCTGTATAGCCAATTCTTCCATCAATGACAACTATCTTTCTGTGATTACGATAGTTGAGTTTTAAATTGAGATTTCTTATATGCAAGAGTGGCGGGAAAAATTCCCCAACCTGCCCGCCAGCCTTTTCAAGTTTCTTAAAAAAGCGGCGTGGAGCTTTTCTTGAGCCAATGGAATCATATATCAATTTAACGTCTATCCCTTCTCTTGCACGTTTGCAAAGAAGGTCCATAATAACTTTGCCTGTTTTATCATTTGCAAAGATATAATATTGAATATTGATTGATTCTTTAGCGTTTAGAATGTCTTTCTTTAAGGCTTCAATCTTATCTTTTCCATTGGTGAATATCTTGATGTCATTGCCCGGAATTGGATAAGAGCCAAAGGAATAACAAAGAGTGACAAGCTCTTGGTCATCCTTTAGTATGCCGTCAAGCTTTGCCTCTTCTAGCGTTTGTATGCCGTCAATATTTCTGATTATATCACGTTCTGAAATTGATTTCTTTTTTATCATTCGGCGTGTTGTTACACTCAGACCACTTCCAAAGACAACATATAATAAGAAACCAATTATTGGCAAAAAGGTTAAAACCGTCAGCCATGCGATGATATTCTCTGGTTTGCGTTTTTCATAGAATACCATACCTATCGAAAGGAGAAAATTGATGCATACAACAACAGTGAAGCTTATTGTAAACCAGTTCATATTTCCCCCTTTTAATAGTGTATGTTTTTAGATAATAGTTTAAGCTCTATAATTTCTATCCCAGCTTAATCTCAATGTGCCAAGTGTTATTAGACCACAATCATCGTCTTCGGTGATGTCTCTATCAGCACCTGAAACTTTCATTCTGATTATGATATTTATATATTGATCATAAGTGAATGAATCATAGAATGTGATAGTTCCGTTCGCTGCGACTTCGGCATTACCAGATGCACCATCTGTTGCATCAAGAGTGAATGTTAAATAATTTGTATTTATAGTAAGGTCACTTGAAGTGTTAGGTTGAAGATTGCTATTTGCAGGTCGCAAAGTGAATGCATCAGACCAACCGCTAAGGTATGAAACATAACGTCCGCCGCTAGAAACGCAGGTGATCAAAGGAATTATATCTTGTGCTGTGTATTCACGTTGAAGCGCAAAGTATTTACCGGTTACATAGTAGTTTTTAGAAACTCTGTAGTTAAATGCTGAGCTTGCTGTTCCGCCAAAAGATACACTTACTATATAATATTTTCTTACATTATAGTAGTTTCTAGCTTCAAGAAGTGATGCATTTTCAACATAGATAACATCGCGAGTTATAGATGCAATCGGTATGGTTATCACCTGATTAGTGCTGCCAGGTGCATACTCATAATATCTTACACTGCTTCCACTGTTATATACATAATATATGGTTGAATTAGTATCGCGTCGAACAATTCGTATTGTGTCGTCAACTCTTACATTTGTTCCTATATATTGAGAAATTGAAATATATTCTGTTCTTGCCCAGCTGTTTCCAGTGTTTGAAATATCGACAATGGCTGGAGTTTCGTTATAAAGTGAGTCACCTCTATATAGATACATTTCAAAAGTTGTTGATTGACCGCCATTGACGAGGACTTCAAGTGTGTCATTTATATAGGTTACAGAATCTGAAGAGCCAAGTTCGTCTCCGCCACTTGTTACGCTAAATTCATTGGCTAGAGCGAAGCTTTCGCCATCTCGAACAGGAGCCTGCTCTTCTGCCATGATTGATACTTCTCTTGTGATTGTGACATTTACCTTTAAGTCATAGTATTCAACAACACCGTCATTTTCATACATAAGTCTGACAACCATTTGAGCATCTGCTGTGTTGCTATCTTCAAACAAATCGGTATCTGTTATACGTGGAACTTGGAATGGATAGTAATCACCTTCATAGCCCGACATACTTGGGTTCATATAAGGCATACGTCCTGTGTCGCCAGTGCCAAGTCCATTATAGACAGCTTCACCACCATCTGCAGTTTCAAGACCTGTTGTTGTGGCAAGAGTATAGCCTTGTGATGTTGCTGTATGTCTAGTTGGCTCTATTGCCTCAGCTATAATTGGCTCATCATTCATATCATAGAACATGACTGAATCAACTGTTACATAGGCAAACATTGGAACTTTAAAATATGAGCTATCTTCTGTGTATCTTGGCCAATTTCTTATATCATTATTATTTAAAATTTGATATCCGCCGCTTGCTTTTTCAGAAATGCCACCCATACCACTTGGGTCTCCATTGAATAGGTATGCTTCAATTCCTGTAATCTCTATAAGTTGAACTGTTCCGTCGGTTGCTTCTGGAGAATATGGCAATGCATTGATATAGTATTGTGTTTGATCATCATTCTCTACTTCTTGAACACTGAGAAGCTCATATTGAACGCCAAAATCAATATATCCAAGTTCTGTTAGAGAAATTGTGCTAGCTTCTATTCTTGGCTCATCATATGATGACTGCAAGCTGAAGTAAAGGATATATGTGAAACCATATGGGTCAACAGCTTCAATATAATAGTATTGTGTTCCAAATATTACTTCTTGTGCTGATGAGAATCTTGTGTTCTGTCCTTCTCGAAGCGTGTATGTTCTATTTGCGCTGCTATAGCTCCATACTGTTGTATTGCCTAAATCACCACTCAATTTTTGAGTTACATTTATTGAGTTATTGTATTCAATACCTTCAATAGTGTTGCCCGGAACGCGCATTGTGATTGTGAAGTTTGAGGTTGCAAGTTCTGCTGAAGTGTTGTCACCATTTGTATGTCTTACTGAAACATAGCCATCTGACGCCGTGCTAGAACTTGTCAATGTGAACGGATTATATATGCTATTACCTGTGCTTGTCTCGGTAAGGCTTTCAATGTTGTATATATTGCCCGCATTTGTGATTACATCGCTATTTGTATCACTTTCAACAACATTTCCGCCATAGGTAACTTGATAATCTGGAACTATTTTGACTACGATATAAAATTCCTTTTCATAGGTCAGTGTTGTGTTTTCTATAGGAACTGAATATGCAAGTCTTGTAAGAACATAGTCGCCTTGATTGTCTGCACCAAGTGGGAGCAATCTATAGTCATAAGCATATTGCCCTGCATTTAGGATAGCTGATGAGTATAGGTATATATAATGAGTTGTTCCGCTTGAAGATGCTTCTGTTCTGAAACCTTCATCTTCAAAGTTATAATTTGTTATATAGCCATCTAGTGTTGTTTCAAGACTTTCATCTACAGTGCTAGACGCATTGCCGATATTATAGTTTACACTCTCAAATGTTAAGCTTGCCTTGCCTTCTCCGAAGTCACCTTCATTTATATATTCCCCTGTTGTTGGGTGGCGAACACCGAAGAGTTCTACCATGCTTGGAACTTCATAGTTCACTTCTAGTTCAATAAAGTTGTATAGAGTTGAAATCTTCTCTTCAACGTCGATATCTATGCTTGGCATGAAGTAATAATTGAGAGAGAAGTTTGTTGTGCTGTAGTTGCTGCCATCATCTTTGTCAAGCTGAGCATCAAATACAGATAAACTGCTTATTGTATCTAAGGCATAGTTGACAGTTGCTCCGCTTGTGAAATCAAATTCAGCTAGCATGTCGTCATAGTAGCTGTAGGCAACAGGCACGCCATTTGAACCACCATAGATGATTTGTATTCTATTTGTAAGAGTTAGATTTGAGAATATTCTCTGATTTGAATCGCTGTTTGTCATTACATTGATATCTTCCCAATCTGCATTAAAATACAATGTAGAACCGCTTGAGATTGCCTTTTGGATTAGACCATTTGCTCCCACTGAAAGCAAGTTGCTTTCAAAAGCAGAAACTTCATAGGTGCCAACATAGACGAAGTCGCTTCCATCTGCATTTGCCATGCTATAGCCAAGATCTAAGTTTGCCATCTGTCCTGCATTGCTTGTGCTGATGTATTGTGGGTATGATGCATAGAAGTTGACTGTGTTATCTTCTATGTATCCACTTCTCTCGGCAAATACAATATAGTATGAGCCTGTGGCTGAAAGTTCACTGCTAAATTCTACGCTTGCCATTCTATTTTGTCCAAATAGGTCTACTGTTGAAGTTTTATCAACATAGAGCGTTTCATAAGTTACGAGTGTGTCTCCATAATTTCCACTTGCAATGTTTGCACTTGTATAATTAATTTGAGCCACTAGTGAGTTTGCAAGAATGTGGACTGTATAATCGCATGAAACTTCTTGATATGTTACTCTTAAAGTTACATAAGATTCATTTCCATTATCGTTAAACGAAACTGAATTATTCTGAGTATTGGACGTCCAAACGCCACGTCTAAATGTGATGCTGCTGTTTGAATCTATTTCAGAGCTTACAACATAATTTGTGTCGTTTGTATCTGCTCCATTATTTGTTTCATCAGTATAGATGCTTGCGTTTGACAAGGCTATAACTGTGATTGAGAGTTCTGAAACACTGAATGAGTTTACAAAATCGTTATAAACCGCACTATTACCTGAAATTTCACCTTGCTTGAATGATATTCTATCGAGTGCTTGGCTTCCTTCAGTTTGGTTAAATACAGGTTTATGTGAAATAAAGTCATTGAGAATATTATCAAAGGTTGCACCATCGTCTAAATATTCTCTTGTGAGTGCTTCGCCATTAGGAGCAGGATATTTGGCTTCGAGTGATACGCTTCTATATGTGTCAAATGAGTAAGTTATAGTAAATGATTGATATGATACATTTGTAAGATTGTCAGCATTTGAATAGTTGAAGTATAGTGTGACTATCATATTCACATCAACATTTGTGTCGCTTGCAATATAATTTGTATGGATTGTTGTGCCTTCTATTGATGCAAATGCTGGACTTGAAGATGAGCCGTTATAGACAACGTCTGTGTTATCATAACTATATTTTGCATTAAATATACCATCTTCGTCTATTTCTAAATCGCTTCCTGCGAGAACAACACCGCCATTTACGCTTGTTCTATACGTTACATTACGTCCAAGTGTTAATTCAACCGTGAATGCAAATATTTGATTTACGTAACTATCGCCTGCACTAGTTCTAAATCTGATTGTGAAACTGAGCGTTACATTATAATCTCTGATAAGGTCGGCAACGATAAAGGTTTCATCACTATCAAATGTCACAAAGTCTGTGCCATCAAAGCCATTTATATCTTGTGATGTGCTTGTCATAGCCTCCAATGTGACATCATATGCATCTCCAGATACAATGTTCTCTGAGTCATTTAGTCTTATATCAAATACATCTGAGAAGTTATAGGTGTTGCCACCAACAAGGGTATTATTTTCAACTTTTACTTCAAAGCTTGCTGTGGCTGAAACATTTACAATAAGGGTTGCGAGATAGCCTTGCTCTGTGTAAAGAGTAAACTCTATCTGTCTATCACTTGAAATATAATCTGCAAATGTGATATTAAATTGCCCTTGATTTGCTTGAGAAGAATCATAGGAATAGCTTGCAACAGCTGAATCTGTGCCAATACCTATCTCTTGCGTTCCTTCTCTTTCTTCTGTCATGGCTATTTCAAGTATATCCCATACTTCTGTGTAGCTTTGAGCTGAACCTGAAATATAACCTTCAAGCAATCTTATATCCATAGATATAGTTCTGTCTTCTGGAATATCTGCTCTAGAAATATCCCAAGTGTATGTTACATTGTTAGAATCGGTTATAACAGGAGACTGCCCTTCTTCTGCAAACCTTACTGAATAGTTGTAAGAAGTTGTGTTAAGAATGAAGGTGTAATACTGCTCTCCACCAACGACCGCTAAATCGTTATCTTGTGCACCGCCTTGATAGCTGTGTCTGATATTGATTGTGATTTGCTCATTTGAGTATGGAGTGTAATACATTTGTGAGTAGTCTTCTGAGAAATATATTCGAACATAATCTGACCAAGTCTCTTCAGTGTAGTATGGGTCTTCACCTACAACAACACTTTCAACAACATTAACATAACTTAAGTCTGAGAATACTTCTGTGCCATTGTATGTTATATCACCTTCGCCTGAAATTATCTTGATTGTAAGAATATCGCCTGTGGCGATTTCAAAACTTGGAATTGCGTCGTATTCTGCAAATACATCTTCTAGGTCAACAATTTTTTCATCTTCTGAAATAGTCACAAGTTGAGCTTCTGCTTTAGGCTGATTATCACTATCATATAGAGCTATCCAAGCTTGCATCTCTCTTGTTATATCAACTTGAAGCTCTGTGATGGTGTCACGTGCTACACTTATTTCTCGACCATTTCCATCATAAGTGATGCTGCCCGAGCCTGATATGCTTCTGATTGTAAATCTATCACCGCTTACAATATTATCAAAGTAATCTGCAAGGTCAACTGTTTGGTCTTGCGTTGTGATTGTTATAAGTTGCATCTCACCTTTAGCTTCACCTAAATCATCTGTGAGAGAAATCATAACCGTCATATCACTTAAAATGTTGACTTTTAGTGTTGTGATAACTTCCCCTTCGCTCTCTACAATCGTTGCACTTCCATTTATTAAGTTACCATCGACAAGAGAAATTCTCTTTGTGATATTAAATCTCTTTTGATTTTCATTTAGTGTGGTTGAACCAAATATATAGTCAAGTTCCACCATATTTTCACTACCAATTTCGCTTGTTAAAAATTCCGAGTTTCCATTGTAGCCATATACCGAATCTTCAACGACAACGTCTGGAACAACCTTAAGCACGTAGTAAAATTCACGGCTGTCACTTGAATTTGAAATTGTATATCTCAGCGCCAAGTAGAAATTGTCCATTGCAGTTGTTAGGTGGTTAAGATAAAGGTTCCCTACCCTTTCATAAACTCCATTTCCAACTTGTTCTGATTCTATGGAGATTAATTTCACAATTTCTGAATTTGCTTGAACAGAGCCTGTGGTGTCTATAGGATAATATTGAATATTGCTTGTGAGACTTGAATTTGTGATCATGTATAGACCATTTGTTACAGTTTCGCCAAAGGTGTATTCACTTAAAATTTGAGTTACCTGCCCTGCTGTTATTGTGTCATAAATGCCATTTTCAATAAGAGTATTTGGGTCGGTCATTGCAGTTGCAAGTTTGTCACTTTCATTAACTCCGCTTGCATAATTTACGTAATCAAAACCTATTGAAGTGATTATGATAGGCACATACATAACTGCTATACTACCCGGAAATTCAGGTCTTTCTCCACCATTTTCGCTTGCAGAGCCAAAGTATACAACAAGGAAGAGTTGTTCATTGCCAAGCCCTTGAAACAGCCTGTTGCTTGAATTTCTTGTTGTAAGTCTTGTGCCGGTTATTGTTATAGTTCCGCCATTTCCATCCTCGACATTGTGTCCTGTGGAGTCATATGTTACGCCAAGATAATTTGAAGTTGACTGAGAATTTCCTGTTGTTGAGTATGTTCTCATATTGCCATAGATATTAAAGTTATTTGTTCCTAGTGTTGCAAAATCGTCATTTAAGAACCAAGTGCCTTCTTGCAACATTATATATTCAGTTGAGCCAATATTTTGAATTTGTGCTTTGATGCTATAGTCTGAATCATAAGATATTAAGTTTGCAATATACTCATAAAGGTCAAAGTCATCGCCATTTGAATACAATCTTATTTTAATTTCAATAGAGCCAAGTTCCACTCTTTCTGTTATAGTGTTGTTTGCACCACGAACTAAATAGTTTATAGTTAGAGTTGTTGAAAGTTCTGTTGTGTTATAGTCAAACACAAAGAATGAATCATCGCTCTTTGTGACATTGTTATTTTCATAAACTAGATAGTCTGAGAATACATATTCAACATCAATGCCTTCTATAGCTGTTTCTGCCGCGCTTCCACCCGCTGTTGACATTCTATGCAAGTTTACAAAGTCGGTTATACCAAAATTTGTGCCACTATTCATTATGTAGTATACATTTTGCAAATCTTCAACAGCAAGGTCACGTGTTACAACAAAACTAATTGTTCGGCTTAAAGTAAAGTTGTTGTCGCCATCAGGTGTGAAGGTTATTGAATAGGTTTGAGAAGCAACATTCCAAAAATCTGAGAAGATTATTGAGCCTGCTGAGATCAAGTTTCCATTGACCATCGTGTCTTGGGCATAGTAAATTCCTACGTAAGAAGATGGCATATTAGATTGCAAGATATAATTATTTCCGCTTCTTACAATATAATAAGTTGAAGCACCATCAGCATAGAGCGAAGCAAATGAACTGTCGTATTCTTGTGATAAATAGTTAAGGTAATTATTTGTTACTGTGTTCTCAAGCACTAACGCTTCACTTGCATACAAAGTTTCGCCATTATTTGGATAATTCTGAGATGATAGTGTGATATTTGCCAGAAGTGTTAAGTTTAAGGTTGAACTTATAGCTCCATTTTCACCTGTGTCAGAAATTGAAAATCTTATGATGTAGTCTACTGCAAAGTCTTTATTTATCAAAATTCTTGTGATTGTCTGTCCGCTTAGTGCTGTTCTGATTGAAGCAGCGCTGCCATCAAGCCCTGTGATTACACCCGTCTCATTGTAAAGTGTAAGCATGCCATTTGGTCCAAACAAGTCAATTATCATTTCATCGGTAAGTGTGCTGTCATTGAGATATTGTTGACTGAGTTGAAAACGAATGTTGTTATATTGCGTTCTGCTTGCATCTTCTCCAACATAGAACCTTGCAAGTGTATTTAAAGTGATAACGTCTGCACCGCTTGATGATTGAGCACCATATTTGCTGACAGAGATATTTGAAATATCGGCTTCTACGAAATTATTATTTACAAATGGGTCGAGAGAAGTTGTGCTATCGGCATAGGTTACGCCAACAGATGATATATTTAAAGTTATGCTTTGTCCGTTTGCTATGCTTGTTGCATTGCCATCCAAACTTTCAAGTGCTAGGATTACTTCCGCTCCGCTTGCTTGTCTGAATGTGAAGGTTTGTCCGTTCAGGTTTATTGCATCACTTGCTCCACTTTCAACAACAAATCTCCAATTCCTAGCAAGAGTGTCTATTCTTTGTTTTTGGTCTGTTATTGTGACATAACTATTGTCAAGACCTATAAGTCTAGCTAAAAGGTCTGATACGCTTGCGAGTGTGGTATTTCCAAGATTGATAGTTGTAGTAAAAGCACCGCCTGCATTCAATGTTTGATTCACGTAAATTGTTTCAAGCCCTGTTATAAAGTTTTCATAATCATAAGCTCCATCTGGAACAATTTCAATGTCTGTTGCAATAGGACTATATATGCAAATAGGTGTATTAGTTGGAACAGACATTATCCAATCAATATTTTTATCGTCATTATTATTGTAATTTAATATAAATTGATATATATATATTCCATTTAAAACATCAATACTTACGCCTGTGTTTACACTAAGTTGATATTCTAAAATGCCTTCGCCAGACGCTCCAACAACTGAGAAATCTCTATTTACTATAGAAAAATATGACGTTACATCTGCACCTTGTGCATTTCTTATTATTAAACTTATATAACCATTGTCATATTCTTCTTGGAATACAGACACGGATTCTGCCATTACTCTGAATGACACGCTTATAGTCTGCTGCGCGCCTTGATTTATTGCTATTTCACCATTTATTTCTTGGAAAGCGCTCGTATCAATTTCGCCCGCTTGAACTGAATCTTGATAGAGTGATTTTTCGCAAATAACAGTGATATATTCACTACACATCATAGCAATACGATATGTTCTATTTCCGCTTTGGTCTTCTTCATAAACAGGAACACCATTTTCTGTTACTATTGTTGCATAATACAGTCTAAATGTTCCGGTATTTTGAAGTGTTATTGAATTTCCGTTTATTGCAAACAGCATAAGGTTGTCAACATCTGTTGAATAATACCCTGTTAAATCATAGTTATATCCCGTTGGTCCAATAATTGCATCAGCTGTTGGAACCAAAGTGTTTTTCTCACCTTCGCCAAAGTATGCGAAGAATACATAGTCTTGATAGATATTATCAGTTGGTATTGAAACAAGACTATCTAAATTCAATGGATATTGACTGATACTTCCGTCTGCATTATAGTCAAGCATAACTTCAATATCGCTTGAATCAGCCCAAGAAATAGCAGCTTCAGTATGTTCTTCTACAGCCAAAGTAAAGTTGTATATCAAAGATGGAGTTCCAAATAGTGAATATGACCCATCTTCATTTTCTATTAAAAGCACAACATTGACTGTAATTTCTGCGTCTTGTGATGCTAGCAAATCCCAATAGCTGTAGTTTAAATTAGTAACATTTGAATATGGCTTGTAGTAGTAGGTGCCATCAACTTCTACTTGCTGACCACCGCGCACTGTAAAGAAGGTGCTATCGCTCTGTGTTGGGTCTTGCTCGTTATATTCAAATGAGAGTGCTATATTTGGAAGCATATTTTCAATAAGAGAACCTGAAGTTGAATATATATTTACTCCTAAAAATTCAGAATTTAGGTCGTAGAGATATTGGTTTAAATATAATCTCAACGTGCTGTCAGTATTCATTGATACTGTTGAGCCCGCTTTGCTTACTGTGAAATTATATACACTTGCAGTGCCAATTCTTACATTTAACTGAGATGAAACGTCTGTTGTTGATGTGTAAAGATAGCCTAAAACTTGTGAATAGAAAAGTTCATCGGCTGAATCTGTGTAAAGATTTTCTGTTGCAATCTGAGTGGCTGCATCCCTAAATGTATAGCCAAACATGGTTATATTATCAACTGCTTGGTCACCTGCAATGAATGTTACTTCATATCTTCCATCGTATCTTGTTGAAAGATTGCTTGAATCTACATTTATTGCTTGATAATATGCATGTTTCACACGTTTATTCTCTTCTGCGATATTGCTGTTTGTGTCATCACTATAAACATACTCACTTTTTGCTGGATAGAAGATTGTGTCAAGAGTGAATGCCTCGCCCGTTACTATTTGATTTGTTGTTTCTCCCACTGAGTTGATTGCCACTGTTTCAGTCATATAAACAGGCACGTCAACTGCGATTTGTAAAGTGATTGCACTTATCATATTGTATTCACTTCTTGCCTGCAAAGTGGAGATTCCACCAACAATCCAATCAATAGACTGATTATTTCCGTCTAAGATTTCATTTCCTTCACTATCTTCAAGATAGTTGTCTCTTATAAGTCTAACTGTGAAAGGTTGCCCTAAGGTGACATTTTCTGGAACTTGAATAATTCCATTGTCAATATACGTGATTCCATCATCACCAACAACTCTGTATGTAACGTTGCTATTTATAAATGAAAGTGTGACTGCCGTTTCTGTGATAGGATTTGTTGGAGTTGTTATTGTCAAGCTAAAATCGTCAACAACTTCAAGTTGCCCTGTGCTTTCATTATATAAAGATTCATCATAAGAAAAAGCTATTGCTTCTGGATTTATAATTCGCTCTTCAAAACCGCCTGCAAGATAAACGCCTAGCACTGTTATGCCAGATATAGCGCCTACGCCTGCGATAACGAGTATTAAAGTCAGCCACAGCGGCCATTTTTTGCCACTTGTTTTCTTTGCTTTTTTCTCTTTCTTCATTCTTTTCATTTAAGGCACCTCACCTTCACAAATATATTACAATTCTATTATAAATTTTTGCTACGAAAAAGGCAAATAAATTTCGCTTTTTGTCGTAGTTTTAAGAAATTATATTTATTATAATTATTTAAGGCAAAAATATTTAAAAATTTAAAAATATTAAAAAATAGATTTTTAATTTCTAAAAAATAAAAAAATTATTGAAAAATTATAAAAAATTTAAGCATTTTTATTTAAAAATCATTATTTTTTTGATTTTTTATTAGTCTTTTAAAAAAATACATATTTTAATATGTTTTAAATATTTTCTTAAATCACTTTTTGTTGACAATGACAAACTTTTCAATTATAATAAACTAGAATTATTTAAAGGATTTAAAGGAGACTTATTTTATGATACAAGTAAGCAATGTATCTTTGGCATTCGGCGGAAGAGTGCTTTATAAAGATGTTAATTTGAAATTCACAAAAGGCAACTGCTATGGTATAATTGGTGCAAATGGCGCAGGAAAATCAACTTTTCTTAAAATCTTGACGGGAGAAATTGAGCCTAACACGGGTGAAATTTTTATCACTCCTGGTGAGCGTATGAGTGTGCTTGCTCAAAATCAAAATGCTTATGACAATGAAACTGTGCTAGACACCGTGCTTTTAGGACACAAAAGACTTATGCAGGTGCAGAAAGAAAAGGATACACTCTATGCAAAGCCTGATTTCACTGAAGAAGATGGTTTGCGGGCTGGCGAACTTGAAACTGAGTTTGCAGAGCTTGGGGGTTGGGAAGCTGAAAGTGAAGCTAAAACTCTACTTCAAAACCTTGGCATAAGTGAAGAGATGTTCTACACTCAAATGAAGGATATTGACCCTAAGGAAAAGGTCAAAATTCTGCTTGCACAAGCTCTTTTTGGTAATCCTGACATTTTAATCCTTGACGAGCCTACAAACAACCTTGACTTTAAAACTGTCAGATGGCTAGAAGAATTTTTGCTAGACTTTGAAAACATTGTTATCATCGTTTCTCACAACCGTCACTTTTTAAATAAGGTCTGCACCCACATCTGCGACGTTGACTATGGCAAAATCAATATGTATATTGGAAACTACGATTTCTGGTATGAGTCAAGTCAGCTTATTCTTCGCCAGATGAAAGACCAAAACAAGAAAGCTGAGCAACGTGCTAAGGAACTTAAAGAATTTATTGCAAGATTCTCGGCAAATGCATCAAAGTCTAAGCAGGCAACAAGCAGAAAGCGTGAGCTTGAAAAATTGACTATTGAGGACATTAAACCATCATCGAGAAAATACCCTTATATCAACTTTGAATACACCCAAGAAATTGGTAAAGAAGTTTTGAAAGTTGAAGGCTTGAGCAAAGCTGGAATGTTTAAAAAATTGAATTTTAACATAGAAAAAGGACAAAAAGTGGCATTTTTTGCAAAAAATAGCCAAATTTTAACCACTTTATTCAATATTATCTTAGGAAAAGAAAAACAAGACAGCGGAAATGTGTTTGTGGGAAAGACCATAAAAATCACCAACCTTCCACAAAACAACAATGAATATTTTGAAGGCAACACAAGCTCTATTGTGGACTGGCTTAGACAATATTCTAAAGACCAGAATGAAACATATATTAGAAGTTGGCTTGGCAGAATGCTGTTCACTGGCGAAGAAAACCTAAAACCTGCAAATGTGCTTTCTGGTGGTGAACGTGTGAGATGTATGCTTGCAAAGATGATGCTTGAACAAGGCAATCTTTTGATATTTGATGAGCCTACAAACCACCTTGACCTTGAAAGCATCACTGCCCTAAACAAAGGTATGCAGAACTTTCGTGGCAATATCTTATTCGCTACACACGACCAAGAAATAATTGAAACGGTTGCGAACAGAATTATTGACATCATTGATGAAGACCACTATAATGACTTTACTGGAACTTATGAAGAATATATGACTTGGCTTGAAAAAAATAGCAAAAAATAATTTTGCTATTTTTTTATTTTAAATTATCGCTTTTTTGTCTTTTCAATTTAAATTTTTGTTAATTTATCAAAAAAAGTGAAAATTTTGATAAAATTTACAAAAAAAGATGCATTTTATTTATTTTTTATCTTCTTTATTATAAAAAACAAGACTTATTTAAAGTCTTGATTATGTTTTACGCTCGACAAAGCATGCATTTAATAGTATTGACACTTCTTAAACATTACATGGAAAATGACTCTACTCCCCTTGTGTTTTTATTAAATTGTAAATCTTTTATATATCAATATATATCTACTCATTTTCTGTGTCTTCTGTTTTAGTACTTTGTGGTTGGTCACTTAATTTCGCTTTTCTTGGATTTTCGTCGAAAACAAATCCAACATTATCTGCAATCAAATTGCCATTCTTGCCAAATTTAGCGATAAGAGCAAGCTCTAAAATGTTATCAATTCTTGGGGTAACTGACTTTGTAGACTTTCCCCTGTTTAAATCTTCTATTAATTGAACAACTTTTAAAAGGCTTCTTTTTGCTCTAAATTTAAGTGTTTCGTCGCTATTATCCTTATTCCAACCATAAGATCTTTGAAGACTGATGTATTCTTCTGTGTATTTGTTTACGTATTTTTCCCATTCTTCATGAAGAATTTGTGGTATAACTTGTTCGCCGCGAGCCATTATCTCTTCAATGCTTAATTGGCTTCCACGATCAAGCTCTCTCATTTGGTGAGAATTGTTTATTGCATAGTAGTCTTCAAGATCATGCTTATCCTTATGCGACATTCCATAAATTTTGGCATAGATGGTTGATGGGTTGTCAAACTTTGTGAAAATATATGCACCATCTATTTTATAAACAAAATTATTTCCTTTTGCCTTCTCACCTAAAAATTCCTTGACTAAATCTTCCAAGTTGCCTTCAAATTGCTTTTCGGTGGCGCTAAGCATAGTAAGTGCATTTTTATAGCATCTGTTCAAACGATTATCTTTGCTTAAACCTTTGCCAAAATTTTGAAGTATGTAGACAGCCCTTTCAGCAAGTCCCAAGCATGTTTCCTTGTATTCTTTTGGAAGTTGGTAGAAGTTTGCGTGCAAAACATCTACTTCCCATTCGCCATTATTTTTACGGTAAACTGAAGGAACAAATGGGACTTCCCCGCTATCCTGCTCATCAAGTTTTGCAACAAGGTTTGCGTCCTTTACTGGGAACCATCTTGGCTCATTATTGAGCAAACTTAAAATATCTTTTTTCCAATCTTCATGCTCTTGAAATGCAATGTTTTCTAATAATTTATTATCCATAAAATTTCCCTTTTAATTTAGATAAACTAAAACTTTACATTACAATTATATACCTTGATTTATAAAAAAGTCAATATTAAAACAAGAAAATCGTGTGCTTTTTGTTGACTTTTATTTTTATTTTGTTATAATATTTATAGCAATGACGGAATTGGCGACTCCCGAGCTAAACGCGTGTCGGCGTAAAGACAGCAAACAAGGTGTTGGACTTTAAGTTGTGTGATTTTATAAAAATCATATAAAAAAAGTTTAACATGAATTAGGGTGGAACAGCGAAAATTAGATTATCGCCCCTATGCAAGTTTTGCATAGGGCTTTTTTAATTTTGCAACCGTTTTTGCCATAAAACAATAAAAATTTAAAGAAAAAACGCAAAAAATCAATAAAAAATCGTAAAAAAGGAGAAAATATAATGAAAGATGAAAAGAAAGTTAAAGAAATGAAAAATGAACTCACAATGGATAAAATTGTTAATTTATGTAAAAGTCGTGGGTTTGTATTTCCTGGCAGTGAAATTTATGGCGGGTTTGCGAACACTTGGGATTTTGGTCCTGTGGGAGTTGAACTTAAAAACAACATCAAGCGTGCATGGTGGAAAAGATTTGTTCAAGAAGACCCTAGCACCTATGGCGTTGATGCGGCTATTCTAATGAACCCACGCGTATGGGAAGCAAGTGGTCACGTAGCAAGTTTTGGTGATCCTAAAATGGACTGCAAAAAGTGCAAACAACGCTTTCGTGCAGACACCCTTGTTGAAGTACACAGCAAAGGCAGCGTTTCTGCTGAAGCTATGACAAATGAGCAACTTGAATCATACATCAATGAGTATCATATCTGCTGCCCACGCTGCGGTGGTTTTGACTGGACACCAATTCGCAAGTTTAATCCTATGTTTGTCACTTCTCGTGGAACACTTGAAGCTGATGCTGACAAGGTTTATCTTCGTCCTGAAACTTGCCAAGGTGAATATGTGAACTTCTTAAATGTTCAACGCACAACGAGAGCTAAGGTACCTTTTGCAATCGCACAAATTGGAAAATCATTCAGAAATGAAATCACACCTGGAAACTTCCTTTTTAGAACCATTGAATTTGAACAAATGGAGCTTCAAATGTTCTGCCGCGAAGAAGATTCTATGGACATTTACAACAACTACAAGGCAAGAGCACTTGAATTTGTTGAAAATTTAGGTTTAAAAACTGAAAACTTACGTTTCCACGACCACGACAAGCTTGCACACTATGCAAAGGCTGCTTGTGATATTCAATATAACTTCCCTATCGGTTGGCAAGAACTTAATGGAATACATCATCGTGGCACTTGGGACTTATCTCGTCATCAAGAATATTCTGGCAAAAACATGCAATATGTTGACCCATTCACAAATGAAAAATATACACCTAATGTTATTGAATATTCTATCGGCGCAGATAGATTGACACTCGCCATTCTTTGCGGGGCGTATGAAGAAGAAAGCCTAGATAACGGCGAAACAAGAGTTGTTATGCACTTCCACCCTGCTATTGCGCCATATAAAGTTGCAATCCTGCCGCTTCAAAAGAACCTATCTGAGAAAGCAAAAGAGGTTTACAGTAAGCTTTCAAAAGAATTTATGTGCGACTATGATGAAGCAGGTTCTATTGGCAAGCGTTATCGCAGACAAGACGAGATTGGAACGCCTTTCTGCGTAACTATAGACTTTGACACACTTGAGAACAACACCGTCACAATTCGTGACCGCGACAGCATGGAACAAATCAGACTTAATATAGACGAACTTATTCCTTATATCTCTGAGAGAATCCGCTTTGAATAAAAAACTAAGTTAAAAGAACAATAACCAACAAAAAACTTTGTCTAGGACAAAGTTTTTTTAAGTAAATTATCTAATATCTCTAATGCATCTTGCATCTCTTTTAGTTTTAATTCTTTAGGAGTTATATCATCTAAATATATTAAAAAATTTCTAAATTCTATTATACTACCCTGCGCAACCATATCATTTAACATACACATAGTAACAAATCGTCTTATTTTTATTGAATCTTCTCCTAAGTATGTATTTGAGATGCAATTCAATAATGGTAATAATTGATTTTTCACGTCTTCTGTTAAAATTATAACCTTATTATATACACTCTTTTCTATTTCGTTGTAAGCTTCTATTTCTTTTTTCTCCTTTTTTCGTTTAATTATCCTTGATATAACTTGAGCTAAAATTAAAATTAAATTGATAACAAATAATGGAGGAACAACAATAGATACAATTAGATAAAAAATAGCATACTCTGGGTCTAATTTTTTAAACTTCATAAGATATCCCCCCCTTTAAACCTATAATAAAATAAATTTCAAATAAATAAAATATTAATCTTCCCATCCCCATTTTATTGTCCCTAACTTGCTTTCGACATCATTATACTAGACAATTTGTCTAGTGTCAAGACATTTTGTCTAGTTTAGGTTAAAATTTTTATATGGATAAAATATTCTGTGATAATTTGAAATATTTAAGAAAAGATATAGGATTGACGCAAAAACAGGTTGCTGAAAAGCTTGGCGTTGTTGAAAGTTGCTATGCAAATTGGGAACAAGGACGAACTGAGCCTTCCATTGCAATGCTTAGAAAGTTATCTAAAATTTTGAAAGTCAGCATAGATGAAATGATAAATAATAGCATTTGAGTTTTTTAATTATTTTCTACTATAATTCTTAATTTTAACTTAAAAACAATAACATTTTTATTTATTTATATAAAAAATAATGTATCAGTAACCCTTCAAAGATAATTTTTAGGCTATTTTGATACATTATTTTTATTTTATATATTATTTTTTTTAATCTCGTTTTGTCCACATAAGGAGAAGGAATAAAAATCTTAAGAAATATGCCATGGATACGAGTAGTGATGCAACGTAGGTTAAAGATGCGGCGTTTAGCACCTTGTCTGTGGCTTGAACTTCGCTGTCGCTTGTGCAACCTAATTTTACAAGCAAATCTTTTGCACGAGACGATGCATTGACTTCAACTGGAAGTGTGATAAGGTTTGCAATCACAGCAACAGCATAAAGAGCCACTGAAATATATATGACAAGCGGACCTGCTATGCCAAGTAAAAATATTTGAAGCAGTATTCCAACTATTAAAAGTGGCATAATCATACGAGAGATAAGATTGCTTGCTTTGACAACAGTTTGTCTTACCTTAAACGGTGCATAGTTCTCGGCATGTTGGAGTGCGTGTCCGAACTCGTGCGCAACAATGGCTTGAGCGGCTATTGATTTTGAATTAAAGTTTTCTTGTGATATGTTTAGGCTTCTGTCTGTTGGGTCATAGTGGTCGGTTAGTCTTCCGTTACACTGCCTTACCATTAAATTCAAATCATAATCTGACGACAATTTTTCAGCAAGCTGACCGCCCGTCATATCAAGTGATGATAATTTTTCTTTATTTTCTTCATAGGCATTGTTAACTTTCACCTGTGCAACAAGTGCAATTATTACCGAAATTATTATCACTACACCTGAAACAATATATCCTATATAGTATCCCATTGCAAATTCTCCTTATATACTTTCCATAAAAATATTTATTATAATAAATTTTACTAATTTTTTATTGATTTTTCCTTTATTTTTTTATTTTTTCTTTAATTTTTATTATTTTTTTATTTTTAATATATTTTTTAAAATTTTTTATTATTTATTCAATATTTTATTTATATTAAAATAATTTTGATTTTTTTGATAGTGCTGTCCAGCCTAAGATTAGTCTTAAAAAGTCTGCCCAATAGGTAAGCCTTGCATCCTTCAAAAATCTTTTTGCCTTTTTAAGTTCACCTTCTGAAAGGTATTCTTCAAGCATCTTAATCGCCTTTTTTGATGCGTCTTTTTCTATGGAAATTGTTAAAAGTTTTGTAAAAAGTGAAAGAACAAATATTCCAGCAGCGCATCCAAGAAGTATGAAACTTATATTGAAATAATCTTCACCTAAGATAAGCATAACAACGCCAGCAATTAAAAGAAGTGGTAAAAATACACCAATAATTTTTCCAAAAGCTTTTAAGAAATGCAAGCGTTTAAGTTTCCCACCTTCCTTATCTTGTTTTGCATGCCCTAGTTCATGAGCAATGATTGTGATTGATGCCAGTGAATTTTTGTTTAGTGTGTTTGTTGACAAAAATAGTTTTCCTTTGCTATAGGCGTCGCCTGCAAGTTGAGAGATTTGAATAAATTGAAGTTTTCCATCAAACTCGTTATGATTTATATAATTTATAAAATCATATATTGACAAATCTCCTTGCAGCGGAACTTTATCAAGTTCTTGATAGCGTTGCAAAAACCTATCGTATGCAAAATTTGCTATTGCAAGCAAAAAACATAACAAAACGCCAAATGCTATCACAGCTATAATGATAATCCATGTTGTGCTCATATTATTATTTTATATTTTTTTAAAGTTTTTATCAAGTAAATGATAGTTTTTTAAGCGTTATGATTGGCTAAATCAAATATTTTTAATATTTTTAAAAGTTTTTATGATTTTTTACGTTATCAAAACGACAGTTATGCCAACTTGCAAACTCGTGCCAGCAGGCGGGAGCTGTGACGTGATATATTCGCCTTCGCCATCAAGCTCATAATAAAGTCCAAGATTTTTTAGTGCTACCGCTGCGTCTGCAAGGCTCAAACCTACGACATTCGGCATATCTACATATTCTATAACCACGCTTTCATCTTGTTTAGGCTCGTTGAGATAGTCAAATAAATTACTAAATACTATCTTGCCATAAGGTGCGGCAACTATACTTCCATAATACGCCCCTGCACTCGGCTCGTCAACCATAATAAAGACAATATATTCTGGGTCGTCTGCTGGGTAAGTGCCTATAAAACTTGAGATATACTTGCCCTGTGCTATACCGCCACTTTCGCTATATTTCTGAGCTGTTCCTGTTTTGCCGCCAACATTATAGCCTTCAACAAAGGTATATTTGCCTGTTTTGTTTTCAGCAAGTTCTAGAAGGTAATTGACTGTTTGAGATGTTTCGCTGCTGACAACACCTGTTGACCTGACGCTGCTTTCTATTGTTTGTGTTTCGCCGCTTGTGGCATCTGTGATTGAACTTAATATATGTGGTTCGTTGTAGGTGCCGCCATTTACAATTGCTGCAACTGCAGTCAAAAGCTGAATTGGAGTGAGTGCAACTGCATGACCAAAGCCCATACGAGCTAGGTCAACCGTTCTGACCTGAGATTTTGCCATAAGCATTCCGCTGCCTTCGCCAGAGATGTCTATGCCCGTCTGCTGACCAAGTCCAAATTTCTCCATATATTCATAGAATCTATCAACGCCAAGTCTAAGAGCAAGGTCCATAAAGCAGCAGTTGCATGAATTAGAGAAGGCTTCTGCAAGTGTTTGATTGCCGTGACCTATTGTTTTCCAACATTTTATTCGCTCGCCGTCTATAATTCTGTAACCCGGACAATAAAAGGTGTCGTCAAGGCTGCATACCCCTGCTTCAAGTGCGGCGGCAACCGTCAATATTTTAAAGGTTGAGCCTGGCTCGTAAATATCCGTGACAAGTTTTACGCGACTTTGGTCAAAGAGTGCTTCTAGGTCATCACGCGGCACATCGTTAAGGTCAAAACTTGGCTTGCTTGAAATTGATAAAATTTCCCCTGTTTTTGCGTTCATGATAAGTCCTGAAACGTTCTTTGCCTGCTGCTCTTCCATAATCTGCTCAAGAACCTGTTCTAGAATAAGTTGCATTTTGCTGTCTATTGTTAGGGTTATACTGCTACCCGCCGTTGCAGGATAATAGTATCTTAAGCTTCCGCCTATCTCCTTGCCTTGAAGGTCACTTTGCACATAGCTATAGCCGTCTGTGCCACTTAATATATCGTTGTAATATGCTTCAACACCCGTTTGACCAACATTATCTATGCTGATAAATCCGAGCACCTGCGTTAAAAGATTGCCGTTTGGATAGTATCTATCGCTATTTTCCGCAAGATACACACCGTCAAGCTTATGATTGTATATTGCTTCTGCCGTTTCGCCGTCAACCTGCATCTTTATTAGCACTTCGCTGACATTTTTGTTGCTGATTTTTTGGTAGACTGAAGAAAAATCTAGGGCAAGCTCTTGTGACAAAATGGACGCGACTTTGCTTGGCGACGTGACTTCCCTTGCTCTGACGTATACATTATAGGTTGTATAGCTGACGGCAAGTGTTGAGCCTGTTGTGTCATAGATAGTGCCACGTGGTGCGACTATTGAAAGGTCTCTTGTCCACTGGTCCGTTGCCCTGAGTTGAAGGCTTTTGCCGTTTATCACCTGTATTACAAATAATCTAACAATTAGGGCACAAAAAATAAAGGATATTACCAAGAGAATTGCTAATATCCTTTTCTTTAATGAAAATAATGTGAATTTTTTTTGCAAGACTAGCCTCCAAACAGCCCTGCTATGAAATTACAAAATCTATCAAACCAATTCGATTGCTCGCCGATGGAACTTGGTGGAAATTCGTCTTTAGGTATGGTCTGGAAAAGATTTTCCATGTTTTCGCCATTGGTGGCATCTAGGTTGTGCAGATTGTTGAGATAAGATATCAAATTCATATCATATTCTGTTGAAATATCACTTATCTGACCACCTAAATTATCAAGGGTTGCAATATTTATTATTCCCCACACCCCAAAGATTGCAAACAAAATTGCAATTATTATGTTTTTAACCTTGCTTGTTTTAGGTTTTACTTTGCTTTGCGATTGTTGCTCTTCTAGCTTAAATATCTTTCCACGTTGCTCTGGTGATAGCTCTTCTATAAAATCATAGTTCGGTCTTTCAATGATAGTAGACGGCTCACTTGCTGACAAAGTTTGCTCCTCGTCCTCATCTTCAGGCTCATGATCTGGTTCTTCTGTAGGCTCTTCTTCGAAATGTTCGCCGCTCAGCTCTGCATATTTTTTTTCAAGTCTTTCGCTAAGAGCATTATTTGGAAATGCTTTTGCTGAAAATGCACTAGGACTTGTTCTTGAGCGTTTTTTCTCGCTTTGCACTTTTGTTTCAGGTTGAGTATCAGCTATAGTTGTGTTTTCGCTTGGAACACTGCCCTTTTGCTCTAAAAACTTTTCTTCTATCTTTTTCTTTTGCTCTTTTTCTATTTCAGCAAGTAAGGTCTTCTCATCCATATTATATTTACCCCCTTCCTGTTATATTACATGATTTTTATCTATATTTTAAAGTTTTTCAACTATTCTTAGTTTTGCACTGCTGCTGCGTGGATTGTTTTTTAGTTCTTCCGCTCCTGCCGTGATTGGCTTTTTGCTTACAAGTTTCACAGACTTTTTATGCCCGCAAATACAAACAGGTGTTTTTGGCGGACATAGGCAATCTGTGGCTTCTTCTTTAAACACATTTTTGACTATGCGGTCTTCAAGGCTATGGAAGGTTATAACAGCTCCGCGTCCACCGCTTGACAGCATTGAAAGAAGCTCTTTTAGAAGGCTGTCAAGCCCGCTAAGTTCTCCATTCACTTCAATCCTTATTGCCTGAAAGGTCTTTTTTGAAACACCACCTTTGCCATATATCACTTTTTTAGGAAAACTCTCTTCTATGATATTTTTAAGCTCGGTTGTTGTTTCAATAGGCTTTATTTTGCGATATTTTATTATATTTTCAACTATTTTGCGAGCGTTGCTCTCTTCGCCATATTTATACAAGATATCTAAAAGCCTTTCCTTTGAGTAGTAGTTCACCACTTGAAAAGCATCAAGGTCTTGCTCTGTGTCCATACGCATATCAAGTCTGCCTTCATGCAAAAAGCTAAAACCACGCTCTGCCGTGTCTATTTGATAAGAACTTACTCCAAGGTCTATCAAAAAGCCGTCTATTTTATTTACGCCCATTTCCTGCAAAAGCTTTGGCGAGTCTTTATAGTTTGCATGAATTATTGTCACATTTTTATTGTTTTTAAACCTTTCTAGGCAAACTTTTACTGCATCGGCATCTCTATCGAAGCCATATAGGTGACCTTTCGCTGATAGTTTTTCTATTATTTTTGAAGAATGTCCACCGCCACCTATAGTGCAATCGACATAGATGCCATCGGGTTTGATATCAAGTCCTTCTATAACTTCATAAAGCATCACAGGAATATGTTTAAATTCAGTCATCTTTCGTCCTTTTAGTTTACAAGCTTTCAAGTTCTTCTATCATATTGAAGAGTTCTGTAAAATTGATATATGGATAATTCTCTTCAGCAAGCATTTGTTGAAGGTCGCTAGAAAGTGCTATCACGTCTTGATATTCGGTCTTTATAGTTGCAAGAATATTGTCGTAAACACCCTTGAATGCACCTGTCTCCTGTTTCTCTGAAAGCACCTGTCTATAAGCATTTTGTTGCATGCTAGTTAAAAACTCTCCAAGAAGCGATTTATCTATATCTCTTAAGCCTATGCCTTCGCTATAGACCTTATTAAGCTCTAAGAAGTTTGAAAGAATGTTGCATATTTCGTCTGCTTGGTCTTCACTGCTACCTTCAATTAAGGTTACACCGCTTAGGTCTATTGTGTTTGCGGCTATAGTTATTCCATCTACAACGTCTGTGATTGTTGCAAAGAGATCATCCCTTAAAGCAGATGTTGATTTTGCATAGAGCACAGGTTTTACAACGTTTGTAAGAGTATCTTCTGTAAGATTATTTATTATAGATTGCACGTCTCCATTGAAAGCGAGTTCTAGATATGTGACATCTCCAAGAGTGAGATTATTTAGCGTTACAAGAAGATCTGAGATATAACCTAGATCATTCTTCCAATCTTGATAACTTGTCAAGAGTGTAAAGTCTACAACATTGTTTTGTATTGGCTGTAACATCTCTTCAACCACAAAGGTCTTTGTTGGTTCAACTTGAGAAAGTGGAAGTATAATCTCGCTTAAAAGGGTTTCTTTGCCCTCTTGTGACAAAATTGACGCAAGCTCGCTCATAAGAGATAAAGTATCTTGAGAGTTATTCAAAACGTCATAGAGATTATTCTCTTTAATTTGTGTAAGAGCTGGCGTGATAAAGCCAAATAAATCGCTGTAATTTTTGATTTCAACCGCTTGTCCTTCTGCGTCATACACTTCTGTTGTTGGAAGCGAAATGTTGTAATTTCCAAGAAGGTTATCAATTATAGACTGACCATCTGCATTGTAGAATAGCTTTATTGCCCTTGCCTCGTCAATTAAATTGCCAAGTGCTGAAGTTATATTCTCAATATCAATACTGTCATCACTAATCAAAATGCTAGGGTCTTCTGCCACTTCTATGACGTCAACTTGGTTTGATAAATCACTATAATCTTTAACCACATTTACAACTGACGTTGAAAGACTATCCCAATCTTGCTCGCTCCAAGTGCTTGTGTCCACGCTTATTGGTTCTAATTCAACACTTTGAGAAAGCTCGTCAAGAAGCATCTCTGTAAGCGGCGCGATCGCATCACGAACAAGGTTGACGTCAAGTGCACTTGCAAGGGTTTCTTCTGTTGTTTGAATATAACGGTCACTTATAAGCAAATCCATCATATCTGTCAATGACGTATTTGACGACATGGTCATAATTTCATCTAAAAGTCCATTTTGTGCTGCCGTTTTCACTGTTTGGAATATATATTTCACGTCGTGAGTGAAATATTGTTCAAGCATATCATGATTTTCTGCATATTCTTGTAATTTCACTTGAATTGGTGACAAAATTTCTTGAATTTGTGATAAATTCTCACTTTCAGAAATAAATGGATATTCTTGATAATTTTGAATTATATCGTTTGCTAGGTCTACTATTATGCCTTTAAAAAGTCCACCATCTATAAAATTGTTTACATAATCTTCAAGTTTATCATAATCAACGTCGCTGAAGTTTACATTTGCTTCGGTAGTTGCTATTTGATATGCCATGTTGGCAAGTGGATAAAGATTTTCTATCTCTTCTCTTAAGTAAATAGTGTTTTCTTCAACGTCTATTTGTGTGTAATAGTCAAAAGTGGCATTGTCAAGCCCGAATATACCACAAACTTTAATTAAAGCGTTGTTCTCAAGCCCTGTCAAAATTTCATCAACTTCTGCTGGCACTTCGTCAAGAATTGAACTTGTTGCCACTTCGCTGTTTGTTACAAAAACTTCATTACACTTTGCTGTGCCATACACTCCAATAAGTCCTGCAAGTGGCATAAAGGCAAAGATTGTAAGAAGAAAGGTCTTTACAAGTCCAACCCCTGCACCCCACCAACGATGTTTGCTTTCACCTTCTGGAGTTTTAAGTGTGAATGAAACTATAATTCTATAAATGATATACATTAGAAGTTCTATTGCACAGGTCACAAGTATAAACACAAGCACATTTGCAAGTGCTGATGGCAAAGCTTCAATAAACGACTCCATATTTGGATTTCTTGTGATAAGGGCTGAAATTGTTTCATCTTCCTTCAATGCTTCAATAATCACTTGACTGAGCGACATTTGCGTGCCATTGTTATCAATTTGAATCCCCATGATAGCATTTGTGATTGCAGGTGTCACAAAGAAGGCAATTATTATGCCCACAACAGAAAATATGAGATTGGCTGTTGACCTTTTAAGTCCTCTCCAAAATCCCACGAAAAAACCTATCACTAAGATTACTACAAAAAATATAGATACAATCCAACCTATTGCAGATGCACTCATATAAATCTCCTTTAACTATATGATACCATTTTTAACATTTTTTTCTCAAATTATTTTGAATACTTTTATAATTTTTATCAATATTTTTGTCGGCAAGGATTTTGCTGTAAACGAAAATGAAGTGAAAAACATATTTTCACTTCACTTTTTATCTATTTTTTATTTATTTTGTGATTTGACCAAGTTTTTCAAGCTCTGCGTTGACGTCAAGACGTGGGAAAAGTATATCAAGCGGTTTAAGTTCTTGCCCTGCCGTGAGACCTGCAAAATTATCAAGATTTTTGAAAACCTTATCAGTGATGCCAAGAGCATCAAGCACTTGACGAGATTTTGTTGGCGTGAATGGCTCAAAGAGTTCGCTACCAATTCTGATGACTTCAAGAAGGTTTCTTAAAATTGTTTTTAGGCGAGCTTGCCCGTCTTCTTGTTTAGCAACCGCCCAAGGCTGAACCTTTTGGATATATGTGTTTGCTTCAGTGAAGATATTAAATACTGCTGTGACCGCCTTTGTGACGTCAAGCTCATCCATATAGGTAAGCGTATTTTTAACTTCCCTATCCACAACTTCCTTTAGAGCGATGTCATCTGGGTCGGTAAGGGCTGAGCCTTCTGGAATGACTGAGTTAAAATATTTTTTAACCATGCTGAAGGTTCTTGAAACAAGGTTGCCATAGTTGTTTGAAAGGTCGCTATTGAAGCGGTTTAAGAAAGCTTCTGTTGAATAGTTGCCGTCTGAGCCAAAAGGTATTTCACGATACAAGAAATATCTTATTGCGTCCGCTGAGTAAAGTGGAACAAGCACACGTGGGTCTATGCACTCAACTTTGCTGTTTTCTTTGCTCTTTGAAAGTTTGTCTCCACCGAACATAAGCCAGCCGTGACCGAAAACACGATGTGGAAGCTCAAGCCCTAGTGCCATAAGGATTGCAGGCCATATGATTGCATGGAAACGCACAATTTCCTTGCCAATAACGTGAACGTCTGCTGGCCAGAATTTCTTAAATAAGCTGTCATCTTCACTGCCATAGCCAAGTGCTGTGATATAGTTTGGAAGAGCGTCAATCCATACATAGATTGTGTGCTTAGGGTCGAACTCAACCGGCACTCCCCACTTGACTGATGTTCTTGACACACAAAGGTCGGTTAGACCTGGCTTTATAAAGTTGTTGACCATTTCGTTGACACGAGATTTTGGAAGTAAAAACTCAGGATGCTCTTCATAGAGCTTTAAAAGTTTGTCTGAAAACTCAGAGAGCTTAAAGAAATATGCCTCTTCTTCTTGGAATTTGACTTCTCTTCCACAATCTGGGCATTTGCCATCTACAAGCTGACTTTCAGTCCAGAAAGATTCACAAGGTGTGCAATACCAACCTTTGTAACTGCCTTTATAAATATAGCCTTTATTGTAAAGTTCGGTGAATATCTTTTGAACAGCCTTTTCATGATATGGGTCTGTAGTTCTTATAAACTTATCATAGCTGATATTCAAAAGTTGCCAAAGTGACTTGGTGTCTGCAACCATTTCGTCAAGATATTCTTTCTCCGTTTTGCCCGCTTTCTCTGCTGCTAAGCTTATCTTTTGACCATGCTCGTCGGTGCCTGTGAGATACATTACGTCTTTGCCAAGTTTTCTATTGAAGCGTGCAAGTGCGTCACAGACAATAGTTGTGTAAGAATTGCCAAGATGAAGTTTGTTGCTTGGATAATATATAGGTGTTGTGATATAGAATGTTTCTTTCATTATGCCCTGCCTTTTAAGTGAATAAATAATACCACAAGCATAAGTTTTTGTCAAATAAATATAAAGTGTTAATATTATTTAAAATGATTTTTGATATTTTCTAAAAACAAAAGACACAAATTTATTGTGCCTTTTGAATTTTATTAAAAAGTTAGCTATTAAAGTAATTAAGCGATAGGTTATATCATTTATAAGATGTTTCAAATTTTCTTTGGGTTTTGGGAAAATTCGGGGTCTATATCGAAAATTTGAAAGCTGCTCGAGCCGCGTGACTGTGGAAGTCGACAAAATCGAAATTGAGAAAACCCGAAGTATCAACAATATAAGCAAAAACACTAAAAACCGAATTAGGCGAACGGAGCCAATAGTAGTTAGCTGAACCTGTTGGCCATACTCTTCCACTATCACTGTCTATTGTGCTGCTTCCGCCTGTTAGTTGATATACTTCATAGTATGATAACAGCCAAAAGGCATCTTCGTGCCCTTCTTGATAGTACTCATCTCCGTCTTTTAAGTCTGATGGATAGGTTACGTCGTTTGGATTTGTTGTCGAGTTTGTATTATCTTTATATAACTCCCCGAGCGACCTTGCCACTATTTTTTCGTATACTAAGTCATTTGTTGTATCAATGTTTAAATCATCATACATATTAGATTCTCTTCCATCTGGCTCGTATGTATATGGGTATGTTGATGTACCACTTGGGTTTTTATAAGCATCATAAGAATCAACGCCATTGATGTACCTTCGAACATTACTTGTTGCGTAGTCATTGGCGTTGATGCTTGTCCACTCTGCTTTCGTTTGATGTCCTGCTCTTGCACTTGTTCTTGTCCAATCATTATTGAATGATACTTCTATCATATTGTTTGTGCCGTCTCTGCCTATGGCTGAAAGTACGTTTGTTTCTAGATAGAAATAACCTTTGCCTGTTGGAGTAGTGTCTGCATCAAAGGTTGTATATTTTGTTGCTACGTCACTGCCGCTGCTGTCGTCTACTGATGCGATATATTTCCAGCGGATGTATTCACTTTGTGTCTGTCCCATCACTGTGCCCATTTCTACATACCAATATTTATTCTCGGTGTCTTTTTGAAGCAAGCTTTCTTTCTCTTCAAAGGATACCTTGAGTCCTGAGATTGTCTTTGCTGAGCTTGTGTTGTTATTTACATAGATTGTAAGGTCTTTACTTTCTCCGCTTGATAACTCTCCGCTTGAGTTTTGTGGTAGATACAAGCTTGTTGAGTGAACAAAGAGTGTTCCACTTGTGCCTGTGGTGTTATAGTTAACTGTTCCTGAGTCGTAGCTTACTATGTTCTTTATATATTTTGCACTTAGTGATGTCATGGAAATTGTAAGGGTTGTTTCACCTGTTGCAAACTCTATGCCTGACAAATCTACAGAGCCGTCTATTGCTACTCCACCTGCAAGGTCTGTATATGTATCTGTTGTTGCTCCACTTGATGACACCGATGTCACTTGAACAGCTGCGTCTATATATTCGTCTATTGTTATAACTATTCCTTCAAGGTTGACGGAACTAGAGTTTGGTGCGGTGATGGTTAAGATAAGAGAGCCGTCGATTGGTGTGTTTGCGTCAAAGTTTTTATAACCATCACTATCTGTGTCAGTCAAATCATTTGTTGGTATAATTCCGCTATAGCTTGCTGATACCCCTGCACTTGTTAAAGCAGTAGGCAGTTCTACGTCCACTATTGCCCACTGGATATCTGTTGTATTGATTATATCAAAATACAATGCAAAGGAGCCGTGAGCGTTTTCTTCTGTTTCTAAAGCCGTCAAATCCATATTAAAGCTTCCGTTTATGTAGCCCGGAGTGAAACTTTCAATATCAACCGCTTCACCGCCCGCTTCTTGATATCTTACATTTTTCACATACAAGCTTTTATCTGGGACTACAAAGCTTAAATTCCCTTGCATGCTTATTTGCTGTTGCGTTGCCGCAAATACGCCTATAACTAGCACTCCTAGCATAAGCATAAATAATGAAATACATGATATTAGTTTTACTTTTAATGACATTCTATTAACCTCCTTATTTTATATAGTTTGTCTAAAGCTATTATTTCTATGCAAAAATTGTCTATTTTTGCATTTTACACCCACACTATAGCATATTTAAAAAAGTCTGTCTCGCACTTGCCGTCACTATGACGTCAAACCGCTTGGGGTGTAGTTATATTTTAATAATCTTTTTATTTTATTTACTACAACTATAATCACAAAAAATTTATAAAATTTTTTAATTTTATATTTAAAAAACTTTTATTTTGTTATTTTACATATTATTTTCTCCCCATATCACCTAATTAGCTAGTCCAAGAAAGCGGGTGGATTATCCACTTTCCATCGTCTACTATTTCTATAATGCCGAGTTTATCAGTTCTGGTATGTGGATAACTTTTACCTTATGTGGATAAATTTTTGCTCCCTTTTCACCACTTTTATTCAATTTCCCGCTTTCGCGGTTGGCAGTAAGATACAATATTATTATCTACTAAAGATACCTTATTATACCCCCCCCGCAACCTACGTCAAGCAAATTTAACAAATTTTTTAAAATTTTTTGAAAAATTTGTGGCTTAGCCACTTTTTATCGAGTGTTTTAGGCACTTTCTATCGTAAACTTTTATTAATTTACAATTTTTTTAGTCCGCCTTATGTGGATAACTTACTGGGGTAACACCAAAGTTTCTCACTTAAACTTCTTTGACACGGGCAAGCGAATGGGTGATTTTTTCTGAAGAAAAAATCACGATAGGCAAATGCCTATCAAAAACTCAAGAGAGTTTTCCATTCGCTTGCCCGTGTCAAAGAAGGTCTGTGTTTTCAATTCAACTTGCCGGATAGTCGCCATGCATTTGGCTTGAAAGCGGAGATAAAATTTATTTTAAACTCACCCTGCCGGACAATCGCCAAACTTTTGGTTTGGAGAGCGGAGATAAGGTCTGCATTTTCAATTCAAGCCGTCGGACATTCGCCGAGCGTTAGGCTCGCGGACAGTCGTCGAACATTTGGTTCGTGACAAATTACAACGATATTAAAAAGATTTCGACAATTTATGGCTATATAATGCTTTTTAACTATTTTAAATATATGATAAAATTTAACTTGTGAAAAATAATCTCTTTTTTATTGCTGGACTTATAATATTTGCAACTTTGATATGGCTTTTCACGTCTATTTGCATGAATTATAGTTACAAGTCCGCAGAAAGTGATATATCCGTTTGTGAAGAATGTGAAGAAAGTTCTTTCACAAAATTTTTATATGAAAATGAAGATAAATAATAAATAAACCTTATAAATATCTAATAAAAACAACAAAAACTTGCAAAATCGGGCAAAATAATATATAATATTGTCACTATGAGAGTTATCAATCTATCATCAGGTAGTGACGGGAACATTACATATATTGAAACGGATAACACTAAATTATTGTTAGACGATGGTTTATCATGCCAAGAAACAGTTAAAAGGTTAGAACTTATTGGAATAAAGCCAAATGAGCTTGATGGAATTATCATCTCACACGAACACAGTGACCATATAAAAGGGGTTGATATTTTTTCAAGCAAATATAACCTGCCGGTTTACGCACACGAGATGGTATGGCAAGGGATGGATGACAAGTTAAAAAAGGTATCAACGCTTAATAGAAAGCTCTTTGATGGAGAATTTGAGCTTAAAAAACTTACTATCTACCCTGTGGAAGTTCCGCATGACGTTAAATGTTTTGGGTTTAGTTTTTCACAAGGCAATAAAAAAATATCAGTCGTCACAGACCTTGGGCATATTACCGACAAAATCATAAATTCCATTTCTGGAAGTCAAATTGTATACTTAGAAGCAAATTATGATAGGCAAATGCTGTATAATGGCACAAAATACCCACTATCACTTAAAAGACGAATAGATGGACCAAATGGGCACCTATCAAACAACGTAAGTGCAAAGGCTGTTGAAAGGCTGGCAGCAAGCGGAGCAAGGCAAATTATACTTTCACACCTTAGCAAAGAAAACAATAGCCCAGAACTTGCATATAATTTTGTTAGCAGTGAGATTGAAAAGGACGGAATTATAGAAGGTCAAGATATACGAATTGACGTTGCGACCACTTCTGTTGGAGCATTTTTTAGGCTTAAATAAACACAATTTTCTTAGAAATGTATGATTTATGCTAAAATAATCGGGGTTTTTGTAAAATTTTTTAAAGTTACCTATTGAAATTGACGGCAATATATGGTAAAATATAGATAACAAAAATGGAGGGAATTATGTCTAAACTTATTAAAGGAATGATAAACGAACTTCTTATCAATAAAGGTAAAGAAATTGATAAGACTATTCTTGAAAACATTGACACGATTACTACTTTTGACCCTAGAGTTTTGCAGGCTAACTGCTTGACTTCTTTATTTATGCTTGATGTAGATAAAAATCCAAAAGATGGCTTTATTAGATATTGCGACGACCAAGAAAATTATAGCGATAAGAATAAAAGAGTTGCTATTCTTGCAGATGCAGTAGAACTTAAACATGACTTTGATGATAAAGAGTTTAAAAAACGCAATTCTGACAGCACAACTATTGAAAAATTTATAGATGCTATAGAAAGCAATCAAGATGGATTTAAAACAAAGTATGGCAACACACTTTTTGTTAAAGCTTTGAAGAAAGTTTCTAAACAAGCACCTAATTCTCATTTTGCTGTTCAACTTTTGTCTGCTATCACAAGTGCAAAATTGCAGGCTCAAGACGCGGGCGACTATGAAAAATTAAATGAAATTGAAAATGATTGCAAGCCTTTTGTATATCAAGCTTTAAAAGAAAAAAATCCTTTCAAAAAGCAAAAGGATATTCAACAAGCTGTTTTAGGCACTTTTAATGGTGAAGAACGCTATGAAGCTTCTGAATATTATAGATGCTTAAATATACACAACATTATTAAAACTAAGCTTGCTAGCGAAAATCAACTTAACACTAACGTTGCAGATACAAATGCAAATAATTCGCTTTTCTATATCGGGCTCGACGGCTTCCAAAGAGTTTTAATCAATGCTAACGACCCAGACGTAGCAGGTAAAACAGTTGCATCTGACGGGTTCACAATGCAAGGTGATGAAAAAATCACTGACATAGTTAAAAAATGTGCTCTTATTGATGACAACCTTCAACCTACCCGCAATTCTAAATACATTCAAAAAGCCCTACTGATGATAAACGATAAGGTTAATGAATTTAATGGTCAAACTCAAAGAAGTAAAAAGTCTATTCAAAGTAAAGAAAATTTCCTTCAAAGTGCTATTGCTTTCCTTATCCTTCTTGATGTTGAAGAAGTTAGAGACGATTTCGACCCTATAGGTATTGCCCTTGCAAACTCTATCAGCGACATACTTTCTATGATGAAAGGTTCAAAAGAACTCGACACCCTTATAATGAATGGTTACAAGATTGCTAATAGAATTGCTAGAGCTGAGCTTGGGCAGTCTCTCAATGAAAGATACTTTAAACAGATAACAGCTGGCGAGACTAAAGCTAAAACAGAAAATGAAAACCCTGAAACTCAAGGCGAGCCTGCTGAGGCAACAGATGATAGCGAAGAAAAAATAGAAAAACAACCTGAGACTGAAGATACAATCATTGTAGAAGATGATAGCAAAGGTCAAGATGATACAAAACAAGGTAGTGATTCAAAGGCTAGCACTAGAAAAGTGGTTGGAACACCTGTTAAGAAAGCTGCAAGTTACGTAAAAACAAATATCCAATTCTATAAAAATATAACTAAATCATTGGTTGCTGCTCTAAGCAAGCCACAAGCAGAGCTTAAAAAGCTTGAAGCAAAACAAAAAGAATATGACGATGCTAAGGCGGCTGGACAAAAAGCAAAGAAGCTTACAAAAGCTCAAGCAGATAAACTTGAAACTCTTCAATTACAATATGGCAGTGCTGATGCCCTATCTAGCATGATAGACGAACTTAAAGCAATGAATAGTGACATGAGTTTCCTTGCAGATACAATGGTGAAAGCTATAAAGAAAGATGAAGAATTATCTCTTGATAAGGTTAAACAATCAATGTTCTTAAGCGAAGAACAATATCAAAAGAATGTTGCTCGCATTGAAAGTTACACCGAATATTACGAATTTATTAAGGCTTTTGATAATGCAAGAAAAGTTACAATGGCTGATATCTATACTTATAGAGATGCTCATATGGGTTCAACAACGTTTTCAAAAATTCTTGCTCACCTTCCTGCACAAAAGGCTAAACAAGTTGTTCCACAAGTTCAACCTGCAAAATCACAAACACCTGCAGCTGAAGAAGAACAAAAAGTTGATGACCCTGAGACACACAACTAAAACTTATAGCTTAATAAAAAAAGATTGCATGGTTACATGCAATCTTTTTTTAATTATTTAAAAATAAAATTATTTATTAAAAATAAAAATATAATTTTTAAATAAATAACATAATATTTCTATAAAAATGTTAAAATACCATTAAAATATCAATAAATTTAAAGTTTAACAATAATTTTATATTTTATTATCTATTTAATTATTTTTATTATTTATTAAATTAATAAAATAATCATTTTTAATTATTTATTTTTTAAGCATATTTTTTAAATATTTTCCTGTGTAGGATTTTGAGCATTTTGCAACTTCTTCTGGAGTGCCTTGTGTGACTATTTTCCCGCCACCGCTTCCACCTTCTGGACCTAAGTCAATGATATAATCGGCTGACTTGATAACGTCTAAATTATGCTCTATAACAACAACTGTGTTGCCATTTTCCACAAGTCTGTTGAGAATGGCTATAAGTTTTTTGATGTCATACATGTGAAGTCCTGTGGTTGGCTCGTCAAGTAGATAGATAGTTTTGCCTGTTGATTTCTTAGAAAGCTCGGTTGCAAGTTTGACTCGTTGAGCTTCACCGCCCGATAATGTCGTGGCAGGCTGTCCAAGTTTGATATAATCAAGACCTACGTCATGAAGTGCTTGAACTTTATTCTTTATAGATGGAATATTCTCAAAGAATTTAAGTGCTTCTTCCACTGTCATTTCAAGAACTTCTGATATGCTTTTGCCTTTATAGCGAACTTCAAGCGTTTCACGGTTATATCTATGCCCCTTGCAAGCTTCGCAAGGAACAACTATATCTGGCAAGAAATACATTTCAATCTCTTTGACGCCAGCACCTTCGCAGGCTTCGCAGCGTCCGCCCTTTACATTGAAACTAAATCTGCTTGCGGTATAACCTTTTGCTTTTGCGTCGGGTGTGCTTGCAAAGAGTTCTCGTATTGCTGAGAACATTCCAACATAGGTTGCTGGGTTTGAACGTGGCGTTCTGCCTATTGGTGACTGGTCTATATCAATAACTTTATCAAGCAGTTCTACATTTTCAATCTTGTCAAATTTACCAAGTTCTAAGCGGCTGTTATTTAATGTGTTTGAAAGATATGGATAGACAACTTCATTCAACAGCGAAGATTTACCACTGCCCGACACACCTGTGATACACGTGAACACGCCTAGCGGAATATCTACATCAAGATTTTTAAGGTTGTTTTCCTTTGCTCCCCTTACCTTCAAGAAATTCTTTGGTTCTCTTCGAGTGGCAGGAACTTCTATCTTTTCTTCTCCTGTCAAGAACTTAGCCGTCACGGAATTTGGTGATTTTATGATATCTTCGTAAGTGCCATTGCCTACAATCTGTCCACCATGCACGCCCGCAAGTGGTCCAACGTCCACAATCCAATCGGCAGCACGGATTGTGTCTTCATCATGCTCAACAACAATTAAAGTGTTGCCAAGATCACGAAGATTGCGCAAGGTTTGAATAAGCCTATCGTTATCTCTTTGATGAAGACCAATAGATGGCTCGTCTAAGATATACAAAACGCCAGAAAGTCCGCTTCCTATCTGCGTGGCAAGTCTAATACGCTGAGACTCCCCGCCTGATAAAGTTTCTGCCGAGCGAGAAAGGGTTAAATATTCAAGACCGACATCTGACAAGAATTTTAATCTTGCCCTTATCTCTTTTAATATGCTCTTTGCAATCTCTTCCTTTTCTTTAGTCAAATTCAAATCGTCAAAATATGGAAGAAGCTCGCCAACTGACATGTCGCAAACCTGCGCTATATTTTTACCCTTTATCTTAACAGAAAGAGCACTTTCGTTTAGTCTTTGACCTTTACATGTTGGGCAAGTTATCTCTCTGACGAATTTGCCAATTTCAAAACGCACAAAGTCACTTTTACTCTCTGCTAGACGCCTTTTCAAATTGTTTATTATACCTTCAAAGGCAAGCGCCTTCTTTCCATTGAAATGCTCAAAGGTTTTATTTCTTGCTTCGCTTTCATATAAATCAAGTTTTTCGCCATTGTTGCCGTATAATAAAAGCTCTATCTGTTTGCGTGGAAGTTTCTCGACTGGACAATCCATATCTATATCATATTTTTTGCAAAGAGCTTTGATATATCGCTCAGCAAGTCCGCCACTATCTACTCGCCACCCTGTTGCGTTGAATGCCCCCTGATTGATTGAGAGATTTGCGTCCTTCAATATTATATCTTCTGAAACATCAGAATAAACACCAAGACCTGAACATGTTGGGCAAGCTCCATAAGGAGCATTGAATGAAAATAGACGTGGAGTGATTTCTTCAAGCGTCCAACCGCAATAAGGGCAGGCGTAGTTGGTTGAGAAAAGTTGCTCTTTATCATCATTTTCTACAATAACAAGCCCTTCTGCAAGTTTAACTGCAGTTTCTATACTGTCGGTTAGACGCGAGTTTATTCCGTCTTTAAGCACAAGCCTATCGACCACTACCCTTATATTGTGCTTGATATTTTTGTCAAGATTTATCTCTTCGTCTAGCATATATATGCTGCCGTCAACTTGAACACGGGTGAAGCCTGACTTTTTTAAACTTTCAAATTGCTTTGCGAATGTTCCTTTTTGACCGCGAACGATTGGGGCAAGTATTGTCAATTTACTACCGCTATTGTATGCAAGAACTGCGTCCACAATCTGGTCTATTGTCTGTTGGGATATAGGCTTTTTACAATGTGGACAATATGGCGTTCCAACACGTGCAAAAAGAAGTCTGAGATAGTCATATATCTCAGTCACCGTGCCAACTGTTGAACGTGGGTTATGATTTGTTGTCTTTTGATCAATAGAAATTGCCGGGCTTAAGCCGTCAATAGACTCAACATCTGGTTTCTGTGCCTGACCTAAGAATTGACGTGCATAGGAAGAAAGGCTTTCAATATAGCGTCTTTGTCCTTCTGCAAAAATTGTGCCAAAGGCAAGGCTAGATTTGCCCGAACCACTGACACCTGTGAAAACCACTAGTTTATTTTTAGGAATTTCTAAATCTATATTTTTTAAATTATTTTCTTTTGCACCTTTAATTATAATCTTATCTTTCATAATTTTATTATACCACTTTTATTATTAACTAACAAATTTTTAATATGATTACATAAAAAAATCAAACAATTTTGTTTGACTTTTTATTTCGTAAATATAAACTAATCCTTCTCTTTTCCTGCATAAATGCCTTTTATATAATACTATTTTTAATTAGCTCCAACCTTCAGGAACTTCTTGAATTTCTCTCTATAACTCCATCGCTTTGCTCTATTATTTCTGCGGTTATTCTGAAGTTTTCATCAAAGCTATAATAGACAGTTGTTGAGTTATCATTGAGAACAAGATATAAATTGTATGAGCCTTGATAGAAATCTAAGCTTACATCATCAACTGTGGCTATCTCTGTGAACGCACCATGAATAAAATTGTAGACAAAATTTTCAAATGGCGTTTTGTTTGAATCCAAAGGAATTGATAGAATTTCGCCCATAGCTTCTTCCATAGTTGAAGATGTCTGCGTCCCTGTGAATGTGTCTGGGGTATAATGATATCTAATTCCATCGCTATAAAAGTAAACATCATCATAAGTTTCGTATCCCTTGATATATATTTGTTCATTTGAAATATAGCTTTCAAGTGCATTTATAGCACCATCCAAATTTACACTTTGATATAGGCTTGTTGTATCGCTATAGCCTTGCAAAACCATCTCTTCAAGCCCTGCAATATCTATCACTTGAACGTCATAGCTTGTGCTAAACCCGTTATATGAAATATTTATTGTCTGCAAACCAAGAATTGAGCTGTCAAAATTTGATGTGTCTAAAGTGAAGTCATATATTCGCTCTTCTTTGCCTTCATAGCAGTAGATAACTGCTAAATTTTCTTGATTTATTTCTGAATTTTGCAAGATATATTTTTGAGAATTTTGGGCGTCAACAACTATTTGATTTTGATAAGCTGGAGATTTTTCTTGCTCTGCATTGTCACCTAGATATATAAACAAATATATAAGTCCACCTAGAATGCATGCCGCAAGAATAATTGAAATGATGCTAACAACTTTTTTATTCATAATTTCTCCTTTTAGTCAAAAACATTTTAACATAGAAGCTTTGCATTGTCAATGGAAAAATTTGCAATTTATTAACATATTAGATTAAAAAATCAAACAAAAATGTTTGATTTTTAGTGTAAATTAAATTTTATTCTCGCTCAATATCTTCTATGATTTTGCCTGTTTTATCACAATACTGTTTGCTGCCATCAGGTTTTGTTAATTCATAATCTTGCCCATAATTTTTGATACTTTTATATTCACATGGAAGGAGCAATTCTCCTTCAGGGCTATATAGCCCATACTGACCACCCTGCTTCGCGGCTACTACCACATTAGTTGGTTGTATATCTTCAAATTCAAAAGGCAAAATTTGGTTACCTTGTAAATCAAATAATCCAAGTTTTCCATTTTCTTCCTTTTGAATAATATAGTAATCAAGCACTTTTTTCACCGCATAATATAAACAAGGAATAGTCTCCTGCCCATTTTCATCACAAAAGCCCATATTGATATGGGTTTCCTTCTCCCAATCATACAAAGGCTCTTCCTTTTGTTGACTTTCAAGTTCTTCATCAATTTGCCCAACCGTAAAGCCACCTTTTACCCTGCCGATTGAATAGTATTTTGCAGGAATAATTTGTTTGCCATCTCTATCAATATAGCCAAGTTGCAAATTTTGCACAAAAATAAACCCTGCAATTTCGTGTTTCTGATAATCATATTCTGGAATAAGACCTTCGTAAGTTGGCGGAATAATTTCTCCCCTTTCTGCATCAACATAACCGAATTTATAACCATTTTCAATTTGCACCTTAGTTATAAATCCATTAAATGAATTTTGAACTTCATCAAAAGGTCCAAATTTTTCATTTTCTGATTCCAAAAAATATACCGCTTTTTCTTCTGTAAATTCCAATTTCTCTTTTAGCATTTTTAATCCACCTTTAATCAAATTTTAACATAGAAAAAAAGTAAAGTCAATATTAAATGTAGTAATAATTTTTTAATTGCTATTTAGATTGCTTTTTTAATATTTATGGAACTTGCAAATATTTTATTTTGATTTTGTTTTTGTTAGCTTTTCAAGCTGTTTGCGGAGTTTTTGAATTTGGTTGCGAAGCTCTATTGCCCTTTCAAAGTCGAGTGCACCAGATGCCACCTTCATCATTGCAGTAAGTTTTTCAATCTCAGCAGGGATTTCTTCCTTCTTAATCTTTCCGTCATCCACTTTCTTAGTTATCTCTAAGCTGTTCTTTACTTCTTTAATAATGGTTTTAGGTGTTATTCCATGCTCTTTATTGAACTTTTCTTGAAGCTCTCGACGTTTTCTTGTTGTCTCTATCGCACGTTTCATGGAGTCTGTTTCAACATCGGCATACATTATAACCCTGCCATTTGCATTTCTAGCAGCACGCCCTATTGTTTGAATTAAGGCTCCTTCACTTCGCAGGAAGCCTTCCTTATCGGCATCAAGAATAGCGACAAGCTCAACTTCAGGCATATCAAGCCCTTCACGCAAAAGATTGATACCAACAAGCACGTCAAACTCGCCTGAGCGAAGTCCATTGATAATCTCAACACGTTCCATTGTGTCTATCTCTGAGTGCATATATTTTGTTTTGAAATTATGCTCTTGTAAGTATGTTGTCAGGCTTTCCGCCATCTTCTTTGTCAGCGTTGTGACAAGCACACGTGCGTTATGTGAAATCACATTTTTTATTTCAAGCATTAAATCTTCAATTTGATTTTTAATTGGTTTTACTTCAATTAACGGGTCTAAAAGTCCAGTTGGGCGAATAACTTGCTCAACAACTTGTCCTGCTCGTGAAAGTTCGTATTGTGCTGGTGTGGCTGACACATACATGACCTGCCCTATCTTGCTTTCAAACTCGTCAAAAGTAAGTGGTCTATTGTCTCTTGCAGCGGGCAGACGAAACCCATATTCAACAAGTGATTGCTTTCTTGCTTTGTCACCATTATACATTGCTCTAATCTGTGGGAGCGTCATGTGACTTTCATCTATGATTGTTAAAAAACCTTTTGGGAAATAGTCGATAAGTGTGTAAGGTGGCTCGCCGGGTTTTCTGCCATCAAAATATCGTGAATAGTTTTCAATACCGCTGCAGTAGCCCACTTCCTTCATCATCTCTATATCATAGGCAACACGTTGCCCTATTCGCTCGGCTTCAATAAGTTTGCCCTGTTTTGTAAACTCGTCAATCGCAATCTCCCTATCTCTTTCAATTTCTTTTATTGCTTGTTCAAGCCTATTTCTGCCAACCGCATAGTGCGTTGCAGGATAAATTGAAACAACCTTAAGCTCGTTGATAAGATTGCCTGAAACAGGCTCAAAATTGTATATCTTCTCTATCTCATCACCGAAAAAACGAACTTTTATCGCAAGTTCTGATTGGTTTGCTGGAAAAATGTCCACCGTGTCCCCCTTTACACGAAAGGTTGAACGCTTGAAATCAATGTCATTTCTAGTGTATTGAATGTCAATAAGGCGGCTGATAAGCTCATCCCTATCAATCATGTCGCCTTCGCGAAGTGAGATGTGCAAGTTGTAGTATTCATCAGGGTTGCCCAAGCCGTAGATACATGAAACTGACGCGACTATAATCACGTCGTCTCGCTCGAGTATTGACGAAGTGGCAGAAGAACGGAGCTTATCTATCTCATCATTGACCGCCATATCTTTCTCAATATATGTATCTGAAGAGACTATGTAGGCTTCTGGCTGATAATAATCATAATAGGAAACAAAATATTCAACCCGATTGTGCGGGAAAAATTCTCGAAATTCATTGCAAAGCTGAGCCGCAAGGGTTTTATTATGTGCAATAACAAGCGTTGGCTTTTTCATCTTTTGAATAAGATTTGCCATTGTAAAAGTTTTTCCGCTGCCTGTAACCCCTA
The DNA here is from genome assembly GCA_944362965.1 of uncultured Clostridia bacterium. Lineage (GTDB taxonomy): Bacteria > Bacillota > Clostridia > Christensenellales > UBA1242 > Caccovivens. The sequence continues at coordinate 50,481 of CALVTR010000004.1, forward strand.
AAAGCACCTGTTCTTTCAGCCCTTCTTGGAAACCTTCAACAAGTTTTTCTATAGCTTGTGGTTGGTCGCCTGCCGGTTTGTATTTAGATACCAATTCAAAATCCATATAAAATTCCTTTTTAAAATATTTTCATACATATTATATACTAATATCCATGTTTTTTTAAAATGATTTTTCTAAATTTTAATCTATAAAAACTTATAAGAATATTTTACTAACTTTTAAAAATAGCTTTTAATATCAAACCGAAAACAAAGCTGAGTGTCGCGAGAAATATACTACGTAAAACAAGCATCAATAATGCTTTTTTCTGCTTTTTTGCATCAGATAAATATGTTTGCCCTTTCTTTTTTAATTTTACACAATAAAAATAACCATTTTTACTATCAGATACCACAAAATCTATATAATTTTGAAGTGATAGACTTGCCATAATTTCATCAATTTCACTGACTGAAAGCACTATTTTATTGCAGATTGCCTTTGCAATCTCATGCGGAGAAATAAGGTAAGTTTTCTTACCCGCACAAGCCTTACATAAATATTTTAAAACCAATTTTTCCTTTCTATCTGGCATTGTAAAAAATAATTCTCCTTATATTATTTTTACACAATAATAAAAAATTATTAAAATAAAGATAAAATAAAGAAAAAATAGGTGCAAATCAAAATAAATTAAATCAATAAATAAAAAATATATAATTAAAATAAAATTAAAAAAATTAGAATTATCAAAAATATAAAATAAAATTTTAACTAAATTTTTAAATAACGAAAAATAATAAAAATTAATTAAAATTAAAAATTAAATTTGAAAAATAATATAAAATTAAATTTAAATAATAAAAAATCGCAGATTAAACTGCGAAATTTTATTTGTAAAAATATTTTAATTTATTTGATATATTAATTTCTTGTAAATACATAGTATCCATCAGTAAGTGCACCCTGTGTGAAATTACTTGCAAGATAACTGCCCATTGTGATACTTTCATTCTCCACAATCGCCTGTGGCACATAAACTGTATCAGCATAGTAAAGTATATAGCCACAAGAAGTTTGCGAAGTCACACTTGTATAAATATACTCATTTATAGTAACTGTTTCAAGACCATAGCAACTTTCAAAAGCACTATCTCCTATACTTGTTACACTTGATGGGATTGCTATACTTGTTAAACTACTACAACCATAGAAAGCATTGTTCCCTATACTTGTCACACTATCAGGAATTATTATGCTTGTTAAACTACCACAACCAAAGAAAGCAGAACTACTTATACTTTCCAAACTAAATTCATAAGGAAAAGTATCTGCTATATAGATTGCCGATGGGATTACCAAATCTCCTATTACACTTGTATTACAACCCGATACACTTGCTATGCCTGTTGAAACTGTATAACGATATGTCAAATTATTATTTGCTGTATCAAATATTGCATAATAGGTTGTTGGTGAATTCTCGGTGAAAGTGAAGGTATAGTCGGCAAGGGTTGATACAAGTTCTCCGTCTACATCTAACCAACATAAGAAGACGGCATCCGCATTGCCTGTAAAATCTGCTTGCAAGGTGACTCTGCTCCCAACCATTGCATAGCCTTCGCTTTCAGCTGTGCCTAGTATTTCTCCAGTATCTGTTTGTCCTAGTGCTATGGTCTCAACCATTTGTGGCACATACTCTTCTATCGTGATTGTAATTCCATCTAAAGAGATATTGCCTGTTGTTCCGCTTGCTGATTGAATAGTCAGGGTTATTGTGCCTGAGATGTCTGCGGTTGTAACGTTTTCTATCGGAGTTTCAGATGCGGCTGCTATTGTTCCGCTTGTAGTTAGCGTCACTCCACTACCACCTGTGGCAGTTGCTTGATAGGCTGTCTGTGTGGTATTAACAAAGTCAAAATATACATTGACTGACCCGCTGCTTGATTGAACTGTGCCTAAGTTAAGGTCTATCGACTGATTTATGTGGCCCGGAATAAAATCGTCTATAGTTGTGGCGGCACCCGTTGGCTCTGTCTGCACACGTATATCTCTTATATACAAGCTTGTGTCGCCAATGTTAAACTCCACACTTCCCTTAAGATTTATTGTCTGCGTAGCAGCATACACTCCTATGATTAGCACTCCTAACATAAGCATAAATAATGAAATACATGAAATTAATTTTATTTTTAATGACATTCTATTAACCTCCTTAATTTATATAGTTTGTCTGAAGCAATTATTTTTATGTAAAATTTGTCTATTTTTGCATTTTACAACCACACTATAGCATATTTAAAAAAGTCAGTAACAGGGGTGACGGCACGATGGCATCAAACCACGACCCGAATTTTTCAAGCCTGACGCTTGGCGGTTATCCGGCAGAGTGAGAATAAGAGATAAGCTATATCTCCGCTCTTAAGCCAAATGTTCGAAGGCTGTCCGATTAAGCGTATTGAAGTTTTAAACTCCATCTCCGCTCTCTAAGCCTAACGCTTGGCGATTGTCCGCGAGCTAGATGCTCGGCGTTTGTCCGGCAGAGTGACATGAAAGAATAGTCTTTATTCCCGCTCTCTTTAACCATATGTTTGACGGCTGTCTATGTGAGCGAGCTTTGCTGCAGGTGTGAGAAGGCATGTGCATTTTTAAAATGCACATGAAGGCAAAAGTCTTTGCCTTCTAAAAGGCTTGTCAGCCTTTTATGCCTTCTCACACTCGCGGCGAAGCCGCTCGCGATGGACATAGTATATCCATCTTTTGCTATTAGTATACCCCCCCAGCAACCCTTGTCAACAAATTTTAAGCATTTTTTCAAAATTTTTTAAAAAATTTTATTTTTTCGGATTTTTGGTTCAAAAGCGGAAATATAGTTTGTCTCTTATTCTCACCCTGCCGGATAGTCGCCAAGCGTTAGGCTTGCGGACAGTGATGCAAACTAAGTTTGCTGTCGAACATTTGGTTCGCTGACAGTCTCCAAGCGTTAGATTGCAAGCGAAAGGGTGATTTTTTGCTTCAGTAAAAAATCACAATAGGCAAATGCCTATCAAAAAACTCGCAAGAGTTTTTCCATTCGCTTGCATGTGGCAAAGAAACTCAATTTAAATACTTAAATATCTCTATTTATTTTAAGTGAATAATAAAACAATAAACACTCAAAATAAAGTATGCTTGACATAAAGTCAAAACTTGTTCTTAAAATATTGATAAAAGAATGTCCTTATGGCTCGTATAATATTATAGAATCTAAGGATGTTATTTCTGCACTGCCAAGTAGATACAAAGTTGACATTGAGGGACTTGAAAATATCCTTATTTTTCTTGAACGACAAGAATACATTTCAATCAAATACGATGATGATGGAGTGTATTGCCTATGTGTGCTACCTTTTGGATATGAAGTGCTTGAAAATGAGGCAAATAAAAAACGAGAAGATAAAAAATCTCCTCGTCTTTGGTTTTATATTGTTTTTAGTCTTCTGGCAAGTTTTCTTGGTAGCTTTCTAGGAACAGTGATTGCACATATTCTAAACCTTCACTGAATATGCGTTGAATATTTTTCCTTTCCATGCTATAAATTCCATCTTTGCCTACAATAATTGAGTCAATAAGTTTGCAACCAGAGAACTTAAATGTTCCCTTCATGTTTTCATAAGAAATTTCATCTTGTGCAGAAGCGATACAACTTCCATCTGGATGGTTATGGACTAAAAATGCTGCAGGAACTTTATAAGTTGAAACAAATAGAGCTATTTCGCGCATATCTATACCAACCATATTGATTGTTCCACTTGCAAACTTTCTACCCCTAATAACTTCGCCAGCAGAGTTGACACCAAATAGGTGCAACTCTTCTTCTTTTTTATAGCGAAGTAATTGTTCAATATAGTCATAAAAGTCTCCGATAGTTTTCAGTGGCTGAGACTTTAGCTGCTCATTTGTATAATAAGAAAAGATTTCAAGTAGTGCATGTAATTTTTGAGCAGCCATTTCGCCTATACCTTTAACTTGTTGCAAATCTTCTACAGATGCTTCGAGAACAGTTGGAATGTCATTAAAACGATCGAGCAATCTATGAGCAAGTGGATTTACGTCTCCACGCGGGAAGATATAAAAGAGAATATATTCTAAGGCTTGCACTTTGCTAAGCCCATCAAGACCAACCTTGTTAACAGTTTCAGTCAATCTTTTTCTATGTCCATCATGAATACATTTTTCTTTGGTTGTTTCTGCCATATAAACTCCTTTTATCAATCTGTCGCATTTGCTTCACTAAGAAGCTTTGCGTAATTGGAACCAGTCCAACTCTCACCATCTTCATCCTTAGGGAATTGGGTTGCATAGTCACCTGTCAATGTATAATAATTTGAAAGAGTGCTATCGTTTTCAAACTGAGTGCTAAAACCAGTATAACTTTTAGATAGACTTTCGTCAGCTGAGAATAATAATACATTTCCTATGCTTTCATCATCTTCATTTGTTCCAAATGCTCCACCCCATTTCATGCCTGTATCAAATAGAGAAACTCTAGTCATCCTGTCTCTTCTCTTTGCACCTGAAAGAGCATTAATTCCATTTAGAGATAAATTCGACCCTTCTGCAGAATCATCAGTGCCTAATATAATTTTACCAGCATCACCAGATTGTCCTGCAGCACCCGCTTCACCTCTATCAAAATCAACAACAGCATCTGAAATATATGTTATACGCTCACTGTAAGCTGTTCCATAAGAATTGTATGTAGAACCACCTGCTCCAGCATTTCCGCCATTGCCAGGTTTTAATATAGCACTATCATAAGCAATAACGAGATCGTCATTTCTAGAAATTATAATGTCTTTTCCGGCACTACCATTTCCGCCTTGACTTCCATCTATATTAATAGAAGAGCCATTAGAACCTTTTCTTCCATCAAGTCCATTGGAAGCTGATACAAAGCCATAATACGTTACATTTGCATTTATATTATCACCGAATAACGTGATATCACTTATTCCACTAGTATCATTGCCTGCATAATTTAGATATATGTTGTTTACATTTATCGTGGATACAACAGACGCATAAATAGTTATATTTGTATCTGAACTTTCATTAGTATTAAAAGCAGAGCCTGTATAGTTGATAATTGCTGCTGATGAATCTGTGTAGTTATTAGTGCTTCCATAGATTGCAATATTTGCAAGTTTTGAAAGCGAATCATTGTCTTCTCCTGACAGGAATAATGCATTTCCGTATCCATCTGCAAGGAAATTGACATCCTTTATAAATGAGTTTATACCTTCTAAACTTTGGAATATAGGTGAATTATAGTAAGAAATATAGTAACCATTTCCAATTATGTTTATAGATGCAGGCTTATTGAACCCACCATCAACTGTTGTAAAGGATATATCATCTTGCAAGATAATTGAGAATGGATCTTTTGTTGTAACGTCACCATCTATTCTTTCTGTTATAGTAGGACTTGTATCATTGCCAGCACTATTAGTTACAGTTATCGTTGCCAAAGAGATATTCTCGCCAGAAGGATTCAAACTATTTAAATAAATTTGATACTCTTCGCCTATAATGATATAATTTTGGTTTTCTACAAAGCTGTCTGGAGCTGTTGTTACTTCAAATTTATCTAGTTCCACACCAAAAGAGATCGATTCTATCTGATGGCTTGGTAAGGTTATACCACTCCATGTATAGTTGATTTCATTTATTGTTGATGGACGAGAACTATCAAATGTATATCCATCTTTTATAAATATATAATCATTATCTATTCCAAGAATATCAAAATCTGAAATGTAAGGCATCCACGAATTATTTAAGAAACTAGAAACAGTAAAATTACCTATATCACTAGCTGAAGAATAGATACTCGTTCCTAAAGTAATGTTATTAATAACTTCACCTTGAATTCTTATCGTCGTTCCGTCTTCTGTTTCAGTATTTGTATACACTTGTCTATGACTACTATTATAGTATCTATAATATGTATAATCATCAGATGCGTTTTGTTTTGCCATGCTAAACACAGGATTATTATAATTATCATAGAACAACCATTGTTCAGAACCATTGTCACCGGTATTATGCGCTACAGTCACTAAACTTGATTCATCAGAATTTAAATAGTAAGATATTGAATCTACTGTGATTGAGTCTCTATCTTCAGAAATTGTAGCATTTACTGTAAAGTCAAAACCAGAAGCATTGGTTAGTGCTATATGCACTGTTGACGAATCACGTGCCGCTAATTCATAAACAGGACAAACATTAACTCCGATTGTCACACTGCTTCCACGAATTTCATATCGTGACATAGTATCAAAGGATTGAGTATAATTTCCTGTTCCTGTTATTGTCACCGAACTCAAATTTGAATAGTTGCCAGCATCAGAGTCAACATAGAACTCAAGTCCTATTGTTTCATTTTCGTTTAAATATCTAGAATAAAGTGTTACATTGATGTCATTTAAGCTTGTGTAACAATCTTCAGTATAAGATATATCATTATAGGTTCCATAATATACTCTTATTCCATTTAAATAATATGACTGCAATGATGATGGATTGCTGTTTAAAATATCTGAATTGAATCTAAGTTGATTTCCATCTACTACAAAATATCCACTATCATCATTTAAACTATAATTCTTAACAGCCGTCGTGCTTGTTGTAGCAAGTCCCATTATAGCACCTGAGCTATTATATATGTTGAAAGATATGTTGTTGCGATCTATAACTGAAGAGAATAGATCAGGTAAATTTGTAACATTATCAAAATCATTAGTAATAGCAGTGTAATTATTTAAAATTGTTTCCAACGAGCTTCTATTTAGACTAATACTGCCAGTTCCGTTGTAGGTATATATTAGTTCTCTGCTACTTGAATTTAACTGCACTGTAAATTCATTGCCATTTATGTCTATAGTATTATACGATGACGATTTAATCAAACCACGTGATTGTGAGTAGCCTAAAATAGGCGTGTCGTCTTCGTCTAAAATTAGAGTGTTTTCGCTGTATCTATTAAGGTTTACTATGAACTGTGCATCTACTTGTTCAGTAGTATACGAACTTGAAAGACTAGCATAATCAGTAATGTCGCCATTTGTTATAGTTGGTGAGCCAGATGCTGAAACCAACAGATTGTTAGTTAGGTAGTTTCTTAGAGTTGTAGCCAGAGAGCTAGCTGAAGAACTGCTGAGATCTAAATTGCTAAATCTGAATGTTAGAACGTCACCTGTTGCACTTAAAGTATAGCTATATGCCGATCCACTGACTGTTATTGTGCCGCTTCTAAGAGGTGACCAACCACTAGAAGAATAAGTTGCAAGGATATCTCCTGACCCTGACAGTGTCACATTATAAGAACTATATCCTTCCCCAGTTAAGTCAAATTCATTGGTTATATCTACTTCAATATCACTTGAATAAGTTAAGTTGGATTCAATACTACTATACCAAGAACTTAGCTCATCACCATAAGATATTGATGCATTACCATCGGCAGTGCCGCCACCTATATTACTTAAGGTTGTCTCTCCATTTCCAGATATAGAACCAAAAGAAATATCTTTTGCTGTTTCTTCTCCTTCTATCGACAGAGAATAGGTTTGATTATTAAACATGTCTATAATTTTTGACACATTTTCTTGATAATCTTCTGCGCTTCTTCCAACTATTGAATTATTAACTAGATCTAAGTTGTTTACAGAATATCTTTCAGTTTCATCAACTACAAGTGTTGCATTTGGAATATAAACCAACATTCCATTCTCTTCATCAACGCCGAAGAACACGAAATTTTCATTTTCTTCATCGCCGAGAACTGCTGGAGCCCCAGTAAATGCACCTTGTTTATATCCTTTTATAACTAAGTCGTAATCATTCCCAAAACCATCAAATAGACGATATCCACGAACTTCTTGATAATTGTCTAAAACATCAATCTGTATTCCAATAGCATTGTCATTTATGTAGTAGTATTTAGTATTTGACATATTGAATGTGACAGTTTGATTGTAATTAAAGTGGATAGTATAACTTATATTGCCACTAAAAGGTGTGAAGCTATAGCAAGTAAAGTTCAAACCGTCTTCAGTTACAGAGTTTACATATGTTATCAAACTATTTCCGTTACTTGTAGCAGAAACAGAGTAGTTGCTTGTATCATTTGTGTAAGGAATATTGCCTAGCGACGCTCCTTCTACTCTATAGACATACACTCCCGCATTGAAAATGGTATTTGCGTTGTTTGTGCTTACAAGATAATATTCTTGTCCATCTATTGTTGTAATTTGATCTTCACCTTCTGTTTGTTGACTGCGAGTGCTATTTTTTATTGTAGTCCCATCATAAGGGTTGCTTACTGAATTTGAAACATTGCTAATAAAGGAATAAGAATCACTATAACTATTTACATAATCCATGTAGATAGTCGTAGCATCTACAGAAACAAATTCAGAATTTGTGGCTCTATAATTATTTACAGGTCTGAAATTATCATCATTTCGCCAATTTTCATCATCATAGCCAAACGGAGTAAAGTTACCCCACCAGCCATTATTAGCATAATCTATGTCAACAACATAATCTACCCTTACAGTAAAGCTATTTGGCAAACCAAAACTATTATATGACTGAACATAAACTTCTGCTGAGCTGCTAGGAGCTTGAATACTGCTTGTAAAGCTTATTCTTGTTAAGAAATGACGGCTAAAAACTAAATGAAATAACCAAACACGACCATAAGTAGTATAAGTTCTTTCTCTTAAATAAGTTCCGCTTATCATATCTGACAATTCCCAACTTGCGATAGGGTCTTCAAAATCTAGCATTGAGCCATTCATGTAGATGGATGATTCCGTTGCGTCGCGAGCTACACAATCCTTTATAGAGCCACTATTAAGATAACCTATTGCATATGCCCAAACATTACGGTTGCTTGTTTGTTTAAGCTCAAGAGTATCTTCATTCCATCTATATTCAGTTGTTGGACTTGTGCCTAGAGCTTCGATAGAGCCTTCATTATAACATGCTGTAATCTCCGCCGTTTCTGCCATAGCAATTATACCTGCGGCATAAGAACGTCCCCTTACAACCCCACGACCATAGGTCTCGCCATTCTCTTTATTGCCTGATTTGATTGGTCCGGCATTGTATGAACCTGTTATTGAAAGGCTAGTTGCATCGCTATAACCTGCAACACCACCAACATAATAGTCACCTAAAGTTGTTGAAAGTGCTGAAGCTGATGCATAGTTTGCCATAACTGAAGTTGCGTTATAACTATAGTTGATTGCGTTATTATCGCCTACTATATGACCTACAATACCACCGACATAATAGTTGCCTGTTGAACTTGTGCTACTAATATCATAATATACATTGATTGTGCCATAATTTGAGCTGTAGTTTATGGTTGTGTTTTCCATGCGTCCAACTAAACCACCAACTTCAATATTATCCGTATCTTTTTCTGTTTCATTGATTGTGACTGTGACAAGATTTGTTACAGTTGAGATAGTAGAATTATATACTTCATTGGCAAGTCCGCCAAGAACGGTATAATCTGCGTCAGTTGGATCGTCACCTTCATTGAGACCTAACACACCAAGTGCTGCAGTATTTGTTGAACCTGAGATTGTCATATTTGAAATCTCAGCATTATAGATTGTTGTTGCAAGAACGCCTTTTTGTGAAACTGCGACATCTGTAAGTCTAAGATTTCTAACTTGAACTGTCTCGCCATCTTTTGTTCCTAAATCTTTGAAGAATGAGTTGTTGAGATTTGATAATGTGTTTTCATTGCCATCAAAATCGACAAATGCTTCGTTCATCACTAAGCTTTCCCATTCTGCCCAATCTGTGAGTGAGATATCAATGCTATACCAGAGAACGAAATGTCCAACATTTACTTCTTCTGCTTCAGCTGTGCCATCTCCGGTTTCTCCATCTGGATTATCTGTTACAGGAGAAAGAACAGTTGTTATGCTTGACATCTTTGTAAGGATGCCTGCATGTGGAACAATATAGTAGAAGGTCTCTTCTGTTGAGCCATCAGTTCCTGCATCAGTTGAAGTGTATGTGCTTGGTCTTGTGTTATTTGGAAGTCTTGTGTAGTCATTTGATGTTACATAATAATCATAAGTGCCTTCTTCGCCTTCACGTTGAAGCTCGCCTGCTGTTGCAAAGGATGATACTTTGGTAAATCCATATTTCAATGTTGGATAACCATAGTTGAAATCATATTCGCCTTTATCAAAGAAGATTGTTGAAAGTAGTGAGCTTTCGTCAAGGACAGCATTTGAAAGCGTTGATGTGTCTTTGCGTATTACACTATCCGTTGCCGATTCACTTTCTATAATCAAGTCAGTTTCTAGTGCGTTATAGTCGTAATAAGAGTTTGTAAGTAAGTAGGTATCACTATCACTTCCATCACTAAACACGCCAACTGTGCCACTTGCCGCACTTGTTCTTGTATAGTCGTCAAGCGTCATTTTAACGATAGAATATGTGTTATCTACCATTGTGTGAGAAGCACCTGAGGTCACTGCATATAGATTAGCACTGATATATGATGAAATGCTTCCTGTAGAGTAAGAATATAGAAGGAATTTTGTTGTCACGTCTGATGAGGCATTATCAAAGCCTGCAAGTCCATATACACTTCCATTTGCACCTGCTCTATAGATAATATCAAGTGACGTTGTGGCATATACAATCTTTCCTGATTGAACATTGCCAACAAGTCCGGCAACAGTCATTGCATCAGTTCCACCTACGCTCAACTCACCTTTGACTTGAACTGCGTATACTGTTGCGTTGTCTGTCATTGTGTTTGCAAGACCTGCAAATGTTCTTTCTCCATCGTCGTTATTTGCATTGACGTCAACATTTACAACAAGACCAGAGACATAAGAGAAGCCACTTAATGTATCTATAAGAGACTTTTGATCTGTGCTGCTATTGCTGTCAAGTGAATAATCGATTTCATAGCCATCGCCTATTATAGCCACATTCTTAAGGTTATTTCTTTGATATGTTGTTGTGCCAATGTTTGTGTTATGACCAATATTTAACTGGCTTGTAAACGCCGAGCTGTTTGTGTCAATCACATAGTATGCCATACCATTTGTTAGAGTTGGAGTTTGAGCCTCTCCTGTTGTGGTTGCACTCAAAACAATAGGGCTAAGTTTTTGACCTGCAACATGACCTGTTTCGCTTCCACTTCGCTCGTAGAGATTATAACTATTAAATAGACTTACAAGGTTTGTGTTTCCATCTGCGAATGTATTTAAACTTGTCTTTTCGCCATTATAGCCATATCCATCAGCAAGATATGGTAAATAATATCCAACGTCTGTGCCTAAGTCATCGATAGTAAGAGTGACGAGTGAACTATAATAGTTGTCTTGAATAGTTGAATCTTCAGACGGCAATGTTCCAAATAGTGCATTATTTGTGCTGTCATCTACTTCAACATACCTTACATTATGGCTTGTTACCAATGAATAGTTAAGTGTGGCTTGAATTTTATATGGGTTTTGTCCTTCAGTGCCTGAAGAAATTTCGCCAAGAACCCCACCAAATATATAACTTCCAAGTTCACTTAGAGTATTTCTACCTGCAACATATTCATCGTATTCAACAAATACGTCGCCATAGTTATAGTTGTTAGTTATAGTTACGTTGACTTGTTCTGCATTGTAACTGCTTGTGCTTGAGAGTAATGCACCAACAGTTCCGCCTGCAACAACTTCTTCTGAAGTTGAACCAAATACTTTTAGTGCGCCGCCAAATACACCATTTTGAATAGTTAAACTATCGTTAACGTTAGAGAAGTATACCCCGCCGACTATTCCACCAAAGTTGATAGAATGGGCGTTAGAGAACACGGCTCCGATATAATTTATAGTATTTTGAGAAGTGTTGCCAATTTGCGATTTAGATGCAAGTGCTGGAGAATCTGGGGCTGTTACATCTTGAGAAGATACTATGCTTCCTATCATTCCACCAACATTTGCTTCGGTGTAGTCTGTGCTGCTTCCTGTTTGAGAAACAACAATGTTTGCTTTTGAAACAATATTATTTGTGACTACTAGCGTGTCTGTTGCATTGGCATCTGTTGCACTGACTGCCGAGAACTTACCTATCAATGAGCCAACATTGAGCTCTTTGTTTTGCGGCGTGCTTATTCTGATAAATTCGCCATTATCATTGAGTTTTGTAAATACTGATGCACTGCCGCTGAATGTAAATCTAGCATCTGTATGTCCAACAAGAACGCCGACATTAGCATTGCCATTTATTGCAACCATACGCTTTGCATATTGAGCGGTGTCATCTGAATAAGAAATAAAGCTATCTTTTGTAAATTCGTCTGAAGTAGAGCTTCCCCTTACATAAGCTTCAACTGCAAAGTTTATTGTGTCTATATTTCTTATATTTGTTGCATTTTGACTTAACTCACCCGCAAAGCCACCTGCATATAAGTTGTTTATAGATGCACCAGACTGAACATAAAGTCCACCATCAAGGACAGAGTTATTTAGGTTGACACTATCTATTGTCGTTGAGTTTTGACCGAATACAAGACCTGCATAGACATTTTCAGTTACTCTTACGCCCGATAAAATTCTTAAGTCAAGTTCAAGAGAAATTGAAGCACCGCCATAGTTGCTGATATTATTTACACCTTGATTATTGCCAATTACGCCACCCATATGGAGATTGCTTATCTCAAGATTTGAAGTTACAATTATACCTTGATTTGTGTCATTTACTGATGATGATGTTCCTGATTTAGTTATATTGTTTATAGTAACTCTTGCACTCAAGGCAATATCATCTCTTGTTGTTAAACCAAAGTATCCACCTATATTAACTTCGCCTAAACTGCGTCTACTAGAAGAGCCGCCACTTAGCGTTATTAAATCGCCATTGAACTCATATTCTATTCCTTCAATTCTTAGGATTGATATTGAGCTACGTTGATAAAGCGTTCCGGCTAAGAAGCCTATATTTACGTTAGGCATATTGCTGTTTGTTGCAGGAGCAGTGATATTTACAATCGAGCTTCCGCTGCCTATTCGACTTGAAGTGATTGTTATATTTGATAGGGTTGAACTTGTGATTACTGGAGCAATAATACCAAAATTATAATCACTTGAGCTATCTAAAATTGTAGATGTTACACGAGAATTTATTTCAATTCTTAGGTTTGAAAGTGTTGCTTCTGAAAGTCCACCAACAGAGAATAAGCCTGCATTGTTATTGCCGTTGGCATTTATCGTTATATTAGAGCTATTGCCTGTGTAATATTCAATTTCTACATTATTCATATAGAAACCAGCACCTGTTGAATCTATAAAACTCTCTGAAGATATAATTCTTACTCTTTCGCCTTGCCTATCGCCACTTGTTACAATATATTCTTCACTACCTATAATCGAACCTGAGAAACCAGAGATAGGCTGAATCAAACCGCTGCTAAGATAAGGTCTAAGGTCAATATCTTCATAACTATCATCACTATCAGGAGATGTTCTTCCTCTGACAACTACGGTCAAATCATTATTTGAAGTCTGCAATCTTTCAAATACAGAGACAATACTTTCTTCATAAGCATCAAGGTAGATATAATTTGAAGAGCGTTGATATCTTATTGATGGGAAAAGTTCGTCAGTGTCATGAACCCAGTGAACAGCTTCCCATGCACCAGAACTTAAGAATGCCTGTTGAGTATATGTATGCCCAACGGTTGAATTTGTAAAGTTTGTTGGAGAGGCTATAGCATAGACAAGGGAATCTTCTTCTGTGCTGATTGAGCCATTTACGTCACCAAACAAATTCATTGTTATTCTGAAACTATTGAATGAATAGCTGTCATAGAAGGCAACTGTTGGAATTAAACCAAGTGCTGTGCCTGTGCTATTGGTTGAAGTAAGTTGAATAATTTCAATATATGATGAGTAGTTATCTATAGTTAAATCTATATCATTATTGTTTGCAATATCACTAGCTTCGTTGAAGGCAGAGCCTAAAATAAGGTTTGTCTTGTATGTATATGAGATATTCATTGCTTGAGTTACAGGCAAATACTCTTCTGTTTGGTAATCATAGTTAGCAATCTCGTTGACAGAGTTTACAGCAAGGAGTGCAATTCTGTTGCCAGAGCCTATTGATACACCAATTATACCGCCTGCAGTCATGATACTGCTATTGCCATCTTGTCTTGCACGGACATCACCTGACGCATATACTTCATTTATAAAGTATTTTGTGTATGTGCCGTCTGTAAGTAATTCCGTTGAAACTTGATATGTAGATGTGCCAGATAAATCAATGCCACCAATCACACCACCTGCAAAGTCTGCCGATGGGCTTGTTACATTCAATTTCGAATAAGATATTTCAAGTTTGCCAGAGCCAACATAGCCCGCAATTCCACCAATATATAACTGAGAATAGCTGCTATTTGCAAGATAGAAGATATCAAGGGCTCCCCTTTCTGCTGTGGTGTCTCCGTTATAGAAGGATTGAATACTATTTTCAATATTAGACTGGGTTGAATCATCATAAGCTGAATAAATTCTGCTTAAAGCACCAAATGATTGTCCAACAACGCCACCTGCAAAATACTTAGTTGCTATGATATGTGACTGGTTCTCAGCTGTCGTGCCTGTGATATTTATTCCTGCATCACGAACGTTTGTCTGGAAGCCTGTGAGACCAAAGATACCGCCGGCTACCTGCCCTTGAACGTATACAGTTCCGCTTACTCTGATATTATTTATTGAATAATCTTCTGCTTGATTGATATTGAAGTTTCTTGAAGTTGTTGAGAAGTTATCTGCAAAGCCAAGGACAGAACCCGCATAAGAATAATTGCTTAGTTGTGTTATAACTGAAGATGAGATTGTTGTGTTATAGTTTAAGCTGTTTCTGATATCATTGCGTATTCCATTTAATTTTTCAATGTCAAAGTATGCATTTTGAGCTGATTGAGAATATCTATCAGCAACAACATAAGGGTCAGTTACAACAATATTTTTAATAACACTATTGCCAAATGAGAAGCCTACAAGTCCACCTACAAAGTTTAGACCTGTGACTTGAGAGTTTTCGTTGAATGTTATTTCAATATTTACAATAATAGAGTCCTTAATGTATCCAGCAAGACCGCCCACCATAACAGCGTCACCAGCTACAACTTGATTTATTTCAAGATTTAAGTTGCTTATAAGTGGAACAGAGCCGTTTCTGCTCTCAACAGAAGCAAATAATCCATAAGCCACATCGCTTTCTTCTGAGGCTATTGATATATTTGAAATTGTAAATCCATTGCCGTATAGTCTTCCTGCAAAAGCTTTTGTTGTTGATGGAAGAATTATAGATTCACTTACAGTTGAAAGGTCAATATCAGCAACCATTCTATAGCTGCCCCATACAACACTGCTATTATAGTTTTGAGATATAGGAGTTGATGACGAATTGCCCATAACTTCTACAAAATCTTGAGCACTTGTTATTAATATTGGGTTGTTGCTTGAGCCAAGAGCCGTGTCTATTTCACGAGAAGAATCTGTGAACTGCAAGATTGCATATCTAAAGATATATTCACCCTGCTCATTTTCTGCTGTCACTCCTTCATAGCCTGAATTTTCATCAAGATAGTAGGCATATCTATGTGAATATGACTGTAGGTTTGGCTCTATAAGAGTTACACCTTCTTCTGTTATTTGCCATACGCCATCACTTTCGCCATCTGCAACTGCAAAGCCGTAGAAGTATGAAGATACAGCTGGGTTTGGTATTAGAATTGCACCTGTGCCATATTGTGACTCTACTGTGCCATCGTCTGACATTTCACCACTATAACGTTTATTAAAGAAGTAGCAATTTGTATATGTTCCATTAGCAAGCAAGTCACCATTTTCGTCAACACCTGAGAAGTTCATTTGCGTTGCTCTTGAGTTTGCAATTTGTGATGCTGAATAGCATGCCTCTATCGTGCCTGTGTTTTCGTATACAAAACCTGATGCAAAGTATACACGCACTGTATCAGTTGAGTTTGCAATTAAAATATTTGAATAGCTGTTTTGAATTGTGCCTAAGTTGTTGTTTACAAAGCCAGCAATTACGCCAAGTCTTGATTTTAGTGAAGAGCCTTCAAATGCATAGATTGAATAACTGCTATCATCTGCGAGACTGTCATCGTTTGGCACACCTTCAATATAGCTTGTTATGACTTTGCCGCTATTTGTTCCAACAAAACCTGTGGTGTCATATAAAGTTGTGTTTGATTGATTTTCCATATAAATACGTTTGGCAAAAGATGCCGCTATTGTTCCTGAGTTTGAAAGAACAAAACCAGCCATATCGCCTTGACCTATTATATAGAAAGTTTCAAGTTCTTGAGTTGAAGCGTAGGTATAACCTGTGGCAGAGCCATTCAAGGTTTGCTCATTGCCAAGAATTGTTATACTTTCGCCACCTACTCTTGAATTTGTTATAGAACCATCATTATTGATTACAAAACCAGCAATTTGTGGCACCCATGTTGAATTTTGAGTTACATAAACATTTTCTGTTGTGTTTGCTCCCCTTATGAAATTGACATTGATACCTGATGGGTTATTGTGCGGCGTTGTTGCTGAAACATTGAGAACGTCGCCCATCGCAGCTTGGTCTGTATAATAAGAAACAACTTCGCAGTTTGTGATTGTTCCGTGATTTGTTATTGCAAGACCTGCAATATTTATTGACACATTGTTTGAAAGTGCGGCAAGGTTTATTGTAATTTGCCCGCCATTATATACATTCACTCTGACATTTCTTAGTGTTGTGATTGATGATACAGTATCAAAGAGTGCAAGATTTACTGAAGAGCCACTCAAAGAACTTAAATCAAAGCTCTTGATATAGATTGTGTAGCCGTTTCCGTCTAAGCTTGATATTAGTGATGTTGTGAAAGGTGTGTAGTTTTCAAGAACTATATCATTCATTAAGATATAGTCTTCAGCAGAGAGCGAAGCACTATTATCATAGTTATTTGGATTTAAATTCTTAAACTCTGTTGCATTTGAGATTGTGACAGGAAGGTCTGGGTCTGAATAGGTTTGAACATTTATTGTAAAGTATGTGTTATAGACTGTTGGCTCACTGTTGTCACCTAAAGATATATATGTTTTTAGGACTATTGTTTCGCTTCCGCCCATTCTTGTGCCAGTGATAAGAACATTTTGTGAAGAAACGCTATATCTTCCGCCTGTTTGTCCATCTCCATTGTCTACAAATTCAAATCTAACTGAAGCTTCATAGTCACCGCTTTTGATAGGAATTTCTTCGCCATCGACAACATACCATAATCTTTGCTGAATTTGCATCGGGTTTCCATTGCTGTCATAATTTATTGCATATGAATAATAATCTAAGCTAGCGTCAGTGTAAGAAGCATAATATTGATATCTTTGGAAGTTTTCACGTGCCGCGTTAAGCTCTTGCACCTTTGCAACGCTATCGCTGTCACTAGCGTCGTAATTATATGTTTCTGGTATTAAGTTATATGTGATATCAAAAGCCCTACTTACACCATACCATACATCAAAAGTATTGCCATTAGCATTGTCTATTTCAATGTTATTTTGGTCTATCTTAAAGTCAACAAGAACCACAGTTGCCTGTGTTGTCTTTATCTCTTGAACGCCATTTAGTGTTCTTGATACTTGTGCTTGAATATAGAAAGCGTTATTTGCAGAGCCTACGCTTGCGTTTATATTTGCGCTAAGAGTTGCTGTGTATGTCTTGATACCTGTGATTGCGTCTGTTTCAGGCTCAGAAAGTGATGAAATATAAATTCCACTGATACTTTCGCCATCAAGCACCACGCTATCTACCACTTGGTCTTCGCGAACTTGAATTTCAACTTCGGCTGTTGAGCCAAGTGCAAGGTATGCAGTTGAGCTGCCATCAACAGTAATTGTAGGTTCGCTCAAATAACTTATAGTTAAATAGTAGTTTACACTCGTCAATACATTTCCTTCACTTTCATAGAAGGATGCTGTAAATCTAAGAGTGCTGTCTGAGTTTACAGTTGAACTTATTGCTACTCTTATATAGATTGCACCAACTTCTTTTTCTTCTGCTGTTGGAGTGAATCTTATGAGGTCGCCTTGATTGTAATAATCAGAAGAAGTTGAAGGAATAAATGTTGTATTATCACTGCTATTTGACCTTAAAAGTTCAAAACTTACAGCATTTGATACTGTTGCACCACTATAGGACAAGGTCATATAGTCGTAGTATGCAAATGATGGATTGACGCTAATTTGCATAATTGAGCTTCTGCCCGGTGAAACAACGCTTGTTTGTTCGCCCTTTGTATGCTGTGTTACATAGACACCTGAGCTTTGCGTCCAAATTGACCTATCTATTGTGTAGTTTGTAACGTCTATGCTTGTGAACTGTTGTCTTGTAAGATTGAGTTCTATACTGCCTGAGCCGCCATTTTGTGTGCTGTCACTTCCACTGTTGCTTACAAATGACACACTAAACGTCATATCTTCATCGACTTGAGCCTTATAATTAGAATATACAGAGAATGATATATTAAATATATAACTATATATACCTGTTAAGTCATCATAAGAGCTGCTAGACAGACTTACTGTTGCAGTTAAAATATAATTATCTGTTCCATAGTCTTGTGGAAGAAGATAGTTGTATACATTATAAACACGAGTTTCACTTTCTTGTGAAAGTTCTTCATCACGAACAACTGCTAGTCTGTCGCCATTATAAGTTATTGAAGGAACAAGTCCATATCTGTCACTTTCTGCTGTTGTGTTAAGTTCCACCCTTACAGCTGCATTTGTTGAAGGTGTGAGTGGCAGACTTTCGCCTGTGTATTCAAATGAGATAACACCATCAACAGGCACGATTGTGAAGGTCTTTGAAAACTCTTCATTGATTGCAGTTTGATATATGCTATCATTTGTTACAACAGGGTTGAATGTCACTTGTGTTGAACCATTTTCAACGTTGTTTGCAGTGACTGTGAACACTGAATTACTTATTTTTTCAAGTGTTACACCCATGTTATCTTCAAGCATAGTAAGCTGCGCGGTAAGGTCAACGTTATTTTGAACAAGCTCAAATCTCTGTCCGCCATTACCTAAGATAACTGAAGTGTTTTCATAAGTGAAAGTATAATCTCTTGTTCTTGTCTTTTGAAGGTAAGTTGTTGAGCCATTTTGAACTTGGTATGAGTTGTTTGCACTATCTACATATGAAATTAGCATTTGAGAAAGGCTTGGCAATACCTTTATCGAAATCACTTTGTTGTTTTGAACATCGTGTTTTGATGATATTGTCAATGTGACATCACCTGTGCCTACAATATTAAGCGAGCTTCCTATAACTTTGACAATAGATGTATTAGATGATGTGATTATTATGTTGTTTGTAACTTGTCTGCCTACAAGATCTGAAAGACTGATTGTGTTAAGAGCGTTTAGGTCATTTGCTTCTGAAGTTGTAAGGTCGTTTGCACCTAAAGCGATTTCATAGCTGAATAATATTCCATAGCTACTGCCGCTATCCCCAACCTGCAATGATTTATAATAGCCATTATCAATAAATGTTTGAACAGAATTTCCTGATACATCTGTCACCTTTTCTTCTTGATAAAGGTCTCTAAAGTGTCTATTACCACCATTTACATATGAATGGAAATTACTTCCTGTTGAAACGAGATTTGGAGAATTATCATTAAATCCGCCGTCGTAGTAGTAAACTGAAGTGTAACTTCCCTGTGCATCGTAATATGAATAGTAGAAATCAGAATTTTCTGAAACCGTGCCAGAGAGAGCTGCATCAACATTGCCATAATAGCTTGAAACGCTATCAATAACTGCAAATGAATAGTAAATTGTTGACTCACCTACAAGCGTTCCAACAAGTGCACCTTTAAAGCCATTTCCTTGAAATACTGAGCTATAAGTAGTTGTATAAGAGTCATTATTATAGTTATAAGCATAAGAATATTCAATTACAGAGCCTTCGCTTGCTTGACCGACAAGTCCGCCTATGATATAGCCTGTAAATGTGCTGAAAGCGGTGCTGCTATTATTGTTTCTATCAGTTAAATTATAAAATTCTACTCTAGAATTTGATATTGTGCCGTTGTTCTGACCTGCTATGCCACCTACTGTTGCATTCGGTGCTTCAATCGTAAGCCCAAGCACTGAAGAACCAGTAACTAAACCATAGTTTGAACCAACAAGACCGCCTACATAGCCTGTTCCACTAGATGAAAGCAAACTTGTGTAGGTTTGATATACATCAACAGTGACATTTGTTAAAGTTCCATAGTTTTCATTTGCAATAAAGCCAAGCCCGCTAACACTTCCTGAGAAAGTGATATTTCTTATCTGAGCATCTTCGCCAATGGTGACCGCAAAGTTTGTTCCATTGAATGCTATTGTTATTGTGTCATCATAGCCTTGAAGTCCACCATTGAACTGAGCAATCGGCTGTCTGTTTGCACTTTCTGGAATTTCCAAACTATTCATAACAGTGTAGTATAGTTCTGGATTGAGATTTATAAAGCTGTTTTCATCATAAATTCTATATGCATAATCAAAACTAGAGCCATCAGCAACTGTGATTTTGATTTTAAGAAGTATATCTCTGAAATAAACTGTTGTTGCATCACTATCAAGCGATGTATTTGAAAGGAAGAAGGCTTCTTGCACTAAATAGTCATACCAAGTTTGGCTTCCTTCTCTTATAAGACCTAATGCACGCACACTTATCTGGCTTTGCTGTGTCTGGTCGTCATCATCTAAGTAGCTATAGACAATATTTCCGTTATATATAGCATCTTCTGGCAAGATATAGATATAACCTATCATACCTTGAGTTATTCTAGTGTTTAATGAAACACCTAGCATATTGGATGAAATTTGGTTGTCTATGCCGACAAATGAACTATCGTCAATAACCCCGCCATTTTCATCTGTAATTAGGTATGAAACATTGGTATTTCTTGCATTTGTTGGTGAAGTTGAAAGAACGATATAATATGGTTCGCGGTCGCCTACTTCAAAATAAATTCCATCTTCATTGTTATTTTCCCATGTAACTTCCGTTAAACGTTGAGCATTTCTAATCGTGATATTGATAGTTGTCCACATCATGTCTAGAGTCTGCTGATTGCCTTCAGAATCCACTAAATTGAGTTGATAGTGTATTTCAAGTTCGTCGTAGAAGCTATATGAACCAAAATTAGATATAGTTGCAATATCAAAGGATATATATGAGTCAGTTATGACTATATTGTCTATGGAATATCTTCCATTTGTCCAAGATACAGAGTTTCCACTTGTGACCTTATTTGTCATAATAGGATTTCCGCTTGCATCTCTTATAGTTGAAACGAAGTTGAAGTTTTCAAGGTCTGTGTATGTGATGCCCGCATTAGCAAAATTGATTGTTATCGTCTTTTTCGTTGAATCCTCGTCACGAGATGCAACTGAGTCTGCTGAAAACAGACTGACATTGCGGTCACTCAAAGGAGTTACAGAAAGTCCATCTGGTGAAACATAACTTTCAATCAATATGATTTTTATGATTGATGTGTTGCCATTGATATCTGCGTTTTCATCAGCTGCCTTTCCTGTGAATGTTACAACTGCATAGGTAAGCCCTACACCGCTTGTGATGATGTTATTATTATCCGAAGAAAAATGTGCGACATTGCTTATCTTATTGGTGTTTGCTCTTGCAGCATTTATAATTGAAAGCACTCCTGCAGGTGTTGTTGCTAGTCTCTTGAAAACATCCGCTGTTATTGTGTCGCTTTCAACAAAATCAAAATAGGATACATCTATACTTGCAACAGCCGAATAAGCACCTGATGTGTTATACATATAAAGCACAGGTGTTGTTGTGCTATTTTTAAGCATGATACTTGAGATGCTGTTCATGCCGCTTATAAGCTCATTGCCATTTGCGTCATAAGATATATTGTTTGTCTCAACATTTGTGACTGAGTCTGATATGTTGCCTGTGTCGTAAATTATTGCAGCGTCCTTAAGTGGAAGGAAGATATCTATATCAAACACATCACTTTCAAGTCCATTTTCATGACAAATTTGATAAGAATCTAGGCTTGTTACACCAAAACTTGACCTATTGAGTGTTAAAGTTATTGAGAATGTAACAGAATCTGCAGTTGAAGAGATATAAACAGGTTGTGTCATTGTGACATTCTCACTGTTTAGAACAACATAAAGTCCGTCAGTTGTTGTTTGCCCATCAAGAGTGAAGGTTTTTGTTATGCTTACGTCTGTGATTGAAGAACTTGAGTCAACTCTAAAATTCGCATTTTCAAAGATAAAGTCATCTTGAGAAACGGATTTTACAAGCTCAGCATAGAAAACATTTGTTATATCTGGATTATCCGCACTTGTGAATGTGATTTCAATGCCTTCAAAGTTTTGAACTGTTATATCAGATGCTGCCTTCATGTAGATAGTTGAAGCTGTGAGCATATTGTTATCACGAGTCATGTATCTATCTTGAGAAGCATCATATTCCATGATAACTTGCGTCCAGATATTGTTGTTATTTGCATCTCTATACCAAAATTCTACCGGGCAACCTGCTGAGAGCCCGCCTGTTGGGATGTTTGGATTTGTGATTCTCAAACTGATTGAATACTGCCTTGTTGCGTCAACAACAGTGGTTGGAGTGATTTGAACGCTGTATTCCTCGCCATGTCCGTTTAAATATTCAGAGTAAAGCACTTGAGTTGTGCCTGCAATATTGTCTATTGTATCGCTTGAGATGACAATACCATTCACCTTTTCGCGAACGCTGACATTTATAGGCAAGGTTTCAAGAGTTGAAATGCTGTAGTTATAATCTTGATAGCCTATCGTGAAGTAAATTATAAAATCTTCATTTATATTGGCGTTATTCTTATTTGCAAAGACTTCAAAGATTAGATTTCCATCATTATCTTCGCCAGCGGCGTTGATAACAAGATCATCGCTAACTTGTCCGTCAGCGGTTACTACTGTGTAGCCGACTTCTAAGTCTTGAGTAAAGTTGAGTTTTATGTAGCCTGTATATTCCTCATCTGTTGCAAGGTTAGGAACAATATTGAAGGTGTTATTGTCCTGCGTTATAAGCTCATAGGCTTGATTGTCTCTGTTATATGACCAAGACATTGTAAGGTCTTCTTCAAGTCTATCAATAACAGGCAAAGTTATGTTGCAAGTCACTCCCCTTTCTGTTGTTGCCACTAAGGTGATAGTATCTTGAGAGAAAGCATCTCCTAAAGTAAGGACATTTCCTTCAATGCTTGCTGGAAGAGAGCTATCAAGAAGTGACCATGTTATAGTTCTTCTGCTGTTTGCGCTTGGAGTGAATGAAATCAAATTATTTTCAACAAGCTCCACGCTGCCGCCGCGAATTGCATAATTATTTTTCTTTGTGGTCTCTTCGGTTTTTTGTTCCATGTCGCTGACTTCGCTGTATACATCAACTGTTATCACACTTGAAACGTTGCCCTGATGCGTTCTTACAAGCACTTCAGCATAACCTTCTGTGTCTTTTCCTGTTATGTATATAAGCGTTCTGCCATCTGTAGACTGCTCTGTTCGCACGTCAATGATTTCTTCATAGCCAAAAGCACTAGCAGAGATTGCTGTATCATCCGTGCCAGTCACCGTTGCCACTACTATTTGCTCCGGAGTTACGCTTTCATCTTTAATCTGCAAAGAAACAGTATTAGTTGAAAGCGTCATATCAATGCTGTTGCTGCCACAGGCAGTCAGAATTGATGCTCCTAAGAGCAAGAACACGCTTAGAAGTCCGACAAAAAACTTTTTCATATAACCTCCTTGACCGTCATCTTTTTTGCAAAGGTGACGTAAACCTTACAAACCTATAATCTTGTATAACTAGATTATACATTTTTGCCGTGTTTTTTGTCAAATAAAATAGAAATAATTAATATATTTATTAAATATATCTTTTTTTGTAACAACTTTAGTTTTTAAAAAAATATTATTTTTATGCATAAAATATATTTTTAATATTTTTAAAAGGTTTTTATTTGATTTTTATTGCTTTTTTGATATAATTTCGATTGAAAGCGAGATTTTTATGCAAAAGATTTTAAGTGTTTTAAGAAAAGCGTGCGAAGAATACAATTTGATTGAAGACGGCGACAAGATTGCTGTTGGCATTTCTGGTGGAAAAGACAGTCTGACTCTCCTTGCTGCCCTTAAGAGTTATCAAAGTTTTTGCGGAAAAAATTTTGACCTTATTGCTATCGCAGTGGATTTAAGCGGAGGAAAGTGTAATTATAGTGAAATTGAAAAGTTTTGCAAAGGTATAGATGTTCAGCTTCACATAATTCCATCAAACGTTTTTGAAATTGTGTTTGACATAAGAAAGGAAAAGAACCCCTGCTCGCTCTGTGCAAATATGCGAAGGGGGCTTTTGAATAGCTCGGCAAAAGAACTTGGTTGCAATAAGGTTGCCTTAGGTCATCACAAGGACGACCTAATCGAGACCTTTATTTTGTCACTATTCTTTGAAGGCAGACTTTCAACTTTTAAGCCTAAAACCTATCTTAGCCGCGTCCAGATAACAGTGATAAGACCGCTTATCTATTGCGACGAGCAAGAAATAATAAAGGCAAGTAAAGACTACCTTATTCTTTACAATCCATGTCCTGCAAACAAGCATACTGAAAGAGAGAATGCAAAGAAGCTACTTGAAAGCTTAAACGCAATCTACCCTGAATGCAAAGAAAAAATATTCAGTGCTATAATTCATCCTGAGAGATATAATTTATACGATAAATTGAATTAAATAACAAAAAAATCATAAAAAATGCAGAAAAAATATAAAAAATACTTAAAAAATACTAAAAATCATTAAAAAATCATTTTAAAAAACAAAAAAAATTTTTTAATGTTATTATTTTATAATTTTTTATATTAAAATTTATAAAAATTCAATCTTTTTTCAAAAAAATAAAGAAAAAACAAACATTTTAATTAAAAAATTGAATTTATTTGTATTTTTAATTATCATTTTTAATCATTTGACAAAACAAAGTTAAAAATTTAAAATAGTGATTAGTGGAGAAATAATATGGTAACTTTAATCATTTTAGATGGATTTGGAACTCGAAAAGAAAAGTTTGGCAACGCTATTGCTTCTGCTGGAACGCCTAACCTTGATAAACTTATAAAGCAGTATCCAAATGGCACTTTGAAAGCAAGTGGTAATGCAGTTGGACTTCCTGAAGGTCAAATGGGCAACAGCGAAGTTGGACACTTGACGCTTGGCGCAGGTCGAGTTATCTTACAAGACCTTATGAAAATTGATAATGAAATTAAAACAAAATCTTTCTTCAAAAATGAGCATCTTATAAAAGCAATGGAGCATGCAAAAAACAATAATTCTGCCCTTCACATCATGGGGCTTGTGTCAGACGGCGGCGTGCACTCTCATATAAGTCATCTTTATGCTATCATTGATATGGCAAAAAGTTATAATCTAAGCAAAGTTTATATTCACGCTTTCTTAGATGGTCGTGACACTCTTTATAATAGCGGTGTTAAATATATCACTGAGCTTCAAGACTATCTTAAAGGCACAAACTTTAAAATAGCATCCCTTTCTGGCAGAATCTACGCGATGGATAGAGAACAGCGTTATGAACGCCTTGAAAAAGAATACAACGTTATGGTATATGGCGAAAACTACTGCAATATGTCACCTATTGACGCAATAAATGCAAGCTACAAAAAAGGTGTGTATGATGAATTTGTTGAGCCTGTGCTTCTTGACAAAGATGGAACAATAAAAGATAACGACAGCGTTATATTCTTTAACTACCGCTCAGACAGAGCTAGAGAAATCACCTTTGCTTTAACCGATGCAAGTTTTAATCACTTTAAAACAAAAAAATTTAAAAATATGCTTTTCTCGCCTATGGAAGAATACTCTGCTGAATTTTCTTCGCTAAACGTTATTTTTCCACCTGAAATTGTTGAAGATAACTTAGCTGCTATTATTTCGCAGCATGGCATGAAGCAATTTCATATTGCTGAAACAACTAAGTATGCTCACGTTACATTCTTCTTCAATGGCGGAATTGAAAAGCCGTATAAGGGAGAAGACCGCAAGCTTATAGAAAGCATAGACACGCAAGATTTTTCATACTACCCTAAAATGAGAGCCTATGAAATCACAGAAGAGACGCTTGATGCAGTCGCTTCTGCAAAATATGATTTTGTGCTTGTCAATTATTCAAACCCTGATATGATTGGACATACCGGTAATTTTGAAGCCACAAAAGAAGCAATAAAATGTGTTGAGAAAAATGCTTACGCTCTTGCACTTGCTACGCTTATGGCTGGCGGTGACTGCATCATAACAGCAGATCACGGCAATGCTGAATATATGATAGATGACAAAGGCAATAAGGTGACATCCCATACAACAAATCCTGTGCCTGTTATATTAGTAAGCGAAAAATACAAGAAGGTCCGATTAAAACGCAATATGTCGATTGCAAATATTGCGCCTACTGTGCTTAAACTACTTGGACTTGACATACCTTCCAGCATGGAAAAACCATTGTTTTAGATAAATTTTTTAATAAATTCGGGTTATAGCTTGTTTATGTTTAATCAATTTTTAGTAAATTCTTGACAATTTAGTAATCAAAGAAAAAAGAGCTATTTTTATATAAATTAACTCTTTTTTCTTGAAAAATTGAGATTTTTTGCGATTTTTTTCGCATTTTTTACTAAATTTTGATTAAATTATAAAAATATTTCGTAGTCTAGCTCGCCATCAAGAGCTTCTATAAACTCTCTTTCATTCTCCTTTGTTCCAACGATTGCGTTGTAGTGATCTGGGATAGTAAGCTTAGGATTTATCAGCTTAGCAAGATGTGCAGCTTCCTTCCCATCCATTGTGAAAGTGCCACCTATTGGAATGATTAAAACATCACATTTTATCTTTCTATTATCTTCATTTTCATCACAATCCCCTAAGATTGCATACTTAATATCTTTATATTCAATTAAATACCCAAGCCAATTATATTCCTTTTTGTGAAAGTTTTTGCCTACATTATATGACGGGAAAGCTTGCACTTTTAAGTTGCCAATTACAGCTTCTTGATATGGTTTCATCTCCACTATCTCGTTTTTGAAATGTTTTCTTAAATCTGCAGCCACATCTGAAGGCACAACAAATATTGTCTTATCTGTGACAATTTTTTTGACGTCATCAAGCGAATAGTGGTCATAATGAGCATGAGTTACAAAAATATACTTCGCCTTATAATCGCCCACAATTTTATAAGGGTCTATAAAAATATCATCAATCTTTATTGAGCTGTGATATAGCACTTTTGCGTTATGTTTTATCATTTTTTCTCCTTTTTAGCATGTTTTTGCAGAAATTTCTTCAATATTTTCTTCTTTTTCAAGCAAATGCTGATAAATTTTTAAAAATTTAGGTCTGACATATCTTTGTATCAAAACTGGCAAAAGATGCAAAAATCCATTTAATATAAACACAGGAATTGAGATTGTGAAAAGATATTGAGACGGCAAAAATATAA
Source organism: uncultured Clostridia bacterium (assembly GCA_944362965.1). Taxonomy (GTDB): domain Bacteria; phylum Bacillota; class Clostridia; order Christensenellales; family UBA1242; genus Caccovivens. The sequence goes on from CALVTR010000004.1 coordinate 78,134, forward strand.
AGACCAACCCGCCAAATAAAATAGAATAGATATGCAAGGTTTCGGCTATGCATGTTTCTGTTAAAAATTTAAATATGTATTGTGGACTGCTTGGCTCATTTATATGATTCTTTGCAAACCCGCCTAGTTTTCCAAGTTCTGGGATTTTATCTTTCCACTTCTTTATCTTTAATTTCGCGTATAACTTATTTTCTTTTGAATTGACCCTGAATATACGTCTATAAGGACTAAATACCTTCTCTGGCAAGACTCTTGTTGTCACCATTATTACAACCGACATTATTCCGCAAATGGCTATTGCAAGCAGCAAATATAAAAACATTTCACCTATATGATAGCTATTTATAAGTGAAAAAACTATATTCAAGGCAATTATTGATGTCAGTCCTATTATTAAAATTTTTAAATATAACTTCATGTATGTATTTTAACACAAAAACTCACAAATTAAAACAAAACTAAAAGATTTTAAGTTTTCATTTTTGATTATAATTTAAAAATCAACTGATTTTAACAGCCATATCTTTGACTAAATCCAATATCAAATCTTTTACTGAGCTATCATACCCCTTCTTTATTTGCACAATGCGTGACCAGTTTTCTTGTTTTACCACATCAGAAAAATATAAAATTTGAGCAAATTTTAAATTTCTATATTTTGCCACAGCACACCATGCAGCGCACTCCATTTCAACCGCAACCGCACCTAAATTTATAGCCATTTCCACCTTTTGCCTTGTTTCTCTGTAAAAAGCGTCATTTGTCCATGTTGCTGACCTTACATAATCAAGTTTATTGGTTTTTAAATAATCTTCAAACCTGTTTGTTAGCTCTAAGTCAGGTTCAACATAGACACTTGGCTTTAAGTAATGATATGAAAGCCCTTCGTCACGGATAGCCTTATCAACCAATATAAATTTATCTTTGTAATTTTCGTTTAAACATCCTGCCGAACCTACTGCAATAAACTCTTCTATACCAAACAGAGCAAGCTCTTCCATTAAGGATGCCGCAGCAGGTGCACCTAGTGGAGATATAGCAATAAGAACATTCTTATATTCATATACGTTAGTAAAAACACTGCCGCAATGAAATCTAAATATAACTTTCAGTTTCTTAAAAAATCTGTTTTTATGTGAATTGTCATAAAAAATCATAAAACATCTTTTTATGTTTCTTGACTTCACATATTCAATATTTTTAAACTCTGATGGAACATGCCCCGCAAATTGTTTTGCCGTTACAAGCTCTTCGTCTCCATCACAATGCAATAAAATTGGAAATTCTTGCATAATTTTCTCCTATTTTTTATTATATAGAACATAAAAATTAAAAGCAACAAAAAATGTGCTTGTTTCACACAATAGCTCAATCATTGTGACAAATGATATTGTTACTCACCTTAACCCTACAATTACTAAGGAAGATATAATCGAACTTTATGGTGATTTATACCCTAGATTTTGACCCCATTTTTGACCCCACAAAATTTCACTTTTTTAAGTTAATAAAAAATCACCACTCCATATTTAGTGGTGATAAAAATCAAAATATACTACATATTGTGGCTCTTGGTGGCCTACCCGGGATTCGAACCCGGGACCCCTTGATTAAAAGTCAAGTGCTCTACCGACTGAGCTAGTAGACCTTAATTTTGCTTTATTAAATCTATTTTAGAAAGATTGATTTTCTGTTTTATTGACTAAGCAAATAAAATTATTTAAAATCAAGCATTTTAAAACAAATTTAAATGATTTTTATGGCTTATTTTATTAAAAATATAACCATTTTTTGCATTTATTTTTTTCGTTTTTAAGGTTTATCTTAAAAACTTTTGGCTGGGGTGGCAGGATTTGAACCTACGAATGCAAGAATCAAAATCTTGTGCCTTACCACTTGGCGACACCCCAATGTCGTTTTCTTTTATGGCTGGGGTGGTAGGACTCGAACCTACGCAATGTTGGAATCAGAATCCAATGCCTTACCACTTGGCGACACCCCAATGAAAAGTTAAATATGGGGTGGTCTAAGGGGGTCGAACCCTTGACCTCCAGAGCCACAATCTGGCGTTCTGCCAACTGAACTAAGACCACCATAAAAGGATATGTGGTGCTCCCAGAAGGATTCGAACCTTCGACCTTTGCCTTAGAAGGGCACTGCTCTATCCAGCTGAGCTATGGAAGCCCATGGAGCAGGTGAAGGGAATCGGACCCTCGCAACCAGCTTGGAAGGCTAGTGTTCTACCACTGAACTACACCTGCACATGTTGACTATAAAAGAATATCACAATATGCCCCACTTGTCAAGAATTTTAGCAAAATTAAGAAAAAATTTTTATAAGACTTTCTTAATATTATACTTTATTTATTAAAATTATCTTGAACACTAAGAAATAACTTAAAGCTTATAATCTAAAAATAAAACAACCAATATTTTTGAAATTTTAATTTATTATGTTATAATAAATTTAAGTAATTGCAAATAGGAGAAAACAAATGATAGAAAATTTTGATAAAACCTACACCCCGCCATTATGGGACTGCTTAGGTTTTAGATTTAAAGAAGAAGATGTGCTCTACAAAATAAATAATATAACAAAGGTTCAGCGACCACTTGTCAAATCATCGCCCGATGGGAAGATAAAATATCACTTAATATTCAATCCGGCAAGTATGACTGCACTTGTTATGAAAGTGACGCCTAAAAATGACCAAGCTGTTATCATTGAAGAAATTTATCCGTCAAGTTACAGTGGACGCACGCCAACCTACAATGCCTTTTTAGAGAAAATTATTGATGAGAAATTCTATTTTTCAATTTATAGCAATGATAAAATTATATTGCAATCGCAGGTTCTTTTGCCACCCGACCAAAGGGACCTTTTATGCTATATTGCTGACAACGACGAGAGTATTGAAATAAAGGAAAAAAGTCAATATAATTTGATTCTTTATTTATTGTCGCCAATAATAGATATATATCCTGACGCAAAAAGTTTTAAAGCTGCTTTGGAAGATAAGGATGACGTTTATTCAGACATAACAGAAAACAAAGACCTGCCAGATAAAGAATTTTTTAATATCGCAGGGAAAATTTATAATGTTAGAATAGTTTTAAACCGATATACTGGCAGAAGATTTTTAGAAATTGAATTTATATACAATAACTCACGATTTGTAACCTATTTCTCAAGTAAATATATGATGAGATTGCCTAAGCGAAATGAATATATTGTTTGCAAGCTTTGCAAAGCACAAGGCGAAATAACTTCCACTGATAAAATAACATCAGCGGCTCAAAAGCCTTTGCCTGCAAAAAACAATCCTATTCTTGAATTTGACATTGAATATTTATATAGTTACGACAACACAATAAAATTTAAAAAAGATGATGTTTTTGACGGCGAAATTAAAATAGAGTTTATAAATGTTCGGCTTTATGCCAATATAATAAGATTGCAATCTGCTGCCTATCGAGATGCAAAAAGCAGGCAAGAAATCTTTTTAGCAAAAAATGGAAATTATGAAAAAGAAATTGAGAAACTTAAAACACTGAATTTTCAAGAGCATAGAGAGTCGCCGGAAAACTTGATTGAAGGCAGATATTGGTTTATTCGCTATGGAAATCATTATATTGAAGGATTTGAAAACACGCCTAGCATCATTGAAGACATCAAAAAAATAATAGATTTTGATGAAATTGTTGATGTTATAAAACAAAAATATGACAGCGACAGTAAAAATAATAACAATGATAACGAAAATAAATAAAAAACGTTTAAATTATTAAAAAACAGGCTATAAACCTGCTTAGAGTGTAGACAAATTATTCAGACTGTAGAAAAACAAGCGTAGGCTTGCGCTCGGAAAATGCCTAAAAGCAGGAGTTTAGTAAACCTAAATGACTGTTTTTAGGCGTTTTACAGTTAACGCAGCAAGAAAAATTTATTTAATTTTTCGGTCGCGACGTTTTTATGCAGTCTGAACAGGCTTTAAACCTGTTTTTTAATTTTCTATTATACTTTCAACTACTTCTTGCCCGCCTTTCTTTCTTAAACTATGCATTCCGCCCTCTTCATTTCTATAGATGATATCAAAATCGTCTTTTTTATAGACTATTGCCGTGCTATATTTAGTTTTTGTGAGAACGTTTATCGCAAGCTTTGCAAAAGAACGAGCATACTCTAAGTCTATAAATGTAGGATTTGTTCCACGTTGGACATAACCTACAGTGCAACTTCTATATTCTATATCTGGGTTATACTTTTGTAAGTTTCGTATTATTGTTTGTAATTTTACAATTCGCTCTTTGACTAAAATACAGCTGCCTTGACCAAGCTCCTTCTTATTTTTGATTATCTCTGCCATCTTTTTGTAATCTAAATCTTTCTTCTTTAAAACAACATAATCGCATTGATAATTCAAACTGACACAATTTGCAATACGAGAGCAATTTCTGCCCATAACTTCAAAGATGCAACACCTGTCAAAGGCGTCCATAGTTGGCATGGTGTTTTCAATGGTGCTGACGCAAGCCTTGACCGCAGTATGATAGCCCTGACTATAATCACTAATTAAAACATCATTATCAATAGTCGCTGGGATAAAGACTGTTCTCACGCCCTTTTCATTGAGTTCACAACAGCCTTGATACGAGCCATTACCGCCAAGCACAATGACAGCATCAAAGCATTTTGCATTATTTAAACCTTTATTGAAACCTTCAGTCGTTTGGAAATCTGGGCAACGTGAACATTTTATACAGCTGCCCGCTTCTTTTGCATACTTCATTGGCTCAAACTCAGAAATTGGCACAATGTCATTGTTTATAAGCCCTTTAAAGCCTGCACGGCAGGCGTAAAGATTCTTGCCAAACTTTTTATAAAGAGTGGCTAAAATCATATTCATGCCAGGTGCATCACCGCCACTTGTTAAAATTAAAATTTTCATATTTCTCTCCTTAATTTTTAAAAAATACTGAAAAAATAGCGATTTTTTTGATAAAAATGCTTATTTTTATGCAATTTTTACTTAATTATAACATTTTCTTCGCCTAGAAGCCCGACAAGTTCGTTGGTCAAATAGTTGTTTATATCAACCTTTGTATTGAATGAAAAAGCCTTGTTTGTGGACGTGCATTTTATGACAACTTGAGATTGTCCTGGATGGTTAGCGGTTATTTTTTTGACACTGTTATAAATATCAGCATTTTGAGTGTTGAATCTTAAATAAACCTTTCGTGTGTCGTCAGCCTTTCGCTCATCGGAGCGGTTTTCCCATGCTAAGATAGTGTCGGCAATAACCACAGGTGACTTGCCATCTCTTATTGAAAGGTGTCCCCTAACGGTGACAAGTTTATCTTCAACAAGAAGATCTCTATATCTATTATAGCTTTTACTGAAGATCATCACATCATAGCTGCCATAGATATCTTCTATCGTCAAAATCGACATGTTGCCAGACTTGGTGTTTTTCTTGGAAACGTGAGTGATAACTCCGCCACCTGTGACAGGTTGTTTATCATAGACCTGTGGCGTTTTTTCTTCCTGCCCAAGTCCTTCTTCATAGTCCATATTCATAGCATAGTCGCCGCCACCTTCTTCGTCATCACCCTGTTGCATATCTGATGGATCTACTTTAAGGTCGGCAATCATATCAGATGTGAAATTGAAGCTATCATATTTATCAAGGTAATCATCCAGTGGATGTCCTGATAGATATATGCCAACAAATTCCTTTTCAAACTTCAAAAGTGAGTCTTTATTATATTCCTTGATATTAGGAACGGCAATTTTATTGACTGACTGCGAGGCTTCTTCAAAGGTGTCAAACATTGAAAACTGACCTGACGCCTTTGACTTTCTGTCGCTTGCAATCATATCCATATAGGCAGGATAAACTGCCATAAGTTGTGAGCGATACAAGCCAAAACTTGAGAAAGCACCACTTAGGATCAAACTTTCAAGAGACTTTTTGTTGAGCGTGTTTGTGTTGACTCTGCGAAGGAAATCTTCAAAATCTTTGAAAGGTCCATTCTTATCACGCTCTTCAACGATGATATCAATAAGACTTGTGCCTACATTGCGAAGTGCACCAAGCCCAAAACGAATATTGCCATTTTCAACTTTAAACTCTGTGATTGACTTGTTTATATCAGGTGGAAGTATTTCAAAGCCTTCTTTCCTAGCATAGTTTGTGTATTTCTTTACAGCATCAATATTGGTTATTCTATTGTTCAAAACTGCAGTCAAATATTCAACTTCGTAGTGTGCTTTTAAGTAGCCCGTCTGATAAGACACATAAGCATAAGCCGCTGCGTGAGATTTGTTGAAAGCATAGCCTGCAAACTTCGCCATCTGGTCGAACACACGTTCTGCAACCGCTTTATCATGCCCAAGAGCAAGTGCACCTGGAATGTCTTTCTTAGGGTCATTAGGGTCTTTTTTGCCATAGATAAACTTCTCCTTCTCTGGAGGAAGTTTCTCTGGCTTCTTCTTTGACATGATACGTCGAACATTATCAGCACCGCCAAGACTGAAGCCCGCCATAACCTGAAAGATCTTCATAACTTGCTCTTGATAGATGATACAGCCATAGGTTGTGCTTAAAATTGGGATTAAGCAAGGGTCTTCATATTCAATCTTATCTGGTTCGCGTTTTCCTTTGATAAACTTAGGTATAAAGTCCATTGGTCCTGGTCGGTATAGTGAAATTCCGGCTATGATATCTTCAAGTGTGGTTGGTTGCAAGTCCATCATGAACTTTTTCATACCACCACTTTCTAGTTGGAACACAGCTTCAGTGTTGCCTGAGGAGATAAGTTCAAAGACAGCTGGGTCATCATAGCTCATCTTTGTGAAGTCAATTTCAACTCCGTGTATTTCTTTTATGTATTTTATGGCTTTATGTATATCTGTAAGCGTTCGTAAACCCAAAAAGTCAAACTTAAGCAAGCCCAAGTGTTCAAGTTCGGTCATATCAAACTGAGTCACTTCATCTTCCCCGCTCTTCGCCATTGGAACATGGTCGTAAACTGGGTCAGGTGCAATCAAAACGCCTGCTGCATGCATAGATACATTTCTTGGCACACCTTCAAGTTTGATTGCCATGTCAATAACACGTTTAACTTCGGTGTCTTCATCATACATTGCCCTAAGCTCTGGTATTATGTATTGTTTATCTTCTTCCTTGCCCGTTGTTCCAAAATAGTATCTAAGAGCAGGCGGCTTTTTGACAGGCTTGTTAGGTATCTCTTTTGTGATTTTATCAACTTCGGAATATGGGTATCTAAGCACGCGAGCAACGTCTTTTATTGCGTTTTTTGCCTGCATATTACCAAATGTTACAATATTTGAAACATGGTCAGCTCCATATCGTCTTTTTGCATACTCTATAACTTCTCTTCGTCTATCCATACAGAAGTCTACGTCAAAGTCGGGCATTGACACACGCTCCGGGTTGATAAAGCGGTCAAAGAACAAATCATATTTCATAGGGTCAACCTGCGTTATGCCTGAGCAGTATGCAACCAAACTTCCCGCACCCGAGCCACGACCTGGACCTACAGGAATATCATTTTCACGCGCAAAGTTGATATAGTCCCACACAATCAAGAAATATTCAACATAGCCAAGTTTATGGATGGTGTCAAGCTCCATTTGAAGCCTGTCCTCATATTCTTTAGGAATGGTTTTATAGTTTCTGTGCAAGCCTTCCCATGCAAGACGAGATAAGAACTCAAAGGAAGTCTCCCCTGTGTCTGGCACGTATTTCGGGATGAAGTTTTCTGTTGCACCAAGTTGGTCCTCAACTGGCACGTTTTTGTTGCCGCCTTCTGCTGCTTCCCTTAATGATTTAGTCCTTATAGAAACATGGCATTTTTCAGCAATCTCCACCGTTCTATCAAGTGCTTCTTCATAGCCCGGCATAGCTTCAAGCATCTCTTCATAGGTTTTAAGATAAAATTCTTGCGTTTCAAACTTCATACGGTCTGGGTCGTCATAGGTCTTACCCATTTGAACGCACAAAAGAACATCTTGAAGCTCGGCGTCTTCTTTATTTAAATAGTGAACGTCATTTGTGGCAACAAGAGGAATGCCAAGTCTTTCACTCATCTCAGTGAGTTTGATCATAACTTCCTTTTCTTCTGGAAGATTGTGATTTTGTATTTCAAGATAAAAGTCATCACCAAAGACACGTTTAAACCACAAGGCAAGCTTGTCCGCCTCGTCATATTGACGCTTTAATATGTATTGTGGAATATGCCCTGCAAGGCAAGCTGAAAGGCAGATGATGCCTTCATGATACTGCTCGAGCAATTCATAGTCTATTCTTGGCTTATAATACATGCCTTCAAGGTAGGCAAGAGATGAAAGCTTCAAAAGATTTTGATAGCCTGTGTTGTTTTTTGCAATCAGTATCAAGTGCCCTGTGTCTTCGCGATTTGTTTTTGACTTTCTGTCATGACAGATATAAAACTCTTCACCAATAATTGGTTTGATGCCATTCTGAACACATGCTTCAAAAAATTTGATAACACCATACATATTGCCGTGATCTGTGATTGCAACTGATTTCCAACCACGTTCCTTGACGATGTCAACAAGTTTATTTATTCTAGCAAGTCCATCAAGCAGACTAAACTCTGTATGCAAATGTAAGTGCACAAATTCTTTCATTCTTCTCCCCTTTTTATCTGTTGTTTTTATTTTTAATAAATTTAAATAAAAATATATTTTTTAATTATTTTTATTTATTTTTTTTAATTTTTCAATGATTTTTAATGGTTTTTATTGATTTTTTATAATTTTTCAATGATTTTTAATAGTTTTTATTGATTTTTTATAATTTTTTATTAAATTATTTAATTTTTAATTTATTTTTTCTGTATTTTTTAACCTTTTAAAATTTCAGCAATTTTTAAAATTCTTCTAAATCTATGATTAAGTCCGCTTTTTGTAAGCTTGATTGTTGACAGCTTTAAAAGCTCGTCCATGCTCTCCTGCGGATTTGCAAGACGCAAAACTGCCACTTCCTGCAGGTCTTCTGGTAGGCTTTCAAGACCTATCTTTTTATTGATATAGTTTATTGCCTGAATTTGCTTCAAACTTGCTTCAACCGTTTTATTGATATTTGCATTTATGCAGTTTACCTGTCTATTGACAGTGTTTCGCAAATCCCGCTTAGCCATTTCGTCTGAAAGGTCAAGCACGCTCTGCTGTGCACCGACAAGTGCAAGTAGGTCTTTTATAGCTTCGCTATCTTTTAAGTATAGAACATAGACCTTTTTGCGCAGGGCTATCTTGCTTGTGATATCAAAATATTGCAATAGTCCTTGCAGTCCTTGCAAAAATTCAAGCTTATGTGAAGAAAATTCAACATGATAGCCTGTTGTTGGTGATGCCGAGCCAAGCTCCGATAACTTTATACTTGAAGTTGCACAGCCAACATAAGCCCCTTTGATAAAACTTTTCTTGGTTTCATCATCTGCAACTAAATTGTTATCAATTTCAGCGACAAAAGAAAGTTCTCCATTTTGTGAAATAAGAGAACAATCCTTAAGCACCTGCAATGATATATCATAAGGAAATTTTATACGATAATAGGTTGTTTTGTTTATGATATAGTCATCAGAGATTTCAAGGGAAAGTTTCTGCCCATACAAACGATTGACAAGCCTGTTTAAAAACTCAAAAACCTCTTTAAAGTCAGTGACAACGTCTAGCCTTATGCCTTCGGCGTTCTTAGTGATAGTTCCACAGGCATGAAGTAAGCCCGACAAAAAAGCCTGGCCGCAATCTGCGTCTTCAATGTCAGTTTCAATTATCTGCAGTTTACTATCTTTTGCAAAGCTCATAAAACTCCTTATAAAATTGTTTAATATTTTTCTTTGTTTGTAAAATTTTTGTATTTTTTGTGTTTTTTCTTAAATTTTCGATTATTTTTTAACGTTTTGATGCAAATTTAGGCAATTTATCTATATTTACAACTTGAGAAATTGGAAGCCCAAGCCTAAAAATAACGTCAAGACCATTGTTGCACTCGCCTACTCGCTCTGGTGAGTGTGCGTCAGAATTAACAATAAATTTCACGCCTTCACTTGCCATAATTTCAAGCTCTTCGTCTGTGAAGTTGATTCGCTTCCCATTAAGCTCTATAAGCGTGCCTTTTTCTTTTGCCATACGTGCAACTGCCAAAGTATCTGTTGGGCAGCCATAGTTAAGATGCGTGATTACGTCTATTGGGTATTTGTCAAGTGCTTTTAAAAATGCCGTTGTGTTGCGGTTTTTACGTTCCTGACTTGGTGCATAAGGTGAGCCGGACATATTGGCAATAATAAGTTTGTTAAAATCCTTCATGGTTGGCGTCCTAATCATTCTATGATGTCCCATAAGCAAGATGTCGAGAAATTCAAAATCAGTCTCCACAACGTCGATTTGACCGTCTAGAGAGATTAAATTTGCTTCAACCCCAAGCAAAATGTCAACACCTGTGACTTCTTTTGCATTCAATATATCTTCTTTGACTGATGGTATATCTTTTCTTCTAACGCCATAGAACATGTGGTTGAAGCCATGATCTGTGATAGCAATCTGCTTTAAGCCCTTATTTGCAGCAACGGATGCATTTTCAAGCACTGTGCCCTTTCCATGATTATGGCGAGAATATTTTGTATGTGTGTGATAGTCACCAAAAAGTATCATAAATCCTCCAAGAAGATAAAAATCTCATATTAACAATTATATATCATTTTCAAAAAAAGTCAAATAAAGATTTTGTATATTGCAATAAAAAACAGGCTTTTTAAGAATAAATCCTTTTAAGCCTGTTTTTAAATTTCAAAGCCTTCTACTCATCTATTCCACCACCAGTATTTCCTCCTGCTCCATTCTCATTATATATGATATCTATGCTTATAGCAACATCGCTATCTATGTTGTATACGCTACTTGTCATTGAAAGGGTATGAGGAAGAATACCCCCATCTTCAGTAATACCACCTCCTGAACTCTCAAATTCATATTGAGTCTCTTGGTATATTGCAGGCTCAAATGTTATGACAACATATTCTGCATATGGATGACCATGTGGACCTCCTTCGCCTTCTACAAAAAATTGAATATTTGTGACACCATTCAATATAATATGTGAAGAAGTTACTTCTATTCTTTCTCCGCTATTTATACTATAAAATATTTTTGCTTTATATCGCTTAATATCGTCTATTGCGTCAATAACGTCTATTTTGTCAGTTCCACTTTTATTTTTCCATCCACACGCTCTCTTCACTTTTCACCTTTCACTCTTCACTCCCGCTTAGCGGTTTGATTATCTGTTTTTTATCGACAAATATATCTATAACGTCGAATTTATCAGTTCCTTGAGAGCGGAGATAAAATTTATTTTTTAAAAACACTCAATCGGACAATCGTCAAACATTTGGTTTGAAGAGCGGAGATGTAGGTTGGAGAATTAAACAAAAAAACATATCAACTTTTAAAGTCAATATGTTTTTAAATATAATAATAATGAATATATGTTATTACAAAAATACAAAAACAACAGTTTAATTGCGTAAGGCTTCGATAGCGACAAGTTTATCATGTGCTTTATAGACATAAGAGCCGCTGACAAGCATATCAGCACCTGCTTCAATCAGGTCCTTTGCATTTTCAGCATTAACCCCGCCGTCAACTTCTATTTTATATTTATAGTTGTTATTGGCACGAAGCTTGCTGAGCTCCTTAACTTTTTCTATTGCTTCTGGCATAAATTTCTGCCCGCTTGCACCTGGCTCAACTGACATAACAAGAATCACATCAAAATCATGCACATACACCTTAACTTCATTGACGCTGGTCTCTGGCTTGATTGAAAGCCCTGCAAGCACGTCTGCCTGTTTAATCTTATTGACAGCAAGAATAATATCATTTTTATCTTTGAAAGCTTCATAATGCACAGTTATGATATTTGCACCCGCTTTGATATAATTATCTATTGACCTTAGCGGCTCGTCACACATAAGATGCACATCAAGCATGATAAGGCTATGCTGGTTTATATTATAAACAAGTTGGTCATCATAAGTGACATTTTCAACAAACTTGCCGTCCATGATATCACAATGCAAAAAGTCGGCATGCCCTTGCATTTCCTGAGCATAGTCTGTTATCTTCTGATATTCTTTAATTGGGTCGGTTGAGACTGAAATATAAACATTTTTTTTCATTTTTTCACCTTTTTTATTAAATTTTTAGTTAATTTTTAATATTTTTTTGCATTTTTTAGCTCTTCTAAAATCTTTAGATAATTATAATAGCGAAGTTCTGAAATTTCTCCGCGTTCCACAGCTTTTATTACGCCGCAATCATTTCCGCCTTCATGCAAACAGGAACGATATTTACACTCAGCTCGTGCCTGTAAAAAGTCTGGATAGTATGCTGAAAGTTCATGATAATCAAGATTGCTTACATAGGACAGGTCAAGCATTGAAAAGCCTGCGGTGTCCGCAAGATAGCCTTCACTAAGCTTATAAAGGGTTACAAGTCGTGTGGTCTGTTTGCCGCGTTCTATCTTCTTTGACAGGCTGCCTGTTGCTGCAAGCTCGTCATTATATATAGCGTTTATTATTGAAGATTTGCCAACCGCACTCTGCCCTGCCATTGCACAAATACCTTTTATATTTTGCTCAATCTCTTTTATTTGTTGGTCTTTAGCAGAAGATTTTATGATTTTTACAATTTTTTGATAGGTATTTGTTATTATATTAAGAAATTCATTATCCGCTATATCTATTTTGTTTACAACTAAGATCGGCTCGATATCATTTAAAGTGCAGTAAATCAAAACTTTGTCTACAAGATTAAAATCCGGCTTAGGTTTTGGTGCAATCACAATAAAGAGCCTATCAAGATTTGCAAGCGGCGGCCTTATAAGCAAATTTTTTCTTGGCAGCACCTTTGTGATAGCATCTTGAAACTCTACTTTGTCGCCAACAAAGACCCCAGACGTTTTTGTTTTACCGCTAGGGCTAACCTTGTAAATTTTGCCTTCGCTTTCTATTGTGAAAAGGTTGGCATTTTTTGTTAAAACAATTCCTTGCATTAAATCTCCATTTCAATATTTTTATAGTAAAGTTTGTGGTTTTAATCAGGCAATCGTGAGCGTGAGCCTTTAGGCTCACAAAGAAAAGCGAAGCTTTTCTTAAAAATTTTGAAGTGACTTCAAAATTTTGCTCACGATTGCCCTACCCTTTTTCTTAACTCTTTCTACACCTTTATTATACATTATTTTCTTATTAAACAAAACTTTTATTAGTCTTGTGACGATAAAATCTTGTTTCTAAGTTGTCCACACGCCCCTTCTATATCTTCACCCATAGTGCGTCTTACGGTTGCAGAAATGCCAAGTGCCTTTAGCTCATCTGCAAACTTATAGGCAGCAAGTCTTGTGGTTGCTTTAAGGTTACGTTCTTTTACGACATTCAATGGTATAATATTCACATGAAAATTATACCCTTTCAAAAGTTTTGCAAGTCTCTTTACGTCATCTTCGCCATCGTTCACATCTTTAATCAAGGTATATTCAAAATACACTCTTCTGCCTGTTTTATTATAATAATCTTTGCAAGCCTTTATAATTTCATCAATCTTATACCTATTTGCGATTGGCATAATCTCTCTACGTTTTTCATCCGTTGTTGCATGAAGAGAGATTGTAAGAGATATATTAAAGTCCTTTTCAAGCAATTTGTAAATCTGCGGAACAAGTCCACAAGTTGATAATGATATATTTCGCTGACTTATTCCTAGCCCACGATTTGAACTTATAAGCTCTATAAATTTTACAACATTGTCAAAATTATCAAGCGGCTCACCTGAGCCCATCAAAACAACATTTGTTATCTGTCTGTTTTTTCTGCTGCCACCAAGGTCACGATTAACCAAAAATATTTGTCCTAGCATCTCGCCCGCAGACAAATTTCTTGCAAGTCCATGAAGTGTGGAAGCACAGAATTTACATCCCATTCGGCAGCCCACTTGCGTTGAAATGCAAATGGTATAGCCATATTTATATTTCATAAGCACGCATTCCACAATGTTTTTATCTGCAAATTCAACTATGTATTTCTTTGTGCCGTCTTTACTTTCAAATTTCTTAAGAAGTTTATAACTTGGATAATCATCTTTGATTATATCTTTTAAAGCTTGTGGTAAGTTAGATATTTCATCTAGCGTTTTACCGCTATAGATTGCATCAAAAATTTGCTCACCCCTAAAAGTAGGCAAGCCCATTCTTTTTACATAGTCTTTAATTTCATCAAAACTTAAATCTGCAAGCATAAAATACCTAATTTTTTCTCTTTTTTTAGTTTTTTATTGAATTTTTGTTATTTTTCCTATTTTTTTATTAAATATTAAATTGAATTTTTATTATTTTGTCTTTATAAAACAGTTTGTCCTAAAATATCATTATGACCATTTATATAGTCTCTTCCTGAAACCATTTTACCAGACGGAGATTGACAAGATAAAATTTCCACCGCACCGCCATTGCAACCTATGACAAAATTTTTCTTATTTTGCATGATTCTATTTTGCTCAACACTATATTTTTCAGAAACATCACATGCTTTGTAAACCTTTATTATTTTATCTTCAAGCATTAAAAAGCAGCCAACTTCTTCAGCAAGCGCTCTCACGCGGTTTACAATTTGTTTGGCTGACTGCGAAAAATCAAGTTTGCCATCTTCCTTATTTATCTTTGAAACAAGCACCGCTTTGCTATTATCTTGTGGTAAAAATTTCACGCTGCCATCTTCTATTGACTTAAGCACTTCTATTGTCATTTCACCACCTAAGGTGGCAAGTTTTTCTTCAAGTTCTAAATAATATTCGCCATTTAGTGCAAATTCTCTTTGCAAAATAATATCACCAGCATCGACTTCTTTCGCAACCTTCATAATTGTGACACCTGTAACCTTATCGCCATTAAGAATTGCCGATTGAATTGGCGTTGCACCCCTATATTTAGGTAGTAATGATGGATGAACATTGATTGCAAGTTTATAATCCAAAAACTCTTGCGGCAATATCTGCCCAAAAGACGCAACAACTGCAACATCATAGTCAATTTTTTTGATTTCTTCCATATGCAGTCTAACTTTATCAAAAGTATAGACTTCTATATTATTTGCAAGTGCAAACTGTTTTACTTCTGTTGGCGTCAACTTGTGACCGCGTCCGCTTGGCCGGTCGGGCTGAGTTATTACCGCTGAAATATCAACTTTATTTGAAAATAATTTTTGCAAAACTATTTTTGAAAATCTTGAACTTCCTAAAAATAATATTTTCATTTAATTCTCGCTTTTTATTTATTTTTTAATAATTTAATTATTTTTTATGATTTTTTGTTATATTTTCAATAATTTTTATTATTTTATATTTTATTTATTATTTTTTATTTAAATTTTCCCGCCCTGTTTTAGATATTTATCTTTATCAAGGCATTTATCTATAAAAAGCACTCCGTTTAAATGGTCGACTTCATGGCAGATACATCTTGCAAGCCATTTTTCACATTTTATTGTGAAAGGATAGCCATATCTATCGCATGCCTTAACAGTGATTTCATAAGGACGTTTTACTCTTCCTCTAAATGTGCCAACTGAAAGACAACCTTCTTCTTCAATATCTTCACCTTTTTGTGAAATAATCTCAGGATTTATAAGTTCGATAAAAGTATTGTTGACATCAACAATAATAACCCTTCTTAGTATTCCTACTTGCGGTGCTGCAAAACCCATGCCGTCATTGGCATACATGGTTTCCTTCATATCGTCAAGTAGTTGCCATAGTGATTCGTCAAAGTCTTTGACTGGTTTTGACTTCTTACGAAGTGTGCTTTCCCCTACATAAACTACATTTCTTATTGCCATATTTTTCTCCTTTTTTATATAACGCCTTCTATAGGCACACGAGCAAAAAGTGCTTTAGCACTTTTTCAAAAAACTGCAAAGCAGTTTTTTAGATTTTGAAAACCTTTTCAAAATCTGCTCGTGTGCCGTCCATAGCATATTTTGAATTATTATTTTTTCTTAATTTATCCGCCTTGTCATTATTTTCAGACCTATCAAAAATATAATTTATGATAAATTCTGTGGATTAACTTCAAAAAACACAGATGTTTTTGAATTTTTGTCAACGATATTGAAAACATCCTCTTCAATTTCATCTGCGCTCGGAAGCTTAAAACGCATCATGATTTGATAGCGATATTTATCTTGAATACGTTTTATTGGTGACTTCATTGCATCTAGGTATATTATATCATCACCATACTTATCTTTCAAGCCTTCTATCTCAGTATAGCAAATTTTTAAAAGTTCTCGAACATAATTTTCATCATGATCGGCAAAAAGAACCCTTAAAATACGCGTAAAAGGCGGAAATTGTGCGGTTTGCCTTATATTTTCTTCCTTTCTGAAGAACCCTTTATAGTCATAGTTAGATGCAAACTTATAAACATAATGACGCGGCGAATATGTTTGCAAAACAACCTTGCCTTCATTTTCGCTTCTTCCTGCCCTCCCTGAAACCTGTGTGATAAGCTGAAAAGTTCGCTCTGTGCTTCGATAATCTGCATGATACAAACTTTGGTCAGCATCAACTATTCCAACAAGCACAACATTTTCAAAATCATGACCTTTTGCTATCATCTGCGTGCCAACAAGTATGCTTGGCAAGGTGTTTTTAAACTCGCTAAGTATCTTCTGATGTGCATTTTTTGTTGATGTCGTGTCGTTATCCATGCGTAAAATTTTTACATCTGGGAAATACTCTTTTAGCTTATGCACAACTTGTTCAGTTCCCACCGCACCATTTTTTATATTTTCACTGCCACATTTTGGGCAACGCGTAAGCACCTTATATTGTTTTCCGCAGTAGTGGCATTTTAAGCGGTTATCTTCTCTATGATAAACTAAGCTGACATCGCAATCCACGCATTTTGCAATATATCCACAATCTCGGCAGCGCATAAAAGATGAGTAGCCACGTCTGTTGATAAAAATCATTGCTTGTTTTTTATTGTTTATCACATTCGCAAGGTCTGCAAGCAGTTGATTTGAAAAAATACCGCTGTTGCCTGTTCTGATTTCATTCATCATATCAATGATTTGAATTTTAGGCAGCTCCTTGCCATTTGCCCGAACAGCAAGTTCAACAAGTTGATACTGCCCTTGTTTTGCCTTCTCGTAACTTTCTATAGATGGTGTTGCACTTCCAAGCACAAGCGGACAATGATTGTATCTTGCCCTAAACTCTGCAACGTCATGAGTATCAAAACGCGGATTAGATTCAGAGATATAACTTTGTTCATGCTCTTCATCTATTATAATCATACCCAAGTTTTCTATTGGTGCAAAAATTGCAGAACGTGCACCTATTGCAATTCTAGCCTGCCCGCTGAATATACGTTTCCATTCGTCAAAACGTTCGCCTGCAGAAAGACCGCTGTGCAAAAGTGCAACATTGTCTCCAAAACGTGCCTTGAAATTGGACATAATTTGCGGCGTAAGTGAAATTTCAGGCACAAGCATAATTGCATTTTTGCCGTCTGAAAGTGCCCTTTCTATTAGATGCATATACACTTCTGTCTTTCCGCTGCCCGTCACGCCATGCAAAAGATAGGTTTTATCTTCCACTATTGTTTCAAGCGCATTCTCCTGCCCTTTATTTAGCTTAACTTTCTTTGCGTCCATAGAAAGAACAAAAGGTGTGCGTTTGACTTCTCTCTTTTCTTTCTGCAAAATTCCTTTATCGCATAAGGCTTTTATCGCACCGTAACCGAACTGTGAAATCTCACTTGAAGCTGCTCTGCCATTATGTGATTTTAAATATTCAACTATTTCTTGCTGTTTTTTTGCGTTTTTTTGCAGTTTTTCTGCATTTTCTTTGCAAAGTAGGTAGATTGTTTCAAAAAGCTCTTTAACCTTGCCTTCACGCATTTCTGCCGGAATAAAAAGCCTTAAGATAGATGCAAGTTTAAGATGATTTTTCTTAGCCATAAACTTCATAAGCTCTATCATCTCAGATTTGATAGCAGAGAAATCTTCAATCTTTGATATGATTTTTTTAAGTTTATTTTCATCATACTCACAGCTGTCACTTAGCCCAACCACAAAGCCTTGTAAAACACGACTGCCAAAAGGCACATAAACACGCATGCCAACTTCTATCGTCATTTCCTGTGGCACAATATATTCAAACACCTTATCAAGAGCCTTTGCATCTTGGTCTATAATAATTTTTGCAAACTTTGCCATATATAGCAAAATTATATCATATTTAAAAGACTTTAACAAGTTATTTGTTAACACATAAAAAACTCTTATCGAAATGTTGTTTAAAGTTTTTAACTTTAACCCCATTCCCAATAAGAGCTTTTAACTATTTTTTATACGAACAAGTTTTTAATTCTTAAACCAATAATATTGACAATAAGTTGTTTTCAAATAAGTTGCTGCAGTTGTCGAATTAGATAAATCAACTGTGATTGCTGTTAAGTCTGAACCACTTATTGAAGAAGAATATCCCCACCCATCAGGATCATCAAAAGTTACATTAGTAAGATTACTGCAACCATCGAAAGTAGCACTACCTATACTTGTCACACTGCCTGGGATTGTTATATTTGTTAAGTTACTGCAATTATAGAAAGCTCGAGCGTCTATACTTGTCACACTGTCTGGGATTGTTATACTTGTTAAACTACTGCAATCTTCGAAAGTTCGAGCGCCTATACGTGTTACCCTGTCTGGGATTGTTATACTTGTTAAATTACTGCAACCCTGGAAAGCCATAGAAGCTATACTTGTCACACTATCTGGAATAGTTATACTTGTTAAACTACTGCAGCCTTCGAAAGATTGAGAGCCTATACTTGTCACACTATCTGGAATAGTTATACTTTCTAAATTACTGCAAATAAAGAAAGCAGAATCATCTATTATTGTCACACCTTCTAGGATTGTTATACTTGTTAAACTACTGCATTGATAGAAAGCACGATAACCTATAGCTATGCAAGTATCTTTTATTGTATAATTTGTTATTGTTGTTGGTGCATCAACAAGATAGATATATTTGGTATTATCATTCCCTAAATAACTTACTTCTTCTTCATCTACATTATATTCTAAACTATCGCAATCTTCGAAAGCTCTACCACCTATACTTGTCACACTAGTAGGGATTGTTATACTTGTTAAATTACTGCAACCAGAGAAAGCATACCTACCTATACTTGTCACTCCTTCTGGGATTTCTATACTTGTTAAACTACTGCAACCTCGGAAAGCAGCTTCAAGTATACTTGTCACTCCTTCTGGGATTTCTATACTTGTTAAACTACTGCAATTATAGAAAGCATAAGTTCCTATACTTGTCACTCCTTCTGGGATTGTGATACTTTCTAAATTACTGCACCCCTCAAAAGCAGAACCACCTATACTTGTCACGCTAAATTCATAAGGTGAAGTGACTGACCTATATATTGCTGATGGGATTGTTACTTCAGTTGCACTTGTATTACAATCTGATACACTTGCTGTGCCTGATGAAGTGGTATAACTATATTTTAAATTACTATTAGCTGTTTCAAATATCGCATAATAGGTTGTTGGTGATTCTTCGGTGAAGGTGAAGGTGTAGTCTAGCGAATATGAAACCAAATCTTCTGCTTCTAAGCTTGTTTTCCAACCTAAGAAGTCGGCATCAACGCCTACGAAATCGGCTGATATCGTAACTTCGTCGCCATACTCTGCAAATGCACCTTGTGCTTGTCCTAAGGTTTCGTCAGATGATATTGCTATAATATCTGGCTGAGCTTCGTCTATTGTGACTGTTATCTCACTTAAATCTATTCTAGCAGAGTTTGGTGCCATGATTGTTAAGGTTAGTGTGCCATCTGCTTGTGTTGTTGCAGGGTCAAATTCTTTAAAGCCGTCTTCATCTGCGTCGGTTAGGTCATTTACGCCAATTATCCCGCCATGTCTTTCTGACACACCATCATTTGCAAGAGCTCCTAAATCTACACTTTCTATTGACCACAGAATATCCGTTGCATTGATTATATCAAAATACAAGATAAAAGAACCGTGACCATTCTCTTCTGTCTCTAAAGACGTTAAGTCCATATTAAAGTTTCCATTTATGTAACCCGGTGTGAAGCTATCAACAACAATCTCTTCACCACCCGCTTCTTGATACCTGACTTCTTTAACAAACAAGCTTCTATCAGGCACGACAAAGCTTAAATTGCCTTGTATGCTTATTTGCTGCTGCGTCGCTGCATATACCCCAAGTATCAACGCCCCTAGCATAAGCATAAATAGTGAAATTGTGGATATCAATTTTACCTTTAAACTCATATTACCATATTCTCCTTTTAATTTTGAGTTTTTTCTTTAGTTTGTTAAAATACAATGTTTTTATGTAAATTTTGTCAATTTTTGTATTTTACAGCCTTAATATAGCACTTTTTAAAAGTCTTGTCACAGGGGTGACGGCACGATGCCGTCAAATCACGACCCGAATTTTTCAAGCCTGCTGTTCGACGATTGTCCGATTAAGAGTGTCTAAGTTTTAAACTACATCTCCGCTCTCTAAGCCTAACGCTTGGCGGTTATACGGCAGAGTGAGAATAAGAGATAAGCTATGTCTCCGCTCTTAAGCCAAATGTTTGACGGCTGTCCGGCAAACTTAGTTTGCATCACTGTCCGATAAAGTGAATATAAGAAACAAACTTTATCTCCGCTCTCTAAGCCTAACGCTTGGCGACTATCCGGCAGAGTAAGTTGAAAAAATAAACTTTGTCGCCGCTCTCAAACCTTACGTTTGGCGATTGTCCGCGAGCCAGATGCTCGGCGACTGTCCCTGAGCTAATTGAAAGCACAAACCTTATCTACCATGTCTTTGCTTGCGGAGCGAGCGTTGCCGCAGGTGCGAGAAGGCATAAAGGCTGACAAGCCTTTTGGAAGGCAAAAAGTTTTTGCCTTCTTGTGCATTTTGAAAAAATGCACATGCCTTCTCACACTCGCGGCGAAGCCGCTCGCGATGGACATAGTATGTCCATCTTTTGCTATTAGTATACTCCCCCCCCGCAACCCTTGTCAACAAATTTTAAGCATTTTTTAAAAAAATTTTTATTTTTTTTGAATTTTTGCGGATTTTTGGTTTGAGAGCGGAAATATAGTTTATGTTTTAGGGTTGCTCTATCGGATAGTCGTCGAACATTTGGTTCGGTGCCTTAGGCACTTTTTATCGACAAGTGTATCTTTAACGCTGAGTTTATCAGTTCCATGAGAGCGGGGATAAAGTTTATACTCGTAACTCATCCTGCCGGACAATCGCCAAGCGTTAGGCTTGGTGGCTTAGCCACATTTTGTCGTCTAGTGCGTCCATAACGTCGAGTTTTTCAGTTCCAGCTTAGCCACTTCCTTTTGATAATTTTTCCTATCTCCACTTTATATGAATAACTTTTCATAGCTATAATTTCCTTGTATAACCCCTTTCTTTTTCACTTCAGCTTATAATTTGTTTTTCCGCCGCAGGCAAGCGAATGGGTGATTTTTTAACAAAAAATCACAATAGGCAAAACTAGTTTTGCCTATCAAAAAACTCTTACGAGTTTTTTCATTCGCTTGCCTGTGGCGAAGAAAATTTACATTATGTTACTCGAGCAATCTAAAATAAAACCCTAAAAATATCCGCATATTGATATACAAAAAAAGCATCTAAGGAAAACCTTAAATGCTTTTTTTCGTTTTTTATATTCATTAAGTTTTTTATATTTATTTGTTATCGTCATCTGGCATATCACTTGGAACAACTTTTCCACTTGCAATCTCTTCACAAGCAATACTTATTGCCTTCTTATCTTTATCAGCAAGTTCAAGTCTGCTTACGCTTTCAATTTCCTTAGCACGCTTTGTGATAACTGTGCAAAGCACATACTTATTGTTTTTTGTTTTACTTAAAAGCACGTCTATTGATGGTTCAATCATCATAATAATCACCTCTAAAAAATATTTCTACGCTAAATTATAACATAAGATTATCGTTTTGTAAAGCATTAAAAGGAATTTTTTATAAATCACAGCTTAAGTTAAAGGTTTTTAAGCAATTTTGACTATAATTTATTCGTTTTCAACCTGTTCTTTGCAATATTTTTGTAGCATCTCTTCCATTACGTCAAGCAGTTTGAATGAATCTTTTGTCATTTTAGGGTTTTGTGCACTGCTGTCAGCTCTGCCAACCATGAGAAGATATTCCATGATTTTCCTTCCATCGCCAGCAACGCTGAACTCCTTTATATAATCTTCAATAAGCCCCATCGTCAATAATTTATGATATTTATTGTTATCCTTTGAGAGTGTTATAAACATAAAAATATCATGATTTTTTATAAGCAAACTGATAACCTGTTGCTCTTTTTCATCAAAATTTAATAGCGGTAGAACTCTTCTTGCTATCTTTTCACTCTCTAAATTATGATTGAAAAAGCTGTCCACTTCCCTGCCATAAAGTTTTGAGTAACGCCTTATATAGCACTTAGGTTTGCCAATATCATGCAAACACATTGTATAGGCAAGCTGACGGCGAGTAACGCTATCATAGTCTTTATCAAGCTTATTTATCGCTTCAACTGAGTGCAAAATATGGTCTAGACAATTATAGATATGCCAAGCATTGTCCTGCTTTTGATTTTTGCAAGCTTCAATCTCTGGCAAGATAGATAAAAGCCAGGCCTTAAATTCACTATCATTATAATTTTTATAAAACTCATCTTTAACATTGTCGCTAAGCAATATTTTATCTAATAACTTTATCATAATTTATTCTTTAGATTATTTTAACCCTTTTTATATAAAATTTCAATAAAAAAGACCACAAAATGTGGTCTTTTTGAATAAAATAATTATTTTCTTGGATTTTTAATGTTTGCTTGAGCTGCTGCAAGACGAGCAATAGGAACTCTATATGGAGAGCAAGAAACATAAGTAAGTCCGCTGTTGTGGCAAAATTCTATTGAAGATGGGTCACCACCATGTTCGCCGCAGATGCCAAGTTTGATGTCAGGTCTTGTTGATTTGCCTAAGTCCGCTGCCATTTTTACAAGTTTACCAACACCTTGTTGGTCAAGACGAGCAAATGGGTCAAACTCAAATATCTTCTTAGCGTAGTATACGTCAAGGAACTTGCCAGCGTCATCACGAGAGAAGCCGTAAGTCATTTGAGTTAAGTCATTTGTTCCGAATGAGAAGAACTCAGCATATTTTGCAATTTCATCAGCTGTGAGTGCAGCACGTGGAATTTCAATCATTGTTCCAATCTTATATGTCATCTTTGCATTATTTGCTTTGATAACTTCATCAGCTTTATTTGCAACGATATCGCGAACATACTTAAATTCTTTCCAGTCGCAAGTGAGTGGGATCATAATTTCAGGAACGATATTGTAACCCTTTTCCTTATTTACTGTGATTGCAGCTTCAATAACTGCTTGTGTTTGCATTTCAGCAATTTCTGGGTATGTTACTGCAAGACGAAGTCCACGATGACCCATCATTGGGTTAAATTCATGAAGGTCAGCAACTGTTGCCTTAAGTCTATCAAAAGAGATACCCATATCTTTTGCAAGAGCTGCAATTTCGCTATCTTCATGTGGAAGGAACTCATGAAGAGGTGGGTCAAGGAAACGAATTGTTACTGGATGACCTTCCATAGCAGAGTAAATTCCGATAAAGTCTTTTCTTTGCATTGGAAGAAGTTTTGCAAGAGCTTTCTTGCGTTCTTCAACAGTAGTTGAAACAATCATTTCTCTCACTGCTGGGATTCTGTCAGCTTCAAAGAACATGTGTTCTGTTCTGCAAAGTCCAACACCTTCTGCACCGAAGTTGAATGCGTTTTTAGCATCTCTTGGGTTGTCGGCATTTGTTCTAACCTGAAGAGCACGGTGTTTATCTGCCCAATCCATGATTGTTGCAAACTCCCCTACAATCTTTGCAGGCTCTGTTCTGATTTCGCCGTCATAAATCTTTCCTGTTGAGCCATCAAAAGAAATAACATCGCCTTCTTTGTATTGCTTGCCATTGATTGTGAATGATTTTTCATCTTCAGCAAATTTGAGTGCTGAGCAGCCAGCAACGCAAGCAGTGCCCATTCCACGAGCAACAACGGCTGCGTGAGATGTCATACCACCACGAGCAGTTAAGATACCTTGACTTGCTGCCATACCTTCAATATCTTCTGGAGATGTTTCAAGACGAACAAGAACAACCTTTTCTTTGTTTGCTCCCATTTCCTTTGCTTTTTCTGCAGTGAAACAAATCTTACCGCATGCAGCACCAGGAGATGCTGGAAGTCCTTCAGCAATAGGAGAAGCCTTCTTCAATGCGTCTGCATCAAATTGTGGGTGCAGAAGTGCGTCAAGTTGCTTTGGATCAATCATCATAAGAGCTTCTTCTTCAGTGATAAGCCCTTCTTTTACAAGGTCAACAGCAATCTTAAGTGCAGCCTTAGCTGTGCGTTTGCCGTTTCTTGTTTGAAGCATATAGAGTTTACCTTTTTCAATAGTAAATTCCATATCTTGCATATCTTTGTTATGTTTTTCAAGAGTTTTTGCAATAGTTGCAAATTGTTTGTATACTTCTGGATTTTGTTTTTCAAGAGTAGAGATTGGAAGTGGTGTTCTAATTCCAGCAACAACGTCTTCCCCTTGTGCATTCATAAGGTATTCACCATAGAGCTTATTTTCACCAGTTGCTGGGTTACGTGAGAAAGCAACACCAGTGCCTGAGTCTTCGCCCATGTTACCAAATACCATTGATTGAACATTGACAGCTGTTCCCCATTCATAAGGAATATCATGCATTCTTCTGTAGACATTTGCTCTGTCGTTGTCCCAAGAGCGGAATACTGCCTTTACAGCTTCGATAAGTTGAACTTGTGGGTCTTGTGGAAACTCTTCCCCTTGTGACTTCTTGTATAAGTCTTTGAATAACTTAACAATTTCTTTAAGGTCTTCAGCGGTTAAGTCCTTATCATACTGAACTCCCTTTTCTACCTTAACTTTGTCAAGGATTCTTTCATATTTAGACTTTTCTTGTTGCATAACAACGTCACTAAACATTTGGATAAATCTTCTGTATGAGTCGTAAGCAAAACGTGGGTTGTTTGTAAGAGCTGCAAGCCCTTCAACAACTTCGTCGTTAAGACCAAGATTTAGAATTGTGTCCATCATGCCAGGCATTGATACTCTTGCACCTGAACGAACAGACACGAGAAGTGGATTGTGTTTGTCACCAAACTTCTTACCTGTCATCTTCTCAAGTTCTTTAAGTTTTGCTTCAATTTGAGATAAGATTTCATCATTGATTTTTCTTCCGTCTGCATAATATTGAGTGCAGGCTTCAGTTGTAACAGTGAATCCCTGTGGAACAGGCATTCCAAGATTTGTCATTTCAGCAAGATTTGCACCTTTACCACCAAAGAGTGCTTTGTTTTTGCCGTCAGCTTCTTTAAATAAGTAAACAAATTTTTTCATAAACTCTCCTTTTTCACAAGACTTATTATATAACAAGAAAGGCATATTTACCAAGCGATTTAAAAAGATTTTTTAAACTATAAAATAAAATATTTTTCATAAACCTGCATAGAGCAAATAGCAAAAATAAAATATTCTCTTTAAGTTAAAATAAAGTTATAAATATATAAAAGGATATAAAATACCAAATAATTAAAAATTTATTTGCAAAAAATAAAAAAAATTTATAAAATAAAACTAATGGAGTGACTATGATTGTAATAAAAAACAAAAAAGACAGCATAAATAAGATGAAAGAACTTAGGCTTAATTATTTTCCGCTTGATGTTTTTAGTGTTGATGATATCTCCGGAATAAAAGCTTTCTTTGACAACAATCCATCCGATGAATATGTTATGCGAAGCCCAAACAAGACCAATGCAAACTTCTTTTATGTCAAAAACTTTGAAGAAGCACAAGAAAAGCTTAAATTCTTTTCACGTGATGTGACAATAGATGTTTCTTATAGACCTTATAAGGACTCTATTATTCTCGTTGGAGATATCAAAGTTCATAAGGGCTATGGGGCTGATATTATAGACCTTACCGCAAGGAGTGATAGTGAAGCCACCCAGAGAAATATATATGAAAATCCACAGTATAACTTGCATACAACGATTGAAGATAATAAATTGTGGGATATTCCGGGATTTTCAAAAATTATGAGATATATCACTGAACATGAGCTTTACGATGTTATTGTTGAATTTTCAGTTTATGACTGCAAAATTGGCGTGAATAAGGACAATGTTGTTATATCAGAATTAAGAACCGCCTATTAAAATATTTTTAAATTAAAAATTTAAAATAGAATAATCGCAAAAATAACAAAAAAATCGACTTAATTGTCGATTTTTTGTGTTTTTTCTTTATTTTTGTTATTTAAGTTAAATTTTTGTTATTATTTAAGTTAAATCAACTTGCCTTTTTATTAAATCAATCTTTCCCCTGTTATACCATCTGCAAAGCCACATTTTGCTTGGCAATCAAATTTGTATTCATCAGGGAATGTGCATCTTGAACCGCGACTAAACTGCTCAAGTTTTTGAGCTTTTGGATGAGATATTAGTTTAAGCGATGCAATATATTTCATAAGAGTTTCTTTTGTTTGCTTATTTATTTCAAGTTGAGCACAAGCGCAAAGACGCTCTTGCATCTTTAAAATAAAGTTTGCATAAGTGCCCTGCTCTTCGATATTTAAAAGCAGACCTTGTGGAAATTTGCTTCTCTGTTTTTGGCAATCTTTAAGCCACTCGCAAACTAAATGTTGGTCATCTTTTATAATTGGTGGAATAAAATAGTTATCTTCACTTGAAAATTTAAATTTATAGTCTATAGTTCTATGACGTTGTGCCTGTGCAAGCTGAGCAAAAGAGCCCATGTATGACGTTGCATAGACATCGCCAAAATATTCTTGCATTTCGTCGCTATCTCTATCTATAAGAGAAAACTCTCTGCCTTTGCCATCATTTTGAAGCTTTTCATCTATGTAGCCTGTCTCTTCAAGACATTTGCAAAATTGTGCAAAATATGGACGCATCATTTTATCAAAATCAGTAATCTTTGTGCGTTTAAGCTCTTTTTGAATAAAGCCATAGATATAGTTTAGCTGTCTATATGATGTTGAATAAAGCATAGTTGTTGGTGTGAAAACTGATATCAGATATCTGGCATTCTCTTGAGACAATGATTTAATCTTTCTATCTGTGAACCAATCTGGTGCAACACCATCATATTTATTATGTATTTTGTTTGTGAATATATCTACCCACTTATCATAGAGTTTTTGCTCTTCGCCAGTAAGTGGCATCTCTGTATATCTTGCTGAACGCTCGCTTGTGTTGTATTCATGCTCATTATTCAAATACATTGCAAGTGCCTTTGGAACTCCTTCAAGCACCAAGTTTATCTCGCTATGACCATACACACTGTGATGTCCGCTATTCTTTGTTCTATCTATTCTCTTTGCGGTAGTCTCTGGCTTTTCATTGAGTAGATTCTCAAATGGTTTTTCAGAATAACATATTCCTGCACTTTTGCCGCCAAAATCATCAAGCTCCGCTTTGCTTGCCTGATAATCTAGTTTTGTTGAACCAATTACTTTTACTTCCATATTTTTCTCCTTTATAACCACTTTCATTATATAACATTTTATCTATATTTTCAAGACCGCATATGAAATTTATTTTAAGAAATAAGTCTTCTGGTAAATTAAAAACTAAGCAAATAAAGTTTAATTTTAAATTTTTGCACAAAAAAAGCCTTTATCACGAGGATAAAAGCTTTTATTTTTATTCTTGTTCAAGAGTGTTTTCTTCAACAATTTCAAGAGATGTGTCTGCATTAATCTTTTGAGCAAGTTTATTAGAAAACTCTTCACGAAGCTCTGATGTGACTTCGATATCGCCTAATCTTCCAACTGGATCTATCGAATAAACTTTGTAAGTTATATTTCCATCAGCATCAGTTATGATTGCGATCGCTTGAGCAGTGATTGTTGTTTTGTCAGTTTTTTTGTCATATGATGCATTTATTGAATATCTTACTTCAATGTTTCCGCTTACTTCATTCTCTTGACCTGCATTCATAATTCCTGTTGCCCCTGCACCTGCAACATTTTCCATAGTAGTGTCAAAAGCTTGATTTGTGACAACTTCACTAGTTTTTATTCTATTAATAAGTTCTGAAACAGTGAGCTGTTCGCGGTTAAGACCGGATGCGATAGTTGTTGAAAGCACGCTTGTGTATGGTCTACCGAAACCATCAATGCAGTCAAGAAGCATTGAAACTTCGCCGTTTTTTGAGTTGTATACGCATTGCTCAACTGATATAACCTTTCCTACTTTATCAGAGTTGATTAAGTATCTCATGATTTCAGGATTAGACAAATCATTCTTTGTAAATTCAATGTTGAATGTTGCTTGGGTATATTCTTCGTTTGCTGTTTCTTGATATTCAGCGTAAGTCTCCATAGCGCCTGTGTAATTTTCATGAACGCTGTTGGAATATTCATTTATCTTTGTTGCTGAATCTATCATATCTTCACCATTCTGTGATACAGCTTCATAGTTGCCTGCATTATAATTTTGTTGTAATTGATCATAATAAGCCATATATGTTTCAAATTCACTGTCTGCAAGATTTTGATAGCCTACTATAAGAGCATGTGCAACCCCTATTTCTTCTTTTATTGATTGGTCTGCGTTAGTTTCGTTTATCTTTGCAAGAAGATCAGCTGTTCCATTAAGAGCCTGTTCTATACTGTTCATATCACTGCTTACTATAGTGTTAAGATTTGGAATTGTAACGTTATAATAATTATTTGCAAGGTCTTGTGCAGTTTTATCTGCTTCTGATCTAAGTGTTTGATAAGAAACAAATATGTTATTTGTTTTAGTGTTTACGTCTGTAGTCAAACTAGAAATTGTATTTGCATTTCCAGCGATCGCTGCACCGATTTCATTGACCTTTTCCCAATTCTTAGCTTCGTATTCTTTGTTCAAAAGTTCTATAGCATCTTGTCCTTCATAGATTGTCATTGCTTCATAGGTTGTTTGCGCATCAGAAAGACTAATTCCAGCAGAAGTTAAATCGCTTTGCATGGTTGTTATGATATCGTTGACGCTATTTGTTGACATTGTTTTTATATCAAAAGTTGAAGCTCCTGAATCTGTGGTTACCTCATCAACATAAGATTTTGCTGTTGTATAGTTTTCTTGTGCCTTATTGATTTCGCCTTCTGCCGAAGAGACAATTTGTTGAGAATTGTTATAATACTTCTCTGCAAGCGTTACTGTGTTTGTTTCTGCCTGCTCTGCTCTATCTAAATTTGTATTTGCTCTATCTGCATTTACTGCCCAAAAAGAGCCACCAATGATTGCTGCTACAGCCAATACGCCGGCAACAATGAGAGCAACTCTTGACTTGTTTTGCTTTCTCCACTTTGGCATACCTTTATTTTGAACTACGCTATCAGCAGATGTTGTTTTTCCACCTGCGGCTGCCATTGCTTGTTGAACTTGGGCATATCTTGCATATGCTGGTGTTTCAACGGCTGCTGCAGCGGCTCCTGCAGTAGGTGTCTTTTTTATTGGTTCAGCATTTTTTAATCTTGATTTTGCAGCGGCTTTAGCAGTCTTTTTATCCTTATTTGCTTTATTACCACCTGGAATAATCATAGTTACCTCCCTTTTGTTTATCTATATTATACAGCAATAGCAGCATTTTGTCAATAGTGATTTGAAACAAAATTGTTTATTCACAAAGTAATTTTATGCTGCTTGCTGCTATATTATTGCATGATTTGTTTATTCTGGCACTTCTTCGTCTAGATAAGTGGCTGACAGGTCGGCAAGATGGAGAAGAAAACATGTTGGATATTTATAAAAAACATCACTTATAAGATAGCTTCCATTTTGCACTCTTTGGTCAAACTCGCCCATATGCCAATTTATTGCAAGCGCTTCTTCGCGGGTAAGTTTCATAAAAGCAGAAAGTATATAGACTGATTTTTCGCCATGACCATAAGGCAGACTATCTTCTATTTTATAGCAAGGCTTTTTAACCCAGTTGCCATATTCATCTTTGACATTTCGGAAATCTTCAACATAGGTGTCAACCTTGCAGACGTCATGAAGCAAGCCCATAATAGCAACACTTTCTGGGCTAATCTTCTTTTGCCAATTTTCGCCAAACTCCATTTGCAATAACTTGACAAATCTTTTATAAACATTGACTGAGTGCTGACATAATCCGCCTTTATAGGCGCTATGTCGTCTTGCACTTGCAGGTGCTGTGAAGAAGTCCGACTTCTCAAGCCATTCTAAAAGCTTTTCAGAGCCATCACGCTCTATGTTATCATAAAAAATATCTAAAAACTCGTCTTTTGCGTCCATTTTTATTCCCCTTTTTATATTGTATAACATATTATATCAAAATGGATTTAAAAATAAAAATAAATTAAAAAATATATTTAATAAAAAAACAAACTTAAATTCAAGTTTGTTTTAATAACCATAGCATATTTCAGTATCCATTATTTCCTTTTTATAGGCATTGATCATTGATTTTACTTCAACTCCGCGCAAGGCAAGCTCTTTATTAACCTTTCTTGCTAGGCGTTTGTTCTCGTAGACAAGTGAACAATAAGGGATATAAATTATGCCATCTACATCTCTTCCATTTTTTAGTTTTCCGTAATAAAAATTTTTCATCAGACTCTTAAAAGATTTATCAGACTCTTCGTCTCGCTTTATAGTGAATACTTGAAAAGCTTGCCATGCAAGCACACCGCGACAAATAAGAATTTGTTTACCGTTTTCTAAAGCTATCTTTTGTTGCTTTTTCTTTTTTAATATTTCAAACATAACTTACTCCTTAATCTTTTTTATAAATGTTTCAAATTCTTGCACGGATTTTTCTTCATACCCTTTTATTTTATCAAATAAATCTTCAAGTTGTTCAAGATGTGCAAGAGCTTTTTGGCTGTCTGCTTCTGCCAAAGAAACTATGCTATCAAACTCCTTTTGAAGTTTGCTTGCAAGTTTTTCACAATCTAATATATTGCTGCAATTTATTCGATAGACGTCAACTATATCTTGGTCCTTATCATTCTCATGCAACTTTAAAATACTAAAAGCACTGTCTGTGTTGTCTTGAATATTTTCAATTAAAACTTCTATCTGCTTTTGCATATCTAAGATATGCTCACTATTATCTATTCCGTCATGAGAATGCTCGTGCGTCTCTTTTTCTTCCATAAATTTCTCCTTATGGATATTATACTATATTTTATTAAAATGTAAATCTTTTTTATGTAAAAAAATTTAATATAATCTTTCAAATTCAAAGAAGGGAGAATCGGCTTTTACCATTGTGTTTCCATATAGCTCAGCCATTGCAACGGTATCAACATTTTTCTTCATTAGTCTTATATAAATTTGTCTGCCAAGTCGTTTATTCCTTGCAATTATGCTTACAAAGCCAAGATCATAGCATGGAGCGTCAAAATTCTTAACTTTTATTGGTCTATCATAGGCAAATTTTCTAAATTCTTGCAAAAATTCATATAAATTTTCGTCATTACGATTTTCTTGAAATTTTAGATATGATACCCATGCTTTTTGCGCAGAAGCCACAAGCATTGCACACTTTGCATTATTTTTCATCTTTAATTCAAGATGTCTTTCTTTTAAAAGTCCAACAAGAACGTCTTCATCAAATAGTTTCTGCAAATTTTCATAGGAGCATTTTTCACTCATATTTTCACCTTCTTTTATTTATTTTACTTATCATTTGAAAGCAATAATTTAAAACGCAAAATTTAAAATAATTAAATTTTATTCTATTATATCAGCATTTCTCTAAATTTTCAATACCTTCATCAAAAAAACATCAGCAAAAACTGATGTTTTTAATTTTTAAAAGTTATATGGCAATTATATAGTGCTAGATATCTTAACTTTTCATATCGTTGCATGCCGCGTTGAAATACAAGCAAGTCTATCGATTCCCATGTAAAAACCCAAGCAATGATATCAACAATTTCTATAATAATCCAATTTACATTGAAAAAATTTACTAAAAACAAAGCGACCAAAGAAATTATTGAAAAAACTAACATTAAAATTAATATTTTTGTATTGTTGTCCATCTTGCGTTGAGAGTCAAGGGTGCTGTTTTTATAATAATTCTTTATTGCAAGAGCGAAACTTGTCTTATCGCTGTCTGTAAGTTTATCGCAATTAATGTTTATGTTGATGCTCTGAGTAGGCGGAATTGACTTCACTGTGTTATCAATAAGGTTTGCAAATTCTGCATTGATAATCTCCTGTCCATCAATCACAAATGGCGAGAGAACTTCAGACTTATCTTTTATTTTTATATCAACGATTGCTCGCCCTTCACTATCTACAGGGCGGTCTTTTGCAATCAATTTTTTATCTTTGAAGTATTTTACAAATTTAAACATAACAATCCTTTATTTAAGCAATCTCTTGGCTTTCTTCTTTATACATATCTATTTCAAGCAAATTTGCTACTTGTGATTGAGAGTCTATTGACACATCGATTGTCTCTTCCCATTCTAAAATCACTTCGCCATCGTCTGTTTGAAGCCTAAATTTATAAAGTCCGCTATCGTCTGCGTTTGTGAAATCTATTGTAAATCCGCATGGTGTATATTCACTATAGCTTGCTCCACCATTTGTGCTAACTGCATAGGCAAAGGTATAATTATCAAGCACTCCTGAAGCTGTTATGCTTACCCTTTCACCAACCTTTTCTCCACCTTCCATGATATTGGTGTTTGTAACACTATAAATTACAGGAAATTCAAAGTCTGTTGTGCTTATCTTAGGAACAGGCAGTTGATAGTAGCTGTCACCAAAATAGTATATATAGTTTTCAGCAGTGCGTCCTTCTTCGTAGAAACCGCTGTGGGACATCAAGTCGCCACCTACTAATAGATAATTATGTTTCATTTCAAGCATAACTTCTTCTATCTCTTCTTGAGAGTAATTTGGATAATATGTTTCAAAATATCCGTCTTGAATAACCGGGTCATTCCAAGTGGTATCAACACCATACCAATTACCATACAAATATACATAGCTCCACATATGACCGCCCGGTTGACCATACTCATCATCTATTACCCCTGCACCTACAAGATTTGTTATGCCAAGTCCATCTAAAAGGTATTCAAGTGCATAAGAGTATCCATCACAAACTGCAAGGTCATTCACAAGAGCTCCATAGGCAGTGTGGACAAAAGGTTGGTTTAGTGATAAGTCATATTCTACATTGTCAACAAGATAGTCATTTAAATACTCCACCTTTTGATAATCATTGAGCCCTTCTGGCATGCCACTATAAATCTCTTGTCTTGCGTTTTGCATCTCTGAGATAGCGTAATTTACAACATAGGCACTATTAAAGTGGTCATCGATAAAATCATCTTCTACTGAGAACACAATATCTGTAACTTCGCTAGAAAATACTGATGAAGTATAGGTTTCAATCATCATTTGGTCAAACGACAGCCAGAAAAATTCGGGATTGTCAAATATGAGACAAGAAAGCGCACCAGATGACGCTTCTGCTATATAGTCTAGAGCTTCGTTGAGTTCACTTGCCGACCATCCACATTCAGCAAGAGAGATAGAATCCGCACCTGCTTTTATTGCGTCAATATTATCATAGAAGGCATCATAGATTTTTACTGTGAAATAGTTGAGCCTATCGCCATCTTGATTTGCTGCAAGATAATTCACATAATCATCAACGTCACCGAGTTCTATTTCAGAATCATAATTATATGTTGGACGCCGCGTGGTGTTATTTGAATCATCACAACTATTTATAAAAATAAATACTATAACACTTGCAATTATAATCAGTAACAATATAATTGGCAAAGTATAATTTCTTGCTTTTTTCTCTTCCATGCTGATATTTTACTACAAACTCCTTTTATTTCAAAACATTTGACATTATTATACTTATTTATTGTAAATTTATTATGATTTTTATAAATTAAAATTTCCATCTTCTTTCAATGTGATTAAAGATTTAACAGCATAATATTCAGCATTATGCATCTCTACAAAACGTTTTTTATCAATATACTGCAAAAAGCCAGCAACGTTTTTCTCTAAAATAACATATTGGCAAATATTATTTTTTGTTATAATACTTGCCCTATCGCCATTACTATTTTCATATATTTTTATTTGAAGAAAAACATTATTATATTTTTTTATTCTATTTTTTACAAGCAAATCTTTTTTATTCTCTTCTGTATATTTTTGGCGCGCTTTTGTTGGTTTTGCTATTACATAATAGGCAAAAACACCGAACAGGACTACTGATACAACCATAGACAGACAAACTGACAAAATCTCAATCCATTCTGCATATCTAAAGGTTATAGCAGCGGCAATACTTGGAAGAGATGCTATGATTAGTATAGAAACGGTTGGATAGTAAAGACTCCATAGTGGACGCATAGAAAACCATGCCATAAAACCATATGCCCAAAACCAAATGCCAAGTGCAAGAAGTCCAACATAAAGGACGTCGCTAAAATATTCATCTCCAAACAAAAATACAATAAAAAGATCTATTGCACCAAGCACCATAGATATTATTCCAAGAATTTGTCCGCATATTTCACTTTTATTCAATTTAAAAATAGACGAAAAATCATAATCCATAGCAATATTATATATTTAATTGATAAAAAAACAAAGAAAAATAAGGTTTTTTGTTTAAATATAAGGCAATTTAAAAATTTGTGGTTTAAATATATTTTGTTTTTTATTTACAATTCAAAATAAAAACTATTCTCTCACTTTTATATCCAATATTTAATAAGATGTTAATGGAGGTTAAATATGAGCAAAAACAATGAAACAAACACGCTTTCAAATCAAACAACTTGCCATTCAATGGTTATTGATGTGAATGATACCGTTTCTCATAGCATTTCATTTGATAGATGCGAAAACAACAAAAGTGTTGTGCTTGAACCTCAGGATTTATCAAGTGTAGGCAGATACCTTACCCTTAGAACAACAGTCAAAAATGTCTGCCCTAACAAACAGGTTGCACTTGGTATTAAATTATATGAAACAACAGGTGGCGGAAGAGTTATTAAAGGGCACAAAGAATATGCCTTTGCACATAACAACGATTGTTGCCGTGACATAACTCTTAAAAATATTCACTTTGTTTTACCTGAAGAGATAGCTGAAACTAGCGACACATCAAATATATGCAGTCAAAGAACATTTGATATTGAAACAACATCACACTACATTGACCTTGATAGCATAGAATAGAAATAACTGCCTTTTAAGGCAGCTATTACATAAAAAAATTAAATAAAACATAGTTTTTATAAAACACTTTTTACGACTATGCACCTAGTATGTAAAAACCATTGTATTTTTCTATAGCAGGCTTAAGCCATTCAAGCAAAGCATCTCTGTCTGGCAATTTTTTATTTTCTTTGACTTTTTCATAAATTTGCTTTGTTTGCTCTAAAGTGTAATAATTCATACCAAAGCAATCAAAGCCTATCTCTCCATTAGGTAAATTTGCACAATTCAAAATATCGAAGTAAGATTTGTAGAATATGCCTTCATTATAATCTCCCACTTCCACATACAATGAGTCATCAGCCCAATATCTTATATTTTTAAATTTAAAAATTTTCTTTATTGGTAAAAACTTTTCACAATACTGAAATTCCATAAATGGGCCATGCTTTATACCCTTTTTAAATATATTTTTATGGAGATTGTTTAATTGCACAGTTACGTCCCAATCCTTTGGCTTTTTGCTTTCATCAGCCCATTTAAAACCATTTAGTGCCCATTTTTCTCTATAGTCTTCAAAGCCTATTTCGTAGTCATCCAAGCCATATTCAAAACCACAACATGGACAAGTATCAAAAGATGGCTCCCCCTTTTCGTCATAAGGCGGAGCTCCAAGTTCATCATAGCCACAAACTGGACAAATATATTTTTGCTTATTCATAATTTATACCTTTTTAAGTTCAAATTTAAAACACTATTTTGATTGTTGGATTTAAGTGTGATTATGAAAGTTTTTAGGTCGTCCAACATTTGCTTGGAGAGCGGAGATTAACTTTATTTTTTTAGTTAGCTTTGTCGGACAATGATGCAAACTAAGTTTGCTGGTGCACCTAGAAGGACTCGAACCCTCGATAATCGTTCCGAAGGGGCGACCTGAAAATGCCAAGAGTTCGACTTTTCGTATCATATTTTACCATAAAATATCATATTAAAAATCTCTCAATCCTTTTATTTATCGGTATTTTATCCAATTCATCTCATCAAACAATACTATACAATACAAACACGAAAAAATACAACACAAAACATCCCATTTGCAAAAATCTTGCATTTTTCTTGCAAAAATTTGTAGCAGTGGATTTATAATACAAACTTTGCTAATTTGTCATAAATGCTTTCTTTGGAATCTTTTAGATTATTATAAACATATTTAATATTAAAATTTTCATTGTTTTTTGTTGCCAAATGACGAGTTAATAATAAGGCATAGTTAACTGTCATTTGATAAGATTCTTTTATATAATTAGGAGATGTGCCTAGATAACTTCCTACGTATTTACTTGGCAAATCACTGTTTGTTTTCTTTAAATATTCTTCTGTTATTATTTGGTTATGATGTTCCACAATATTTCTTCTTTCATGAAACTCTGTAATAAAATCAATTATGTTTTTTGCTTCGTCGTTAAATTTTGATAATTCCAAATTTAAATTTTTTATGTTTATTTTATCATCTCCACAAATCATTTTGGTATATGTAGATAATTCTCTATTAAATGTTGTAATCAATGTCTTTGTATAAGTAATATAGTTATCTTGTATTCTAATTAATTTGCAAAACGCATTACATTGCTCTAGTTTTTCAAATAACTCGTCCTGCAATATTTCTTGAATGGATTCATCATCAATATTTTTAATTTCTAGAATAAAATCACCTTTGATAGAACTCTCTTCTTTTTTTACTACATCTTTAATTTGTTTATTGGATAACTGAAATAAATCAAAAATTTCAAACAAATCATCTTTTAAAGTAAATTCCACATATTTTTTATATTTACTTACCAGCTCTTTTCGCTTTCTTATTGATATTTTATATAAATTTTTCTTAAAAAAATTTTGTAGTTCTAAACCATCTTGGTCAGTAAAATTATCAAACGAAAATTTAAATAATTTTGTTTGTGATTCGTATATTTCGCTGATTTTCTTAATAAATATTATTATCATTTTTTCATACTCGTACATAAAAAATCTCCTTCTTTGATTATATCATAAAATTAAAAATAATTAATATTTATCTTAATTCGAAATTTTAAATTTAAATTCTTTTGTATATTCATTGACTTTCACAACAAAAATTACTATAATTGTGATATGAAAGTCAACGGAGTATATAATGAGAGATTATTCAAAATTATTAGCACTTGCGGGAAAAAATAACGGATATATCTTTTCTAAAGATGTAGCTTCTTTAAACATTGCAAAAGACTATTTAAAATTTGCTGTTCAAGATGGGATTATTGAAAAAGTTGCCCACGGAATTTATATTGAAAAAGATAACTTTATTGATACTTTGTTTGTTTATCAAAAGGTAAATTCTCGTGTTGTTTTTTCTGCATTCACTTCTGCATATTTGTTAGATTTAACAACGAGAGATACAGATATTATTTATGGCTCAACACCAATGAATTATTATTCAAAATCTGCCAAAGGTGACAAAAATGTTATCATTCGTGAGAAAAAAGAAATTTATAACATTGGTATTACAGAAATTAAAACAAGTTTTGGAAACACTGTAAAAGTCCACGATATTCATAGAACTGTTTGTGATTTGTTTTCGCCAAAATATGTTGGCGATAAGTTTGTCCAAATTGAAGCATTAAAGACCTATTTAAGACGAGAAGATAAAGATACTATTAAATTAATGACTTATGCAAAATTACTTGGAGTGGATAAACAATTACGAGAAAAATTGGAGGTTCTGTTATAATGAACACATCTAAACAATTAAAAGATTTAATCAATAACAAGGCAAAGAAATTTAACCTTAGTCCACAAATTTTACTTACAAGATTCTTTATGGAAAGATTTTTAGAAAGAATATCTTT
This sequence comes from uncultured Clostridia bacterium, assembly GCA_944362965.1. Taxonomy (GTDB): domain Bacteria; phylum Bacillota; class Clostridia; order Christensenellales; family UBA1242; genus Caccovivens. The sequence continues at coordinate 116,483 of CALVTR010000004.1, forward strand.
AAGTAAATATAAAAACAACTTCATTCTAAAAGGTGGAATTTTAATATCTTCAATGGTTGGAGTAGATTTTAGAATGACAAAAGATATGGATTTGACAATCAAAAACATACCACTTAATGAAGTATTCATCAAAAATGCTTTAATTGAAATAACCAATATTGAAATTGATGATGGAACAACATTCAAACTTTTAGATTTACAATCTATTCGAGAAGAATTTGAATATTCTGGGTTTAGAGCAAGATTTTCTTGTGTATTAGACAAAACTCAAAATATCATTCAATTAGATATAACTACAGGCGATGTAATCACTCCAAGTGAAGTAAAGTATAGTTATGAATTATTGATTGAAAAAAGAAAGATTAATATTACTTGTTATCCTATTGAAACAATCCTTGCAGAAAAGGTTGAAAGCATTTTATCAAAGAATATTACAACAACAAGAATGAAAGATTTTTATGATTGCTACATGCTCGGCAAATTATACATTGACGAAATTGATAGAGAAGATTTGATAAAGGCAATTAAAAACACTGCAAGAACAAGAAAAACTGAATTTATTTTCGATAATATTCAAAAGACTATCAACCTTATTGAAAATGATGAAAGCTTAAAATTTCTTTGGACTGCTTATTCTTCTCAATTTGATTATGCAAAAAAAATCAAGTTTGAAAGTTTAATTGAAGAAATTAAAAAGCTATTGAAAATAATAGAATTAATATAGGAGCAAAAATGAAATATTTTGTGTCAGCAGATATTCACGGATTTTATGACGAGTGGATCACTGCACTAAAAGAGAAAGGTTTTGATATAAAAAACCCTGAACATAAAATTATTGTTTGTGGTGATTTGTTTGATAGAGGCAGACAACCAAAAGAGATTATTGATTTTATCCTTGCAAATAAAGATAAATTTATTCTTATCCGTGGCAATCACGAAGACTTAATGGAAGATATGATTGAAAGAAATAAAAACACTTTCGGAGATTTATCTAATGGCACAGCACAGACTATTGTTGACCTATATCCCGAATGGCAAATAAGTGAATTTGATTTAAAAAAAATTTCGACAGAAACAAGACTTCAAGATGTTTTGAACTTGTGTATTGATTACTTTGAAACAAAACACTACATATTTGTTCATGGTTGGATACCAATTATAGAAAACTGCTGTTTATATGATGCAGAATGGAGAACTGCAAGAAAAGAACGATGGCAAAAAGCACGTTGGCAAAGTCCAGTTGAAATGTATAGATATAAAATCTATGAGCCAAATAAAACAATTGTTTGCGGACATTGGCATTGCAGTGTTCTATGGCATGAACAAAATCCGGAACTTTATGACGAATTTGGAAAAAATGAAAACTTTGAACCTTTCATAACCAAACATATGATAGCCCTCGATGCCTGCACAGTTTACAGCAAAAAAGTAAATGTGGTAGTGATTGAAGATTAAGTATTAATGATATTACAATATATAGAAATAAATTTAGAAAAAAATAATTAATATGTTATAATGAAAAATATTAGGAGAAAGAAATGCCAAATAAAACAAGAGAATTTTTTAAAGAAAAGAAATTGTGGTCAGTTTATAAAGATAAAATTTTGGGTAATTATTTAAAACCATATTTTCAGAAAATGTCAATATCTTCAAATTCCACAATATACATAGATGGGTTTGCTGGCAAAGGCGTTTTTGATGATGGTTCAAAAGGATCTCCATTAATAGTAAAAGATATACTTGTAAATATTCAAAAAAGTTCGACTAACAAAAAGAAAAAAATTTTTCCTGCTTTTATTGAGAATAAATATGCAAACGAATTAGAAAGTAATTTAAATGATAAAAATTTTAAAGTTTTTAATTCAGATTATAAAACGAAAGTAAATGAAATACTACACAAAAATATAAATAAATATAATATTTTTCTTTATGTCGATCCATTTGGCATTAAAGATATTGATTTTAATATTTTCAAACTATTAGCATCAAATAACAAAAGTTCTGAATTATTATTAAATTTAAATTCATTTGGGTTTATAAGAGAAGGGTGTAGAAATTTAAAAGTTGCCATTGATGAAGATATTGAAGTAAGTGCTGGTGATTATGAAGAATCTTCAGGGAATGACATTCAAAATATGAATAAAATTGCAAACGGTTCAGAATGGCAACAAATAGTATCTGAGATTGGAAAAACTATTAATGGCAAAAAAGCAGAACGTTTATTTGTAGAACTTTATTTAAAAAAACTTGGAGAAATATTTAGATATGTTTTTGCTGTACCAATTAGAACAAGAGATACACTAGTTCCAAAATATCAAATAATTTTTGCAACTAACCATCATCATGGAGCATTTATAATGCTTGACACAATGCTTAAATGTGATGTAGAAATGACTAGGAACGGGCAAAATGGTCAGATGTCACTTTTTGATTACGAAAATACAAAATCAAATATAAATACTGAAATATTATCTTTATTGGATAGAGATAAGTGGATTAATTGTAGAGATTTATGTTTTAAGTTATTTAATAAATATAAAATTTATTTCATAAAAGATGTTAGAGCAGCTATTAAAGAATTAGAAAAAGAAGGCAAAATAATTGTTGATAGACATAATAAAACGACTAAAACTGGACAACAGAGCTTAGCTTTAGATTTTGTGAAAAGTGATATAAATTTAAAAAGGAACTAAAATGGAAAATATAGAAAGAAAAAGCTTGTTATATAAAACAGGCGTTGAATATGGAGATTATACAATAAATATTGCGGAAGGTTGTTCTCATGGATGTAAATATCCTTGCTATGCAATGATGATGGCTAAACGATTTGGTAAAGCTAAAACATACGAGGAATGGTGCACACCAAAACTTGTCTCGAATGCTTTAGAATTATTAGACAAAGAAATACCAAAGTTCAAGGATAAAATACAATCTGTTCAATTATGCTTTACAACTGACCCTTTTATGTATAACTATCCGGAAATAACCGAAATGAGCTTAAAGTGCATAAAAAAGTTAAATGAAAACGATATAAAATGCACTGCTTTAACAAAAGGAATATTGCCTAAAGAACTTGCAACTTTATCAAAAGATAATGAATACGGAATTACTTTAGTGTCTTTAAATGAAGATTTTAGAAAAGAAATAGAACCGGGCTCTGCTCCTTATAGAGAAAGAATAGAAGCATTAAGATATTTACATAATAACGGTTGTAAAACTTGGGTTAGTATTGAACCTTATCCAACACCAAACTTTATTGAACAAAATCTGCAAGATATTTTAGATGAATTATCATTTGTTGATAAAATTATTTTTGGTAGATTAAATTACAATGCAAAAGTTTCTCAATTTAAAGAACACAAAAAGTTCTTTAATGAAATGGCTGAATTAGTTATTCAATATTGCAATAAAACAAAAAAACAATTTCATATAAAAGATGGAACAATAACAAAAGAAGATTAGCTAATAATCTTCCTTTTTAAATATAAATTATTGGTTTGTTTTGCTTTTTGGCGTATTTGACAGTGTTATAAGCACCGCTTTTGTAGGTTTCTTGGATGTGGCAAATAAGGATGTCGCAGTTGTCGATTATCCACTCGTTTCGCTTTGTGATTTTTTGCTTGTAATGTAAATCTTCTAGTTCGGGCAATATGGTGTTATCATAGCAAGTAGGAATTGGATATTTTTCTTTGTCGTGATGATAATATGTCAAGATTAAAACAAGCTTTATGTTCGGATATTTATTTTTAAGCTTTAAAATTGCTTTTCTGCACTTATTGTCAAAAGCACCATAATTGCCGTCATAAAATATTGTATAACCTTTATTAATTAACTCTTCTAACACTTGCAAAAGTTTTTCTTCTACTCCTATCGATTGCCATTCATATCTATGGCCTGCAAAAGCAACAATTTTATTTCTATTTATTTCCATTTTATTCTCCTATAAAAAGGGAATAAAATAGATGGTATTTCCACTTATTATAACTAACTTCTATTTTTATATTAAGTGGCAAAGTGTAATAAAAATATTGTTTAAAACTATCAATCAATATAATTATAAAGGCTAAACCAAAATAGTTTTGCATTATAAATTTAATAAAAAAGACTAAAAAGGGAAGAAAAAAGACCATCTATTATAAAATTAGATGGTCTTATTTATTTACATAATTTATCGTTAACTTTGATAGCAATTCGATTGGTTAAACTAATATTAGCTTCAATTTTGCTATTATCTTTATCAGTTGTACTTAATTTTATTGAAGTAAAAGATATAAGAGTGTTATGTTCATCACATAATTCTCCATCAACTCTTAGAGTATGATGATAAAATCCTGCATAAACAGATATCGTTTTCCCATTGTAATTACATTCTTTATATGAAAGTAAAAGTGCAGAAATTAACATAGGAATAGCTATTATAAGTAATCCGTATATTCCATATATACCACTATAGGTTTCAAAGTCGTATGCTACTATTTCGTAAGAATCAACATTGCCATCAATAGAAGTGTATAAATTTGAAGCTTCCTTTCCATCACTAAAAAAATATTCTTCTATGCTGTCAATTAAATTGTTATTAGAATCATAAAAATTAATTGTAGCATACCCACCATTAACTTCTCGATTAAAATATAATGTAATATCACAACTGGTCGTATCTATTGATTCATAATAGTCTACATAACATTCACTATCTATCAATTCTAATTTTGGTTGAAAAGCATTAATAATAATTGGTAACAATATTATAAGTATAGTTAAACTCAACCAAATTAATCTATGGATTAATAATTTTTTCTTTTCGTTCATTTTTGTTCCTTTTATTTTCCAGATTTTCTTCTATTACAATCTTTACATAACATTTGACAATTGTCAACCGAAGTTTTACCACCAGCATGCCAAGGAGTTATATGATCTGCTTCCATTTCTTTTATATCAAAATGCTTTCCGCAATTTTTACATATTCCATTTTGTTTTTCGTAAGCACTTCTTTTTTGATTTTCTGTAAATGTACGGATATTAAGATACTTTTCATTACGAGTGAGAACATAAAAATATATACCTTTTTTGTTTGTAACATCATCGTCTATCATAAGTGTTTGTATTTCTTGTTCTAATTTGTTAGTATCGTATGTATTGTTTTTAAATTGATTATATAAAACACCCCAATTTATGCCTTTCATCTCTTTTCTATAATTTGTAAATGTTAAATTAACCCATTCAATAACATTTCTGAAATAAGTCCATAACTCATTAGCGTTAGGATCGTGTTGATGAATTGACATATATTCTTCCACATTTCCATTATTTATCCACGAAAGTGCCGTTTCTAAATATTCTTGTCTTATAGGTGAACCGTTAACATAATCCTTTGCTAAAAGATAAGCTGCACAATTTGTTTTACTAAAATGCAATTTTGCATTTGTTAACCATGGCCCTGTATAGACTGCATTTCTTAACTCTTGATCTGTCAGTTTTTCTCCCGCAATGTTTATAATCTTAAACCAATCTAATTTCTCTTTGTCGTTGCCTTCGCAAAAATAAATCATTAATTTATAATCCAGAATTAAATCTTGTTCTGTTTTGGTTAAATTGTGAAAGGCACGATTTTCTATGGAGAAGTCTCCGTTTATATATTGACAAAAACTAATTGTTCTTTGTTGTCCATCTAAGACCTCATATGTTCCATCTTCATTTTTAACCCAATACATAACATTAAGAGGGAAGCATTTTCTTATTGTATCAATAACTGCATTTCTTTGTTTTTCGTCATAGACAAATTCTCTTTGATATTTTGGTCTAATATT
>CALVTR010000005.1 GCA_944362965.1 uncultured Clostridia bacterium
CCGCTGGATCACCTCCTTTTAAAGAGAAAGACAGTCGAGGCTATGAGAGATCTCATAGAGCGGATAGAGATATCCCAGAAAGGTACAAGTGGCTTTAGGCCACACCAATAAATGCTACAATAACTTAAGAGTGCATAAAAAATATATATTATTTAATTCATAAAAGAGAGCAGAGTCAAATTAACCCGTAGGGTTAAAACGGACTATGATTAAAAAACGAGAGATGCAAGAATTTGTTGCCTAAATTGCATAGGAGCAAGTTCTTGTATTTTTTCTTGTAATCTTTCATTATTGTAATACATTATGAAGTTTTTTACAACTTCTGGTATTTCATTTTTTTGTTGTATAGACCATCTTTTGTTTTTTCTTTTTCCCTGATACATTAATACTCCTTTTAAAGATTATACAAGAAAAAGAACATATTGACTACAATTTTCAATATGTTCTCTCATTTTTTATTCGCTGTCCGTTTTTAGCAAACAACATCAATCTCTGCTCTTTTTTGTTAAATAAAACCCCCAACAAGTGAAGTGCACCCCAAAGTTGGTGGACTTTTATTGTTATTGTAATTTATAAATTTTATAAAACTAAGAAGTTGTAAACAAAATATTATTTCTTAACATAATTTAAGAACAATAATAAACTTCAAAATTTTAATAGTTATATTTTTATTTTCTAATAAATTTTTTATTATAAGTTTTATCTATGCTGTTTTTTAAAATAAATTTTTTTCTTGTTTTTAAGTTAGATTTATTATGTTTATAAATAATTTTATTTTTTATATATCGTATAAATTTTACTATTGTCCAATCACATTTTTTCAAAGTAAACATCTCATAAATTTGTAAAATAATGGTGTATAAAATAATGAATAATATTCCAACAAGATACCAAGTTAATGGTGTTCCTGAAATTAAAGGTGCATTTAGATACATATTATTTGATTGATTTAAAACATTATTTCCAAATACAGCAATTACAACCATAAAGGCTAAACCTATTGGTAGTACAGTCCAATTTTTAAATGTTGGAACAAAATATTTTGAAATAATAGCAAGAAGAAACATAAATAACATATTAGTGTGATAGAGTAATCCAAGAAAAGGGTGAATATTAAAAATATTATCAAAATAAACAATAAAGTCAGGATAAATAAATGTTAATAATCCACCTATCATTCCACAAAACATAGCATATTGATATATTTTTGTATTTGGTTTAAAACAAAGTATAACAATAGGCATTATAAAACCCATCATACTGCAAAATGTATCAGGCAAGAAATCTTTAAAAGTGGAATTTCTAGATTTTGCAACAACGATTCGATAAACAATCATAATAACAAAACCAACTGTGGCAAAAACTTTTAAAGGTATATAAATTTTTTTATGTGGAACAAATCTTATTAAAACAAATAACAATAAAGCCATAATAATGCTTGCAACTACCATATATAGAATGTGTTCTAATCCAAATAATTCCATAAAATAACTCCTAATTTATTATAGCATAATTTAATAGAATGTCTAACATTTTTTCAATTTTTACAAAATATTTTATTTTTTTAAATTTATATATATATGTGGTATTTGATTTTATTTATATAATGATATATTTTATTCCTAAGTTAAAAAAATAAAAAACATAAATTTTATGAATATTGTATATTTAGTTTTCATAAATTATTGCATGAAAAAAATACATTTTGGAGTTATAAAAGTTAAAAGATGGGCTAGCAACATTGCTATTGCTTTGATTATATTAGTGATTGGCGGTTTTGCAATTTTTGCGGGAGTCAATGCAATTCCTGTAACAGCAGTAAGCGGCGTGTATTATAATGGCGACACATCATCAAACAAAGTCACCCTTATGATAAACGTCTATTGGGGAACAGAGTATCTTGACGATATGCTGCAAATTCTAGAAAACAATAATGTGAAAACAACCTTCTTTGTAGGTGGAACATGGGCTGTTTTAAATGAAGATTATTTAACAAAAATTTACGAGGCAGGTCATGAACTTGCAAATCATGGCTATCATCACAAAGACCATGACAAACTTGATGAAGCGGGCAATCTTAATGAAATTTCAACAACGCATAAGATAATCAAAGAGCTTTTAGACGTTGATATGAACCTATTTGCACCACCAAGCGGAGCCTATGACAAACTCACAGTATCTTGTGCTGAAAGTTTAGGCTATCACACAATCATGTGGACACGCGATACAATAGATTGGCGTGACCACGATGCAAATTTAATCTATCAAAGAGCAATCAAAAATGCAAAGGGTGGTGATTTAATCCTTATGCATCCAACCGAAGCAACAGTTCAAGCTTTGCCAAATATCATTGATTATTTCACAGAAAATGGCTTTACTTTAACAACAGTTTCCGACAATATAGGGCTTGTATAAGGGCAGTTTAAAGGGCAATCATCAGATTGTCTTTTTTATGTTTTTTGTGAAAAACTTGCATAGCTCAATTCAAGGTGTCTATAGTAGCAAAATGTCAAAAGAAATGATTTTAGTTATATAAGTATAACATAATAGCTCTTAAAATCTATTCTATAACATTTATTATTTTGCATTGCATACTAGTGACTTTTATTATAGACCAACCAAAATCCTTAACAATTTGAATAGGGCTTTTCTTTTGTAAAACTTATAGCAAAAGCAAAAATCTAAAATATTCCATAATACTACAAAAAATATTTTTCAAAACTTAAATTTGTGCTTGGCAATATTGCGTTTTTGTGCTATATTTATATAGAAGAGATAATCTTTACTTTATTATTGTGCTTGATTTATATTCAAGAAATATTTAGACAAGAAATATTTAGACGTAGAAGGAAGATATGGCAACATTTCAAGTAAACAAACAAAATAATAACAATGGTAAAAAGAATGTTAAAATGATTGTAGGTTGGGTTACGCTTGCACTTTCAACTTTTGTTTTTTTATTTTCTGTGACAAGCTTGATTCCAGCACTGCAATATTTTTTCTTGGGGATACTAGGAATTTTTGTTTACCCACTCACTGTGCTCGGGTTTATAATAGCCCTAGCTCTTCTTAACAATAAAAAATATGTTATGCCTAAGCGTTATGCAATCTTTCTAGGGCTTAGCTTGATTTTATTTCTAGCAATTATTCAGCTTATAATCATTGGTTCGCCAAGTGGACTTTCTTACGGGCAGTATCTTGCTCTAAATTATACAAAGCAAATAACGGCAGGTGGCATGATTATTGGCTTTTTGCCAGCAACTCTTGCATATCTTATGGGGCTGCCAGCCACCTATGTTGTGCTTGCAATAGCTCTTGTTGCATGCATCGTTTTCTTTGTGGAAGCTGTGATTTCTCTAAGGAAAACAAGCACAGAGCAAAAGCCTATAAAGCTTCAAATAAAAGAGAAAAAAGAGACTAAGCAGGTAGAAAATCCAAGAGCTAAGTCTAATCGCTATCAAGAGCTTTTCAATAGAGAAGTTGAAGCGGAAGATAACGTTATGTTCAATGGCAATCGTGTGGAAGAAGAGAAAAAAGAACTTTCTGCTCGTGAAAAACTTGGGCTTGTTGGCAAGGGGTATAGCAGCAAATATACAACTCAAAACACATCGCAGTCAAATCAATATGCAAGCCAATATAATAGTTCGAAAAACACACTAAAGCTTCCGGAAGAAGACACAAAGGGCAAGGTGCCTGATGGTATGTCTATACGCGAATATCTCTTGCAGCCGCCAAAAGTTGATATTGAAAAATTCATGCAGAAGCGTCCAAAACCACGTCAAACAGCAAGTCAAAATATGTCTTATAGTGACAACATTATAAGCTCTAGTGCGACAAACAGCGTTCCAAACAATAACGTGACAATAAGCGAAATAAACAAAAATATTGACGCTCTAAAAAACAATGGAGACATTAAGCCATCAAGCTATGTTCATGAAGAAAACTACGATTTTTCTCAAGCACAATCTCTTCGTCGTGGCAATTTGCCAGATGTTAAACCTGAAGAGATAACAAATGAAGCTGAAGATATTATCAGGTCGGTTGTAGAACAAGAAAAAATAGAGCGTGAAGATGATGTGATAAATAGCTCATCTCAGCCTAACCAAACTTCGCAGCCTAATAACACTTTCAATAGAGATACAAATTCATTTGAAAGAAGTAGTGATAAAAATTCATTTGATAGAAGTGCAAATGTTTTTGATAGAAATGCAAATAGCACTAGTTATGACGAAGGAAAACCAACGGATAGTTCTGACTATATTGATTTCAGCAGCATAGAAGATGACGACGATGGTGGTGATATAAATGTTGATGAAAGCGTCCTGCCAGAGCGAGACAATGTGCTTTCAAGAGACAGAAATAATATCTCTCGCGACAGAAACAATATTTTGTCACGTGATAGAAATGTTGCAGGTGACGATAGTCAAACCCAAGAGCGAAGCAATAGGTTTGATATCAATCGCGATAGGGCACTTAACAGAAGTGAGCAAACGCAGCCAATCGAGCCACAAAAGAAACCTATTGACGAAATGGAGCGTCGCAAACGCTTTGTTCAGCTTGAAGATGATAAGCCGCAAGAGAAGATAAAGCCATACAAATATACTCGTCCATCACTAGACCTTATAACAACAAAATCAGACGATTTATCAATAATCGGTGATGAAATCCCAATGAAGCGAGTGGCTCTTGAAAACGCACTTGAAAAATTTGGAGTTCCAGCTAAGGTGCAAAATGTAGTTATAGGTCCAACAGTCACAAGATATGAAATTGAGATGCCAGAAGGCATTTCAGTTAAAAGGGTATTGTCGCTAGATGCCGATATTGCCTACGCACTTTCTGCAAATGGTCAGATAAGAATTGAAGCACCAATTCCAGGTCGTAGTATTGTTGGTATTGAAGTTCCAAACAGCAAAGTTGCTAAAGTGTCTATCAAAGATGTTTTACAATCAAAAGAGTTCCAACTTAGCCCTTCACCACTTACATTTGCTCTTGGCAAAGACATCACAGGCAATGTCAAGGTCTGCAACCTTCAAAAGATGCCGCACCTACTTGTTGCCGGAACAACAGGTTCTGGTAAGAGCGTGTGCTTAAACTCAATTATTGTGTCTATTCTTTACAAAGCTTCACCTGATGAAGTCAAGTTTATAATGATTGACCCAAAACAAGTTGAGCTTTCTATGTATGAAGGCTTGCCACACATGGTTATTCCAAGAGTTATCACAGACCCAACGAAAGCCGTCAATGCACTCCAGTGGGCAGTTGACGAAATGGAACGCCGTTTCAAACTTATTTCTGAAGAACGCGTGAGAAATATAGGTGAGTATAACAAACTTGAAAAGGTTGTTCAAAATAAGGTTAAAAAGATGCCATATCTTGTTATTATCTTTGATGAGTTTGCTGATTTCATGGCTGTTGCCAAGAATGAAATTGAAGATAAGATAAGAAGAATTGCACAGAAAGCACGTGCCGCAGGTATTCACTTGATACTTGCAACACAGCGTCCTTCAACTGATGTCGTAACTGGAACACTTAAGGGCAACTTGCCAGCTCGTATTGCATTTAAGGTTGCAAGCAGAGTTGATAGTGAAGTTATCTTAGGCTCAACAGGTGCTGAAAAACTGCTTGGCTATGGTGATATGCTCTATAAACCTGCAGATGCCGAGCCTAGCCGTCTTCAAGGCTGCTTTATTGACACACCAGAAACCAAAGATATTGTAACATTTATAACTGAAAACAACGAAGAAATTTTTGATGAAGAAGCAAACAACGCAATCAACAATCCAAATAAAGCAACAAATGGCGGCGGAGAAAAAGATGGGGTTGACCCACTGCTTCCACAAGCACTCAAGATTTGTATTGATAATGGCGTTGCTTCAACAACAATGGTTCAACGTAAACTTGCAATTGGCTATCCACGTGCAGCAAGAATTGTTGACCAAATGGAAGAACGTGGCTATATTTCAAGTGCTGAAGGCTCAAAACAGCGTTCGGTTTATATAACTATAGATGAGTTTTACTCAATATTCGGAGATATTTATGACTAAGGAAGAACTAACGAAAAAGCTTATTTCAGCAATAAGCTTAGGTTGTGATAAAAACAAGGTTGACCTTGAAAATATGCTTGGAAGACTAAAAGAATATGGCTTTCAAATAACAGATGAAGTTGAAAATTCTGATATTGTCATTGTCAACACTTGTGCATTTATTCAGCCAGCTCAAGAAGAAGCTATTATGAACATACTTGAAATGGAAAAGCTTAAAGAAAAGGGTGTGATAGAAAAAATCATTGTTACAGGCTGCTTTCCAGAACGAAACTATAACTCCATGAAAGAGAACTTTCCAACTATTGACGCATTCTTGCATCTAAGAGAAAATGAAAATATTGTTCAAATCATTGAAGGGCTTTATGGGCTTGAAATGTCAAAGCCAATCAAAAAGTATGAAAGAGTTTTGACAAACAGCCCAAGCTATGCATATTTAAAGATAGCAGACGGCTGTAACAATGCATGCTCTTATTGCACAATTCCACGCATAAGGGGAAGGTTTGTAAGTTATGATATGGACGACCTTGTTCAAGAGGCGAAAAATCTAGTAGCACGCGGCGTGCAAGAGCTTATACTTGTTGCTCAAGACACAACACGCTATGGCGAAGATTTATATGGTGAGCCAAGCCTTATAAAACTCTGCGAAAGGTTGTCAAAGATAAAAGAACTTCACTCAATAAGGTTTCACTACGCCTATCCTGAAAAGGTCACTGACCAGCTTTTAGATTTTATTGTCAAGAATGATAAGATTTGCAAATATTTAGACATCCCACTTCAACATATTGACGATAAAATATTAAAAAGTATGCGAAGACGTCTTGGCGAAGAAGAGATACGCTCGCTTATAGAAAAGATTAGAACTAGTTATCCACAAATTTCACTTAGAACAACCTTTATTATAGGCTACCCAGGAGAGACCCGCAAGCAGTTTAAAAAACTTTGTGACTTTATAAAGGAAAGCAAATTTGACTATGCGGGGTTCTTCCCATATTCAAGAGAGCCAAACACAGCAAGTTTCTTTATGAAAAAGCAAGTGCCTGAGTTTATAAAGAAACTTAGAGTTAAGAAGATAACAAAGCTTCAAAACGAAATTGTCAGCGAAAAGGCAAGGGATGTGATAGGACAAACAATCGAAGTTCTTGTTGATTCCTTTGACCAAAATAGCGGCGAATATATAGGTCATTCACAAAATATGTCGCCTTTAGTTGACTTTAATGTGCGTTTTGTGGATAATGGTAATATAAATTGCTATACATATGTAAAAATCAAAATTTATGATTTTGATGGAAGCGATTATAAAGGGGAGGTTGTATGAATACACCAAATAAAATAACATTGTCAAGATTGCTGCTTTTGCCAATTATTATATTTTTCTATTTAGCAGATTTTATTTTTTATGGAAGACTTGTTGCAACTATTGTGTTTACAATAGCATGCTTAACTGATTTTCTTGATGGCTATCTTGCAAGAAAAAACAATCAGGTGACAGACCTTGGCAAATTCTTTGATTCTATTGCTGATAAAGTTCTAATTATGACTGGCATGATACTAATTGTAGCCGTGCCTGTGCAAGGATATACAACGGTCTTTAATCCAACACAATGGCTTGGTGTCACTTGCATAATAATCATGCTTGCTCGTGAGTTTATAATAAGTGCTTTAAGACAAGTTGCAGCTTCTAAAGGGATAGTTCTTGCTGCCGATAAGGGCGGAAAAATAAAGGCGACCGTTCAATATATTTCGGTAACCTTATATATGTTTTTTGGTTTTATTTTAACAGATATAGTTCCAACGGAGATATCAGAAAGCACTGATAGAATTTTATCTATAGTTAGATTTATTCTTATGGTTATTTTGATTGTGGCAACATTGCTTACAATTTATTCAGGGGCTAGTTATCTAATAAGAAATAGAAAGGTTTTCACGTCTAAAAAAGGCACAGTTATCACTGACGAAGATGAAGAAGAAACAACAGAAGACAAAAATGAAGAAGCAGCTTTTCAAGCTCAAGAGAGCAAAGAAACAGAAAGTAAAACTGAAGAAAATAAAAAGGAATAACAAAAAATGGAATATAAGGTTTTTATATTTTCAAATGATGTCGTAAATGGACAAGGCAGTTTTGATTATGATAAATTCAATAAAATTTGTGCTTATAATCTTATAAACATCAAAGAATTTAATATCAAAAAATTTGACATTGAAAGGCATTTCATAGAAGATAATGAAAACCTTTTAATTTTTTGTAACAATGCAAACCTTGACAACTTCATGATTAAAAACATCAATTCGCTTGGCAATAAAAAAACTTTTATAGAAGAGCAAATAGTTGTCTTTTATAAAGGCGAAAATAAAATTGTTTTTGTGCCACTTGAAAGTGATTTAGAACTTCTCAACAAGGTTTTTGCTCGCAATGAGAACAAAAAATATTGCGAATATCATTTGTTCGGTTTAGGGAAAAGTCAAATAGAAGAAAAATTACATAAATTGCAAAGCGAAATTGATGGTTTTGAGTATAAATTTTTATATAACAACTTGTTAAGCGACATTTACGTTGCATATAATGGTAATCTAATTTTGATAGACGATAGTCAAGTGAAGATTGCGTCGGAGTTTAAGCAATATGTATATAGTGAAAATGAAACAATCTTAACTGAAATTGTGGGTAAAATGTTAAAATTAAGGTCTAAGACCCTTGCAATTTGTGAGAATATAACAAAAGGAATGATTGTTTATAGTATGTTTAAGGATAATGAGAATTTTAATGAATCCTTAAAGACTTTCTCTTTTGATAACTTTGAGTATCTTGCAAATGACGAGTTATATAATAAAGCGGTATCCTTTTTAAAATCCTCGCAAGCTGATATTGCCGTTATGACAAATGGCAGGTTTTTAAATGATGGAATAGAATTTAACTTTGCTCTAGCCGACAGCAAAGAAGTTCATATTTTCAAAAACACATTCAAATCTGACAAAAACACATGTCTTGAAATGGCAACAAATTCGCTGTTATTTCATTTAGCAAAAAAACTTAGACAAAATGATTTTACTTTTTAAAATATGCTTTGAAAAGTCAACAAAATTTGATAAAATATAGATATAAATTTGGATAAAAGGTAGTAAATTATGGAAAAGAAAGACGTAAAAAAAGACAGCAAAAAAGAAGCACTAGACCAAGCACTACTTCAAATTGAGAAACAATATGGAAAGGGTGCTATTATGAAACTTGGCGATAAGGTCAATGAACCTATTGACGTTATTCCAACAGGTTGTTTGACTTTAGATATCGCGCTTGGCATTGGCGGTATTCCACGCGGAAGAGTTATTGAAATTTATGGACCTGAATCATCAGGTAAAACAACAGTATCCCTTCATATCATAGCAGAAGCTCAAAAGATGGGCGGCACTGCTGCATTTATTGATGCTGAACATGCACTAGACCCAATTTACGCAGAAAAATTAGGGGTTAAACTTGATGACCTTCTTGTTTCTCAACCAGACAATGGTGAACAAGCACTCAATATTTGCGAATCACTTGTAAAGTCGGGTGCAGTTGATATTGTTGTAGTTGACTCTGTTGCAGCACTCACTCCTAAAGCTGAGATTGATGGTGAAATGGGGGACAACCATGTTGGACTTCAAGCCAGAATGATGAGCCAAGCTTTAAGAAAACTTACAGGTATAATCAACAAAAGCAACACAACCGTCATCTTTATCAATCAACTTCGTGAAAAGGTTGGTGTTATGTTTGGCTCGCCTGAAACAACCACAGGGGGTAAGGCACTCAAGTTCTATTCAAGTATCAGACTTGACGTAAGAAAGAAAGATACTATCAAGGACGGAACAAACTTTATCGGAAATAGAACACAAGTCAAAGTTGTCAAGAACAAACTTGCGCCACCATTTAGAACAGCAGAATTTGATATCGTTTATGGTCAAGGCATAAGCCAGGTCGGATGCGTTATCGACCTTGCACTTGATAAAGATATAATCAAAAAGTCAGGGTCATGGTTCTCATATAATGATGAGAAGATTGGACAGGGTAAAGAAAATGTTAAAGCCTACCTTGAACAAAATCAAGATGTATTCAATGAAATCTTTGATAAGGTTAAAGCAGCTTATGGTATAGGCGGTGCAAAGACTGAAACCACAGAAACTGTCGCAAATAATGACCAAGAATAAAATTGTAATAAAATATTAATATAAATATTAAGAGCATTATTTAATGCTCTTTTTTTGTGTGCAAAAACTATAAAGTTACAATAAATTTTTTTAATTTTTTAAAAAAATAATAAAAAGTAGTTGACATATTTTTAACTTTATGATACTATCATAGTGATAATATCACAAACACAATATCAAAGGAAGTTTTTATGAAGGATAAAACAATAGAAAAAATTAAAAAAGATGGTATAAACTCATATATTGAAACACATAGGTTTGCAAAACACAAAGTCAAACACCTAATGAAAAAATACGCGACCGCCTATTATAGCGGGCAGGCACTTATTGAAGATGAAGATTTTGAGTATTTGATACAAACTTTAAAAGTTTTAGATAAAGATGATGAGTATCTTCAGAAATCTGGGTGGGGTTATAAACTAAAAAATGGCAAAAAACATATATACGGAAAGGTAGGAACGCTTAACTATTATTTTGATTTCAAAAAAATTGAAGAAACATTTAAAGACGATAAAAAGATAGTTATTATGCCTAAATTTGATGGAATAAATTTTGCGTTATACTATAAAGATGGCAACCTTCTATATTGCTTGACACGTGGAGATGGTTATAAGGGAAAGGACATAACTAAAAAGTATAAAAATCATTTGCTAAAAATACCTAAGGAATTTGAAAAAAGTGATTTTGGTATAGTCGGGGAGATTATTTTAGAGAAAGATGCTTCCGTCAAAATAAAACCCAGAGATTACGTAGCAAAAATAATAAATTCACACTTTTTAGATAACGAAAAGTTAAGTTTCATGCCGTTTGGTTTTTTATATAATCCATTGCAAGATAAGCCAGATTATCTTTCACAGCTTGAGACACTTGATAAATTTTTAGATAGCAAAATAGAGAGAATAAGTTTCGACTTCTTGCCTAATTTTGCTACGATGGAAAAAATTTATAAGAATTATCAGACAAGATATTTTATTGATGGGCTTGTGATATCAAATTTAGACAAAAGCAAGCAAGTTGCATTAAAATTTGCAAAAGATTGTTAAGTAAAAGGAGAATATTATGAAAAAATTTTTTAGTAAATTTAAACTATGGGAACTTATTTGGATTCCACTTTCACTTGTGCTCATAACTGGTGCTTGGCTTCTTGAATATTTTTTAACGCCAGTTGATATGAGAGATACTATTGTATGGCAAATAATCTACTTTATTGCCACATTTACAGGCATGTTATGCGTTGTGCTTACAAGCGGTAAAAGATGGGTGCAATGGATAGTAGGGCTTATCAATATTGCGGGCTTTATTGCTCTTTATTGGCACTGGCAATTATATGGAAATTTCGCGTTAAATCTTGGTTTTTATATTCCAGCATCAATCGTTGGTATAATTTATTGGCTTAAAAATAGAGACACAAAAGACACATGCCATGTTCGAGAACTTTCAAAAAAGAATAAAATTATCATGGCGATTGCATCTGTCGTTTCATTGGTTGTGATTGCAATCCCACTTTCTTATCTTGATAGAAGTGCAGGAGAATTATGGACTTTCGTAGGCTTTCTTGATAGTGCGGGAACCGTGCTTGGAATTATAGGTCAGGTGCTTTCAAATTTAAGATACACAGAGCAGTGGTGGGTATGGATAATACTTGATGTTGTAATGGCAATTTTAAACTTTGTGATAGGTTCTTATGCTATGGGTGTTATGTATATTCTTTGGACCACAAATGCAGTTATCGGTCTAATTGTATGGCATAAATCAGCAAAAAAGGATGCAGAGCTTTCAGCTCAATCGGTTCAAATTGAAAACCTAGACGGGCAAAAAGAAGGTGAAGAAAATGAAACAAAATAAGATAGTATTTCTATTTTGCGGAGTAGAATCCACAGGGAAAAGCACATCTGTGGAGCTGGCTAATAAATACTTAAAAGAAAAGGGACTTAACGTCAAAGTTGTAGGTGAAGTTGGTCGCGATATAAGTGTTGGCAGCGGCGGAGTTGACAGCATGAGCTTATTTGACTATGAACATATCTTATTTTCGCATCAAGCAAACTTTTTGTCAGCTTATGGAAGCGACTGCCAAGTAATTCTTTTAGATACAGACTCAATTTACACAAGATACTATCTTGAAAAGGATGAAACATTATTAAGTAGCAACAAAGAGTTAAGTCATAATTTAATACAGCTTGCAGGAGATATAGTAAAATTAAATTTAAAAAATTCTAGAATCACAAAACTCATTTACCTAAATAGTGATTGTCCTTTTGTTCAAGACGGCACAAGAACATATGAAAAAACACGCAAACAAGATGACAGCATTTTGCTAAATTTGTATAAAAAGTCCTATGACGATAAACTTATATCTATAGTAGACGGGAAAGATTTTGCATTGCGATATGAGAAAATAAAGGAAATAATAAACGAAACATTAGCTAAAGAAACAGATAGATAATTATAAAAAGAACATATTTTAAATTTCAATATGTTCTTTTTGTTTGCAAATATTAAGGTTTATATAAACCATTTTTTGTTGTTATTTTGCTGAGTTTTCTTTGTTTTTATAAAGCTTATAGTGTCAGTCTCTTTAATTTCAGGTGAAAGAGTGTAGTAATATTCAACTTCAACACTTTGTTTTGCTTGCGACAATGGTAGAGTAACTGTTTGCTCACCATTTTTGCCACTGATAGTTGTCTTTTTACCATTTGTGATAAAATTGTAAGTCACATAGTCTTTAGCATCAAAGTCAATAATTGCATTATTATTTTCAACCTTGCTATTAAAAGTGGTCTTATCAATTTTAGTGAACTTATTAGAAATATCACTAGGTAAATTCAGCATTGAAAATATCTCTTTTTGCGTATAACGCTCTGGCATATAGGTGTTTGCTAAAACAACTCTATGATTTTCATTTAGTTCAGTTGTATCAATCTGCCGTTCAACAATATTGTCAGGTTTTATAAATTGTGAGTTGTCATCCACACTTTCAAAATAATTTTTCACAATTTCAGTTGGCTGATTGCCGCCTGCATAACTAATTGGCGTGTTATCAAGATTGCCAAGCCAAATGCCGCAAGTCTGCTCTTTAGTGTAAGAAACATTCCAAGCATCTAAATTTTGTTTTGAATTAGGTTTGCCAACAGTTCCTGTCTTTGATGCAATATCTTGGTTTAGGCTTGCAAGTTTCTTCGCAGTTCCGCTTTCAGCACAAGTTCTAAGCATATCGGTTAAAAGATAGGCACTATCTTCTCTTAAAACTTCCTTTTCTTTAGGCTTATTTATGTAGACAAGTTTATCATTTTTATCGGTTATAAAAGATACAAATCTAGGTGTAGCATATACGCCGCCATTAGCAAAGGTGGAATAAGCACCTGCAAGCTGCTCGATATTAACGCCATACGTCATACCGCCAAGAGCAAGGGTATAACTGTCATCTTTTTCATCAAATTCAATACCCATTTCTTCGGCGTAGGCTTTAGCTTTATCTATTCCAACGTAAGAAAGCACCTTGACCGCTGGCACATTTATTGATTTTGAAAGCGACTCTCTCGCGCTGACATACCCATGATAAACTCCACCCACATTTTTAGGTGTATAGTCAGAAATGGTGGTCTTTTCATCAAGGATTTGAGAACAAGGATAGATGATATCTTCATTTAATGCAGGGGCGTATACAAGCACAGGCTTTATGCAAGAGCCGGGTTGCCTTTTTGCATCCAATATTTTGTAGTTGCTGTTTCCAATGTAAGCAACAACAGCGTGACGCTGATTGTCTATAACAATTCCAGCATAATCACTATCTATTTCCTGTCCTTTAATAGCTTCCGACAATGCTTTTTGCTTATCCTGATTTTGATATGTATAAATTTTATAACCCTTTAACGCTATTTGCTTTGCGGGCAGCCCAAGCACAGTCTCAGCTTCATCAATGGCGGCTTGACTATATGAATTTAATCTATTTTTTCGCTCACCATTTATGTTTAGCTTTATGTCGCTATTTTTTGCTCTATTATATTCTTCTGTTGAAAGCAGTCCATCCCTGTTCATTTCAGATAAAACAAGATTGCGTCTTGATAGCGAGTTGTCATAATTTTTTATAGGTGAGTATTTAGCAGGAGACTTTATAAGTCCCGCAAGCATAGCCGCTTCTTCAACAGATAGGTCCTTTGCGTTCTTAGAAAAGTAGTAGTTTGCCGCACTTTCTATTCCATAGCAGTTGTTTCCAAAATAGATAATATTTAGATATTGCTCTAAAATTTGGTCTTTTGTATATTTGTTTTCTATTTTCTGAGCAAGAGCAACTTCTTTTATCTTTCTCTCGAAGGTCTTTTCACTTGTAAGTTGTGTATTTTTAACAAGCTGCTGCGTTATAGTTGAGCCGCCTTCTTTAAGTTTTCCTGCCTTAAGATTGTTTAGCATGGCTTTCACAATTCTTTTGTAATTTACGCCTTTATGATTATAGAAATTCTTATCTTCAATAGAAATAAAGGCATTTTTAGTGCTGTCTGAAAGAGAGTTTATGCTTGCAAAAGCTTTGTTAAGTTCATTGTCTTCCTTTATAGGTATGTTTTCGCTGTCATAGACTTTCACGTTAACGTAAGGTGAAGACAACGCTTCTTCATCAAGTTTCATAGCTCTTGCACTGATATAGATTGAAGAAATATAAAAAGATACTCCTATCAAAGCAGCAAGAAATAGCAAAAGAATAATAATAAGTGTAACTTTAATAAACTTTTTCATCTTTCTTATTATGTAACTTTATTGCACAAATTATTTACTATATATGATAATTTTTAATTGAAAATTTTAAGCAATTATTGTATAATTGAAATATATGTCGAAAGAATTGCCGTCAAAAAATGTAGCTATTTTTGTTGGCAATAATATTAAAAACTTTTTATTTACGGAGCAAAAATCAATAATGAAATATTTTATAGTAACTTATGGTTGTCAAATGAATGTGCATGAGTCGGAGAAAATTGCAGGAATTTTAGAAAAACTAGGCTACAGCGAAGGCTCGTCACGCGAAGAAGCTGATATCATTGTTTTCAACACTTGCGCTATAAGAGAAGGTGCAGAAGACCGAGTTTTTGGTAATGTGGGCAATTTAAAGAAGTTAAAAAAGAAAAACAAAAACCTAATTATCGCAGTTTGCGGTTGTATGACACAAAAAGAGCAAACAGCACAAAAACTTATGAACACCTTTCCGTTTATAGATATAGTTATTGGAACGTTTAACTTGCCAAAACTTGGCTATTATATTGAAGCGGTCAAAAAGGGCAGACAACTTGAAATCCTGTCAGAAGGCGATATAGATGAAACACTGCCATATAAGCGAACAAGTGGAGAAAATGCATGGGTAAATATAATGCAAGGCTGCAATAACTTTTGCACATATTGTATAGTTCCTTATGTTAAGGGCAGAGAGAAGTCACGTAAAGAAGATAAGATACTTGACGAGATAAGGGGAATTATAAGCGAAGGCAAATACAAGAAGATAACGCTGTTAGGTCAAAATGTCAACTCTTATGGGCATGACCTTAATGACGGCGTAACCTTTGCCAAGCTTTTAAGAGATATCTGTGCTCTTGATGGCGATTTCACCTTATCTTTCATGACGTCGCACCCAAAGGATTTAACTGATGACGTTATAGACGCAATCGCAAGTGAAGAAAAAATAGAGAAATTTATTCATCTGCCAGCACAAAGCGGCAATAACAGAATTTTAAAGCTTATGAATAGAAAATACACAAGAGAAAAATATCTTGAAATCATTGACAAGATAAGAGCAAAAATACCTAATTGCCGAATAACCTCTGACTTTATTGTGGGCTTTCCAACAGAAACTGAAGAAGAATTTTTAGACACCTTAGACCTTGTGCGTCGCGTAAAATACGATAGCATTTTTGCTTTCATGTATTCGCCACGTGAAGGAACTGTGGCAAGCAAAATGGAAGGGCAGATTCCAGACGAAGTGAAACATGACAGAGTAAACAGACTGCTTGCACTTGAAAAGAGTTTGCAAAAGGAGACAAAGGATGAAAAGTAATGACCTATCGCCAGCAATGACGCAATATTTGCAGATAAAAGAAAAATATCAAGACTGTATTCTATTCTATAGAATGGGTGATTTTTATGAAATGTTCTATGATGATGCTGTGATTGCTTCAAGAGAACTTGACCTAATATTGACAGGCAAGTCTTGCGGAACTGAGAAAAAGGCTCCAATGTGCGGCGTTCCATACCATTCAGCGCAAACCTATGTTGCAAAGCTTGTCGCAAACGGACATAAAGTTGCAATTTGCGAGCAGCTTAGCCTTCCACAAAAAGGTGTCAAAACTCTTGATCGTGATGTTGTCAGAGTTATAACACCAGGCACTCTCATTGATGAAGAGATGCTTGAAGGGCAAAAGAACAACTATCTTATGTCAATATACAAAAATGGCGACAAAATTGGTGTAAGCTATGTGGACATCTCAACAGGAAATTTTGAAGTGCTTTCCATTACAAATAAACTTGAGAGCCAGCTAAATGACCTTATTTCAAGGGTTTCACCATCAGAGATTATTGGAAATAAAGAAGCCGCAGACTTTTATAATAATCTTCCTATCGTTAGGCTCGGCACGGCAACAAAGCTCAATAAATATTATGAATGGGCTTTTTCAAAATCAAGGGCAACAGACAATCTTTCAAAGCAGTTTGGGGACAACTTTGAAGCAGTCTATGATTTAAAGGGCAAGAGCGAAATAATATGTAGCGGCGGAGCACTCTTTGAATATCTAAATGAAACTCAAAAGCGATTCTTAAAAAATATAAATAAAATAGAAGTTGTCAAAAATAAGGACTTCATGACCATTGATATGAACACAAGACGCAATCTTGAACTTGTTGAGTCAGGCTATGATAGAAGAAGAGCAGGCTCGCTTATCTCTGTCATAGATAAAACAAAAACTGCAATGGGAAGGCGTTATTTAAGAAAAATGATTGACGAGCCTTTGCAAGACCCTAAAGCCATAAATAAGCGACTAAATGCTGTTGGGTATCTAGCAAAAAAACTGATACTTAGAGATAGAATAGCTGAGAGTTTGCTTGGCATGAGCGATATTGAAAGACTTGCAGGAAGAGTTGCGTATGGCAATATTGAGCCTAAAGGAATGGTTCAACTTAAAGTCGCACTTATGAAGCTTCCTGCTCTTAAAGACATTTTGAAAGATATTGACGACCCTTATCTTATAGAGTGCCGCGATGATATAATAGACGTAAGTAATGTAGCCGAGATGCTTGATAAGGCCATTGATGAAGACAAACTTAATGAAAATAATGTCAAACTAAAAGATGGCGGTTTTATCAAGGCGGGCTTCAATAAAGAGCTTGACGATTATAGAAATGCAAAAGAGCTCGGAAAAACTTGGGTTGAAGAACTTGAGAAAAAGGAAATTGAAGCAACTGGCATCAAGAATTTAAAAATTCAGAGAAACAAAGTGTTTGGTTATTTTATTGAAGTGAATAGAAGCCAAATAGACAAAGTTCCAATAAGGTATGTCAGAAAGCAGACCGTTGCGAATAACGAACGCTATATCACAGAAGACTTAAAGGTTATAGAAGACAAAGTTCTTGGCTCTGAAGAAAAGGCGATAGAGCTTGAAAACAATATTTTAAATGAGATAAAGAATATTCTATCTAAATATATTTTAACCTTCCAACAAATTTCTCAAGGCATTTCAAAACTTGACGCAATCTATTCTCTTGCTGAAGTTGCGGTTAAAAATAACTACGTAAAACCAACAATAAATGGCAGTGTCAAACAACTTAAGATAATAGATGGCAGACATCCGGTCGTTGAGCAATATTTAAATCGTGGGCAATTTGTAACAAATGACACTTTGCTTGATGAAGATGAAAATAAAATCATGATAATAACAGGTCCCAATATGGCGGGCAAAAGCACATATATGAGACAGGTCGCTCTTATAACTCTTCTTGCCCATATAGGAAGTTTTGTTCCAGCAAAGGAAGCAACCATTCCTATAACTGACAGAATATTCACAAGGGTTGGCGCCAGTGATGACTTAGCCTTTGGACAAAGCACATTTATGGTTGAGATGAGCGAAGTTGCAAATATCCTAGCAAACGCAACAGATAAAAGCCTTATCATACTTGATGAAATAGGCAGGGGAACTTCAACGTTTGATGGTCTCAGCATTGCATGGGCGGTGGTCGAATATCTGTCAAAGAATTTTAAATCAAAAACCTTGTTTGCAACTCACTATCATGAACTTACAGAGCTTGAAGGTGTGCTTGACGGCGTAAAAAATTATAAGATTACCGTCAAAGAACTTGACGATGATGTTATCTTTTTACGAAAGATTGTCAGGGGCGGTGCAAACAAAAGCTTTGGTATAGAAGTTGCAAGACTTGCAGGCGTGCCTAAAGAAGTTATAGAAAGGGCAAAAGAGATTTCAGTAAATCTTGAAAAGGTAAATCAAAAACTAGACCTAAATGTATTTAAAGAGAATAAGCAAAAGGCTGAAGACAACACAAAACTTGCGCTCGCTCTTTTATCAATCTTGCGTGATATTGATATGAATAGGGTGACACCAATGCACGCGTTTGACCTGCTTAATGATTTAGTTTTGCGTTCTAAGGAGAAAGATAATGAAGATTAACGTTCTAGAGGCAAGGGTATACAATAGAATATCCGCAGGCGAAGTTGTTGAAAAACCGGCATCAATAGTCAAAGAGCTTGTTGAAAACAGCATTGACGCAGGTGCCAAAAACATTAGAATAGAGATAGAAGAAGGCGGAATAAAAAGCATCACCGTTTCAGATGATGGCTGTGGTATTGATAGAGATGATATCATGGTAGCCTTTTTGCCGCATGCAACAAGCAAGATAAAGGATGTTGACGACCTTGATAATATACAAAGTCTAGGTTTTAGGGGAGAAGCTCTCGCAAGCATCTCTTCAGTATGCCAAGTCAAACTTTCAACTAAAACTGCAGATTCACAAGTAGGCTACATGGTAAAAGTAAATGGCGGCATCTTTGATAAGGTTGTGGAAACTGCAAGGTCTAATGGAACAACAATAACCTGTGCAAACCTTTTCTTTAATACTCCTGCTCGGGCTAAATTCTTAAGAAAACCTAAAACTGAAGAGGCTGAAATAACGCATTTAATAGAGAAATTTATGCTTTCAAACAGCCATATAGCCTTTGCATACTATGTCGATGGAAAGCAGGTTTATAACACAACATCTTGTGATATGCAAGACATAATATATACGATATACGGAAAAGAAGTGTATGATAATTTAGTTGAGCTTAACTATGAAGACAGCGGTTATAAAATCTCGGGTTATGTTACAAAGCCAAAAATATCAAAGAGCAACAGAACATATCAAACGCTCTTTGTCAATGGCAGATGCGTTGAAAATTTCCTTATCTCAAATGCAGTTCAAAGCGTATATGAAACATTTTTGATGAAAGGAAGGTTTCCTGTCTATGTGATTTCTATAACCTTGCCAGCTGACTGCGTCGACGTCAATGTGCATCCATCGAAAAAAGAAGTTAAATTCGAAAACCCAAATAGAATGTTCAGTATGGTGCGTAAGGCAGTTGAAAACGCACTGCTTTCAACCAATCAAATTGCTAATTTTATGTTTAGCGAAGAAGATTATTTGACCGCTAAGAAGGACAATTTGAATAGCATTCTCAATGGTGATAATAGTTTTGTCCAAGATAAATCAACTATTCAAACTATTGCAGATAACAACTTTAGTAATACTGAAGTTAAAGAAGAAAATATAGAAAATCAAAACTATAACAAAAGACCTAATCTGACAGGGCAAGGACATAGCTTTAGTGTAGATTTATTCGATAGGGATGAGAAAATTATAGATCCTAAAGAATTTGAAATCAAAGTTGAGAAAGCTCAAGATGTTGTCAATAATTCAAACAAAAACATAATAGACGGAAATGGTAAAACAAATCCAGAACTTGACGATTTGTCAAATATGTCAATCAAGGATAAATATATAACAACTACAAATAATAATTCAACTTTCTTTTTTGACCAATCTGGAGAAAAATTTACTGGGCAGTTAAAGTCAGCTGAGCAAAACTTTTTGCAAGCATCAGTTAAAGACGAAATGAAAATTCTTGGCACGTTGTTTAAAACTTACATTGTGATAGAGCTTGATGACAGCGTATATTTTATTGACCAACATGCAGCGCATGAGAGACTACTATTTGACAAGCTTGTAAAACTAGTTGACGAAGGAAATGTTGCAAGACAAGAGCTTCTCGCTCCATATACTTTCACACTTGGTGCAAAAGAATCTCAAAATCTTGACCTAGCACTTGATGATTTGCAAAAGATGGGCTTTAATATTGAAAAAACAGATTATACCTACAAGATAACAAGCGTGCCTTATGTGCTTTCTTATATAGAGCTTGATAAGTTTGTAGATGAACTTATTAAAGATAGTATAAGCTGGGACAAAAAGCCAAGCGATTTTATTCACAACAAACTATGTCAATCAGCATGCAAACATGCGATAAAAGCGGGTGACAGTTTGTCAAAAGATGAATGTGCATATCTTATAGAGCAAGTCAGAAAGGGTGTTATGCTTTGTCCACATGGCAGACCAATCACGCTTGTTATAACAAGATATGAGTTTGAGAAGATGTTTAAGCGTGTTGTTTAGTAATATTCGTTTTAAACTAATTTTGAATAAAATTCTGTAAAAATAATTTTAAATTTATTTTTATGTAATATAAGCTTAAAAAATATAAAACAAAATATATTGTTATTTAAACATAATTATTTTATTTCCGATTTTTTTATAGGTGTTTCATGAAGATTACAAACAAACCAAAAGTTTTATTTATTCTTGGTCCAACGGGAAGTGGAAAATCAGACATTGCAGTTAAACTTGCTTTAAAATACAATGGTGAAATCATTTCCGCTGATTCTGTTCAGGTTTACAATGAATTTAATATAGGCTCAGCAAAAGTGACAAAAAGCGAGATGGGTGGTATAACTCACTATGGCATAGATATAAAGTCGCCAACTGAAGAGTTTTCTGTCTATGATTATGTGCAATATACTTTGCAAAAGATAGAAGATATAACAAAAAGGGGAAAACTTCCAATAGTAGTTGGCGGAACAGGGCTATATGTTAAGTCGTTAATAGAAGGCTATAACTTTGGAGATACCGAAAAACACCAAGATTTCCGCGAAGAACTTGAAGAAGAAATAAAACAGCACGGGCTTGACTATGTTTATCAAAAACTTTGTCAAAAGGATGGTAAACTTGCAAGCACTATTGATAAAAACAACCCTTCACGAGTTATCAGGGCTCTTGAAATTGCAACCTATGGCAGCGGAAAGGAAAAAACTAATAATTGCCAATATGATTTCAAAATTATCGCAATAACACTTGATAGGGAGAAACTTTATGCAAAAATCAATGCAAGGGTTGATAAAATGATTGAGAGCGGCTTGATAGAAGAAGTGAAATCACTTTATAATAAGTATGGCGAGAGCGTTCAGCCAATGAAAGCTATTGGCTATAAAGAAGTTTTGTCGTATTTAAAGGGAGAAACTCAAAAGCAAACCATGATAGACTTAATAAAACAGCATACAAGAAATTATGCGAAAAGGCAGCTTACTTTTTTGCGTGGAATTAATAATATCACCTATATTGACAACAATGATAAAGAGAAGGCATTTTCAGATGCTTGTAAGGAGATAGAAAAATGGCTACAAATGTAGATAAAATTTTAAAAGAAACCGAAAAGAAATTGCAACCACAATTTGAAAGAATTGAGCAAATAGCATTTAAAAATCAAAAGAAGGTTTTGCAAGCTTTTATTGACATGAGAGTCTCATCTCAATGTTTTGCAGGCACAACGGGCTATGGCTATGATGATGTGGGCAGAGACACCTTAGCGAAGGTTTACGCAAAGGTATTTGGCGGTGAAAAAGCTATTGTTTCACCAATCTTAACTTGTGGCACTCATGCAATAACAACAGTTTTGTATGGGCTTTTAAGAGCGGGAGACACAATGCTTTCCGTCACAGGTTTGCCTTATGACACACTCCATGAAACCCTTTTTGGCAAAGGCAATAGTTCGCTTGAAGACTATGGCGTGAAGTATAAGCAGATAGATTTAAACGAAGATAGCACTTTCAAATTAGATGAGATCTATTCGGCTATTAAGGAAATAAATCCTAAGGTTGTCTATCTTCAAAGGTCAAGGGGGTATAGTAGCAGAAAAGCGCTTTCTCCTTATGATATGAAGGAGCTTTTTGATAATGTCAAAAAACTGTCAAAAGACTGCTTTATTGTTGTTGATAACTGCTATGGTGAGTTTGTAGACGATATAGAGCCAACCGATGTTGGTGCAGACGTTATAGTCGGCTCGCTTATCAAAAATCCGGGCGGGGGACTTGCTCCAACAGGTGGCTATATTGTTGGCAGTGAAAAAGCGATATACCTTATTTCAACTCGTTATACCAATCCCTCACTTAAGCTTGAAGTTGGCTCTTTTGAAATGGGCTATAGGCTATTCTATCAAGGACTATTCTTAGCTCCACACACAGTCGCTCAGGCACTAAAAGGCACAGCTCTTGTTGGACAGATAATGCAAGACAAGGGCTATAAAGTTATTCCATCAAATCAGGAAAAGCCAGAAGATATTGTCAAATCAGTGGTATTCAACACAGCGGAAGAGCTTATCAAATTTGTTCAAACAGTTCAAACGGTGTCTCCAATAGATGGCTACGTTCTTCCACTTGCTTGGGATATGCCAGGCTATCAAGATAAGGTGATTATGGCAGCAGGAACCTTTGTTGGCGGCTCATCGATAGAGCTTTCATGCGATAGCCCGATAAGAGCACCATATATTGCCTATTTTCAAGGCGGCTTGACATATGAGCACGTTAAAGCCTTTGCAGAAAAACTTATTGAAATATATTGATGACTATAAAATCCATTTTTGGGCTTCATAATTTGATGGTAAAAAATTGGCGGTGTTTATGAAAAATAGATTTTATTGTGCTGAAGTTTGGCCTTTTTATTTACTAATGGCTCAGCCGTTATTAATAAGTATCATATTGCTATTATGCAAAGAATGGTTGCCAGTGCTTTTCTGCTTTATTGCATTCTTATTTTTTGCGATTCCTTGTATTATATGGCGTAAACTATTTTTTGCAAAAATAGAGTTCTCGGAATTTGGGGTAAGTAAGGTCTATGGCAAAGAAGTTATAAATAGTATAAAATGGGAAGATATAGTTGAGATAAGAGCGTTGCCTCAAAATTTTATATATCTTAGATAAACCTTATGATAAAAGTATATTAAGTAAACCAAAAACAAATATTTGTTTTTGTATAACAGGTGAAAAATTAGATGCTTTTCTTCAGTTCAAAGAGAAATTTCAAGACAAGATTACAGATATATCTATTTTAAGTAAAAAGCTTCAAGAGCGAT
This sequence comes from uncultured Clostridia bacterium, assembly GCA_944362965.1. Lineage (GTDB taxonomy): Bacteria > Bacillota > Clostridia > Christensenellales > UBA1242 > Caccovivens. The sequence continues at coordinate 23,704 of CALVTR010000005.1, forward strand.
TTTATTGACTTTATAAATTAAGCAGTATTATCTTTATTATATATTTGTTCTTTTTTCGACAAAATACTCATAGAATGGAGTATGAAGTCAAAAAATAGAAATCATATTTTTAGAGATGCCTGCAATTTTATTCTCGAGTCAATAAAAGAGTGTAAAATAAAAACAATAATAATTATAGTTGTTTCAATAATTACACTAATTACAGGCATTATTGTAGCCATAAGAACGCATGACAGCTACAACATACAAAACAACTATGGGGTGGTGGACTTATCTTCAAATAATATAAGCACTTCCACTTTTTTTACGCGTCTACTGTCGATGCTGCTTGTATTTCTAATATTGCTTGGAAGTTCTTACAATAAGTATACTTCTGTTATAGGGCTCATTTTTCTAGGCTATAGGGCATATTTGCTTGGTCTTAATCTATGTTTGATGATTATCTTCTATGGGTTCTCAGGCGTGATTGTGTCCGTCATTGTTGCCTTTCCATGTCAGCTTATAACACTGGCTATACTTGGCGTTTTCTTTATTATGATGTCAAAGACCTTTTGTGACTATAGGGCTTTCGGCGGCTGTAGAATACCTAAGCAAAAGACAAAAATAATACTTGCAACTTTAATTTTACTACTTCTTGTATGTATCTTAGAGTCATTGCTGCTTACATTATTTAGTGCCAAGATAATACTTGTAATATAGGTGTTTTCAAACTATTGATAAAGCAATCCATTTATATTTTGCAAGTTATTTGATAAACATAATAAAAACTGAATAAAAAAGATTTTTTTGATAAAACTATTTGCAAAAGGAGAAAGTTTTATGAAAAGATTTTTCATATTTGGTATTTTGTTATGTATATTAGCTACTACATTTTGTATTTCACCAGCCATATCAACTTTTGCTGAAGGTGAAGTTGATTTAACTTGCAAGAGTGCATGCCTTGTTGACTATGCGTCAGGAACAATGCTTTATGGGCATAATCCGAAGGAGCATTTACCAATCGCGAGCATGGTAAAGATGATGACAATTTTGCTTACACTCGATGAGTTTGATAAGGGCAATTTAACAGAAGAAACTCTTATCACCACAACAGAGAACGCGTCAAGCATGGGCGGCAGTCAAGTTTTTATAGACCCTTATGTTCAATACACTGCAGGAGATTTATTAAAGAGCGTTGTTATGGCTTCAGCGAATGATGCGTCAGTTGCACTTGCAGAGCACATAAGTGGAAGCGAAAAAACATTTGTAACAAAGATGAATGAAAGGGCGAAAGAGCTTGGCATGAATGATACATATTATGTAAACTGCACAGGTCTACCAGCACCTGAACAATACTCATGTGCACAGGATTGTGCGATAGTCTTAAAAGAAGTGGCAGAGCATGATCTATATCACAAATATAGCACAATTTGGATGGATGAACTTGTGCATCCATCAGGCAGAAAGACCGAGCTTGTCAACACCAACAGACTTATAAGATACTATGAAGGCTGCGATGGTGGCAAAACGGGCTCTACGAATGAAGCAGGTTGCTGTTTATCAGCTTCTGCTAAAAGAAATAACATGAGACTTATATCAGTTGTAATTGGTGCAAGCAACAGCCAAACTAGATTTAATGAGTGCACAAAATTGTTTAATTATGGCTTTGCAAATTATGAATCGAAAACTATACTAGACAGCCTTACGCCTGTTATGAACTTAAAGGTTAATAAAGGTAAATGTGACAATGTAGATGTTTATGCTAAAGATAACTTTGCAGTTGTCGTTAAAAAGGGTGACCAGCATGACTACGAAGTAACATTTGAAAATCCTGAAAAGGTTTCAGCTCCTACTAAAAATGGAGACGTAGTAGGCAAGGCGATTATTTCAAAAAATGGCAATATTATGCAAGAAATAGATTTGGTTGTAAAAACCGATATTGCCGAGCTTTCACTTAAAGATTGCTTTGATAGAATAGTAAATGCTTGGTAAACAAAAACAAAATTCCATCAGTATATCTGATGGTTTTTTGTTTGATTTTATGGGCAAATTTATTGTATAGATAGAAAATTAAATGGCACTAAAATAAAAACAATTCTAAATGTTATTTAGATCCTATGATATAAAAAGTTATATTAAGATAACATTTATTTCAAAGGAATAATCAATTTCAGGGTAATAAAATTTTAGTTTGCAATCATGAGTCAAATACAGCGAAAATAGATGCAAGTTTTTGTTTATGACAACATCTTGATCTGTTTCAATTTTGTAATTTAAATCATTAAGTTTGTTGTTTAATCTATCATAGATAGTAAGCTCAAAAATACAAACATTTCCATTTACAAATAGAGTATTATTTTGAAATTCGCAATCTTGCATTGTCAAAATATCATAGCTATAGCCATTGTTATAAACGGTGACTTGAATTTGCTCTTTGCTTATTTGGTTTTCAAAACTTGCTATCATTGTCACTTCAACTTGTCCAGCCTTAAGACCAATGATTTTTTCTTTGTCTATAGAAATAATATCTTCTTTATTGACAGAAAACGTTATGTCAGCATTAACATTAGAAACTTGATAAAAATTATAAACACATTCACCAACAAAAAGTGATAAATCGTGACCTAACAAAGATAAAGGTGACACTTTATCTTTATTTGTGTTAAATGAAAAATAAACAAGAAGCAGCACAATGCTTACAGCTAGAAGCAGCAAGCTTGTGAGCACGCTTACAACTCTTTTTGTCATACATGAAAATAATAGCAAATTTTGTCGAAAAATCAAAAGAAATTTATTTATAAAGTGGATTTGTTTGCTTTTTTTGCTCTATAATTGGAAGGTTGTAAGTGTAAATATTCCACTTTCCGGCGAGTCTCGACGCCATTATTTAATTCGCTTACATGTAAAACACAAAAACACTTAATATTTTAAAATTTTGTGCAGATAAAAAATGTAAGTTTTTAATTATTTTTACGCCGTAAAACAAGGTTTTTAGAAAAATAATTTTTTACTTGATTTTTGCTTAAATATTTAATATAATTAGTATGAGATTTTATTTTGTGTAAAAGTAAAGATATGCTTAATATAGAAAGGGGGCAGAATGTTCTTTTCAGAAGATGAAAATATAGAAAACGTGCAAGATAGCCAAGACGAACAAATTGTTTCTGAAACAGAACAATTATCTTTTGTTGACGATAAATACCGATTTAAGCTAGACAACTTTGAAGGACCACTTGACTTGCTACTTCATTTAATCAAGGATTCAAAACTTGATATCATGACAATAAAACTTGCAGACATCACAGAACAATATCTCGAATACATGCAAGACATTGACAATATTGACATGGATAGAGCAAGCGAATTTATCACAGTTGCTGCAACTCTAATTGAGATAAAATCAAAACATATGTTGCCAGTTGAAACTGAAGAAACACCAGATGAAGAAGATAGTGAAGCGCTATTACTTCAACGTCTTAAAGAGTATGAATTATTCAAGCAAACGGGTGCTAAATTAAGGGAAATAGAAGATATCAATAAGCTCTATCGTGCACCGGGCAAGGAAACTGAGAAGGTTAAAATCATCATTAAAGATATGGTGCTTGATAAATTGCTTGATGCTTTTGCGGCTATGCTTGCAAAGCAAATGGCTCGCGGAAAAGAGAAAGAAGAGCCAAAGAAGGTTGTTAAAGATAGATTTACAGTGGCAGAAAAAATTGTATCTATAAGAAGTTATGCTAGAGACCATCGCAGATTTCCATTTGAAGACCTGTTTACAAGTGATATGACAAAAAGTGAAATGATAAATGTCTTTTTAGCACTTCTTGAGCTCTTAAAGCTGCAATCTGTAAGGGTAGAGCAAATGGGAATATTCCAGCAAATAAACATAATTTCAAATGAGGTTCAATCATGAATATATTAGATGATAAAAATTTAAAAGAGATATTGAAAGCGATATTATTTGTTGCAGGAGACGGCATTGAAAAATCTTTTATAGCCGAAAAACTTGATATAAGCAGAAAGATGCTTGATAAGGCTATAGGTGAATTAAAAGACGAGCTTAGCGGCGATAATGGGATACACTTAATTGAGTATAAAGATAAGCTTCAACTTGCCACAAATCCTAACTATGCAAATTACATATCCGATGTATTAAATCCAATTAGAGAAAAGTCTTTGACTAGAGCGGCACTTGAAACTCTTGCCATAATTGCTTATAAACAGCCAATAACAAAGCTGGACATTGAAGATATCAGGGGAGTTAATTCAGATTACGCCGTTCAGATACTTATAGACCAGAACATGATTGAAGTTGTAGGACGTAAAGACGCTGTTGGGAAACCACTACTTTTTGGAACAACTGAAAACTTCTTAAAACGTTTTGATATAAAAGATATCTCTGACCTTCCTGATTACGAAGAACTCTTAAATAGAATAAAAACAATAAGACAAGAAGATGAAGAAAAGGAAGATACGCTATTTAGAAATGTTGACGACCTTGAGTTCAATGAAGAATTGCCAGACTATTTGAAAGGGGAAGACGTTGAAAGAATAGAAGCTGATGCTAATTTGGACAACGAAGAAAAAGAAATTGAAGAAAAGTTAAAATCCCTTGATGATGCTTCAAACTCCGACAGTGATGCTGTATAATTCAAAGCCTACAATATAAAGTATTATGTATTGCATACAAAATACTATATATAGTAAATTCTGCAAAATAAAAGCCACAGGTTATCCCTGTGGTTTTTGCTATTATTAAAGTTAAATCAAGCATGATTAAATAAAAATAAGCATAGATTAAAGTATGCAAAAACTTAAAAGCTATGGTGAAAGGTATGCTTATACAAAAGTTAAGGTTAAAATAAATAAAGTTAAAGTTTTAAAAATTTTGTTTATAACTTTGGTTGTATGTGAAATTGTCTTAGGTGTGCTATGGGCGGTCGGGCTATAAAGCTAAAACAGAAATTAAGAAAGCTGCCAGTTCACCCAACGTTTATATTGCTTTTTTTGTGGTTTGTTTTGACAAAAAATATACCTACTTTTTTCATGTTTGCAGGCGTTGTATTAACTCATGAGCTTGGTCATTACATTGTTGCTAAAAAATTGGGCTACAAGCTTGATAGTTTTTTTATAGCTCCATATGGTGTTAGTTTAAATTATAAAGAAAGAGCATTTGACAGCAGGGATGAAATTTTAATTGCAATGGCAGGCCCTGCGGTCAATTTATGTTTAAGTTTGATTACTGTCTCTCTATGGTGGATTTTTCCTGATGTATACAATTATACAAATTCTTTTGTTATGCAGTCTACCATGCTTGGTCTTTTTAACTTGTTGCCATGCTACCCACTTGACGGAGGCAGAATTATGGTTGGCTTGCTTCAAAATTATACATCAAGAAAGAAGGCGGTCAAGCTTACAAACATTTTTAATTATATTTTTTCATTCATCATCTTGCTTTTGTTTTTTATATCGTGTTTTATAGATTTTAATCCAACCTTGTGTCTTTTTGGATGTTTTCTAATTATGGGTATTATAGACAGCAAGTATGAATGCAAATATCAACCCATAGCACTCTTTAAAAAGCACAACAAAAATTTTTCTAAGCCTGTGTTTTTAACTGTAGATTATAGCGTCTCCATCTCAAGACTATTGCGTCATATAGAAGTAAATAAAATGACTATCTTTGTTGTCAAGCTCAAGGGTGATAGGGTGATTTTTTTAGATGAAGATAGGCTTAAAAAACTCAGCCTAAAATACTCCATCACAACAACGCTCGGCGAAATTTTTAAACAAGAAAAGGAATGAGAGCGTCAATATTTTTGCGTTCTAATTCTTTTAGATTTGTCAATATTTCATCAAGTTCGCTTGACACGCCCTGATGATCAGCTTGGTCTTTTATGCAAGTCAAAAAGCCCATAAAAGTGCCAAGTAGCATAAGCTCTGCTATATGCCTTGTCGTTTTATCAGTCATAGTGGACATATTGATAGAACCCCAGAGTCTTGCCTTTTCAAACCAATTATTATCTTTTATCCCTTCAATTTTCTCAGCCTTAGCAAGAAGTTCACATTCTTTTTCAAGGGCAAGATACTTGTCCTCTTCATTTGCAAGTTCCTTTTGCAGGTTTGTATCTTTCACCTTAGGTAATATGTCTTCTATTGATTGAACTGCCGTGCGAATATTTTGATAAACGGCATTTATGTATTTTGTCATTTTTTCTTTATCGTCCATTTTTCCCTCCTATTAATTGTTTGTGTAATATTTTAATTTTTATTCAATGATGAATACATTTTCTCACTTTGCAAACAATACTAGTATGAAAAAGTCAACAAAGATACTTCTTGCATTATTTGTGCTAGTGACTATACCATCATTAGTGCTTGGCGGTTCAATTTTATCAGGAATAAAAGCCACTGATAATGGCTTTGTTTTTGATTTTGACACAAAAGGGATTATAGCACTAGCTTTAACTGCCATTTCAATAGTGCTTGGAAGTATTTTGTATGCACGTTTTTTGTCAACCTTGAAACTTGAAAAACTATTATTCTTTTCAAGCATTCCGCTTATTGTAATTTATGGTGCTATTATATTTTTGATAGCTGATTTATCAAACATAGAGAATGACTTTGCAAAATCTGTGCAAACACTTTTAAACTTATCGACTGACAACGCCTATAACACAATATTATGGGCAATACTTGTGACTCTTATTTTTATTGGAATTTTATCATTAAATTTCTTTATAATTTGCAGACCTATGAACAGGGTGGAAAAGGTGGTCTCTAGATTGGGCGACGGAAAGGTAAAGGAAGAGAAACTGACTATAGGTGGTGGCAAGCAATTTAAAACAATTGAGCATGGACTCAATAAAATCAACAACAACTATAAAGAAAAAGACAACTCTTTAAAGACTTCAAAACTGCAAAATAAAAGCACGTCAAAGAGACTTATTAAAATTCTTGGAAGAAATAATGTCGCCGAGCTTGAGATGGGAAGGTCTATAACAAGACAGGTAACACTTTTATATACGCATCTATTTCACTATGAAAACGATAAAACTTTGCAAGCTGATTTTGACTTAATTAAATCCTATTATAAAGATATCGCTCCGCTTGTTAAACGTTTTTCAGGTTATATAGAAGGGTATAATGAGAATGGGTTGATAGCGGTGTTTGCAAGGGCTGAAGATGCCATAGAATGTTCGCTCGTAATTTCACGCACTATCAAAATAAAAAATAGGTCAAATAAAAGTGGAAACCATTTATTAGAAAGAATATCTATTTTAACGTCCCGTGTCACTTATAAGGCTATAGGGAAAGATGATGATAAAAAGCCTACGATTATCTCAAATGAGAACGAAACTTTAGAGAGAATTGACAAAATCGCAGAATTTATGCAAGCGAAAATAATATTTACAAAGTCAGTTCTAGACGATTTACCTGTAAACTACAAGCTTGCATATCGCTATTTAGGCTCTGTTAATATGTTTAACACCCAAGAGATAATGTTATTTGAAGATTTAGATGTCTATCCAAAGAATGAAGCAGAAAAATTGATTAGAAATAAAGGCGTCTTTGAACGCGGTATAATAAACTACAATAATGGCGACTACAACAAAGCTATTTCATATTTCCAAGACAATTTACGCAGTAACCCAAGCGATAGGGCGGGTTACATCTACTATAGCAATGCAAAAGAAAAGCTTGATAAGGCTTAATCTGCTGCAAACTTTGTCTGTTACTTGACAAATTCTAGTCTTTAGTGGTATATTTTTTGCATGAAATGGAAACGTGCAATAAAGGAATATCAGTATTGCCCAAGATGCGGGCTTAAATGCCTTGTAAGTAATGATGTTTGCCCAGATTGTGGGCTATCTTTTTCACGTTTAAAAATAGCCACAAATAAGGAAGCTAAAAATAAAATCTTGCGTCACGATAGAGATTTTATTATTCGCACTTCAACTTTGCCAAGCGATGTAAGTTTTATAAGGTTGCTGCTTTATGCTTTATTTTTAGGTGTCTTTGGAACGCATTGCTTCTATGTGGGTAGGTATCTGCGTGGCGCGATAACTTTAGGTGACTTTATAGCCATTTGCCTTTTAACAATTTTTAATGCAGACCTAATGGCTATAAATGATGGGGCATTAGTTGGTGTGCTTTCAACTATCTGCGGTCTTATAATGCTATTTTCTTGGATATGGGATGTCTTTATGATTATATTTAAAAAATTCAAAGTTCCTGTAGCCATAGATCTAGATATTGAGCAAATAAACAGCTCAGCTAGTGATAAAAGCGAAAATAAGGTTGAAACAATTTCTTCTACAAATAGTGATATTCAAACTGAGTATAACAAAAATAACCAAGTTGAATTAGAAGATTCTAAAACAAAAGACGAGATAGATGTTGAAAGTATAAAACTTTTAATACAAGAAGGTAAGTCTTTGATAGAACAAGAAAAGGAAGATAAAAAAGACGTTATAGAGAATATAGAGAAAACCAATATAAAAGTCGAAGATGAAAATAAGACTAAGGACAATAGTGGAGAAAATAAATGAGAATAGTTGTAGGAATAAGCGGCGGAGTTGACTCATCAGTTGCAGCTTATCTTTTGAAAGAGCAAGGGCATGATGTCATTGGACTTTTCATGGTAAACTGGGAAGAAAAAGATGGTGCGTGCACAGCTGAAGAAGACTTTGAAGATGTCAAAAGGGTATGCAATAAAATAGGAATACCTTATTTTTCTGTCAATTATTCAAAGGAATACTTTAACAGAGTTTTTGAGTATTTCCTTGACGAATATAAGAAAGGTAGAACGCCTAATCCTGATGTTTTGTGTAACCGAGAAGTAAAGTTTGGACCTTTTCTTGAACAAGCAAAGAAACTTGGTGCTGATATGATTGCAACAGGGCACTATGCAAAGAAGATTAAAAAAGACGGGAAATTTTATTTAGCAAAGGCTGCTGATTTAAATAAAGACCAATCTTACTTCTTAAATCAATTAAGACAAGACCAACTTGCAAGCGTTATCTTTCCGCTTGAAGATATTGATAAACCTAAGGTAAGAGAAATTGCTCATAAATTAGACCTTGTCAACGCAGACAAAAAGGACAGCACAGGTATTTGCTTCATTGGAGAGAGAAACTTCAAAAAATTTTTACAAGAATATTTGCCTGCAAAGCCCGGTAAAATCCTAGACTTAAATGGTAATGTGGTTGGGAAACATGATGGGCTTATGTATTATACTTTAGGGCAAAGACGTGGGCTAAATATTGGTGGCAAAAAGGGCGGAAATGGAGAGCGCTGGTTTGTTATTAAAAAAGATTTAGAAAATAATATTCTCTACGTTTCTCAAGGGGAAGATAAGTTGCTTTATAGTGATTATCTTCTTGCAAGCGGCATGAACTGGATACCTGAAATTCCTGAGAATAAAGAATTTGATTGCTATGCAAAGTTTAGATATCGTCAACCTGATCAAAAGATTAGCGTGAAGATTTTAGACAAAGACCATATCAGAGTTGATTTTGCTGAAAGTCAACGTGCTATTACTCCGGGTCAATATGTTGTTCTATATACAGAAGATGGCATTTGTCTTGGTGGTGGAACGATTGACGAAAGTTTTGATAAAGTTGGTAATAAGATAAGTTAGTTTAAAAATAGGAAAGGGCGGGGCTGATAAGACAAACTCTCACGGGAGAGTTTGTTTGAAAAAAGCTCCGCTTTTTCCCTGCTTTTAGCGTTAAGCTAAAAGCAGCTTATCAGCCCCGCATCCCATCAAATTTCACCAACTTCGCTTAAAATATATATTAAAAGGTCAGTATTTTTCTAATAGGAAGTATAAAATTTATAAAATAAGCCAACCTAAAGACAGGAGGTAAAAAATGATTATAGCAAATTATATCGCTTTTATCATACTACTTATAGGTGGACTTAATTGGGGACTTGTTGGTCTATTTAATTTCAACTTAGTGGCATGGATAAGCATGGGGCATAGAGTTATAGAAAGAATTATCTATATCTTAGTATTGATTGCAACAATATGGCTAATCATTGCAGCGGCTATAGACGGTGGAATAGTTCTAACAAATGCTCTATATAGAACTGTATAATAGAAAAAAGAAGGCTTAAAAACCTTCTTTTTTATATTAAAATTAATTCATCTATTTGTATAGAAAAAGTTTTTCTAAAATTTTTATAAAAGGTATTAAAAATTAGAAATGACTACATTCACTATCTTAAATGCAAAAATAATACCATATATAGTATAAGGTTTGGCGCAGAGAACAGGATTCGAACCTGCGAAGGCTTATAACCTTACACGCTTTCCAAGCGTGCGCCTTAAACCGCTCGGCCATCTCTGCATAAAAATAAGATAACATGAAAGTTATGTTTTTGTCAAGTATAATTGTAGTGAATAAGTCAAAAAACTTAGCATTGAGTGCATGAAGCGTAATGGTAAAGTTCTGCTAAAACAGAAACTTTCTGTAGACTCAATGCACTTAACTCAAGCAGCACAGAATTTATAGAAGGTATTTTAATCTTCAATAGTTTTAATAAGTTTAACTAGCCGCCACCACGAATTTAATTATATAAACTAAGATATAGAAGATTATGTCAAAAATAAATAAATGAATTGCCATTTGCATTTAAATACTGATTAAGTGTGTTTGCATTTAAAATGATAATCGCGTGGATGAATATGAGTTTTGTGTTTATCTGAAAATAAAAAAGCCGTGATTTTACTCACAGCTTTTTTTAAGCAACTATTTATTCTTCGTCCATTTCATAATGAGAACCAGAATTTTGTGTTGCAGGGAAACGTTGACCTTTTTCAAGGTAGCAACTTCCACCACATCTGCCATCTTTATCATAGCAAGAATAGTTGCCAGATTTTGGTGCTTGTTCACCAGGTTTCCATTGTTTACTCATGTTCAACCTCCGTAAGTATTGTGTGTAGAATTAAAAATTCTATTCTTATCATCAAAAAAATATTTTATTTTTATCAAAATAAGTTTGAAAGTATTTGATAAATCATTATAATTGAAATATAAAGCAAAGAGGTGATATATGATAAAAATTTGCACAGATAGTTGCGTTGATATAAACAAGAATCAGATTGAAGAAAATAATATCTATGTCTTTCCGCTATCAATTATTCTAGGTGATAAAGAATATTTAGATGGTGTAGACATATCTCCAAAGGATATTTTTAGTTATGTAGAAAAGACAGGTCAGCTTCCTAAAACGGCGGCACGGAGCATTGAAGATTTCAAAGCGTTTTTCTCTGATTTACTCAAAGATGGTAGTGAAGTTATCTATATGGGTATTTCAAGTAAACTCTCATCTGCATTTAGCTACGCAAAACAGGCAAAGGAAGAACTTAACAATGATAAGTTACATATAGTTGACAGCAAATCGCTATCGACAGGCATCGGTCTTTTAGTTTTATATGCTTCTTCTCTTGCAAAGAGTGGCAAAAGTGCTATTGAAATTTGCAACCTTATTGAAAAACAAGCTGATTTAAATCAAGCGTCATTTGTTGTTGACAAGCTCGACTTTCTTTATAAGGGCGGAAGGTGCTCGGCAATGGCAAGGTTTGGTGCAAATCTTTTAAAGATTAAGCCAAGACTTGAGCTTATAGATGGTAAGATTGAAAACACAGGCAAATACATGGGCAAATTCAATAGCGTTATATATAAATACATTGATGATATGCTATCTATACATAGTAACGTTAAAAAGAACCTATGCTTTATCACGCACACGTGCAAAGATTTAGCATTTGTTGAAGAAGTGGTCAATTATGTTAAAAGCAAGAATATTTTTGAAAACGTGGTATCATCTGTTGCTGGCTCAACTATATCATGCCATTGCGGAGAAAACACACTTGGAATTTTATATCTTTTAGAAGAAAAGTAAAGGAGAAATATATGGATAATTGTTTATTTTGTAAGATTATAAAAGGTGAAATGCCATCATACAAGATTTACGAAGATAAGTATACATATGCTTTTTTGGATATCAGTAATGACGGGAATGGACATATTTTAGTCATTCCTAAAAAACACTGCACCAATGTGCTTGACTGCGACGAAGAAACCTTAGCTCATGTGTTAGCAACAATAAAGCTTATCGGAAATCATCTTGTAAACAACTGCGGCTTTGATGGTGTAAATGTTATAAACGCAAGTGGTGAAAGTGCCGAGCAAAGTGTTTTTCATCTCCATTTTCACGTCTTGCCTAGAAAGAAAAATGACGGTATGCATGTTTTCCCATCGCTTAAAAAGAATGACAAAACTTTGGAAGAACTTTGTGAAGAGTTAAAGGTGAAATAGATGAAGCATATTGTTTTGTATACCGATGGAGCATGTTCGGGCAATCCAGGCAAAGGTGGTTGGGGCGCTATACTTTTCTATAACAACGTAAAAAAAGAGCTATCAGGCGGGGAAGCACAAACCACAAATAATCGTATGGAACTGACCGCTGTTATTAAAGGTTTAGAAGCCCTGAAAGAACCGTGTCAAGTAGACATTTATAGCGATTCAGCCTATGTTGTCAATGCTTTTTTGCAAAATTGGGTAGCAAATTGGCAGGCAAACGGCTGGAAAACAACGAAAGGCAAAGTGCTAAATTTAGATTTATGGCAAAGATTGCTTGAGCTTCTTCAAAAACATGATGTCAGCTGGCATAAGGTTAAAGGACACGCCGATAATGAGTTCAATAATCGCTGCGACGCACTCGCAAGGGGAGAAATCACAAAGATTAAAGATGCAAATGAAAATTAGTTTGGAATGTCAAGGCTAAATAAAAATATTCTACTTATAAAAACTTTGCAGCTAAAAAGATAACATAAAAATAAAGACCATGTTTTTATGGTCTTTTTCAATTTGTATTAAGCTTTAATCTAAAATTCTTATATTTTCATAACATAATAGTTTTTAATCAGTGTTGATTAGCTTCTCATATATGGTTTCATAAATAGAAGGAGCATTTATTTTCCACTTGTGTATTGCTTCATTTGCGGCTTGGCGAGAAGGAGCTTTTATATTTAAAACAAACATTGGCTGAGTAACGAGCGGCTCATATATTTTTAACTCCACATTATAAGAGCCATCTTCATTTTTAGAATAAGTTGCACTGTATTCCTGAGAAGATTTAACATTGAGCCTGTTGGCTTGCAAATATGCCGAAATCTCTTCACGCATGGTAAGTGGAATACGCCTATAAAGGTGAGATAAGCATTCGCGGCCCTCATATGTTAGAGCAAAGAGTTCTTTGCCTTCATTTGCGTCACCTATGGTGTATAAAAGGTTGGTGTCAACAAGGTCGTGTATGATAGCCTTGCAATCCATGTAATTTTTAATCCAAGTATTTTTGATACTACAAATATCAAGAATAGAATCTTCTGTCAAAGGTATTTCCATCTTGTCCACAACGAAAAGCATGATAAGTTTATCTAAAACGATCTGTTCTTTATCTGTAAGTATCTTATCCATTTAAATATTATAACATGTTTTTTATAGAAATCAAATTTTTTTAAATAACTATCCTTAAATTGTTTGATTTTTTGTCAATGTATGGTAAAATACAAATGAGAGGTAAATATGGACCAAAATAAATTAAAAGACTTTTTTGATGCTTGTGATGATTTTATAAATTGCAAGTTTTTAGTTGCTGAATATAAACTTCAACGTATGCTTCAAATTCTTGCTTCAAATGAAGAGCTTTGTTCTCTTGTAGGCGAGTGTCTCGAGCAATTCAATAGAGATAGAGAATTTGCCAAAGCATTTATCCAAGACGGGCATGGAGAGTATATATGTGATATGCCAACAGAAGAGTATAAGATTATAGCATTTGTATTTTGCACACTCGTTGATATGGATAATAAGAAGATTGACCTAATAGACTTTATTAAAAGGTTCTATGGCAGAGAAGAAAATCCTTTTAAGGCTTTTATAAACCAAATGGTTATTCCATTTAGGAATTTGCTTGCTGAAGCTTTTGGCTATCCTAAACTTCCGGTAGAGAATAAAGAGCAACAGTCAGGGAGTGAAACAAATGAAAATGAAGACGAGTATGAAGATGATGACTATGATGAAAGAGATGACGGTGAAAGCGAAGACGATGACCATAGTGATGACTTTATGCGTGTTCAAAAGATAGCTGTCCAGATTATAAGTGAGCTTCAATACTACAACAATTCTCAAAACAATGTGGATGCAATAACTGTATGCAAGGCACTTATAAAGACAACTGACCTTCGTGATAGTGAAATTACATATTCGCTAGGACTTGCTCTTAAAGCCTGCAAGGCAAAACAGGTTAAGTTTTTAGTTAAAGAAATATTAGATATACTTAATATATAGTGTTTGCTAAAAAAGAAAAAACAAAATAAGTTAAAATATCAGAGTGGCTTAAATGATGACAAAAACAGTAGGCTTATTTTAAGTTTGCTGTTTTTTATTTACTTTATTATAGTAATACAACAATTAAGATAACACTAACTATCGTTGCAAGAATGGCGTGCGTAAATTTTTGCAAAACAAAAAGTTTTATAGGCATATTAAGTTTATTTAGCATGGTGATAGATTGCAAAATGGTTGAAATTCCACCAAAGCTTATCACAAAAGTGCAGGCGGCAACAGACCATACGCTATTTATTGATGAAGAAATATCAATGCATCCCTTTGTAATTTCTATTAACCCTTCAAGAATGCTTGCTAGCGGCGAAGGTAAAAGATTGAAGATTGGTGAAAGCGATGTTATAATCACAAAAAATATAGCAATGATTGTGCCAACAGAAATGATGCTTAAAGCAGAATCTAAAACAATACTTGATAGGTCCGCACTGTTTTTTGATACCTTGTTTTGCAGCGGCGTTTTATCTTCTTTGATGTTGATTTTGCGGTATAAAAGTCCATTTAAAAGTGCACCGATAATATGGGAAATCATGATGATATAACCGAATGTGGCATTTTTGAGCATACCGATTCCGACTGCACCAATTATAAACATTGGTCCAGACGTAGAGCAAAAACTTGTCATTTTGAAGGCGTCATTTTTGGTGATTTTTCCTGATTCATACAGGTCAGCTGTCATTTTTGCACCCACTGGGTAACCAGAAATTATGCTCATCAAAAATACATAAGACGACACTGCGTGTGCTTTAAAAAGCTTTTCGCAAGGCATGCTGAAAATGTTTGAAAACTTTTCAACTGTGCCTAATTGTGAGAGAACTTTTGTTAAAAATATAAATGGAAGCACACTTGGCAGCACGTTAAAAGCCCATGCAGTTATGCCATTTAAGGTTTGACTTATATAAAGGTCTGGGAAGATGACCATATTTATAATAACAAACACCACAAAAATTGATAAAATTATGCTATATTTTTTCATTTATTGCTCCAAAGATTTGACAAGAAAATTGTAAAATTATATAATAAAATTGTGTTTGAGAAAATTATAGATTTTAAGTTAAATAAAAGCCTATAATTATTAAAAAGTAAATATTTAATTGGGCTTGGACTTATTTTTATTTATCAATAATTTATTCAGATTACAGCATTTTTAGAAGGGGACAAATATGAAAATTAAAGAGCTTTATAAAAAGGCGGAACAGCTTAAAAAGACAATAGTTTTTCCTGAAGCTGGCTTTAGCGATAGGACTATAGAAGCTGTTAAATATATTCAAAAAAAGAAGATTGCACGTCCTATACTCATAGGCGATGAAAGTGCACTCGTTTTAAGAGATAAATCTCTAATAGAATTTCAGATTATCAATCCAAAGACATTTCAAAACAAAGATGATTTAGCAAAAAGACTATACGAAAAACGTAAAGATAAGGGCATGACGTTTGAAGAAGCCAAAAAACTTGCAGAAGACCCTTACTACTTTTCAACTTTGCTTGTAGATGCTGGTATGGCTGATGGTATGGTGGCAGGAGCTGAAGCTTCAACTGCAAATACAGTAAGACCAGCACTCCAAGTTATAAAGGCAAAGAAAAAGGGTGGCATTGTTTCATCTTGTTTCTTGATGTATGGCAAAAACAAATTCTTAAAAGATAAGCCTTTAATAATCGCTGACTGTGGTGTTATCATGCACCCAACTGCAGATGAACTTTATCAGATTGCTTGTCAAAGTGTGGAAACATACAAAAATCTTGGGTTTAAAGATCCAAAAGTTGCCTTTTTATCTTTCTCAAGCAAAGGTTCGGCTAAAGACGAAAGTGTTGAGATCGTGAGGCAAGCTTATGAAAAATTCAGAAAGACAGGCGTGCCTTGTGATGGAGAACTTCAATTTGATGCTGCTATGGTGCAATCGGTTGCTGCTCATAAAGCTCCAGAGAGTGCCATTAAAGGCGATGCAAATATCCTTATATTCCCAGACTTGAATAGCGGAAATATTTGTTATAAAACTATGCAGTATATTGGCGGGTTAAACGCAATAGGACCTATTTTGCAGGGACTAAATAAACCTGTAAATGACTTGTCTCGTGGTTGCAGCCCAGAAGATATAGTAACAGTAACAGCAGTAACAGTGCTGCAAACAATTAAGGAGGAAAAATAAATGAAAATTTTAGTAATCAATGCAGGTAGTTCATCATTAAAATTTCAACTTTTTGATATGGACAATGAAAAAGTTATTGCAAAAGGAAACTGCGAAAAGATAGGGCTTGAAGGCTCATTCGTAGGCTATAAAACAACAGGAGATAAAAAGGAAAAGTTTGTAAAACTTCCTGACCATAAAGCAGCTGTAAAAGCAGTTTTTGACATTTTAACGGACAAGCAAGAAGGTGTAATTAAAGACCTTTCTGAAATAGATGCGGTTGGCCATAGATTTGTTCAAGGTGGTTGGTTATTTGATAGAAGCATGTTGTTTGATGACGACGTAGTTGAAAAATTAAATCAGCTTACAGACCTTTCGCCGGTGCATGCTCACGCAAATATGGCGGGCTATTTAGGTTGTCATGAACTTATGCCAAACACTCCACAAGCGGTTGTATTTGACACAACATTCCATGCAACAATGCCTGCTAAGGCATATATGTATGGCATCAAATATGAAGATTATGAAAAATATCACGTAAGAAAGTATGGTTTTCATGGAACAAGCCATAGATATGTTTTAGGCGAAGCTGCAAAGCTTTTAGGAAAGGATCCTAAAGACGTCAATATAATCACAGTGCATCTTGGCAACGGCTCATCAATAACCGCAATCAAAAATGGTCAAAGCGTAGATACAACAATGGGACTTACGCCACTTGAAGGACTTATTATGGGAACTAGATCTGGAGACCTTGACCCAACAGTTGTAAGCTATCTTGGCGAAAAGAAGGGCATGAACGCAAGTGAAATGGTAAATTACCTTAATAAACAATGTGGTATCTTAGGTGTGAGCGGCGTTTCAAGTGATATGAGAGAATTGAATGCTGCTATTGAGCAAGGAAATAAGAGGGCAAGACTTGCACTTGACATGCTTATATATAGAGTGAAGAAATTTATAGGCTCTTATATGGCAGTGCTTGGCAGAGTTGACGCTATAGTATTCACAGGTGGAATTGGAGAGAACCAAGAAGATTTAAGAGAAGGTGCTCTTGAAGGTATGGAAAACTACGGAATTAAAATTGACGTAGAGAAGAATAACCATCTACCACGCGGCAGCGTTGAAGAAATCAGCACAAAGGACTCTAAAGTTAGAGTATTTAGAATACCAACAGATGAAGAGCTTTTGATTGCAAGAGATACAAAAGCCTTAATAAGCAAATAATCCTTTATCTCAAGTTACTTAGAAATAAATAATTACGATAATACTATAATTTTATTATTATGAAGCGATAAAAAGCTTTATGGTAATAAAACTCAGCATATCAAAGTTCTTATTTATGTTAACGCACAATGTTGTCTAGGGAAACATTGCAAAGCTCAAATAATTTAAATTTAATCTAGCGCGACCTGTGTTTTATTAAGCACGAAGTTTCAAATAAAACAAATTTACTTTAAATCTATATTCTATAGGTGGCTTATAGAAAAAGGTTAGAATGATTAAAATTGTTGTCATGTTATAAAAGAATAGCTTTAATTTTTATGAAAAAAGGTGAGAGTTATAAATGACTTTATAATAATTTGCAAAAATACTTGACAAAAGACAAGAAAATTAATATAATTAAAAAGCATGATGTATATAAAGATATATTTTTAAGGAGGAAGATACAATGGCAGTTCCAAAGCATAAGGTTTCTAAGGCAAGAAGAAATTCAAGACACTCTGCAAACTCAAAAGCAGTTATGCCTACACTTGTTGAATGCCCACAATGTCACGAAATGAAAAAGCCACACACAGTTTGCAAGAAGTGTGGAACATATAAGGGTGAAACCGTAATTGAAATGAAAGAAGAAAAGAAATAAATGATTTAAAGCTCTCCGCAAGATTTTCTTGGAGAGTTTTTATTTTTGTGCTTCAGCTATTATGTCTGCCATACAAAATACGATATATGCTATTATTTACGCAAGACATAATATCATATATAGTGTTTATAGTGTTTTTCGCATTTTTTATGGTATGCAAGGCAGAATAGAAAAAATTTAAACTGATTTTCAAAAAGGAAAAACAAATAGTTGCATATTTTTTTTATTTTTGTTATCATAAATTTGATTACAAATGTTATATTTTAAATCATATTAAAATTTAAAATCTATTGTTTATCTAAATTAAATTAATCAAAGGAGACTTTAGTTATGAAAGTAGTTGTAGATGCTTTTGGCGGCGATAACGCTCCACTTGAAGTTGTTGAAGGGGCTATACTTGCATTAAAAAAGCATAAAGACCTTGAAGTTATATTATGCGGAAAGGAAGATAAAATAAAAGAAATCTTGAATGGACGAGATGAGCGAGTTGAAATAGTAAACGCTAGTGAAGTTATAACTAATGATGACGTTCCAACTGATGCTATAAGACATAAAAAAGACTCTTCGCTTGTTGTTGCATATGACGTGCTAAAAAATAGAGGAGATGTTATTGGGCTTGTTACTGCAGGAAGCACAGGTGCTGTTCTTGCAGGCGCAATAATGAAGATTGGAAGAATTAAGGGTATTTCAAGACCTGCTCTTGCTCCAATACTTCCAACGAAAAAGGACACTGACGTTATTATTATTGATAGTGGTGCAAATATAGACTGCAAACCTATCAATCTTTTGCATTTTGCATTGATGGGGTCTGCTTACTATTCAATAATATATAATAAGGAAGCTCCAAGAGTTGCTCTTCTTAACAATGGTGTTGAAGATGAAAAGGGTAATGAACTTGCTAAGGAAACATTTCCACTATTAAAAAATGCTCCAATCAACTTCATTGGAAATAGAGAAGGATTTGACTTTATGAGCGGCGATGTTGACGTTATGGTTACCGATGGCTTTGCTGGCAACGCACTACTAAAGGGAACCGAAGGTGCTGTTACTGCCGTTATTTCAATTCTTAAGAAGAGCATAAAGTCTCATTTTTGGAGCAAAGTGGGTTATCTTTTCATGGGTAAAACATTTAAGGAAATCAAGGCAAGAGTTGACGTTCAAAAGAAGCATGCAGGCTCACCACTTCTTGGTTGCAAGAAACTTGTTGTTAAAAATCATGGCGGTTGCAATCGAGCCAATATTTGTGCGTCTATTGAACAGACTATGAAGCTTCATGAAAACAATCTTAATAAAAAGATTGAAGACGCTATTGCAAATCTAAATTTAACTGAAGAATAATTTTTAAATTTAGCAAGCTTTAAAGCTTTAAAAATTAAAAGAAAACCTTGAATTGTGTATTTTATTATAATTATTTTTTTATAACTATTATATTTTAAATATCTCAATAAATCTGTATTTCTATTTTTATTAATAAACATTTATATATGCTAGCTTATTTAATACAAAGTTTTTGATTGATTCTCAAAATGTCTGTATGAGAGTAGAATATATGTTTTTATGTTGAAAATAGATTGCGAGCTATAATCATTATTTGGAAGCAGCTAATATAGATAAATTATTAGCTGATTTTATTTTTATTTAATTTGGAGCTTGCAAGTGGTTTCTAAATGTGATAAGATTATAAAAGGATAAGGCAGGATAAACTTTATTGTTGCGTTTGATAAAGGATTGTCTATATTATCAAGAAAAAGGATTAACATGAAAATTAATTATAAATTTAAAAATAAAGAGTTGCTTGAGCGGGCATTAACTCATTCATCTAAATCTCCAAACAACTATGAAAGGCTGGAGTTTTTAGGTGATAGTATTTTAGACTTTTTAGTAGGTGAGTATTTTTATAAACATTGCAAAGAAGATGAAGGCAAACTCACGGTGCTACGAAGTCACTATGTATCAGAAAATTACATGTCAAGTGTGTTTGATAAACTAGATCTAAAAAATGATGTCAAACTTGGCAAAAGCTGGCAAGGGGAGATTTCGAAGGCAATCAAAGATGACGTTGTAGAGGCACTACTTGCGGCAATTTATCTTGATGCCGGAGAGAATGGAATTGAAGAAGCAAAGAAATTTATCCTTGAAAATTTTGACCTTCAAAATTATAAGTCTGTAGTTGACGATAACTATAAGTCTAGACTTCAAGAACTTGTGCAAGGCAATTTTAAATGCAAAATTCAATATGTAACTGAACCCGACCAAGATGGTTTTAAAGCTAGCTTTTATATGGACGAAGATAAAATTTCAACAGGCACGGGCAGAAGTAAAGTTGAGGCTGAGCAGCAAGCTGCAAAGAAAGCTATTGAAAAGTTGTTTTTGATAAGCTAAAAGAATTTTATTAAAAACCCTTTGAAAAATAAGAAAAATTTGTTATACTCTTTAAGAGTATATTTTTCTTTTGGCATATTTTTAAGCAATTTTAGTCAAAAGTTAGCCTTTTAAATTATTACACATGAGGTTATTATGATTTTTAAAAAGATAGAAATGGTAGGATTCAAATCCTTCGCAGATAGAACAGTTATAGAATTTAATGATAATTTCACGGCTATTGTTGGACCAAATGGTTGCGGCAAGAGCAATGTTTCTGATGCTATTCGTTGGGTTTTAGGTGAACAAAGCCCAAAGACTTTGCGTGGCGACAGCATGCAGGACGTTATATTCAACGGAACGGAGAAAAGAAAGAGCCTTTCTTATTGTGAAGTTACATTGACATTTGACAACACAACACGCTTCTTTAATTTTGACTATGATGAGCTTGCTATCACAAGAAAACTTTATCGTTCAGGCGAAAGTGAATACCTTATAAACCGCAACACCTGCCACTTGCGTGATATCACCAATCTTTTATATAACAGCGGTCTTGGTAAAAATGGCTACTCGGTTGTAAGTCAGGGCAAGGTGACAGAGCTTGTTGATGCAAAGCCTGAGAATAGACGTGCCATGTTTGAAGATGCAGCGGGCATCTCAAAGTATAAAAATGACAAAAAGGACGCAGAGCGAAAACTTGAACGCACAACTGACAACTTAACACGCGTTAAAGATATCTTGTCAGAGATTGAGCGTCAAATGGGCCCGCTTAAGAAACAAGCCGAAAACGCAAAAAAATATCTTGAATATAAGGGCAAACTTAAAGATTTAGAGGTCAATGCCTATATTTATCAATATGAAAATGCAAATGACGTTAAGGAAAAAATCAATTTAAAACTTGATGCTTTAAACAAGCAAATTGACATGCGTCAGCAAGACCTAGATAAAACTTCAGCCGACTATGATCAGGCTATGTTTGACCTTACAAACTTTGATAAGATGCTTGCCGAACTTAATGATAAGATACTTGAACTTACTGTAAACTTAGAGAAGCAGGAAAGCGAGACAAAAATTGCTAGAGAGCGTATAAATTATACATATAAAGAGAATGATAGGTTGCATCTTGACCGCACAAACAATCAAACGGCTATAGAAGTTTGCGAAGAAGAAAAGGCGGGCAAAAATAAGGCACTTGAAGATTTAACGGCAGACCTTGAAGCCCTTGAAAAATCTTTTGATGAGCTCTCTGAAAAATATTCAAAGATTGCAAATGAGTTGACACTGAGCGAAGACGAAGCAGGGCAAGGTCAGCAAAAAATCATTGAAACGCTTGGCTCACTTAGTGATATCAAAAGCTCTGTTTCTCGTCTTATGGCAGAGAAGGAACTTTTGTCAACAAATCTTGCAAATCTGAAGGAAGATTTAGTTTCACTATCAAATAAGAAGGAAGAAAATCTTAAACTTTTAAATGAAAGCAAAGAATTGATAGATGACAAAGAGAATGCTCTTGCAGATATAAAAGAGAAGCAAGAGTCGCTTGCAAGCAAAAATTACCTTGTTGAACGAAAACTTAAAGAACTTGACAATGAAAAAGCAAATATAAACACGCAGATTAAGGTTTTTGAAAATAGAAAGAAACTTTTGACTGACCTTCAAAATGAATATGAAGGATACACTTTTGCTGTTAAAAAACTTCTTCGTGAAAGCGAGAAAAATGTGGCACTGAAGAAATGTATAGTTGGTGTTGTTGCATCTCTTATCAAAGTGCCAGAGAAGTTTGAAACAGCCATTGAAGTTGCTCTTGGCGGAGCTGTTCAGAATATAGTTACCTATGATGAAGATGGTGCAAAAGAACTTATCAAATTCTTAAAAGAAAACTCTTTTGGTCGTGCAACATTCCTGCCTATTTCATCTATGAAACGAAGAACCTTTGATGAAAGGCTTATTTCAGGAAAGGCAGGATGCTTTGGCGTTGCAAGCTCACTTGTTGACTATGACAAGAAGATAGATAATGTTGTAAGCAACCTGTTAGGTGCAACTGCGATTGTTGACAATCTTACAACCGCAATAAACCTCGCAAGAGAAACAAAATATGCTTTTAGAATTGTCACTCTCGATGGTGAAATTATTGCTCCACAAGGCTCTTTAACAGGTGGTAGTAAGAAGGCAGAGTCTTCAAACCTTATAGGTCGTGAACGTGAAATTGAGACACTGGGCATAGACATAATAAAACTTGAAAAACGTGTTGAAGAGATAGGTAAAGAACTTTTAGAAAGCAGTCAAAATTTCTCTTCTCAAAAGAAAGTTTTAGACGATTTGAGTGCACAAAAGAGCAGCTTAGAAATTGAGATTGCTTCTGAAAAAGAGAAGTATAGCAAGTTTAAATCTATTGTTGAAGAGACAGAAGACAATATCAAAGTTGCTGAAATGGAATCTACAACTGTAGAGAATAAGATTAAGCTTATTTCAGATGAACTTTCTCGTTCTGAAAAGATTGAAAGTGCGCTCTCTGGCAATAAAGTTGATGCTGACGAACTTATCAAAGAGAAGAAAGAAAAGTATGAACAGCTAAGGGCTGAACGAGACGCTATCAATAACAATATTTTAACGGTCAAAGTTGAAATTGCAGAGACAAGAACAAAAATAGCATCTGCAAAGAGTGACCTTGAACGTATAGACAATGATTTAGGACGTTATAATCTCAATATTGTAAATCTCGACGAGCAAATAAAGAAGAACAATGAGTTTATAGAATCATGCGAACAAATGATCAAAGAAAAACTCGCTTCCGCTCCATCTTCGGCTAAGAAGATTGAACTTGAAGAGCATATAAACCGCAGAGTCAATATTGAAACTGATAAGGCAAAATTGCAAGATAAAATTAAGCAGCTAGACGCGTCAAAATCTTCACTGATGGATGAACTGTCTTCACTTCGTGATAAGAAGTTTAGAGAAGAGATGAACTTATCTAAAGTAGACACCGAACTTGAGCAAATGCAAGAGCGTATCTACGAAGAATATTCGCTTTCTTATACAACTTGTCTTGACCTAAGAAGGGCAGACTTTGATATAGAAGTTGCTATGCCAGAGATTAGCAAGCTTAAGAAAGATATAAACGCACTTGGCTACGTAAATGTTAACGCTATTGAAGATTGCAAGGCACTTCTTGATAGATATGACGATTTGAATGCCCAAGCTCAAGACCTTGAAAAGGCTCAAGACGACCTAAATAAGATAATCAAAGACCTTTCAGGCATTATGATTGAAAAGTTTAATAATGAGCTTAGCAGAATCAATGAAAGTTTCAAGCTTACATTTAGAGAACTCTTCGGTGGCGGAACAGCAAAACTTGCTCTTTCTGATGAAAGCGATCCGCTTGAGTCAGGCGTTGAAATCTTTGCTCAACCACCAGGAAAGAAAATTCAGAATATGACATTACTATCAGGTGGTGAAAAGTCACTAACTGCTATGGCGGTTATATTTGCCATTCTTCGTATCAAACCGCTTCCATTCTGTTTGTTTGACGAAGTTGAAGCGGCACTTGACGATACTAACGTTGAAATTGTAGATAAATATCTTAAGAAACTTTCATCTGACACGCAATTTATCTTAATCACACACAAGAAACCAACAATGGAATACGCTGACGCACTTTATGGTGTTACAATGGAAGAAAAAGGGGTATCTAAGATTGTTTCAGTGCTTCTTTCAGATGCTATCAAACATGCTCAGGAGGGTTAATAAATGGGGCTTTTTAAAAAAATTGGCAATGCTTTAAAGAAAACTCGTGAAGCCATTGCAAGACGTATAGATTCGCTATTAAGTCATGGCGAAATTGATGATGATTTCTATGATGAACTTACTGATATACTTATATCTTGTGATATCGGCGTTCGCACAAGCATGGATATCGTTGAAGAGCTAAGGCTTAGAGCTAGAAAAAACAAAATAAGAAATGCCGAAGATGTAAAAAAGGAGCTAAAAGAAATTTTAAAAGAAGAGTTTGCTTCTCTATCTCAAATAGACCTTCAATATCCAGCCATTATCACTATAATAGGGGTGAATGGTGTAGGAAAAACAACAACTATCGGTAAAATGGCAAAGTATTTTAAAAATCAAAAGAAAGAAGTCACTCTTGTTGCAGGCGACACCTTCAGAGCTGCTGCGTCTAGTCAGCTGAATGAATGGGCAGAGCGCACAAAAACTCGTATTATAAAACACGCAGAAGGTGCTGATGCCGCAGCGGTTGTGTTTGACGGAATATCAAGTGCGAAGGCAAAAGGCACTGATGTGCTGCTTGTCGACACTGCGGGCAGACTTCATACAAAAACCAACCTAATGGAAGAGCTAAAAAAGATTGATAAAGTTATAAATAGAGAGTATCCAGAAGCTCATAAATATAACTTTATTGTGCTTGATGCAACCACAGGGCAAAACGCCTTAAATCAAATAAATGCATTTAGCGAATTTGTTAAAATCGATGGTATTATTTTAACAAAACTTGACGGAACTGCAAAGGGTGGCGTTGTTGTTGCCATAGAAAAGGAATATCATCTTCCTGTGGTGTTTGTAGGTGTTGGCGAAGGTGCCGACGACCTTGAACTATTCGATTATAACGACTTTATAGAAAACTTATTCTAAATCCAAAAATAATTAAAAGGAGAATATTATGGACGACGAAGAATTTGAAGAAATCAATTATAAATTTGATACACAACTTTTACTTGAAGGAAAAGATTTATCTGATGATGCGGTCCGAGAGTATATCACAAAGAATATTGAAGGAGACTGTCTTCTAGTTGTTGGTGATGACGAGCTTTTAAAGCTTCATTTCCACACAAACACTCCTTGGAAGGTGCTTGAATATTGTGCTTCTTTAGGCGAGATTTACGACGTAGTTATAGAAAATATGCCACGTCAAGCACAAGGACTTAAGGGCTAGGCAATATAACACAAATTGTTTTAATAATTGTGATTAGTTAAGGGGAGACCTTTGATTTCGAGCATATATTTGCTCGTTTTTTAATTAAATTATTTTATTATTTTTTTATAGACAAGCAAATTTCGACAACTTTCAACATATACAAATACTATTGTGATTTACTTCACTTTAAAGGGTGGTGCAATGTGATTTATGAAAGTTTTGCGAAGTTTGTAAGCAAAATTTGTTGTTTTACATCATTTGTAAGCAGCATTCAGGGGTTTCCTAAACCACTTTCAAAAGAAGAAGAGCTCGAAGCTGTAAAAAAGCTTCAAGAAGGAGACCCTAAGGCAAGAGAACTTTTAATAAATCATAACTTGCGACTTGTTGCTCATATTGTGAAAAAATATAATAATTCGCTAGAAGCTGACGACCTTATATCTGTTGGAACTATTGGTCTTATAAAGGCTGTAGATAGTTTTGACGACTCTAAGGGAGTGCTTCTTTCCACTTACGCGTCAAGATGCATAGAAAATGAAATTTTGATGCTTATCAGAGCAAACAAAAAGCATAAAGACATAGTTTCATTAAATTCAATGTTATCTCCTAAAGCTGATAGTGATGAGATGGAACTTGCAAATCTTATTCCGGCAGAGACTGAAGAAGACGTTTTTCATCAAGTTGAAGTGGGCTGTCTTATGCAGGATGTGGAACGAGCTATGGAAAAATATTTGACGCCAATGGAGCAAGAAATTATTAAATATCGCTATGGAATTTGTGGCTACGACATCAAAACTCAAAAGGAAGTGGCGGAAATTTTTAATATCTCGCGTTCATATATTTCACGAATTGAATCAAAAGTTATTAAAATTTTGCAAAAGAATTTGATAAAAGAAGACGAAAAAAATCAAAAAAATGAAGAAAATTTAGAAAAAAATTTATAAAAAGTCTTGTTTCTTGAAAAAAATAATTATATACTATAAAAAATGAATATTTTTTTTATGATTTTTTCTCATTTAATTGGGGTGGATATATATGGAAAAGGCGGAATTTTATAAAGTAGTAAATAAACTTATTTTACCACTATTTATTGGATCTTATATAGAAGGTGAAGAGGAGTCTTCAACGAGAGATAGCGAAGTTGCTTTCGGAAAACGCAACTCGCTTTTAATAAAGCCATCTAAGTCTGATGAATACAGACTTATCTTGAAACGGGGACAACCATTCCAAGCTTTTGAAGTAAACCTTCTAAGGAATGTTTTGAATGAAATTGATAGAATCTCAGCATTAAATTTAACTGACGAAAGCTATATAACAGTGCTTCAGAATAACGCTATTGAAAGGTCCATTTGTGCAAGTATTTGTGAAAGCGAAACAACAAATGTTTTATTTGGCATTTTGACCGAGCTTGAGAAATGGGCGGCAAGAACCTATGAAGGAAAGAAAATAGCGATTGGTATCATATTAAACACCAGCGTAGACAACTCTGACCAGCCAGAAACAATATCATTTTCTGATATGATGGACAAGGATTTCTTTGCCCTTCTTTCTGATGGTGTTGATTCTTATGTTGAGTTTGATAAAAAAGGCAACCTTATTGGCTATCTTCAGTTGAATAAGGTTAAAAAAGTTAACGCTATTGCACCTTATGAATTTGAAATGGTTGCAAGATTTTGTAATGAAAAAAGAATTGGTATAGTTTTAACAAAAAATGGTGACTTCCTTTTATTTAAAAACAGAGAACTTTTATTTTCTAAAAGGTCCGGCGGGTGGAACGTATACTCACATGAAGAAGTGATACAGCTTCTTTCATATCGCGGCAACTATTCTTTGAAAGACATAAGACGTTCTGTTTATTACACGGCTCTAGACACTTCTTTTGCTTATAGCGGTGGCTGTATTATCTATTTAAATAAAGACACAGTGGAAGGTGTTTTAACTCACATAAACGCACATGATATTCTCGATGAACGTTATTTTGAAATAAAGAAGAGGCAGGAACTAGAAAACGCTGGAAAACTTTATAATCTTCAAACCTTATCTTCTGTTGAAGCTATGTTTAACGTTCCATATCAAACATTTTTAGAGCAGCAACATTGTGTTAAGGCGGAATGTTTAAGAAAAATAATATCTGGCAAACCTTTCCATGAGCTAAGCCGCAAACTCAGACAAGAACTTGTAAGCATGGATGGTGCAACAGTTATAGATAGCGACGGAACAATTATTGCAGTAGGTGCTATATTGAAAATTGAGGCGGGCAGTGATGGCGGCGGAAGACTTGCTGCTGCAACAACACTTTCTAAATATGGTATAGCAATTAAGATTTCTCAAGATGGTATTTTGAAGGCCTTTTATCCTGACAGAAAGAATGGTAAGGTTAAAGTGCTATTTACAGTTGGTTAGTCTTCAAGAAATGTTTATTTGTGTTTCTGTATTTTGATACTAACAGAATAAAAAGGAGTTAGAATATTATCATTCTAACTCTTTTTTAATGATTGCAACATGTATAAAAACTTGTGTTTATGCTTGTTATTAATCTTAAATATTAAAAATACTACTCAATTGTATATCCCATTTTAATAAAAAAATCTCTAAATATTTCGTCTCTATTCAAATCATTAACAAAAGTGATTTTATGTCTATTTGTTATTGATTGATAAGAAGTGTCGTCAAGAATTTCTGGGCAACTTTTCTCTTGCGTCTTAAACCAATCTTTATTTAAAAAATAGGCAATAGCACTTAAATCCCATAGTGTTTTACTTTCTCCAATAATATCTTTAGCATCTTTTCTATATGCCTTTTTGCAGTTTCTGAATATATTGCATAAATATTGTCCAATCTCGCCTTGACCTAATAAATAATGCTCTAATTCATATACAGTAGTAGATAAGTTTGACGCAACATTTCTACAAGGAATAACCACTAATGGTGCCTTTGAATTAAAAACAAATCTTGTGCCTTCAACATCTTGTCTAAAATTAAATTCATTGTTCTTTTCAGTTAAAAAACTATTCCCGCCAAGCCAGATAATATCAATTTTATTTATTATCTCTGGTGCGTGGTATATTGCTTTAGCAATATTTGTTATAGCACCTATTGCAATAATAGTTGTATGTTCGTTAGCTTTTGCTATTTCAATTATTTTAGAACTAGCTGGATTTATTCCTTTGTTTTCAAAAAAATATGAAGTTGCACCTTTAAATATAACATCTTTATAAAAGCCCGCATTTAGCTTATCTAAAATTTCGCAAGCCGTGTTATAAGACAAATCAACTCCTTCTGCAAGATTTTTAACAGGGGTATAACCAGTTCCTTTAAAAGGTGCAATTGTAATGGCTTGTAAATTAACATTATCTAAAGACCTAATAAGATAACATAAAGCAAATTGGTCATCAACTTCGTTTGATATATCTGTATCTAAAATTACATTTCTTTTTTGCATAATTTAGTGATCTCCTCATATAGATTTTTCCAACTTGTGACAAAAGGTAAATTTTCTTTATCTTTACGATTATATTTAGTAAACATTAGAATGCAATTTATTCCACTTTCTCTCATTTTTCTACAATAGTCAGCACGGTCATCAATCATTATGTCGATGTTATTCTCTTTACATTCTTTTGCTTTATCTGGTGTTTTTGATAAAATAAGTTTTGTATAGTTTATTTTGTTCTTTTCAAGCCAATCAAGAGTGGTTTGTTCTGGATTTTTATAGTGGGGATATGCTCTGTGTGATATAAGATAGAGTTTGTGTCCGTCTTGCAAAAGTTTGTCCATATATTTTTTACAGTTTCTCCTAGGTTTTAAATCTTTTGCTATTCGTTCCATATTGTTATTATAAAATTCATCAACTTCTTCTCGCGACCAGTCAAACATACCATTGTTTATATGTTTTGCATGCTTATTAATAATGCCTGTATTTCTTTTATTTTTATCTTCTAACAGAAATTCTTTTAATATACTATTATCAAATGCGGTTATAACATTATCAATATCTAAACCTATGTTCATAATTACTCCTAATGCTTATATTATAACATAAATTTTTATCTTGTGTATCAAAATATCAAAAAATAACATATCAATTTAGTAACAAAATAATAAAATATCTTACAAGTGCATATTTTTAGCAAAAGCTATTTCAAATTTTTGTCAATGGTATACTTTTAAAAGTATATAAAAATCGAAATTTAAAGCTCCTTTGTTTTTTACTTGACAAATGCTTCTATATTATGTATAATAATTATACAGTTATGCAGACAATCGCGTCAATTTTTGATGAGGAAAGTCCGAGCATCAAGAGAACTGGGTGCTGGCTAACGGCCAGCGGAGGCGACTCTAGGAATAGTGCAACAGAAATAAACCGCCTATTTTTATAGGTAAGGATGGAAAGGTGGTGTAAGAGACCACCGCTTAGTTAGAGATAGCTAAGGCTCTGTAAACTCCACCTGATGCAAGGTCAAAAGGGCATATGTGCTTGTTCTCTCACGCCCTGAACGAACCGCTTGAACTTATTGGCAACAATAAGGCTAGATAGATGATTGTCTAATACAGAACTCGGCTTACAGCATAACTTACCAGCTAGCAAAGAGCTGGTTTTTTATTTTACGCAAGGTTTATATATATCAAGTGTTTGCAGATATAACTTAGTAAAAATAGAAAAAGATACTTTTTTAAAGAACAAAGTCTAAAACTTAAAAAAATGTCAATAATTTGAGTATGAAGAAAAAAGAGTATTTAGAAAAGATTGAAAACTTGATTATAAATAGAATCAAATATCATGCTCCAAATCTATCTAGTGATAATATAGACTACGAGCTTTTGGATGCCATTGGTATAGACACAACGTTGCCTGTCTTTTTATACAAAAAACCACTTGATAGATTATTTTATCAAGCCTTTTTGAATGTAAAGAAAAGCGTTGATTTTAACCTAATTTTAACATCACAGCCTAGTTTAAAAGAGGACAAAATAAAGTTATTAAAAAATACCCATATTATTTTAGAAAATGAGCTAGGCTCAAATCTTGCAAACACCCTTGAAGCACTTAATATAAACTATTTATCTCATAGTGATTTTGCAAACAATCTAGAAGGCGAGTATCTTGCATTTAATGGAAAGAAAATTGAATTTGATTTTATTCCATTTTATTACACCAAAAAACTTATGGAAGATGGGGTTATATTTCAAGCGACCAACTTTCTATTAAATGGAAAGAATTATATTTTAAATTTCACAAACACAAGAAATGAAACAAAAAAAGTAACTTTTGAAATCAATGTGCCACTTCCTAGAGGCTATTATTTCTTTAAAAAAGGCACAGATTTTATAGAAATTGAAAATCTAACAAACAGACAAAAGGCATATTTTAACTATCATTTTAAAAATATTTCTTTTAATTTTTCAAATATGAGTGGAATAGCAAGTTGCACCTTTGCTTGCATCCATGTGACAGGAGAAGTGACGCTTTTGCCGAGACAAACTAGGAAGTGTTATTTTAATTATGGAGACAACAAATATTGCCTATATTCACCAACAGATATGCAAAATTTCTTCGATATTTCACAGCAAAAAATCAATCAAATTTTTGATGTTAAAGTCAGCACTCACGACAAGCAATTTGACCAAGCTTTTAACTTCTCTTTGCCTTATAAAATATGGGAAATGTGGCAAAAAAATGGTGTTGACGAAAAAAGCGAAAACCAGTGGTTAAAAATGAAAAATCAAATCATAAAAAATTGCAAAAAAGGGCTTCAAATAAATGAAGATTTTAAGGGGCTTAAAGAAGTCAAAATATATAGGAATTTAGCGTGGAAGAGAGTTTTTATTGTCCACAATAATGCACGCTATATGTTCGCCGATAAAGTCAAATATTTTAACTTCACTTTGCTTACAAATGAAATTTTTAATAAAAATAATGAAATTTACTTGTCTTTTGCCGATTCATAGTGTAAAATAGCCTTGTCATGGAAAACGCTAGAATACCACTTGCTGAAAAAATGCGTCCTAAATCATTTGAGGACTTTGTAGGGCAAGAACACATAGTTGACAAGAATAGTTTACTCTATAGGGCTATCAAATATGGAACACTTGGTAGTTGCATATTTTATGGACCACCAGGAACTGGTAAGACCACACTTGCAAATATCATAGCCAACACTCTTAAGGCAAACTATGTTAAAATTAACGCGGTAACTAACGGTGTCAGTGATGCTAAAGCCATAATTGAAAGGGCAAGGCAAGACAAAGCCATGTTTGGCACTGACACTTTTCTAATCTTAGATGAGTGTCACAGGTGGAATAAAGCACAGTCAGATTGCGTGCTTGAAGCGATTGAAGATGGTTCTATCTTTTTTATTGGCACAACAACAGAGAACCCTTATACTTCAATGACAAGAGCCATTGTGTCGAGATGTAGGGTATTTGAATTTAAACCAATCACATCAAAAGACATCAAAAAGGCACTAAAAAGGGCACTTGTTGACAGCGAAAATGGACTTGGCAATTTGCCTGTTGAGTGCGATGAAGACGCTCTTGACTATTTTGCCTATGCATGTGGCGGCGACTTGCGTTCAGCTTTGAATGCACTAGAGCTTGCCGTTATGACTTCGCCGATAGCAAAAGATAAAAAAATACATATTGACAGGCTTACAGCTGAGCAATCCATTGATAAAAAAGTTTTGTCTATGGACGAAAATATGTATTATGATTTTCTGTCAGCATTCTGCAAAAGCCTACGTGGATGCGACGTGGAAGCCGCGCTTTACTATTCACAGCGACTTATAAAGGCAGGTTGTGACCCAATGATTATTGCAAGGCGTCTTGTTGCTCATGCAAGTGAAGATGTGGGTATGGCTGACTCAAATGCACTACTTTTAGCCACAAGTGCCATGTATGCGGTGGAGAAAATGGGGCAGCCTGAAGGACTTATTCCGCTCACTCATGCAATAATCTATGTTTGCGAAGCAGAAAAGTCAAACTCCGTTGTCGTGGCACTTCATAAAGCGGAAGATGATGCGGTCAACTTTACTGACAATAAAGTGCCTAATCATTTAAAAAATCACCCGAGCACAAATAAAGATGGGCATGGAAGTTATAAGTATCCACATGACTATGGCGGATACGTCAAACAACAATATATGCCTGATTCACTAAAGAATAGGGTATATTACACACCAAGCAAAAATGGTCGTGAAAAAAATTTAATTAGAAAAAAAATTAGAACAGATATTCCTGATGGGAAGTAATAGGAGAGTAATATGTTTGGTCATAGAAGTGATGGCAAAAAGGTTAAAGGGTTGAATATAATTGATAGAGCTGAACCTTTTTTCATGCCACAAAGAATAGATGCAGTAAATTATACAACAGTAAAGGTGCCATGTGTAAAACTTGATGAGTTTATCGCACGTGAAAGACGTAACGGCACAAGCTATAACTATATGCATATTGTTATTGCAACACTTGTCCGTGTGCTATACATAAGGAAAAAATTGAACAGTTTTATTATGCGTGGTTCAATTTATCAAAGAAACTACATAAGCATTTCAATGGATATCAAGAAAAAACTTGATGACGACGGAGAAAGCGTTACCTTAAAAATGAAGTTCACAGGGCGTGAAAGCATCCAAGAAGTCAAAGAAATCGTTGATAAGGAGATTGCTGATAATACTCAAACCGATACTGTTCATAAAACCACGAAAACTATTGGAAAATTCACATGGCTTCCTGACTTCATATTTAGATGGTTTATAGCACTATTTAGATGGCTTGACAAACACGGAATGCTTACAAAAAAGCTTATTGATGCAAGTCCATTCCATACAAGTTGTTTTTTAACCAACTTGAAATCAATAAAACTTGGTCATATCTATCACCATCTTTACAATTTTGGAACAACAACTATGTTTGTTTCAATGGGTAAAGAGAGAATGGAGCCTTACATTGAAAACAACAAAGAGATAAAAGTTGGCAAGTTTATGAATCTTGGCATGAGTCTTGATGAACGTGTTGCAGATGGACTTTATATGGGCAAAAGTTTGAAACTTTGCAATGATATAATATCAAATCCTGACACTCTTTTAACAAGCATGCCAGACGATGGAACTATTCCGAAGAAACTTGTTAAAAAATCTAGGAAACTAAAGAAAAAGGCAAAAAAGGCAGAAAAGAAATCTAAAAAGATTAAACCTTTGAAAAACAAGGAAAAACATGATGTTAGAATGCGTAAAATAAGGCTTAAAAAAGAAGCGGAAACTGAAGAAAATGTTGTAAACACCAATAGTCAAGATAGCAGTTCACAAAATATTTAAAATATTTGCATATATTGCGAGAATATGTTAAAATTAACTATAGGAGAATATTATGAAATCTGTAGTTTACTTTATTTTAGCGGTCTTGACGATTGTCTATATAGGATTTTTGTGCTATGTCAATATTGCAGAGCCTGCTGGCGCTGTTATTGAATACATATCAGTCTATGGTGGACTTTTGATAGCTCTACTTTATGCAGGTATAAATTTCTTTGGAAACCCTTTAAAAATAGTATTTTTCGTGCTTCTAATTCTTGCTGTTGTAGTGCTTATTTTGACTATTGCTATTCCAGATGTGTTTAGAAACTTATTTGGTGTAGTGGTAGAAAACGACCCAGTAGAAGCATTTAAAATATTTAAAGTTTAAAGGATAAATATGGAAAAATTATTGATTGTTGATGGAAATAGCATAGCAAATAGAGCATTTTATGCTCTACCTTTTTTATCTAACAGAAAAGGTCAGCCATCAGGTGCGGTTTTTGGGTTTGCAAACATTCTGATTAAGGTTATTCATGAAGAAAATCCTACACATATTGCAATAGCCTTTGACCATGCAAGAGAAACCTTTAGAAATCAAATTTATTCAGAATATAAAATGCAAAGAAAGGCAACACCTGAAGAGCTTCTGTCTCAATTTCCACTTATAAAAGAAATGCTGAATGCTATGGAAATAAAAATTGTGGAAATTCCGGGCATTGAAGCTGACGATATCATAGGCACTATTGCAAAGAATAACGACTGCAAAAAATTTATTCTTTCAGGAGACCGTGACCTATTGCAACTTATTGATGATAACACTGTTGTATGGCTTACGAAAAAAGGTGTAAGCGAAGTTGAAAAGGTTGACAGAGAAAGGTTAAAAGAGCTTTATAATATCACGCCAAGCCAGGTTATAGAGCTTAAGGCTTTGATGGGTGATGCTTCTGATAATATTCCGGGTGTCAAGGGCGTGGGAGAGAAAACCGCTCATTCTTTAATTGACGAATATGGCACTCTTGATAATGTTTATGCCAATATTGACAATATCAAAGGTAAATTAAAAGACAAACTTGCGTTAGACAAAAAGATGGCTTATATTTCAAAAGACCTTGCAACAATAAGAACAAATTGTGAATTTGATTTTAAGCTTGATGATTGCAAGTTAAAACTTCCTTTTTCTTATTCGGTTTATAAATTCTTTAAAAAGATGGATTTTCAGTCTCTTGCAAATAACGAAACACTATTTAATGAAGTTGTGGCTGAGAAGGTGGAAGTCAAAAAGGCTCAAAGGCATGTTTTTAATAGTGAAACAATAGAAGAATTGTCTAATTTCAAAGAAAACTACTTTTGTTATGACCTTCAAAAAATGGAGTTTTTGATTGGTGGAAAAATATACTATCTTGAAAAGAATATAAGCATGTTTGACTCCATAGGTTTTGATGACATTTCAAACAAAATAAAAACCATCTTGGAAGATGACAACATACTTAAGATAACATATTCTGCAAAAGCTGATATGCATCATTTAGAAGGTTATAATATAAAACTAAACAACTATTTTGATTTATCTGTTGCAGAATATATTATAAACGCAGGAATAAAATCAAGCGGAGAAATCGCTCTTGAAAATTATTACAATAGCTATTTAGACTTGAAGGAGCAGCTGACAAAGCAAAAACTTGATTTTATATACAATGAAATAGAAAAACCTTTGATTGAAATACTTTACAGTATGGAACAAGACGGCTTTAGAATAAACGAAACAAGGCTTGAAGAGCTTGATAAAGAGTTTAGTGAAAAGCTTGCCGAGCTTACAAAAAATATCTACCAAGAAGCAGGGGAAGAATTTAATATAAAATCACCAAGACAGGTGGCGTATATTCTTTTTGAAAAGCTTGGAATAAAGGCTTATAACAATAAACGAAACTCAACAAAGGCAATCGTGCTTGATGAACTTAGGTATATACCTCTTGTCAACGATATATTGACGTATAGAAAGTATGCTAAAATTAAAAACACCTACATTGACGTTTATAAAAAGCTTATAAAAGAGCATGGTGACGTTATCCACACAACCTTTAATCAAACTTTAACAAGCACAGGAAGGCTGTCTAGCA
The DNA here is from genome assembly GCA_944362965.1 of uncultured Clostridia bacterium. Classification (GTDB taxonomy): domain Bacteria; phylum Bacillota; class Clostridia; order Christensenellales; family UBA1242; genus Caccovivens. Next base: position 59,768 of record CALVTR010000005.1, read on the forward strand.
GCGAACCTAACTTGCAAAACATTCCAACAAGAGATGACTATGGCAAAAATTTAAGAAAGATTTTTGTTTCTAAATTTGAAAATGGAAAGATAATCTCTGCCGACTATAATCAGATAGAACTTAGACTTCTTGCTGATATGTCTGGCGAAGAAGATTTGATTGAGTCATACAAAAACGGTAAGGACATACACACCTTAACGGCTTCACAGATATTTAGAGTGCCAACGCTTTATGTAACGCCAGAGCAAAGACGAGAAGCTAAAGCGGTCAATTTTGGCATTATCTATGGGATAAGTGATTATGGTCTTTCACAAAATATAAAATCTTCGGTTGAAAGAGCAAAGAATTATATCAAATCTTATTTTAAAAGATATCCAAATGTTAAAAAGTTTATGGATAACAATGTTGCTTATGCAAAAGAGCATGGATACGCAATCACTAAATTTGGACGAATTAGAAAAATTCCAGAGCTTAAATCTTCAAAATACCATACAAGAGCCTTTGGCGAGCGAGTTGCAATGAATATGCCACTTCAAGGCACGGCATCAGATATTATTAAGCTTGCTATGATAAAGGTTTATAATAGAATGAAAAACGAAAACTTAAAAAGTCAACTTATCTTGCAAATTCATGACGAGCTTATTGTGGACACATATCCTGGCGAAGAAGAAAAAATCGAGAAAATACTTAAAACTGAAATGGAAGATGTTGTTAAACTTAAAGTTCCGCTTGTGGTGTCGATGGGAATTGGTGACAGCTTATATGATTGCAAATAAATTGGAGATACAAATGAAAACAAAACTTATCATATTTGACTTTGATGGAACGCTAAGCAAACCGAGCAAACTTCCTAACAGTTGGGCAAGAGTATGGAACAAAATAGGAAGAGAAAAAGACGACGAAATCCTATATGAAAAATATAGCAGGGGAGAGCTAGATTACAACGAGTGGGCAAAAGAAGTAATTAAAGTCTATCAAGATGCAGGTGTAAACCGAGCACTTTTAAAAGAAATATCAAAAGACACATTGCTTCTAGATAACGCAAAGGATGTGCTAAAATATCTTTATGAAAATGATATAAAAACAATAATCTTATCTGGTGGAATTAAAAATATCATTGATGAAGTTTTAGGGGATTGTAAAAATTATATCTATAAAGTAGAGGCACAAGAGCTTTTATTTGACGAAAATGGCAAACTTGAAGGCATAACTATACTTGACCATCATATTGAAGATAAAAGCCAATTTGTTTCGATAATGATGAAAAATCTAAAACTAAGCCCTGACGAAGTGCTATTCTTCGGAAACGGAAAGAATGACGAAGATGTATATAAAACTGGTGTTAAAACAATATGCATAAATCCAGATGATGCACACTACAATAATAAACTATATTGGAGTGAGACAATAAAGCGGACGAATGATTTGAAATCAATTTTGACCTTTGTAAAATAATTACAAAAGAGAGAAAAACTTGTTTAATTTGTTTGACTAAATTTACTTAAAAGGGTATACTCATTATGGAGATGTGATGCAAAAGCATAGAAAAATGGGAGTAGATTATGGAGATAAACGTATAGGCATTGCTTTAAGTGACCTTTTATGTATCATCTCTAGCCCTTATGAAGTCTATCAAAATCGTGGCGAAGAAGACGCACTAAAGCATCTTGACAAAATTATCAAAGATAACGATGTTGACGAAGTTGCTTTTGGTCTGCCACTAAATATGGACGGCACTGAAGGTGATAGGGCAAAACTGCATAGAGCTTTTGGTGAAAAGCTTGCGGACTACTCTGGTGTTAAAGTTCATTTTATAGATGAGCGCTTAACCTCGGCTGAAGCGGAAGATATCTTGATATCAAGCGGTGTCCGAAGGGAAAAGCGAAAGGAACTCATCGATAAAATAGCTGCACAACTAATTTTGCAGACATTCATAGAAAATTTAAAAGGGGATTAAATATGGAAGAAAAGAAAACTGAAAACAAAGAGGAATTAAAACCTATTGATATTCTTGACGTGCTTCTTGACCAAGACAATAGAGATCCTATTGTGCTTATGGACGAAAATGGCAGACAATTAACATTTGAACAAATTGCTGTTATTCCTTACGAAGTAAGAAAAGAAAAAAGATTATATTGCGTTTTAAAACCAATGGATAAAATCGAAGGTATTGGCGATGACGAAGCTATCGTTTTCGTAGTTGACCAAGATAAAGACGGCAATTCAATCATCAAAGTTGAAGAAGATGAAGAAGTTGCTATCGCAGTATTTGATAAATACTATGACCTTCTTGAAGATGCTCAAAAAGAAGAAAAAGCTGAAAAAGCCGCTTCTAAGGCATCAGCAACAAAAGCACCTGCTAAGAAGAGCACATCATCTTCAGCTAAGGTTGCTGGAAAAACAAAAAAATCAACAAAATAATTAAGTAATTTGTGGTTTAAATTAAAAAACGATTATTCTAATGAAATATTTAGATAATCGTTTTTTGTGTTATATTAATTTAAAACATAGTTTTTTGCCTATAAAATTTTTGTATTATATTGTTTTTATTATGTATATTTTTAAATTATAAAGCCATAATTAAATTACAAGGTTGTATACCTTGATAACAGGGAGGTGAAAACTATGTTTGGTAAAAATTCCAAAATGGGGAAAAGTGCCAAGGGCAAGATGTCAAAATCTGCAAAGAGTGTAGAGGCATCTAAAGAAGCTAAGGGTTGCGGTTCTAAATCTGGTTCAGCTAAGGACTGCAAATAGTTTTCAGCCAAGATAAAAGAAGGTCAGCGGACCTTCTTTTATTTATGCTTATTAATCTTATAAGAACTGAGTTTCTGTAGCAAATAGCTCTCTGCTTAGTTTCTCAAATGATAGAACAATATTGCTATCTGAGATATTATCATAGATTATTATTTCGCAGCTACTTGTGCCATTAAAATATGAGTTACTTAAAATTGTTTGACTTGTAAGCGTATATGAACTCTCTCTTCCAGTTGAATCTGTTGTTGTTATTTGCAAACTAAATCTATATTGATAACTAGAAATTGTTCCAGCTGAGCCAAGATATAAAACTGAAGTATGGTCAGATGTGTATGTGTTTTCTGTTGTAATGGTTTGGCTTGCAAGGGTGGTATAGACATCACTTCCGCTAGCAGTCCTTGAGTAACTTAAAGAAAAGTTTATGCTTGTCACGTCATCAGCTGGGTCAAAAGTAATTGTGTTAAGAGCGGTATACATCATAGAGCTAGGATTTGTTTCAGCAAATAATGCAGTGTATCTTCCGGCAGTGTCACTATTGTAGGTAAGGACAAGTGTTGAGTCTGTGCCTACAACGGTGTTATTATTTTTAATCCAGCAAACAAAAGGATTGGTCTGAGCATTGTTTTCTTTAGCAGTAAGCGTCATTGTTGTGCCTTCAACCTGTGTTGTGTCGCTTAAAGTGCCAAGAACTGAGCCAAGCACGCTATCACTTGGAGAAACGGTTATTGTGTAATAGGTTGTTGTGCCGCACGCAGAAAGAAGCAACAGCGGACATAAACATAACGATATTAAAAACATTTTAATTGATTTTTTCATATTGATATCCTTTATATATTAGTATTATCAATATTTTTCGTTTATTTGTCAAATTATTTGATTTAATTTTTAAATTCTAAGTGTATTTTTTAAAGCCTTGCATAAAATACTATAGCAAGGAGCAAATATGTGGGAAATATCACTTAATATTAAATCTGAAAATACTATAGTTGCAAATGTTTTATATAAATCACTATTAAATTCATTGCAGGAAATGGGTGGAATTATAACCATTGATGAAGATAAAAACTATATATCTATTCTTGTTGGCGTCAATGAAAAATATAAAGACAAGGCAAAACTGATTATAACTTCTTGTATAATAGAGCTTGTTTGCACCAATTTTAAAATGGCTTTTTTAGATAATTTTTTAGTTTTTCCAAGAAAAGATAAGATAGGTATGCTTGCCTTTAAAAAAGCTCTTTTGAATTTTGATAAAGAAACCGATAAGTATATAGTTAAAAAATATCTTGTTTTAGACCATGACTTATTTTTAGAATCCTTTTATTATTTTAAGTTAAAACCACTTCAAGAAAAATGGGCAGAGCTTGTCTCTCTATCAAATGAAAATAGTGATTACCTTGTCTCTTCTGATAGTTTTATAGATTTACTGAAATTTTTAGTTGACAACCTGGACATATGTGAAGATGAAATAAGTGTTGTCAAAGAAGATGATGGCTATAAAATATTCACTTTAGAGAATGGTCAATATCAAAATAAGGTATTTAATGAAGAATCCATAGTATCTTCTGTTATAGATCTGTCACCACAAAAAATAAATTTGTATTTTTCAGAGCCCAGCAGTGCAATCAATTTGCTTGAGCGAATATTTGAAGAGCGAATAACAATAAACAACATAAACACTAAAAATAACTACAACAATATAAGCACTATTTATAAGATTTAAAAAAATATTAAAAAAATTAGTTGACAATCAAAAATTTTAGTGTTAAAATGCTGTTAGATGCTTGGAGTAGCAGACAAGTAGACGCATTTGATGCTTGCAGAGAGAGATTGGTTGGTGAAAAATCTTGGCTAGAATGATGATTGAAACCACTGCTATGGTGATAAGTTTTAATTAAGTGGCACTTTTGCAATTAAGGTGGAACCGCGGTTTTGTTTAAATCGTCCTTAAATCATTTTAAGGGCGTTTTTTATTTGAAAAAACGCCAAAAAGGAGATAAAAAATGGAAATTAAAAGAGAACAAGATGAAGAACTTATGAAAGCAAGACATTCTCTTGCACACGTGCTTGCTAAAGCTTTAATGGAGCTTTATCCAGACACGAAACTTACAATAGGTCCAGCTATTGATAATGGCTTTTATTATGATATAGACCTTACTCATTCAATCACTCCTGACGAGTATGATAAGATAGAAAAGAAAATGAAAGAAATCATCAATAAGGGAGAAGAATTTACAAAAAAGGTTATTTCAAGAGATGAAGCTCTTAAACTTTTTGCAAATAATGAGTATAAAACTGAGATTATAAAGGAATTACCAGAAGATGAAGAAGTGTCTCTCTATTATACTGGTGATGATTTTTATGACCTTTGTCGTGGACCACACGTTGACAGCACAAGACGACTTCAAAATTTTGGCTATAAAATTCATGCTGTAAATGGAGCATATTGGCGTGGAAGCGAAAAGAATAAGATGCTTCAAAGAGTATACTGCTATGCCTTCAAAACAAAGAAGGAACTTGCTGACTACTTAAAACTCGTTGAAGAAGCAAAGCAAAGAGACCATAGAAAGCTTGGCAAAGAGCTTAATATATTTATGTTTGATGAGCTTATTGGGAAAGGTCTTCCAATGTATCTTCCTAATGGATTTATTTTAAGAAGAATTTTGTCTGACTATATTATGAACAAGGAGCTTTCAAAAGGTTACAAACACGTTATGACTCCATCTCTTGGCAATGTTGACCTTTATAAAACTTCTGGTCACTGGGATCACTACAAGGACGACATGTTTCCAGCAATGGAACTTGATGATGAAGCTTATGTTCTTCGTCCTATGAACTGCCCACATCACATGGTTATGTTTAAACATTCTCTGCATTCATACCGCGACTTGCCTGTCCGAATAGCAGAAATAGCAAATGACTTTAGATTTGAAGACAGTGGAAACCTTTGCGGACTTGAAAGAGCAAGAGCATTCACTCAAAATGACTCACACATCTTCTGCACGCCAGAGCAGATTGCTGACGAAATAAAGGGCGTTATATCTTTAATACTTGAAGTTTATAAGGATTTTGGCTTTAAAGATTATACTTTAAGACTATCACTTCGTGATAAGAATGATACTGCAAAATATTTTGGCAATGATAAGCTTTGGGAAAAAAGCGAAAATGCTCTCAGAGAGATTATAAAGTCAACAGGTGCAAATTATTATGAAGCTGAAGGGGAAGCCGCTTTCTATGGACCTAAAATAGACGTCCAAGTTTATAGTGCACTCGGTCATGAAGTAACGCTCTCAACAGTTCAGCTTGACTATCAACTTCCTGAAAAGTTTGAACTTGAATATATCGATGAAAACAATCAAAAACAAAGACCAGTTGTTATTCATAGAGCAATACTTGGCTCTCTTGATAGATTTATTGCTTTCCTTCTTGAAGAAACTAAGGGACTTTTACCGTTATGGCTTGCTCCAGAACAGGTAAGAGTGCTTGCTTTGACTGATAGAAATAATGACTATGTGGAAAAAATTAAAGCCGAGCTTATATCAAAAGGCTTTAGAGTTACAAGCGACATAAGAAATGAAAAAATTGGTTATAAAATACGCGAAGCCCTTTCAATGAAAATTCCTTATCTTATCATTGTAGGTGACGAAGAAGAAAACAATAACACAATTTCTATCAGGGGTAGAGGCTTTGAAAATAAATCAGGTCTATTATTGTCAGAATTTATCGACAGGCTTGAAAATGAAGTAAAAACAAAGAAAATCTAGTTAAATTCATTTTGAATTTTTAGTATAATTATGTTAGACTTTGTTATGTCAAGTTTAAAAAATTTGTTTAAAAGGAGATAATATGGACGCAACACAAATCATTCTTATTGTTTTTATTGTGCTCTTGATTATAATTTATCCAATCATGATTTCAGCAAGAAACAAAAAAGAAAATCAAAGAATGCAGGAACAAACTAATTCGCTTAAAAGGGGAGACAAGGTTTTAACTACAAGCGGTGTTTATGGCACTATTGTTGACCTTCAACTTGATGGCGATAAGAAGATTGTCACTATTGAAACAGGAACAGATAGCAAAAAAGGCTATATTTCAGTAGATGCCTATGCTATCTACACCATCTTCAAAGACGAAGAACCAAAAGAAGAACCTGCTGCTATTGCAACTGAAAATAAAGAAAATAAAACTCAAGATAGCAAAGAAGATAACGCTTCTATAGTAACAGATGCCAACAGCACTTCTGATGCTCAAGTTTCAACTGAAGAGCAAGACGATACAGATAAAAAAGAGTCAAAAAAGAAAAAGAAAGAAAAAAAGAAGATTTAATAGTCTTCTTTTTTTATTTAAAAATGACGGCATTTTGTAAAAATATTGACTTATAGACAAAAATATATTATAATTAAACTGATGAAGATATATAACTCTGAAGACTTTTTGAAAAAAAGGTTAATTGAAGAAAGTTCTTATCCCTTATATCTTAGTGAAAGGTTAAAGACTAAACCGCTAGATGAAAGGGAAAGCTTTGATATTTATCTGCATAATATATGTAAATCACTATATGAAAAAACACCACTTGGACAAAAAGAATTAGATTATATAAAAGCCAATTTAAAGTTGCAGAATGGTTGGTATTGTGTTGATAAATCATTTGGAAAGGGTAGTTTTATAAATGCTAATGCTATATTAGGCGAAAAAGTATATAGCCAGGAAGAAAAATGTCATGCAAATGCATACAAGTTTGCAACAAGCTACAATGAAGATACATGTCTTATCTTTGGAACTATCAATCCATTTAGTATAAACAACGGGCTTTTCCATTCAATAGTGCTTTTTGACTATAAGGGACAAGAATATGTTTTTGATGGAGCTAATTATGTAGTCATGGAAAAAGAGCTTTATATAAGAGCTTTTAATTTCAAAGAAATACAAAGGATACCAAAAAGTGTTCTATTGAAAGATAAACGCATAATAAAAACCACTGCTTGCTTAAAGAAAAATCAAAAAGTCAAGCTTATTCGATATCAATCTCTAGTAAGGCGTTTCTATGGACTTGGCTTTATAGCCTATCTATATAATAGACAGGACTTTCTTGCAAATACCGACAAACAATACAAACACATAGCAAAAGTAAAAGAAGATTATAGCAAATTTGAAAGACAACTTAAAGAGATAGAAGCCAGTTGTGAGCCTATAATAATCAATCCAGATGAAATAAATAGACAATAAAATAACTTGCATTATGATATGTAGGTTATTTTTTTTGTTATGTCATCATATTTATTTAATAGCAAAATGTATAAATTTTGAAAAAGGAGTCAAACATGAAATTGAAAACAAAAATCAATATACAAAACACTAAAAATAAATATCCTTTAATAGGCTTTATTGCAAAGGGAACGTTAATTGCACTTTGTGTTTCACTTGTGCTTGTGCTTGTCTTTGCATTTATTTTAAAATTTACAAATATTTCAGATAGTGTTATCAATCCAATCAATCAGGTTATAAAGGGTATAAGCATTTTCTTAGGTGTTTTTATAGGACTTAAAAAATGTAAAGAATTGGGACTTGTAAGTGGTCTTTTGATTGGCTTTATTTACACATTGCTTGCATTCCTTGTTTTCTCATTGCTGAGCGGAAGTTTTGTTTTTGATATAACACTCTTAACCGACAGTGTATTTGGTGCAGTTATTGGGGCAATTTGCGGTATTATAAGTGTAAATATTAAAAAAAGTGCAAACTAAGTCTTAAATTTAATTGACATAGTCCTTTTAATTCTTTATAATTATGAAAGTAAGTTAAATTCTTGAATTTTATATTCATTTATTAAAAGGATTATAGATGTTAAAGAAATACTCAATAACAAATTTTGTTTTACTTGTTATAATAGCAATTTTAGGCATACTCTTAAGTGTATGTCCTTTTAATGTGCCTACAAGCACAGATAGATATAATGGTTTTGTTGGGGCTATTCAGCAGGGTATTGACTTAGGTGGCGGAGTTTCTGCCATTTATGAAGCAGAGCTTAACGGGACATCTTCAAATACAAACATTGCTGAAATTATTGACAATTCTTTAAATAAAATTGAAGATGGACTAAATCATAATGCTGACTTTTACGAGCTATTCGTTTCAAGACAGGGTGATAATAAGATTAGAATAGAAGTATCAAATACGCAAGATACTGATTATACATTTAGATATTTAGAAGATGGAAAACAAATTTTTATAACTCTAGACCAAGCTTCTGAAACTCTAACAAATCCTGAAGTTTATATTGAAAGCAATGAAATTCAAACCGCTTATGTTGGTTATGATTACAACAACAGCGTCTATACTGTTGTTCTTGAATTTACAAGAGATGGACAAAACAGCCTATCTTCGCTTTTAAATGATGCAGATGAAACAGGCAAAACTAGTGCTTACATCTATATCGACGAAGTTAATAGTGATAATTTGCTTTCAACAATTACAATAGATGATGCAGTAAATGATGACACTTTAACTTTCACAAGTTCTGATAGCACAAATTATAGTTCTTCTTCATCTACAGCAACACTAGAACTTGTATACTCAATTATTGGTGGTTCTTTAGGTGTTGATTTAACCCTTTTAGAAACAAGTTATATCAGCCCTGTGCTTGGAGAAAACACTCTTTTATATGCAGGTATTGCATCTATTGTAATTATCGTTTTAACTTTAGTGATGCTTTGCGTTAGATATGGACATTTGGGACTTCTTGGAAGTTTATCAATAATTTTCTATTTGATTTTGTTTGTATTCTTCATGCAAGCTATTCCATTTATTGTGCTAAAACTTTCAGCACTCTTTGGTTGCCTTTTTGCATTTGTGCTTGCGGTAATTTCAAACATAATTATCTTTGAGAAAATTAGAGAAGAATATGCTCTTGGCAGAAAGATTCATCTGTCTTTTAAGGGTGGTATTAAAAAGTCACTTTGGCCTATTCTTGACAGCCATATAATTATAGTTCTAGCAACTGCAATGCTTTGGATCTTTGCTCCTTCTGCATTGAAAGGTTTTGCTATAACTCTAATGCTTGGAACATTGCTTTCAGCTTTTGCTTCTCTTGTTATCACAAGATATCTTTTAAACATTTATCTTCCAATAAACAGCACAAAAGCAAAGAAATTGCATTTATATAGAGATAAAAATGTTAAAGAAATAAAGGAAGATGACAAGGCATCTCAAACTCAAAGTGAGCAAGAAACTTTAGTTACCGAAACCACAACAGGAGGTAACAACAATGAATAACACAAAAAATAAAATGCAATTAAATCAAAAAATAATAAACTCAAAATTTAATATAACTAAAAACTTTTTATATTTCTTAATTGTGCCTGCTATTATCATACTTGTTGGAATTATTCTTCTCTGCACTGTAGGCTTTAATTTAGGCACTGACTTTACAGGCTCAAGCACATTTAAAGTGTATGTAAACAACGAAAATGCACTTGGCGAAGAAATTGCAAGTTATAATCTTGACAATAAAGATGATTATAAGGCTGTTCGAGAAAAGATTGAACTTGTATTGGAAGACAACGGACTTTCTATTCGTGAATATCGCACAACAACTATAAATATAACAAGCTATCATGTATACAATGGACAGGCTATTGGAGTGGTTTATCAAAACACAGTCGATGATGCAAGCCTTATTGAAGCACAAAACAATGATATAAGAAGCAGTTTAATCACAGCCTTTGGCTACGCAAACTTTGATGAAGCTATTTCTAGCGTTGATTTCACGCCTTCAACTAGCTCTTATGGCTGGGCTATTGGAATTGTTGCAGGAATTGTATTTGCTTATATCCTTGTTGCTTGTTATATGGCTTTTAGGTATGACATGTCCGCACTTGTTGTTGGGCTTATTCAAATTGCACTTGACCTATTCCTTACAATATCACTTATTTTGATTTGCAGATTAACTATCAACTTATCTATGGGAATAATATTATTCTCAACCTTGATTTTAACAATATTTAATTTATTCTATTTCTACTCAATGACAAAGAATAATATTAAATCTGGCAAACTTGCAAATATGAAAAATAATGCTGTTGCAAATGCAACTATAAAAGAGATAACTATGCCAAGAGCTGCAATCTACATTGTTTTGCTCATAATTGCTATTCTTTTCTCAGCGTTAGCAGTTGAAGGGGTAAGGGAAGTTGCACTTGGCATTATGCTAAGCATTATAACAACTTTCTATACTTCAGAATTTATTTTGCCAAGCTTATGGTCTACTTGTCATAGAAAGAAAGTTAAGAAAACTAATAAAAATTCCTAATTTAGCTTAGGAATTTTTTATTTTATTTATATTTTTATTGACATAAATTAATGTTTGTGTTATACTTTTTAAGTCATTGGACAAATATGCACTTATAGAATATTCTGTTGCAGTTGCCTAAAACTTGTTATACTTAAAAACTATACCGGGTATAACTTAAAAGATTTATTTCTGAGGTCGCAATTAGGAGCTAGAAAACTATAAGGAAGGACAAAAACAAAAGGAGGAATTTAAAATGTCAGTTATTTCAATGAAACAACTTCTAGAAGCGGGCGTTCACTTTGGTCATCAGACAAGAAAGTGGAACCCTAAGATGAAGAAATACATTTTTACTGCTAGAAATGATATTCATATCATCAATCTAGAACAAACTTCTGAGCAAATCGACAAGGCTTACCAATTCGTAAGAGATGTTGTTGCTTCAGGAAAAAATGTTCTCTTTGTTGGAACAAAAAAACAAGCCCAGGATGCAGTTAAAGAAGAAGCAGAAAGATGTGGTATGTATTATATCAACACACGTTGGCTTGGCGGATGCTTAACAAACTTCAAAACAATTAAGTCTAGAATTGAAAGACTTAACAAACTCAATCAAATGGAAAAAGTAGGGGAATTTGACCTACTTCCAAAGAAAGAAGTAACTCTTCTCAAAGCTGAAAGAGACAAACTTGAGAAAAATCTCGGCGGAATCAAAGAGATGAGAGATCTTCCAGGCGTAGTATTTGTTGTAGACCCTAACGTTGAACATATTTGCGTAAACGAATGCAAACTTCTTAATATTCCTATGGTTGGTCTTGTAGATACAAATGGAAACCCTGATCACATTGAATATGTTATACCTGGAAATGATGACGCTATACGCTCTGTAAAACTTATTGCATCATCTATTGCAGACGCAGTTATTGAAGCTAGAGAAGGTGTTTCACTTAAGAAAGATGATTCTCAAGATGAAGATATCGATATTGAAAAGGTATTAGCAGAAACAAAGCCAAATCTTGAAATAGCAGAAGCTGGCGAAGAAAATCGTAGCAAAAAGCCTAATAAAAAGAAACCTGCAAAGAAAAAGCCAGAAGTAAAGAAAGAAAACAAAGAAGAATCAGCTGAAACAAAAATTGAAACAGCTGAAGCAAAAGAAGTAAAAGGAGAGTAGTTATGAATTTTACAGCTAAAGATGTTGCAGAACTTAGAGCAAAAACAAATGCAGGTATGATGGATTGCAAAAAAGCATTAACTGAGTGTGATGGTGATTTTGATAAAGCTATTGTATGGCTTAGAGAAAAGGGAATTGCCGCAGCAGCTAAAAAACAATCAAGAATCGCCTCTGAAGGTATAGTATCTGCCTATATTCACATGGGTGGAAAGATTGGCGTTCTTGTTGAAGTAAACTGCGAAACAGATTTCGTTGCTAAAACTGATGCTTTCCAAGAAATAGGACATGATGTTGCACTTCAAATTGCAGCAGCTGCTCCAAAATACGTTTCTATAAGCGAAGTCCCAGCAGAAGAAGTTGAAAAAGAAAAGGAAATCTTAAGAAACCAAGCTCTTAACGAAGGAAAACCAGCTCAAATCATTGAAAAAATGGTTGAAGGTAGAGTTAAAAAGTTCTATCAAGATGTTTGCCTTCTTGAACAACCATTTGTAAAAGATCCTAGCATGACTATTCAACAATATATCAATGAAAAGACACTTCAAATCGGAGAAAAAATCTCTATTAGAAGATTTGCTAGATTTGAAATGGGCGAAGGACTTGAAAAACGTCACGATAATCTTGCAGAAGAAGTTGAAAAACAAATGCAGGGCAAATAATTTATCTTATTTTATAGATATATTTAATAAAAATCCACTAGGTGCACTGGTGGATTTTTATTAAACAATAAAGATGTGCTTTTAACTAGCACATCCTTTATATTAGCCATAGAAATACAAGGGAAGTTTTAGGTTTATTGATGAAATAAAAACCACCAGATGCACTGATGGTCTTTGTTTATTCAATTACAGATAATTTATAATCACCCATTGTTATATTATTTCTTGCAATTTTAATAAGTTTGTCCCAATCGCTGTCGTCTTTATCAATCTTGCAAATTTGTATAACATCGCCGCGACTATGGTCAATCCACATTTTAAAATCTATGAAAAGTTCTGATGATTTTAAATTTTTTGAATTATATAGGTGATAGTCAAGCAGTCCAAAAGTTTTCTTTTTTGCAGTCATTTCATTTTCTATATAAGAGTTATAGACATATTCTTTCTTTTCAGCATTATATTTCAACTCGCCAAGTGGTAAATTTCTATAGTTATATACTAGCTTCATCATTGTCCTCCCGTTCTTGTTGTTCTTTTAGTTTTTCAGCAACTTTTTCGCATAAAAATTGGCTTCTTAATTTAAACATCAAATTTGCTTGGTCTTTTAATAATTGTGGCAGTTCTCCATATTTCTTTTCTGTATTTTCAAAAGCTTTAGAGAGCGGCTCATTGTCATTACTAAAATTATCAAATAAAAAATCTTGGAGTTCCTTTGAATATACAATCATGTCAATAATTTCATTGTCAATAGTTTCCATAGACTGTTTTGTTTGTTTAAATTTTATACTTCGTTTTGGGTTTGTTATATCAATAGTAGAAGTTTCTGTATGAATACCAAGTGCAACTGACTTAGAAAGTAATAATTCATTCAAGTGACTTATATTGTATTTATTCTTTAAGACGTCATGTTGATGTTTTATAACGCTTTCTTTAAAGTTCCAACAGAAGATATCTCCATTGTCAAATAGGGGTGCCATGAAAAATTGTCCAGTTTTTTCGTCATACAAAAAAGAAATATTATACCAATTTCTGTCTGATTGTGCTGTGAGATAATCAAGAATATACATCTTTTTTAATTGTAACATTATCTTATCAATATCAATAGAAACATCGCTCGTCAAACTTGAAAAACATAGCAGTGCTCTTTCGTAATTGTCGAGTGTATTGTCGGCAGAGAATTGTGTTCCATTAAAGTTATCATAGACAAAATTTCTTAAAAATTCAAGTAAGGAATAACCAGAAAATTCCATATATCCATTTGGGTTATAATTTTTTGACATCACACCATTATAGTCGTTCTCATCAGTGCGACAAATGGCGGGCACATACTCAACGCAAGGCACATTTATAACTTTACAAAGTTCACTAAACACAACTTCACCAATATCTTCAAAGGTTTTTACTTGTCCAGAACTGTCCCTGTTAGTTTTCTTAAACAACCATTTTTCATCAGGTGTATCTTCAAAAGAAAACCACATTTTATCTCTAGAACCTCGTAAATCAGTGGTATATACAAAATTTTTGCTATCAGACGTTATATCAATAATTTTTCTTTCCATAATATTCTCTCTAATATTATTATAAATTATTTATTTAGCCAAGTCAATATATGTTTCAATAAAATTATATATTTTGACTTAATTTAACAATTTTTAACAATTATAAAGTATTTATTTTTGATTTCTGATATCTTTTATTGACAAATCATTTTGTTTTTTTCTTGCTTTATAGTAAAATAAATTTGTAACATAAATTTTAAGGAGAAAATATATGAGCGAAATGATAGAAGAAATTGAACTTTCTTGTCAGGAAGAAATTGACAAGGCTGTCAACCATCAATTAGGTGAATACCTTGTAATTCGTGCTGGAAGGGCAAATCCACATATTCTTGACAAAGTTTATATTGATTACTACGGAGTGCCTACACCGATAAAGAATATGGCAAGTATCACTGTTCCTGAGGCAAGAGTTCTTGCAATATCAGTCTGGGACCAATCACAAGTTAAAAACGTGGTCAAAGCCATAACAGCCGCTGACTTAGGCGTAAACCCTAATGAAGATGGAAAAGTTATAAGACTTATCTTCCCAATACTAACAGAAGAGCGCCGAAAAGAAATTGTTAAATCTATTAAAAAAATAGCAGAAGAGACTAAAATTGCCGTTCGAAATGCAAGAAGAGACGCAATGGATATGATTAAAGACCTGGAGAAAAATGGCGAGATATCAGAAGACGAGCGTGATAGTTATGAGAATGAAATTCAGAAGATGGTTGATAAAGCTTGCGACCAAATAGATGAAAACTATAGAGCAAAAGAAAAAGAAATAATGGAAGTATAACTTAATTTAGTTCAAGTTTTCCATTTGTTTTTCGTATAATGTAATTAAAAGGAATTTTTATGGCAAACAAAATTTACAAAATACCTTCACATATTGCAATTATAATGGATGGAAATGGACGCTGGGCAACTAAAAGGGGACTTCCTAGAAATTATGGTCATAGAGAAGGTGTCAAGGCTATCGAAAGAACAATAGATGCCTGTTTGAAGTATGGAATAAGATACTGCACATTTTTTGCTTTTTCAACCGAAAATTGGAAAAGAAGCAAAGAAGAGATAGATGGCATATTTGAGCTATTACGGGAATACCTAAGGCAAAATAACGATTCATTTTTTGAAAAAGGAGTTAAGATTTCCTATCTTGGTGTCATAGATCCATTTCCTGAAGATTTAAAAAAAGCATTATTAGACACAATGGATAAAACAAAAGATTTCAATAAGTTGGAAGTCAATTTTGCAATCAATTATGGCGGGCGTGATGACATTGTAAGAGCCGTCAATAACCTTATACAAAATGGTTATACTAAAATAACAGAAAGCGATTTGCTGAATGCCTTAGACACAAAAAATCTCCCTGAACCTGATTTTGTTATTCGCACAAGTGGGGAAATGCGTATATCTAATTTCCTATTATATCAAATGGCATATAGCGAGTTATATTTTCCTAAAGTTTTGTGGCCAGATTTTAATAAAAAATATTTATTAAAAGCCCTAAAGGTTTATCAAAATAGAAACAGAAGATTTGGAGGGATTAAATGAAAACTAGATTATTGACTTCATTTGGAATTATCTTAGTCCTGGCTATCGCCTTTATTTTAAAGGTATTTGTTAGTGACTATTTCTTTGATGCTTTGATACTGATCATTGCTTGTTTTGCGTCCTTTGAAGCATCTAAACTTTTTACAAAAATGGGTAAATACAATAACCTTATTATGGCTATAGTTTATCCAATATTTTTAATGCTTATATTGCTTTTATGCTCAGCATATGATGCAAGCATCGGTATTGCCTATACACTAGTTATTGCCGTAGGTTCTCTTGTATTATTCTTTGCTATAACTTTTATCATACCGCTTATAACCTACAAGAAAACTAAAAATGAGTTAAAAACAAGGAATATGGACAAGTCTACATCTGTCGCAAAATATGCTATTATAAAAGCATTAAACACGGCTGTGGTATTCTTGTATCCTGCATTTTTACTATTATTTTTAACTCTCATCAACCATTTTGAAGACCTGTCATCATCTTTTACAGCTTTAACTGGCTTTGACGGCTGGGTATCATTCTTCGTTTTGCTATTTTCTTTCTTAATACCTATTTTCACAGACACATTTGCATATCTTATGGGCAGCTTGTTTGGCGGCAAAAAACTTGCTCCTAAGATTAGTCCTAACAAGACAATCTCAGGTTCAATAGGTGGAACAGTTTGGTGTGTTCTATTAACAGTGGCAATATTCTTCATCTTGGATTCAATTCCTTCTATAAGTTCAATCCTACTAGATGCAGGCATATCTGTATGGAAACTTACTATTATAGCTTTCATTGGCTCAATAATAAGTCAGCTCGGCGATTTATTTGAAAGCTATTTAAAACGCAGTGCTTCAGTTAAAGATTCAGGCAACCTGCTTCCAGGACATGGTGGTATGCTAGACCGCTTTGACTCATACGTTTTTGTTGCACCACATATGTTCCTTGCTTTTAGTATATTATTTTTGGTTTTGTAATAAGATATATTTAAAGATTTTAATTATATGTTTCCTAGAGAGGGTTAATGATAATATTGTATATCGTGCTAGCTATTGCAATTTTGCTTCTTATGGTTTTAATACATGAATTTGGACATTATTGCATAGGTAGAATGCTAAATTTCAAAATAACTGAATTTTCTGTTGGCTTTGGTAAAGCCATCTTTTCTCGAACTAACAAACGGGGCGAACTTATTTCACTCCGTATTTTTCCGTTAGGTGGATATTGTGCTTTTGCAGGTGAAGATGAAACAAATCCTGATGATAAAGATGCATTTACAAATCAAAAAGCATGGAAAAGAATTTTGGTATTTTTAGCAGGTGTTACATTCAACTTTGCAACTGCCGTTATTTTTTCTTTAATTCTTCTCTGCACTGTTGGTTATGACATACCACAAGTCGTGAATAGAATGGCAATAGATGGCTCAACTATTGAAAATATGGTTGATGGCAGCTTGGTCACAAATCTTGAGAACGTCCCAGAAGAGCAGCAACTGCAAGCAGGCGACGTTATAATTTCTATAAATGGAGAAAAAATAGACTTTGCGTATGGCTCTAACTATAACGATTTAGTAAATGCTGAAATTTCCGAGCTAAATAACTTTCTTGATGGAGTAAGAGAGCGTGGCGAAGACGAAGTTGAAGCCTTTAGAAATTACGACACATTCCCTGCGGTTGTAAGAAGGGGAGATGAATACGTTGATGTTCAACTTGGTTTTTATCAGGTGCAAATTGAACGAACGACTAGCGAAGGCGATAATACAGAAAGTGAACCTGAGCTAGTTTACAGTTATTATTGGGATGTAAATGTAAAAGCCTATGTTCACACTTTCTGGGAAGGTCTTGAAAGGGCAGTTCCTTTTGCCTTTGGGCTTGCATGGGTTGTGTTAAAGTCATTGTGGCTTTTAATCACATTCCAACTGCCTATATCTTCTATCGGTGGACCAATAACGACTATTGCAACTATAGCAACTTACACACAAACAAACTTATCAAACATTTTGATTTTAATACCTTTGATTTCGGCAAATCTTGCCATCTTTAATGCCTTACCAATACCTGCTTTAGATGGTGCTCATGTTCTATTCACAACTATAGAGGCAATCAGAAAGAAGCCAATAAAACGCTCAACTGAGAATATGATTCATACTATAGGTTTATTCATACTATTTGGATTTGTCATTTTAGTTGACATCTTGCATTTTCTGTTATAAAATATTTCTTATGATAGATTTAGTTGAAGATATCAACAAACATTTTGATAATAAATATAACTATTTAAAACTATTAAGTATTGTGTTCGATTATAATCAAAAAATGTGCACAATAACTTTTTTATATCCATACAAAATGGAAGAGATACCAGACCAAGACAAAACAGAAATAGACGAGTATTTAAATCAACTTATATCACTTAATAGTATTCTTAAAATTAAATTTAAAAAGAGTTTTCTCGATGAAAAATTAGTGATTGAAGATGTTATTAATTTCTTTAAAGAAAATAAAAAGGGACTTATTCCTTACATTTCTCCAGAGAACATATCTTCAAGTTATAAAGACCAAGACGTTGAAGTAAATATTGCCTTTAACCAAGATGTTCTAGCGCTCATTGATGAATTTGAACTTAGATCGCAGCTAAAGGAATATCTCAGCAAACTTTACATAGCAAACTTTACAATAAATTTAATAGAAAATGAGGACACGCTGCCAGAAGAAATAGAGGCAGAAGATATTATTCCAACGCTTACAAAGGCAAGACGCTATACTGTAAATGTAGATAAAAAATTGATAGGCGGAGATATAATTCCAAGACCTGAATATATAAAAGATAACACAAAACCTAAAGTTTCAGTTATTCTGTCTGGCTTAATTTCTAACAAAAATCAAAAAAAATTCACGATAAAAAAGGGTAAAAGAGCAGGTGAAGAAAAGTCACTTTATACATTTAGTCTTAAAGATAGTAGCGGAAGTGTAGACTGCGTTTATTTTTGCCCAAAATCACATGAGAAAATTATGGAATCTCTTGACAACGACACATTGATTCTTGGTGTTGGGGATTTAAAATTAGGAATAAATGGAAAACTTACATATTATATAAGAAAGATATCTCTTGCAAGTCCATACATAGAAAAAGTGGTTGAAAACAAAACTATGAGCGTTGAAGATATCATTAAAAATCATAAACAGACCGTATTTCCAGATTTACTTCCTAGAAGCACTCAATCATTTCTCTTTGACCAAAAGGTCGTTTATAATGATTTTATAATGAAAAATAATATTGTCGTATTTGATATTGAAACAACAGGGCTAGATCCTGAGACCTGTGAAATCACAGAGATAGGAGCAGTTAAAATAGAAAATGGGGAAGTAACAGAAAGATTTTCTAGTTTTGCCAAACCTAAAAATCCTATTCCACTCGAAGTGCAAGAACTTACTAATATAACTAATGATATGGTAAAAGATGCACCTAAAATAGAAGATGTTATAATAGATTTCTATAATTGGACGCGGGGTTGCGTAATAAGTGGATATAATATCGTTGGTTTTGACCTAAAGTTTATAAAAAAGGTAACAAACAAACTTGGACTTCCTTTTGATAACACAGTAATTGATGCGTATATAGTCGCAAAACAGGCGAATATTCATCCAAGCAACTATAAGCTTGGAACAGTAGTTAAAACTTTAGGTTTAACTTTAACTGGTGCTCACAGGGCATTTAATGATGCTTATGCGACGGCTCAAGTTCTCATGGAATTAAACCGAAAAAAGCCTAAGGTGGACGTAAATACATAAATTAATTACATAAATCTATATTTTAAAACCTATTTAGAAAATAAGCTTATAAAAGCGATGCTAAAATTGAAAAATTTAAATTAAAAGAAATATAAAAAATTTTACAAATATACTTGATTTATTTTATTTGCTTTGTTATAATATAAGTAACTTGAAAGTGGGGAGCGGGCAGTTTTGCATCGCTCCCTGCTTCGTAAAATAGGGAGGAATTTATTTTGGCAAGTAAAGTAAAATCAATTTGCGAAGAAAAAGTTGTGCCTGTTATTGAAGAAATGGGGTATGATGTAGTAGAAGTTGAATACTCAAAAAAATCTGATGGCATGAATTTAATTTTCTACATTGACAAAGATGGTGGTGTTCAAATAGAAGATTGTGAAAAAGTTTCAAAAGCTATTGATGATCTTCTAGAAGAACTAAACCCAACTGATGATAGCCCTTATATCTTAAGTGTAAGTTCTCCGGGACTTGATAGACCACTCAAAAATGATAGAGACTTTAAACGAAATCTTAACAATGAGATTTCAGTCACACTTTTTGCAAAGATGGACGGCAAGAAAAAATTTGATGGTATTTTAAAAGCATATAATGAAAATGAAATAACCATCGAAGTAAACGGCAAAGAACAAATTATCGAAAGAAATAAAATTGCACATATTGTGCCTGTAATTAAATTTTAAGGAGACAAAAAATGATTAATAAAGATTTTTTCCAAGCATTAGATGATCTTGAAGCAGAAAAGAAAATTGACAAAGAAACATTCATATCAACACTTGAAACTGCACTTACATCTGCATATAAAAAGATGTATGGACAGGCAAAGTCAGCTATGGTTAAACTTAATCCAGAAAAAGCAACAATAAAAATTTATTCATATAAAACTGTTGTTGATGAAGTGCAAGACCCAGATAAAGAAATTTCACTTCAAGAAGCAAGACTTATTAAAAAATCATACAAGGTTGGTGATTTAGTTCAAACTGAAGAGTCTACAAAAGATTTTGGAAGAATAGCAGCTCAAACCGCAAAACAAGTTGTTATGCAAAAACTTAAAGAGATTGAAAGACAAATGGCTCTTTCTGAGCTCTCAGAAAAGGAAGACGAGCTTCTTACTACAATAGTTAAAAGAGTTGATAATGGAACTGTTTATGTTCAAATATCAAATACACATACTGAAGGTGTTATGCTTCCATCTGACCAAATTCCAGGTGAGAAATACAACGTTGGTGACAGAATTAAGGTATATGTAAAAAAGATTAAAGATTCATTTAAAGGAACACAAATTCAAGTTACGAGAAGCAATATTGGTTTTGTAAGAAAACTTTTTG
Organism: uncultured Clostridia bacterium; assembly: GCA_944362965.1. GTDB lineage: Bacteria > Bacillota > Clostridia > Christensenellales > UBA1242 > Caccovivens. The sequence continues at coordinate 80,832 of CALVTR010000005.1, forward strand.
AACTTGAAATTCCTGAAATTGCGTCAGGTGACATTAAAATAAAAAATATAGCACGTGATCCTGGCAATCGAACAAAGGTTGCTGTTTATACTGAGAAACAAAATATAGACCCAATCGGAACATGTGTTGGTTTTCATGGACAAAGAATAGACACGATCACTGCAGAACTTAACGGTGAAAAGATTGACTTAATTGAATATAGCGACGATCCACTTGAATATATTGCTAAAGCATTAAGCCCAGCAAAAGTAATAAGTGTTGAAACAAATGAAAGTTTGCATTCTTCACGAGTAATCGTTCCAGACGATAAACTATCACTTGCTATTGGTAAAAATGGACAAAATGTTCGACTTGCAGCTCGACTTACAGGCTGGAAGATAGAAGTTAAACCAGAAAGCTCTGTAGCATCACAAGAAGTAAAAGAACCTGAATACGAGCTTACTGAACTTAACGATGACGATGCATTTGAAGGCTTAAGCGACCTTGAAGATTTAGAAGAAATTTCGTCATTTGATGATGACGATGACAAGTCTGGTGAATAATGGAAGAGCGACTTAGAATGTGCATTGTTTGCCGCACAATGAAAGATAAAAGAGACCTTATTCGAATAGTAAAAGATAAGGAAGGGAATATCTTTGTTGACGAAACAGGCAAAAAAAATGGAAGGGGTGCTTACATTTGCAACAATCCAGAATGTTTCAATAAGTTGCAAAAGCAAAAAATATTAAATAAGACTTTTAAAACTAATGTTGACGAAAAAGTCTATGAAAAACTAAAGGAGACTATTGTTGAACATAGATAAAATAAAAGGTTATTTAAATATTGCAAAGAAAGCAGGATATGTTATAATAGGCGGAGAAAAACTAGAAAATTATAATAAAAAGTTGTATCTCGTCATTTATGACAAATCAGCACAGAAAAACACTTTAAAAATAGTAGAAAAAATCAAAGATAAAGATATAAAAACCATAGAACTTGAAAATCTAGAAACTTTGATAAATATAAATAATTGTAAAATTATTGGCATAAAAAATAAAAATTTAAGCGATATAATAATAAACTTAATGAATGAATAAAAGGAGCATATATTGGCAAATCAAACTTTACAAAACCTAAAAAAGATACATGAACTTCAAAAAGAAGGTGAAATTTCTAAAATCTTAAAAGAGATAAGAAGTTCAAAGGTAACAGTAGATAATTTTGGCAGTCAAATAACAACTAAGAAAAAACAACTTGAAGCTGAAATTACAAAAAATGCAGCAACAGTTGAATCAAAGACTGCTGAGTCTGAAGAAGCAAAGAGCGTCGAGGTTGAGAATAAAACATCTGAACCTGCTTCTATCGTTGAAAAACCAGCCGAAAAGGTGAATTATAAGAAATTTGATGCTGAGAATAAAAGAACTGAAAGACCAAACTCTCAAGCAAGGTTTAATAACAAAGGCAACTTTGACAATAATAAATTTAATAATAGAAACAGTAATTTTAGCAAAGACAAAAACAATAATAAACCTTTTAATTTTAATAGAGACAACAAGAATAAGAAGTTTGGAAACAACAATTTTGTATCTTCAAAAGCCAATAATTATCGCTCATTTGTTTCTAATGATGCTCCTGAAATTGATCTTAAATCTGAAAGAAATTATGCAAATAAAACAAAATATGCTCAAAAATATGCCAATAATGAAGAAAGAAGAAATAATCAGACAAAGCGAAGAGAAGAACAACGCAAGAATAATGTATTTATTGAAGATGAAAATGGTATCGAAGAAGTATCTTATGGTTCAAGGAAAACTATAAAGAAAAAGAAAGAAGTTCAAGAAAAAACAAATCAAGTTACTATTAAGCATGCTGTTCTTACTGCAAAGGAGATTACTGTAAAAGATTTCAGTGAAAAGATTGGCAAGCCAGTAACCGAAATAGTTAAAAAGCTTATGCTGCTAGGTATTATGGCAACTATAAATTCCAACATTGACTATGAAGTAGCAGAGCTTGTTGCAAGTGATTTTGGTATAACGCTAGAACTTAAACTTGATAAATCATATGAAGAAAAACTTATTGAATCTGCGTCTAGTCAAGATGACGAGAAAGATTTAGTAAAACGTCCTCCAATAGTGGCTGTTATGGGACATGTTGATCATGGTAAAACATCACTTCTTGACGCATTTAGAAAAACAAATGTTGTAGCAGGAGAGGCAGGTGGAATTACACAAAGCATAGGTGCATATCAAATATCATTTAATGGTGAAAAAATAACCTTCATTGATACACCTGGTCACGCTGCGTTTACTCAAATGCGTGCAAGGGGAGCTAAAGCAACAGATATCGCTATCTTAGTTGTTGCTGCTGATGATGGCGTTATGCCACAAACAATAGAAGCTATAAACCATATCAAAGCAGCTAACGTTCCAATTATTGTGGCTATGAATAAGATGGATAAGCCTGAAGCTAACCCAGATAGAATTAAGCAACAACTTGCAGAAAATGGTGTGCTTCCTGAAGAATGGGGTGGTGACGCTATATGTGTTCCAATCTCAGCAAAAACAGGTATGGGTCTTGATGACTTAAAACAAACGATTCTTCTTGTAAGTGAGATGCTTGACCTTAAAGCTAATCCAAACAAAATGGCTACAGCCGTTGTTATTGAAGCAGAACTTGATAAAAACAGAGGACCAGTTGCATCTATTATTGTTCAAAACGGAACATTACATGTTGGCGATTCAATTATGTCTGGTATAACATACGGCAAAGTTAGGGCAATGTTTAACGATAAAGGTAAATCTGTTAAGGAAGCAGGACCATCAACACCTGTAGAAATACTTGGTTTCAATGATGTTCCATCATCAGGAGATGAAGTTTATGCCGTTGAAGAAACTTTGTCTAAACAAGTAATTCAAGAACGTATTGATAAGATTAAGAAAGAGCGTGCATCCCACTCATCAGGAGTCACTCTTGACAACTTTATGAACAGAGTTCATGAAGGTAACCTTAAAAATCTTAATATTATAATCAAGGCAGATACTATGGGCTCAGTTGAAGCTTTAAAATCAGCCTTACTTGCAATTAGAAATGAAGAGGCTAAAGTTAATATCATTCATAGTGGTGCTGGTGCTGTAACAGAAAGTGACGTAGTGCTTGCACAAACTACTGACTCAATTATCATATGCTTCAATCAAAAACCTGTGGCAAAAGCCAAAGCTCTTGCTGAATCGTCGAAAGTTCAAATCAAAGAGTATAAGATTATTTATGAAGTTGTTGATGATATCACTGCTGCTATAAATGGCATGCTTAGTGTTAAATATGAAGAAAAATACATTGGTAGTGCTGAAATTAGATTGGTCTTCAAACTTTCAACCGCAGGAAAAGTTGCTGGCAGTTATATTAAAGATGGCAAGGCGACTAGAAATGCAATCGCGGTGGTAAAACGCGGAGATGAAGAGATTGGAAAGACCACAGTTGAATCATTGAAGATTGTCAAGGATGAAAAGGCTGAAGTTAATAAAGGCTTTGAATGTGGTATTAAGCTTAGAGACAATATCGAATACAAAGAAGGTGACACAATCGATTTTTACGTAAAAGAAATTGTTAAGAGATAACAAAATTATTTTGCAAAAACAAAAAAAATAGGTATAATTAAGAGAGAGTAACATCTCTCTTAAATTTTTTATAAGGAGCATAATATGTCAATCAGATTTGATAGAGCTAATAGCCAATTACAAAAAGCTTTAAGTAGCATTATCCAATATAAATTAAATGACCCTAGATTAAGCCCAATGATTTATGTAAGCGAAGTTAATGTAACGCCAGATTTTAAATATTGTAAAGTAAAGATTTCTTATGATAGCGATGATCAAAAAGAGCTCGACGAAACTATAAAAATTCTTCAAAAATCAGAAGGCTTTATAAAAAATGAGCTTGCTCATTCGCTTAAAATGCCATCAATGCCAAAACTTATTTTTGAATTAGACAAAGGAACAAAAGCTGAACTGAGAATCAATGAAATATTAAATTCACTCAATATTCCAAAAGATGACGATGGGGACAATAATGAATGATAGTTTTAAGAAAATTGCAAAAGCAATAAAAAAATCTGCTAATATAGCACTGGTAACTCATATAGGACCTGATTTTGACGCTTTAGGCTCGTCATTATCTTTGTATTATGGTCTAAAGCAATTAGGAAAAAAGGTCAGCATATTCATTAACGATGAATTAAGTGAAAATCAAAAACTTTTAATTGATAAAAATGTAATTGAAAAAGAATGTGATTGCACATTATTTGATTTGTTTATTTCAACTGACACACCTTCAAGAAAAAGACTAGGAGTCTACTGTGATTGTTTTGCAAATGCTAAAACTTCTATAGTTCTCGACCATCACAAAAATGACGATTTAAAGGGAACATATAACTTTGTTGATACAAATTCAAGCTCTTGCAGCGAAATCAGTTTTAAGCTTTTAAGGGCTTTAAAGGTCAATATAACAAAAGAAATTGCTTCTCTTTTATATATGGGGCTAAGTGCTGACACAAACTCTTTTGTTAATAGCAATACAAATGAGGATTCACTTCTTACGGCTTATAAACTCGTAAAGCTAGGGGCAAACACATCTCATATAAATGAAATTCAATACAGAACGCAGACTTTAAAAGAAATAGAGTTGAAAAAATATCTCTACAATAGTTACAAAATGGAAAATGATGTAGCATATTGTTTAGTGAGTTATAGTGACTTGAAAAACCTTAAAGCACGTAAAGCAGATTGTGATTTTTATAGTAGCGAGCTTATTTCATTGCAAGGAGCAAGCATAGCTTTCAGTGTTATTGAATCTTCAAAAAATTTTTATGAAATATCTTTCAGAGCTAAGCTCGGTTATGATGTGAGAACCATTGCTGAGCAGCTTGGCGGCGGTGGACATATAGGCGCAGCAGGAGCAAAAATTAATGGTGCGTCAATCGAAACTGTGAAGGATTCTATTATGAATATTGTAAAAAAGTTTGAGAGTAAAAAATGAGAATAAATGGCATTATACTTATCAATAAAGAGCGTGGCATATCGTCTAATAGTGTTGTGAATAAGGTTAAACATTTGCTAGGAGCTGATAAAGCTGGACATTTGGGAACTTTAGACGTTCTAGGCGAAGGTTTGCTTCCTGTCACGCTCGGGAAAGGCACAAAATTATTTGATTACTTTTTAAATAAGGATAAAGTATATAGAACTGTATTTAAATTTGGTTACACTACAACAACTCTTGATTTAGAAGGGGAAGTTACAAACAAAAACGATAAAGCTGTAACGTTAGACGAACTAAATCAAGTGCTTTGCAACTTTATTGGAAAGCAAAATCAGATGCCACCAATTTATTCAGCAAAAAAGATAAATGGCAAAAAAGCATATCAACTTGCAAGAAATGGCGTAGATGATATAAATCTTAAGCCTAAGGAAATCGAAGTTTATTCTATAGATATAATTAAACAACTAGACTTTAATACTTTTGAGTTTAACATTCATTGTTCAAGCGGAACATATATAAGGTCTTTATGTCATGATATAGCAAACAGTTTGACAACATATGGAGTTATGTTAAGTATACAACGCACTAAATGTGGTAATTTCTCAATAGACAATGCTTACACGCTTGATGATATTAAAAATGGTAAGTTTCAAATTATAAGTCTTGATAGTATATTTGATTATAGCAGTGTAAACTTATCACAATCGCAAAGTGAAAGGCTTTTGAATGGTGTTTTGATTAGTTTTATTGGTAAAGACGGACTCTACAAAGCATACTTAAATGATGAATTTTTAGGTATTACAGAAGTTAAAGATAATTTTATGAAATTCAAATTGCGTTTAATTTAGTATCACAAACTAAGGTTGTTTTACATAAATTGCGTCATAATAAACACATTAATAAAGAAAATAATTTATAAAGGAGAAAAATATGGTATTGTTTGGACCATCTGGCTGCGGCGATGAATTTTATAATCAAGGACACAAAACAATTTTAGAAGTTCCAGAATGGGTTAAAAATTATGGACTTGATGCCTACGAATATTCCTTTGGACACGGCTATCAAATGTCAACAGAACTTGCAAAAAAGGCGGGTGAGCTATTTAGAGAGTATGACATTAAACTATCGTTGCACGCTCCTTTTTACATAAATTTTGCTAACCCGGATGAAACAATGTATCAAAAAACTCAAGGCTATATCTATACTGGTATCAAATTCTTGCGTGCTTTTGGTGCTGATAAAATGGTATTTCATCCAGCATCATGCGGCAAACTTGACAGAAAACAAGCGCTTGATTTGACAGCAAAAAGGTTTGATGAAACATTCAATCAGCTTGATAGTGATGGTCAACTTGATGGATTATTCTTATGTCCTGAAACTATGGGCAAAACAATGCAAATTGGCACTTATAAAGAAGTCGTTGACCTTTGCACACTCAATAAACACTTAGTGCCTACTTTTGATTTTGGACATATCAACTCACTAGAGCAAGGCTCGCTAAAAACAAAAGATGATTTTAAAAGAATATTAGATTATTCAATCCAAAAGCTAGGACTAGAGCAAACAAATAATTGTCACATTCATTTTTCGAAAATCCAATATGGACCTAAAGGAGAAATAAAGCATTTAAATTATGATGACATAATTTATGGTCCAGAATTTGACTTGCTTGCTGAAGTTTTGATTGAATACAATCTTTCACCACGCGTTATATGCGAATCAATGAATCAAATGCCACATGATGCCTTACTTATGAAAAAAATTTATCATAAATTACTAGACAAATGAGTTTTTATGTGATAAAATAGAGAAGATTAAATTAAAATTAAGGAGATTATTATGGTATTTGCAGGAGATTTTAGAAAAGGCACTACATTTGAATGGGACGGAGCAGTATATTCCGTAGTTGAATTTTTACATGTTAAACCGGGAAAAGGTTCTCCATTTGTAAGGGCTAAATTAAAAAATGTTATGACAGGTCAAGTAAAGGAAACTACTTTCAATCCATCTGATAAATTTCAAGTTGCTGTTATTGAAAAGAAAGAAATGACATACCTTTATAACGATGGTGAAATTTATTACTTTATGGACACAGAAACATACGACCAAATTCCACTTAACAAGGATAGCGTTGAAGATGCTTTGAACTTTGTAAAAGAAAATGAAAATTGCACAATGTATTTCTATAAAGGCAATCCATTTGCTGTTTACGCTCCAAACTTTGTAGAACTTGAAGTTATTGATTGTGAACCTGGAATACAAGGTGATACATCAAAATCAACAACTAAACCAGCTAAAGTTGAAACAGGTTATGTTCTTAATGTTCCTTTATTTATCAATATTGGTGACAAAATAAGAATTGATACTCGTGACGGAAGCTATATGGAAAGAGTAAAGTAAATTTATATGATAAACTTAGCACATGGCAAAAATTTTTAATTGCCATGTATTTTTTTATAAAAAAGTATTGATATTATTACGTAATTATGATATTATGTATTTACGTAAAAACATTGACGTCGGTTTTTACAAAAAAAATTAAAAAGGAGAGTGTTATTATGGAAAATGAAAAAATTGTCGAAAGACTAGACCAACTTGAAAAAAGAGTTGAAAAGCTTGAGAATGCAAAAACAAACAAAGATTCAGGCTATGGGGAAAAATTTGCTAAAAATATAAATGACCCTAAGAATATGCCTGATGGTCTTATGGTTTATGCAGGAAAGTTCACATCAAAGGATGGCAGCGTAGGTTCAGTATTTGGCAGCAACTGTTGTAAATTAGAGAATTTACTAGATTTTAATGCCGAAGCGGTTGCAAATATTATTGATGCATTTGCTAGCTCAGAAAGATTAAACATTATAAAGGAGCTTATGAAAAAGAGATGTAACGCAAAGGACCTTATGGATATATTGCAGTTCAATACTACTGGCAAACTTTATCATCATCTGACTCTACTTATAAAACTCGGTGTTGTTACTAAAAAGGATGAACAATACTTTATCAATCCAAGATTTATTAGTTGCATTCTATTGATTTTGGAAGGTGCAGGAAAACTAGTCAGCTACAATGATTAAAAAATATAAAAGAAAGAAGTCTGAACTTTTTAGTTTAGGCTTTTTTTTATAAACGAATTGGAAACTAATGCTTTTCTAAAAACAAGTGATTTGTCAGAAAATTCTTGACTTGTCTGTTAAGATTAAAAAACGCTTTCATTCTTATTGATAAAATTTGACTATATTTGTCGTTATTGTATTGATAAAAATATTCAATCATACATTAGGACAAGGAGTAGAAGATGCTGGAAAAAATCTTGCCTGACGAAATTTATAATGTTTTAGCAAAACGAGTAAATTTTAAATCTATAAATGAAATAAGAATTAGAGCTGATAAACCAATAGTTCTTTTAATAGGAAGCCAACGGACCTTTTTGTCACATTCTGGAACAACTTCAAATATTAAGGAAGCTATCTTTGCCAGCAAAGTTATGGTTGAAGATATTATCTTTAGAGCAAGTGAATGTTCAATTTATTCGGTAAATGAACAAATAAAAAAGGGGTTTATTGTAACTAAGGGCGGAATAAGGCTTGGAATAGGCGGCGATTTAATTGAAGAGAACAATACCATAAAAACAATGACAAATTTTTCTAGCGTAAACATACGCCTGCCACACGAAATAAAGAACTGCAGTTTGTATGCTTTTGATTATCTTATAGATGAAAATAAAGTTTATAACACCTTAGTTATGTCTCCACCGGGTGCTGGGAAGACCACTTTTTTAAGAGACTTTGTAAGGCAACTTTCTGAGCGTAACTACGCCTACAATGTGCTTGTTTTGGATGAGCGAGGCGAGCTTGATATAGGAACATTAGGTTGCATTGGAAATTTTGCAGATAAAATATCATTTGCAAAAAAGAGTGTTGGTTTTGAAAATGGTATACGGTCTCTCAGCCCAAATATTATTGTCACAGACGAGCTCGGTCAAGAAGAAGATATTGATGCTGTGAATTATGCGATAAACTGCGGAGTAACTGTTTTTGCATCTGTCCATTGTGATACTATTGATAATTTCCTAAGGAAACCGAATTTCGAAAAGATTATAAAAAATAAATTGTTTCAGCGGTACGTGCTACTTTCAATGAAAAATGGTCCAGGAACACTTGAAGGAATTTACAATGAAAATTTTTCAAGGGTAAGATTATAGGAGAGTTTTATGAAATATGTTTTATTGATTTTATTGGTTTGCGTCGCAACATTTATCGGCTATGTATTCTCAAAAAAATATAGAACTAGAGCGAATTTCTTTCAAGCCTTATTATATCTATGCCAAAAATTTGATATAGAAATAAACTTTTCACGGGAAAGACTTAAGAATATTTTTGAAAGCCTAGATGAAAAGAATAAGAACAATTTAAAGGGCATAGATAAAAATTTTATTTCTTTCATAGACAAAGAAGTTTCGCTTGAAAAAGAAAATCTTTTTAAAGGGATAACATTTTTAAAGGAAGATGAAAAAGATTTGATATATACCTTTTTTAAATCACTCGGAAGAAGTGACGTTGATAGTCAGTCTAAAGAAATAAAAAACTTTCAATCAAGATTTGAAACACTGGTTACTCAAACAAACGCTGAAAACAAAAAATATGGCTCTTTATCCATCAAGCTAGGCGTTATTGCAGGGCTTCTTCTTGTAGTGATTTTTATATAGGTGAGTTATGGACGTTGATATCATTTTTAAAATAGCAGCTATAGGTATTCTTACAGCTATAATAGGGCAGATACTAAAACAGACAGGTAAAGATGAAATAGCCACAATCGCAACGCTAGCAGGTCTAATTATTGTGCTTATTATGGTTTTAAATCTAGTAGGAGATTTGTTTACCACGCTTAGAACAATTTTTAATTTTTAGGAGAACATGGAAGTTATTTTTAAAATCATAGCTATTGGTCTTGTAACTTGTCTTGCAACTATGATTATAAGGCCTGTGCGTTCAGATTTTGCAGTAATCATTGCTATCGTTGGCGGTTTGATAATCTTATTTATGGTTGTCAATTATTTGTCATCTGTTTTTGATACCCTGCAAAATATTATAGGACTGACAGGCTTAAATTCTGGTTTATATACATTGCTTTTAAAAATTATAGGAGTAGGATATCTCGTAGAGTTTACAGCAGGAATATGCTCTGATACTGGTAACTCAAGTCTTGGTGACAAGGTTCTGCTTGGTGGAAAAATTATAATACTTGTGATGGCGCTTCCAATTATAACTAATATCTTGCAAATAATCATGGAGTTGATGCCATCATGAAGCATATAAGTTATAAGTTTTTTAAAAATAAAAAAAATTGCTATAAATGTTTATTTATTATTCTTATTGTAATTTTCCTATTTTTCTGCCCAACAATAGGAAAGACTGCAACATATGCAGAAGAAACAAACTCGGGTTCTTCTATTGCTGACGAAGATTTAGAGCAAGAACTAGAGGATGAAGTGCAAGAGCAGTTAGATGATCTTGATTTTTCATCCCTTGAAGAGCTTCTTCAAGCCCTAACCGACGGCGAGCTTGCAATCTTTGGTGGGAGCAGTTTTGTTGATAAACTAAGTAATTTAATAAATGGTAATTTTGATGACGGGACAAGCCTTTGGTCATCAATCCTTACAATATTTTTTGATAACCTTTTATCTCTTTTGCCAATAATTTCTATAATCATTGCAGTATCCTTGATAGGAAGTATGTTACAAGGGCTTAAGCCATATAACAATGGGAAATCTATGGCAAACATAATCCACTTTGTCACTTATGGGATTATTGTTGTGCTAGTGCTTTCTATAACCGTCAAGATGGTCACAATGACTACAAACACTATTGAGACAATGAAAGCCCAAATGGACGCAATTTTTCCTATACTTTTAACACTTTTAACTGCCATAGGTGGCACAGCATCCACAGCGGTATATCAGCCTGCAATGGCACTGCTTACAGGCACAATTCTAAATCTTTTCACCTATATATTACTTCCAATTTTTATATTTTCTGTTGTATTTAGCGTTGTTTCCAATCTTTCAAACAGTGTAAAGCTAGACAAATTCACGTCTTTCTTTAATAGCACATTTAAATGGCTTACAGGCTTGATATTCACAGTCTTTACTGCATTTTTATCTATACAAGGCATTGCAGCGGGCTCTGTTGATGGTATCTCTATTAGAACAGCTAAGTATGCAATAAAATCATATATTCCAATCTTAGGCTCATATATCAGTGATGGCATGGGAATTATTTTACTTTCATCTAATTTAATAAAAAATGCAGTAGGCGCAACCGGTCTTTTCTTGCTGCTTGCAACAATACTATCTCCACTTATTGAACTTATTTTATTTATGCTTGCACTTAAACTGATTGCAGGTATAATTGAGCCGCTCGGCAACAAACAAATTGCAAACTTTATTTCATCTCTTTCAAAAAGCATGGTGCTTTTGATTGTTCTAATTATTGGTATAGCATTTATTTACTTTATTATGCTCGGGCTTATAATGTGCTCAGCTAACGTGATATAAGGGGGATTATATGCTTAGCGAACTCTCAACATGGATTATTTCAATAGCAGGAGTTATTTGCCTTTCTGTTATAGTGGAACTTGTTCTTCCAGATGGACAAATGAATAAGTATATTAAAGGCACGTTTTCCTTCGTTATAATCTTAGTTATAATAATGCCCATACCGAAGCTCTTAGGCACAAAATTAGACTTTTCAAATATATTTGATTATGGAGATATACAAGTTGATGATGACTACATTTATCAACTCAACTTAGATAAGATAAATGGCATCAAAAAAGACGTAGAAGAAGAGATTAACTCGCATGGATATCAAAATGTTGAGATATATATAAATTGTAATATATTTGATAATGCTATGCAATTTAGCTCTATATATGTCGATTTAACAAATTTAGTAATAACTGAAAATGCCGAGCATAAAAATATAACAAAGATTAAACAAGACATAACAAGCATCATAAAAGACTTTATAGAAATAAGCGAGGAGGATATCTTATACGATGGGTGACTTTAAAGAAAAGTTCAAGTCTCTATATGAGAAAATAAAAAAGGTTAAACACATTGAAATATACTTAGCAGTTGGACTAGCTGTCATTATAGCTATAATTTATTTCACAACACTTAGCCCATCGAATGACAGCTCATCGACAGAAGATGACAATATTGACGCAACTTTTTCTTCATCTCAGGAATATGTAAGCTACATTGAGAATAAACTTGAAAATGTAATTACTTCAGTTAAAGGTGCAGGCAATGTCAATGTTTTGATTACTCTCGAAAAAGGATTTGAATACATCTATGTCACCGAAGAAGAGACTAGGACAACATCCAATGGCACAACCGTAACAACATCAACAGTTGTTATGGTCGATGGAAAACCTATACTTCAAGAAGAAATCTATCCAGTTATTGGCGGCATTGTTGTGGTCGCAGACGGAGCGGGAGATGTCTCAGTCAAATTGAACATTATTTCAATTATACAAACTGTGATAGATATAGATAGCTCTAAGATAAATGTTTTAGAAGGAAATTAAAAGGAGAGAATATGAAAAAAAGAACAAAAATTATTATAATAGCTGCTATGGTTTTGCTTCTTGGTATTACAGGGTATTTGAATGTTATGCTCAACAATTCAGTGTCAAATAATAATGACGACACAGCCACTACTTCAAGTTATTTCCAAACTTATAGATCAGACAGAGAGTCAACAAGAGACCAAGAAATGTTATACTACGATGCAATCATTTCAAGTGACTCATCAACGGCTGAAGCTATAGCAACTGCGGAAAGTGCTAAACTTGCTCTTATTGACCAAATGGAGCAAGAACTCGTTGTTGAAGGACTTATTAAAGCAAAAGGCTTTGAAGACTGCGTTGTAACTATTTCTGACTCTAATGTCAACGCTGTTGTCAAGGCAAGTGAGCTTACTTCTACAGAAGTTGCTCAAATTGTTGAAATTATACAATCACAACTTGCAACAGGAATTGAAAATATAAAAATTATTCCAGTAGAATAATTGCAAAAATCTATAAATATGTGTTATAATACAAAAGAATAGGAGTTAGCTATGGCAAAAACAAATACCACTTTACCTAAAAAGGGAAAGGTTGAAATTGATAGAGATATACTTTTATCAATCATCAACCTTGCAACAAAGGAAATAAACGGCGTTGAATCTTTAACAAACGACTATCTTCCATTTTATAAAAAATTGTCAAAACCAAAGAGCGAAGGTGTCCGCATACAATTTGACACAAATGGAAAAGTCAATGTAGATGTCTATATAAAAGTATTCATAGGTTACAGTGTGCCTGATGTTGCTTTTAGGGTTCAAGAAAATATAAAGAATGCACTAAATACTATGGTCGGGATAAAACCAGGCAAAATCAATGTTCATGTTTATGGTGTTGCCTGTGACGAGGAAATACAATGAGAGCTTACGCTAGAAAACTTGCATTTCAACTGATTTTTGAAAGACTTTTCGTCAAGGAGAATTACTCAGACGAAGAGTTTTTTGCATCTCTAAAAAAGGAAGATGATAAAAATTTTGTAAAAGAAATTCTTGCCTGCTATGAACAAAATAAAGAAAGTGTGCAAGAACTTATTTCTTCTAATTTAGTGGGCTATGAATTAAACAGGGTATACAAAGTAGATTTAGCTCTTTTATGTGAAGCTGTAACTGAAATAATCTACGTTAAAACACCATATAAGATAGTGGTCAATGAAATAGTCGAGCTTGCAAAAAAATTCTCAACAGAAAAGAGCAGCAGGTTTATAAATGGTGTTTTGTCTTCTATTATTAAGTCGATAAATGCAGACAAAAAGGAAGAATAAATGCAAGAGGCCATCACTGTTTCAAAATTAAACACGTATATAAAACAAATATTTGACGCTGAAGAACTTCTCCACAATATCTCTGTTGTTGGGGAAGTTTTTGGTGTAAGTTTATCAAGGAATGTAATCTATTTTTCACTTAAAGATGAGAATGCCACCTTATCTTGCGTTTGCTTTTATCCGAATTTCATTTCAGAAATCATTGAAGGCGATAAAATAATTGTCACAGGTTCACCTAATTATTATGTTAAAGGCGGAAAGCTTAATTTCAATGTCAATAAAGTTGAAAAAGTTGGACAAGGCAAACTATATGAAGAATTTTTAAAACTAAAACAAAAGCTTCAAGATGAAAGTCTCTTTGACTCTGCTCATAAAAAAAGCATACCTAAAAATATAAAAAGAATAGGTGTTATAACTTCACGTGAAGGGGCGGTTATTCAAGATATAAAAAACATCACATGGCGAAGAAATCCAAGTGTTGATATTGTTCTCTACAACACAAAGGTTCAAGGAAACAATGCTGAAAATGAGATAGCCCATGCTATTGATGTTATGGGGGAATATGATAAAATAGATGTTCTTGTGGTCGCACGTGGCGGTGGCTCTTTAGAGGATTTGTGGGCCTACAACACCGAAGTAGTCGCACGAGCAACCTATAATTGTCCTAAACCAATCATATCTGCGGTAGGGCATGAAACAGACTTTACAATAATAGATTTTGTAAGTGACCTGCGAGCTCCAACACCATCTGCAGCTGCCGAACTTTTAACATACTCTCTTGATGACAAGAAGGCAGAAATGTGGGGTTTATTTGACGCCTTTTTAAAAGCTTCTGACAACTTTTTAAAACAGAAGTTTAATTACTGCGATATGCAAAATATCAGGCTTTCAAATGACGCTGACAAACTGCTTATAAATGAGCAAAATTACTTGAAAATACAAAAAGAAAGAATGCTAAAAGGTATAGAAAGTTTTGTAAATCAAAAATACTATGAACTTGGAATACTTGAAACTACCATTAATAAAATAGATCCAAATTCTATATTACAAAAAGGTTATGCAAAGATTGAGCAAAATGGAGAAAGTATCAATAAACTTGAAAATTTAGAATTACAGAAAAATCTTACTATAAATTTTATTGATGGCAAAGTAGATGCAATGCCAATAAAAAAGGAGAAATAAATGGAACAATTAACGTATGAAGACGCAACAAAAGAATTAAACGATATAATAACAAAAATTGAAAGTGGAACTCTTGCTATAAGTGAAGCTATCAAACTAATTGAGCGAGCAAAGCAGCTTATTGTATTTTGCTATAAAGAGCTTGATAGAACAAAGGGTAAACTCACAGAGATTAAAGAAACACTCAATTCTTTAGAAGAAGTATAGTTGATGCATGGCATTTCATTTAAACATATAATACAAAAATAAGTCATATATTATTTTGTGAAAAAAATAAGAAAAGTGTCTATTCAAAGCATCTCTAAAAGAAAATACCTATGGGCTTTTAGAATGTTTTTTATTGCGATCTGTATGTCTATGTTTTTCGGTTTTTTAAGTCAAACGATGCTTTCAAGCATGGGAGTTATAATAGCATCACTAGGAATTGCACTTTTTATTTTTATTGCGGTTATATTTGATATGCTAGGAATAGCCGCCACTTCTGCCGATATCGAAACCTTTAAAAAGTGGGAAAAAGAAAAAGTAATTGGCGCAGATATAGGCGTAAAACTATGCCAGCATTCTGAGAAAGTGTGCTCCTTTTGTGCTGACGTAGTAGGCGATATTTGTAGCACACTCTGCGGGGCAGGCGGAGCATGCATTGTGGTAGCACTGACAAATAAAGTTACAAATTCAAATTTAATAATGCTTATATCTATAACAACTTCAGCTCTAATTGCAGGCATAACAATATTTTTTAAAGCTATAATGAAAGATAGGGCGCTAAGAAACTCAAACAAGATAATTTTAAAACTTTGCAAATTTTTAAACAAATTCTTTAAATTATAAAGGTGATTTTATATCTATAGAAAATTTAATAAGTCAAGAAAATATATAAATTTTTCGAAAATATAAAAATTTTTAAAAAATTAATTGACAAAGTGATATAACTGTGCTATCATATATGCATGAAAGTAGAAGTTCCACTTCTCACCAGTCAGCAAATGGGCTAGACTTGGTAAAAACTTAATTATTTTGATATAAGTTTTTTGGTGGAATTTTATGCTTCCATCAAATTTTTTATTTAAAAGGGGAATACAACTATTTTTAAGGAATTATTGATTAACGAACAAATCACAGCACCACAAGTTCGTTTAATAGGAGAAAATGGAGAACAACTTGGGATTTTATCAAGAGATGAAGCTTTAGCAATAGCTGAAGAGCGTGGCTATGATCTTGTTTTAATGTCTGGTGGAACTAATCCGCCTGTATGCAAAATACTAGATTATGGTAAATTCAAATATGATGCATTAAAGAAAGACAAGGAAATAAAGAAAGCTCAAAAAATAATCGAAACTAAGGAAGTTAGACTTTCAATGACTATAGAAGAGCATGATATAGCATATCGTGTAGCTAGTGCAACTAAATTCTTAAAGGAAGGTAACAAAGTTAAAGTCACTTTAAGAATGAAAGGTAGAGAGCAAGCCTATGTTAAGAAAGCTATAGAGGTAGTCAAAGAATTTTGTGCACGCCTTAGCGATATCGGCAGCATAGATAAAGAACCAGAGCTTTTAGGTAGAAACATTTTTGTAGTTGTAAGTCCTAAAAAAGCAAAATAAAAGGAGAAGAAGTATTATGCCAAAACAAAAAACACACAGTGGTTGCAAAAAGCGTTTTCATGTAACTGCAAATGGAAATGTTAAATTCGCAAGACCAGGAAAAGGACACTTCCTTACAAAGAAGTCACAACAAAATAAAAGAAAATTAAGAAAGGGATCTTATATTTCAGGAAAGAATGCACAAAACATCAAATCCCTTTTAGCTAAGTAGGAGGTCTAACATGAGAGTTAAAAGAACAGTTAATGCAGTAAAAAAACGTCGTTCTATATTAAAGAGTGCAAAAGGTTACAGAGGTGCAAAATCTAAGCTTTATAGAACAGCAAAACAACAAGTTATGAAAAGCGGACAATATGCTTATGTTGGTCGCAAAATCAAGAAGAGAAATTTCAGAGCTTTGTGGATAACAAGAATAAACGCTGGATGCAGACAAAACGGAATTTCTTATTCTAAGTTTATTGCTGGACTTAAGAACAAGGGTATTGACTTAAACAGAAAAGTTCTTGCAGATATGGCTGTAAGAGAACCAGAAGCATTTGCAGCACTTGTAGGACAAGTTAAATAATGTATGCTAGATTAAGCAATAATTTAATAAAAGAGATAAAAAAGCAAAAACGTGAAAAAAGTTATTTGCTTTTTTTGGATAACCTAAAGATAATTAAAGATGCCTTAGCAATAGGGTTAAAGCCTAAATATTTCTTAACTTACGATGAAAACCTTATAACAGACAATATAAAATCACTTATGGATAAAGATAGAATCTTCTTGGTTGACTATAAAACTATCGAACAATTATCTGATAGCAAAACGCCACAGGGTGTAGTTTGTATTATAGAATACATACCACATATACTAGAGAAGCCTAAAACGAACTTTTTAGTAATAGACGGACTGCAAGATCCTGGTAATGTAGGCTCTCTAATACGAACAGCTGCGGCTTGTGGCTTCAACTATGTGTATCTAATAGATAGTGTAAAAATTACAAACTTAAAACTTATAAGAAGTAGCGTTGGCACGATTTTCAATGTTAGGGTTTTTGAATTATCAAGAGAAACTTTTATAGAAAAAATAAAAGAATGGCATCTTAAACTATTAAAGGCAGATATGAATGGAACAAATATTTTTGAATTTAACATAAATGAACAAATAGGTGTGGTTATTGGAAATGAAGGTCAAGGTGTATCAAAAGAGATTTCAAACCTATGTAGTCATTCAATATCTATACCAATGAAAAATAATGTTGAAAGCTTAAATGCTGCCATATCTGGCTCAATTATTATGTATGAAATATCAAAAAATGATTTTGAAAAACTATTGTAATATATTATAATAATATAGACATAAATATTTTGGTTAATTTAAATTATAAAAAATTTTATGAACATTTAGTTAAGGAGGCACAAATGTCAGGACATTCAAAATGGCATAATATACAAGCGAGAAAAGGAAAAAGCGATGCAGCTCGTGGCAAAATCTTCACAAAGATTGGACGGGAAATTGCCGTTTGCGTTAAAACTGGTGGACCAGACCCTGTATCAAACCCTAAGCTTAAAGATATTATCGCTAAAGCAAAACAAAACAATATGCCTAACGACACAATAGAGCGAAGCATCAAAAAGGCAGCGGGAGAACAAGGCGGTGTAAATTATGAAAGCTGCACTTATGAAGGTTATGGAACTGGCGGTGCCGCTGTTATAGTTGAATGCTTAACTGATAATAAAAACAGAACAGCAGGTGATGTCCGCCATTCATTTGATAAGTTTGGTGGTTCGCTTGGCTCTACTGGCTGCGTTAGTTATCTATTTCAACGAAAAGGAATTGTTGTAGTTGAAAAAAATGATAAGCTCGATAGTGATGAATTGATGCTTACAGCTTTAGATTTTGGAGCAATAGATATTATTGAATATGACGATTCATTTGAAATCATATGCCCAGCAAACGAACATTCAAAATTAAGCGATAATCTCGAAAAAGCTGGCTATACTGTCTTAAGTGCAGAAACCACAATGGTCCCTGATAGCTATATTGATTTAGACGAAGAAAAGTTATCTAAATTCACAAAAATGATTGAAGCACTTGAAGATTTAGATGACGTTCAAGAAGTTTATCACAATGTAAATATAGATGATGAAGACTAATTTTAAACCATCATTATCAACCCAGTTATTCGCTGTGGTTGATTTTTTATAAATCTTATTCGACAAATTTTAACAATTTTCTTAAAATCTAAATCAGGCACGTAGTGAAAAATTAAATGCAACAAAGTAGGTTAAAATAGTTTAGTTATCTGTAGTATAGTTTTTTGGTGTATGC